>DFZN01000049.1 GCA_002382735.1 bacterium UBP11_UBA4055
CTAGAATAAGTGATATAATCGAAGCTATTGATTCTCGAGAAAATAAATTGTATCCCAGAGTATATGACTTATCTCCACGCTTTATTTTAAGACTGTATAATGACAAATCTGTTATTGAAGAATTTACAAAAAGAAATCGCCAATTCGGAACTGTTGAATTTCCTGCAAATCTTGGTTCAACGCTACCAGGGTTACTAAAGAGAATTCAAGACGATGCAAATATCCAGATTATTGTTGATCCGGCAACTGTACGTTTAGCCTACTCAGCTTACGCAGAAACTAAAGGAGTCAGAGAGCTGCCCTACTCACCAAATGATTACAAAATAATTAGTCCTGATAATTTAAGTAATTATCGCGATCAAAAAGAATATGTTAGGAAAGTTCTAGAAAAAGAATTAGAATTAAATGCTGATATACTACTAACACCCTTTCATTACTTACATAATTCATCTTTAGGCTATAGCCCTGATAGAAATCAAATTGCAGAATGGTTCGATTTCGATTGTAAGTTAGCAAAAGAAAGTATAGATTATAGGAACACAAATTGTGTTGAAAAAGACATTTATATGGGAATTTGCATTAAAGCAGATTCTTTTAACGATGAAAGATCGAAAAGGCATTTACTGAATACTATTACAGCAATTGAAAGTGACGGATTTTTGATTTATGCAGATTGCATTGACAATAATACAAATGAAATAACGCTTTTCAATTACATTCATTTCTTATCGGAGCTACAAAGATGGACAAAAAAGCCTGTAGTAGCTGGAAGGATAAACTCGGGGTTAGGTCTCGGACTTTTATCTCTAGGAATCGCAGGATATACATCAGGGACTGCAAGATTTGAAAGTTTTTATGAAGGATTATATAGTGAATCAACAGAATCTTATAATATGTATATCAGATATTATTTTCCTGAATTACTAAGTACTGTTGCAATCAATAGGAAAACTCCAACAAAATATAATCAGATTACAAGCGTAATAGGATCATGTAAATGTTATTATTGTGCAAAAAAATCTGAACCTGAAATAAGACAAGATAAAAATGTGCACCTACATTTTTTAGAGAATATATATTCTGAAATCAATTATATGCAGTCATTAAAAGAAAAAGAAAAAATCGATTATTTTTTGTATAGAATTGACACGGCAATAAAAAAGTATTCCTTACTTAAGAATGTTTTTAAATCTGACGACTATGCATATTTATCTCGATGGAAAAATATTTTTACTAAATTTAGAGAGATCAATCATGTTTAAGTATGAAAAAGATATGATCCCCATACTTGGAGAAGAATTATCGAAATTGTATAATACTAAACACTTTTTTTACGAATTTGACAGTGGTAATGGTGTTGCTGATATAGTTTTAGCTGTTGATGTGGATTGCAGGAATTACACGATAGTAGATTACGATCTTATGTTTGTTATTATGAATTCTTTTAATAGGATGAATAAGAAAATAAAAATAAAAGAATTTTTAAAAAACACTTTTCTAAACAAGAAAAAGGCTGTGAGCTTACTAGATTTTCTTGAAATGAACGGATATACAGAGAAGATAGACACAAATTACATTCTTATTAAATCTAAATATACTCCTCCAATAAAACAAATAATTTCAATTGAAGCAAAGTTGTCAGATTGGAAGAGTGGATTCTATCAAGCTCTTAGATATAAAGTTTACTCACATAAAAGTTACTTAGCTATAAGTGAAGAGTTTGCTCATAGAGTAGATAAAGATTTGTTGTTACAAAATAATATTGGGTTGATTATAGTTTCCGAAGATAAAATTTCTATATCGATAGAAGCAAAAAGTAATAAACCGTCAGATAGTATAGCTCAAGCTTATTTATCCGAAAAAATGGCTGATATGGTTTTTGCTTAACAATACCCGTCATCTTTCCATTTTCCAATAATGATTTTTTATCTTATATTTATGCGGTTATATAAACCGATGGAAGGATTGAAGTATGAAAAAAGAAGAATTTGCAGAAATAGAGAAAGTTTGCGAAACTAATTCCGAACTGATAAATTCATTCGTGGATGAGTTTCTTATTTATTTTTGTTCGGAAAGGGAAGGACTTGACAGGCAGTTTGCGAGGCAGTTCGGTAAATATGCGAAATTGTTAGATAGTATGCCTGAAGACTGGCCGATGAGGCTTGCTGCGCAATATATGGCATTTCAGCTTTTTAAGAAAGACGGGCATGCAAAGAAATATGTGTTTTTAAACGAGATTCGTTCAAGAAACGAAGAGGAAAAGCTGTTTCTGAGTGAACATATAGCTGTACCGTGGAGATTTACTTTTTGCACCGTCAGATCGAATCCTGAAACGAATTTCTTTGTTATTGAAGATATACCCACCGGAGAAGAGTATTTTTTGTATTCGCCGGGGCTTCAGGATATTATCGAAAAAGAGCCTGGTGTCAGTTATTTTTTGTACCTGATCGGATTTAACGGGAAATGCTGGCAGTCTTACGGCCCTCATGTTTATTATAAAGGATTTACACCTGCCGATATTGTATTTTTCTCAAAAATGGTAAGACCGGGCACGAATTCAATTGAAAAATTAGGGGAAGCGATAAACGCGGATCCTCTGCCTTTTTGCGCACTGTTCGCCCGTTCCAATTTTCCTTTATCGGTTCACGGAAAAGACATGATTACAAATAATCAGTCAGAATTTAGAAACATTAGGTTTTTTCCTGATAAACTCTCGGCTAAATTCAGCGTTGCTGAAAAAGACCGTATCTTTAAGATAGAGCTAAAAAGGTGGAATCATTTTCCTCATTTCGCTTGCTGTTATTTCAACCTGAATAAAAAACATCTTGTACTTTACTCGATGACCGCAAGAGGCTATGATAAGCTGATCGAAGAATTGGCCGGTTCAGGCTATGAATTCCCTAAAGAACCTCAGAACGAAGTCACTATGAACATGATCATGACAGCCGAAGAGATTTTCGGAAGAAAAATCAATCTGAATCCATACGAAGAGCTTTTTGAAAAACCTCAAACGGCGGAACAATCTGACGAGATGAATAAAATCAATGAATTTGTGGGTTATATGGTTGAAGCGAACAACAGAAAAACGAAATTCGATCTCGAAAAATGCGCCGAGAAGTGCGGCCTTGATTTAGAAAATGCAAAATCCATTGCGGAACAAATGGGAAAAATGCTGAGCAAATATAATTGAGGTATCATGGAATTCTCGATGCTTACATATTTCTTGTTGTTTTTATCAGGCGCGGCGGCGGGTTTTATTGATTCTGTCGCGGGCGGGGGAGGTCTTATTACTCTGCCTGCACTGCTTCTTGCGGGTCTTCCGCCTCAGATGGCTCTCGGTACGAACAAACTTCAGTCGAGCTTCGGATCGATAACTTCGTCATATCACTATATTACAGGCGGAAAGGCTGACCTCAAGACCGCCCGCACCGGGATCATTTTCACTTTCATCGGAGCCGCCGCGGGTACTGTTGCGGTTCAGATAACGAGCAACGAGTTCTTGGAGAAGCTTATCCCGTTCCTTCTGATGGGAGTGCTCGTTTATCTGCTGGTATCGCCGAAGGCGGGGGAGATAGAACGGGAAAAGCGGATGAGCACAAAATGGTTCTATGTGATCTTCGGACTGCTCATCGGCTTTTACGACGGGTACTTCGGCCCGGGAACGGGAGCGTTCTGGGTGATCCTGATCGTATTCTTTCTCGGTCACGAGATGGTAAAAGCGACCGCCTACACTAAGGTAATGAATTTTACCAGCAATATAACCGCGCTGATATTCTTCGCGATCGGCGGAAAAATGGTTTTCATTCCGGGTTTCGTTATGGCGGCCGGTGAGATAGTCGGAGCCACGCTCGGGTCAAAGATGGTGATAAAGAACGGCGTAAAATTCATCAAGCCCTTCTTCTACACTATCGTCGTAATAATTATAATTTCGCTCTTCCATAAACACTATTAAGGCTGATATGACTTATCTTAAAATGAAAAAATCGCTCGGGCAGAACTTTCTTAAGGATGAATTTTATATTTCGAAAATAATTGACTCGTTTGAATTGAAACCGGACGATACTGTTCTCGAGATCGGACCGGGCGGCGGAGCTCTTACTTCGAGGCTTTCGGGGAAGGTTAAAAAACTGTATGCTGTCGAGATAGACCAGAGACTGATAGAAGGCCTGAACGAGAAGATCGGCGAAGAAAATATCGATCTCTTCAACGAGGATTTTTTAAAATTCGACTTTGAGAAAAATGTAAGTGAGGATAATGTCAAGTTCGTCGGTAACCTGCCGTACCATGTGACAAGCCCGATCATTTTTAAGGTTATGGAGCTCGCTTCGGAACTGAATAAAACTTCGAGGAAGATACAGTCCCTCACAATAATGATACAGAAAGAAGTAGCCGAAAGGATTGTAGCCAAAGTCAGCACGAAAAGTTACGGAGTATTGAGTATCTTCACCCGCTTTTTCTGTGAACCTGAAATATTGTTCGACATTCCTCCCGAAGCTTTTTACCCGAAACCCAAGATAGTTTCCTCCATGATCAGACTCAATTTCAATATCGGTAACGGTAACCTTGACAAAGTTAAAGACTATAAACTTTTTCGTTCTATTGTTAAAACGACCTTTCTCAACAGGCGGAAAATGCTCAGGAATACCTTGAAACCCTTTGTAGCTGATATGTCGGCAGTCAGATCGGTCGAAGTCGTCAAAAGACCTGAAAATTTAAGCGTAGGGGATTTTATAGAACTGTCAAACGAAATCTTTTTAATGTAAAAAATTAATTTGACTTTTTTCAAGTCACTTACTTTCTTTAGATGCAGAGATTAATTAAAGTGTGGAGTTTAAAAATGGTAAAAGATTTCGAACAACTGTTATCAGAAAGCTCAAAAAGGATGAAGAAATCCGCTATTAGAGAGCTTCTGAAGCTTACAAACAAGCCCGGCCTTATTTCCTTTGCAGGCGGACTGCCCTCACCTTTAACATTTCCGACAGAGCAACTGAAAGAAATATCCTGCGAAGTTCTTGAAAATGACGGACCTTCGGCTCTTCAGTATTCGACGACCGAAGGAGATTCTGACCTGAGAAAGATCCTCGCGGAAAGATACGCTGCTCAGGGACTGAAGATCACTCAGGACAATCTTGTAATCGTCACTTCATCACAGCAGGCTCTCGATCTGATACCGAAAGTCCTGATCGACAGGGGAGACAAGATCATCGTCGGACTGCCTTCATATCTCGGCGGACTTCAGTCTTTCCATAATTACGGCGCGAAGATGATAGGTGTCAAGCATGATAAGTACGGTATGAACTCTGAAAAACTTGAGGAAGAACTGAAGCTTCTTCACGATATCGGAGAAAAACCGAAGTTCGTTTACATCATTCCTGATTTTCAGAACCCCGCCGGAGTTACAATGCCTGAATGGAGAAGGATCGAGATCATAGAAATATGCAAAAAATACGATGTTTTGATAGTTGAAGACAGCCCTTACAGGGAACTCAGGTTCGAAGGAGAACCTCAGAAGACAATTTATCAGCTGGCAGACGATGGCAGGGTGCTGCTTCTGGGAACATTCTCCAAAGTATTTGTTCCGGGATTCAGGATAGGATGGGTTATCGGTCATCCCGTGGTAATTGACAGGATAGTTATGGCTAAACAGTCCACAGACCTCTGTACCTCCTCTTTCGTTCAGAAAATTGCCGCAAGATATATCGAGAAGGGTTATTTCGACAAAAATCTTCAGAATATAATCTCATTGTACAAAGAGAAGAAAGATGTGATGATGAAAGCGTTCGAAGACTATCTCCCGGAGGGTGTTACATGGACAAATCCCGAAGGAGGTCTTTTCCTTTTCGTAACTCTGCCCGAATGGATGGATGCGGAGGAGCTGTTCCTGACGGCGGTCGAGAATAATGTCGCGTTCGTAATAGGTAAAGTATTCCACTGCGACGACAGCGGTAAGAATACGATGAGGATCAATTTCTCTTATGCATCGAAAGAAGAGATCGTAGAAGGCGTAAAAAGGCTGGGTAAGGCAATAAAGGACATGATGGATAAAAAATAATTTCCGGAGGGATAAAGTATGGAAAAAGCGAATATAGAATGGGACAAACTCGGATTTTCCTATATTAAAACAGATAAAAGATTTATCACGCACTGGAAAGACGGTAAATGGGATGAAGGGAGGCTTGTAGAGGATAATCAGATAACTATAAGCGAATCTTCAACGGTATTCCATTACGGTCAGTGCTGCTTTGAAGGAATGAAGGCATACACGGCAAAGGACGAAAGAGTGCTGCTTTTCAGACCTGACGAGAACGCTAAGAGGATGGTAAAAAGCTGTCAGCGCGTGCTTATGACAGAATTTCCGACGGAGCGGTTCGTTGACGCCTGCAGGCAGGTGGTAAGAGCTAACATGAAGTTCGTGCCTCCGTACGGAATGGGCGCGAGCCTTTACTTAAGACCGTTCATGATCGGTACAGGGGACAACCTCGGAGTCCGTCCTGCACCGGAATATATTTTCTCGGTTTTCTGTTCACCTGTCGGCCCGTATTTCAAAGGGGGACTCGCTCCCGTCAGCTTCATCACATCAGAATACGACAGGGCCGCTCCGAACGGCACGGGCGCCGCTAAGGTCGGCGGTAACTATACCGGAAGCCTGCTCCCGCACGAGATCGCCGTCAAAGCAGGTTATGCGGATTGTATATACCTCGATCCTACCACACACACAAAGATCGAAGAGGTCGGAGCCGCGAATTTCTTCGGAATTACTCACGATAATGTGTTCGTAACTCCAAGATCACCGTCCATCCTTCCTTCGATAACAAAGTATTCTCTGCTTCATGTGGCAAAAGAATATCTCGGCTTGAAAACCGAAGAGAGGGATGTGTTCGTTGATAAGCTGGACGAATTCAAAGAGGCGGGAGCCTGCGGTACCGCGGCGGTCATATCACCGATAGGGGGGATCATGCACAAAGGGAAATATCATGTATTCCATTCAGAGACAGAAGTCGGCCCGATCACAAGAAAACTCTACGACACCCTGACCGGTATCCAGTCAGGAGATATAAAAGGCCCGGACGGATGGGTCGTTGAAGTATAAACTTAAGGGGAGTTCGATATGAACTCCCTTTTTTTTGTTGTAAGTTTCCGCTCCTGTTGTTATATTGCCTGATCAAGAAAAAGGACTATTCATGCATAATGAGAATTTTATATCAAGACTGTCGGGAATGTTCTTCGGTTACAAACGGCTCAGTCTTCTAAAGACAGTTTACTTAAACATTAAACAGGGCTATTTCCCCAGGTTCAAGATACTCGTGTATCCAAAAACAAAGATAGGTAAAGCAAAGAAGGGTAAAATAACTATCCTTGGAGACAAAGCCAAGCTGCATCTCGGAACATCATTTGAGAGGAGCCACTTCAATAATACTAACCTCAAGATCGATGAAGGCGGCGAGCTGATAATAAACGGGATATTCAGCTTTCACACCGGCGGAGTGATCAACATCTCCAGTGGGGGAGTATTGGAAATAGGCAGCGGATACGCGGCGGAGAATGTTGATATATCATGCTACAGGAATATAAAGATTGGTCAGTATGTAGCTATATCAAAAGGAGTTGCGATAAGTGATTCGAATATGCACACTATAAAAGGAATGGAACAGGATAATTCACGACCGATAATAATTGGAGAGCATGTCGGTATCGGAATGAGGGCAATGATACTTACGGGCGTAACTGTCGGTGACGGAGCGATAATCGCCGCCGGTGCTGTAGTGACAAAGGATATACCCGAAAAATGTTTTGTGGCGGGAGTGCCTGCCAAGGTTATAAAAGAAAATGTTGAATGGAGTTAAAAAAAGCGGTTTGACCGTCTTTTTTTATCTGAGATATTTCCTTGCTGCCGGAACGAGAGAAGCAGCTATAACGATCTTTATCATGTCTCCCGGGATGAAAGGATAAACACCGGTCGCAAGAAGGTCACTTGTTCTTATAAATTTTGACAGCCAAATTATACCTGAAATATAGATCACCAGATTTCCTGCGGTCATGCATATAACTGACATTGAGAAATTTTTAAAATATCCTTTGTCGCTCAGATAGCCTACTATAAAAGATGCCGCTATGAATCCCGTAAGATATCCTCCCGTAGGTCCCGTAAGCCTGGAAAGACCGAAATTACCGCCGGCGAAAAAAGGCATTCCCATTGTTCCGAGTAGTATGTAAGAAAGTACGGCAAGCATACCTTTTTTTCTTCCGAGGATGCCCGCACTCAAAAGGATCCCCAGTGTCTGTCCTGTAAAAGGTACAGGATATAGCGGGATTATGATTTGTGATAATGCGGCAATAGTCACAACTGCGGTCATAACCGGTATCAGTTCTGCTGCCAAATCTCTTCCTATAAAGGCTGTTCTTCGAAGATCCATTGTCTGCTCCCAATAATTTTTTATTTCTCAAGCGCTAAATCTAATAAAATGCAAAGCTTAATGCAAAGAAAAATATTATGATTTTTTGTATAGACAAAATTGAGAAGCGTAGTTATATTCTAACCGTACTTAATAGAGAGAATCATGACTGAGATCGAAAACAAAATAAAAGTGATGAAAGAGGCGGCAGGTGTTTTGTATGACCACGGATGGGGCGAAGCTTCAGCCGGGAACATGAGTGTCTGTATAAACGAAAAAACCGACTTTAACAGATCAAGCAAAATTCAACTTCATAAGAAATTTCCCAGCCTTAAAGGAAGATCTGTCCTGATAACATCTTCCGGGAGCAGAATGAGGCAGATAGCTTCTGGAGATGAAATTAAAATGTTCTCTCTCGTTACAATTGACGAAAACGGAGGGTTTTATTATTTCCACCCTGATTTTAGCGACAAACCTTCATCTGAACTTATCGCCCACTTAATGATGCATGATATACTTTGCAGGGAAAATAAAAACGATAACGCTGTCATACACTGCCACCCGGACAGTATTATAACTCTTTTGAGATCTCAGAAATTCAAAGACCAAGACGCTCTGAACGAAATGTTTTCAGAGGTGTTGCTTGAATCAAAGTTGCTTTTGCCGAATGGCGCAGGTATTTTGGATGATATGGAGCCCGGCTCGGAAAAGCTTGCATCGGCAATATGTAAACAGATAAAAAAGAGAGACATCGTTCTTCTGGATAAACACGGGTGTTTCAGTCACGGAAAAGATATGGACGAGGCACTGGACAGAATTGAATTTGTGGAAAAAGCTGCGCGAATATATTTAGAACTGATTAAACTTAAATATGAGGAAATGGGATGAAAAAGCTGCTACTCCTGTTTGTGATCTTTTCCGTCTTTGCATCTTTTGCTCAGACAAAAGTCGATGACGAACTGATTCAAAGGACTGAAGAATGGTTCAAGAATAATCCTGAGTCGATGCCTCACTGGCTGACTCCGGAAGAGCTTGAAAGGCTGGATGATATTGGTAAAGATTTCGTATCAACTTCTCCTCCCGTCGGACCGGTCCGTCAGACAGCTGAGTTCGAGAGAATGCAGGGTGTTCTTGTAAGATATCCGTTCGGAGTACCGGTCGATTTCATCACTCAACTTTCTGAAGTCACAGATGTATATACAATTTGTACGAGCACACAGAAAAAAACTGTAGTGAACACTTATATTGCAGCAGGAATAGACACTTCAAAGTGTGAATTCCTGCTTGAACCAAGCGATTCATACTGGACGAGAGACTACGGCCCGTGGTATGTGGTGAACGGTAATGATGAAGTCGGTGTCTGTGACTTCATGTATAACAGACCCAGAGCGAATGACGATGCTATCCCAAGTGCAATGGCGCCATTCCTCGGTGAACCATACTACGGTATGAGCGTGGTGCATACGGGCGGGAACTATATGACGGACGGTATGGGTGTCGGAGCCTCAACGACGATCGTATATGAGGAGAGCTATTCAACTCTTGGAATATCTGAGGCTGAAGTAGATCAGAGGATGCAGGATTATCTGGGAATACATACATATCATGTGCTGCAGGACCCTAACAACACATATATAGATCACATTGACTGCTGGGGCAAGTTTCTTGATGTTGACAAGATACTTATCAGATCAGTTCCGACTTCTCATGCACAGTACGACGAAATAGAGGCTACAGTAGATTATTTCGAAGCTCAGACATCATCTTACGGAGGGCCTTATGAGATATACAGGGTCTATACTCCCAATGACGAACCTTTCACTAATTCCCTGATACTGAACGATCATGTATTCGTGCCTATCATGGGAGGATCGAACGATGCGGCCGCTATTGCAGTCTATCAGAATGCCATGCCGGGCTATACTGTAGTCGGAGTCACCGGACTTCCTTACCCGAACGAGTGGGAATCTACTGACGCTCTGCACTGCAGAGCAAGAGGAGTGATAGACAAAGAGATGCTTCATATTTATCACATAGCCGATCCTTCAGACAGAACTTCTTCTGAAGATTACACGATATCGGCGAATATGGTATCCTATGGAGAAAATACAATAACTTCGGCAGTTCTTTATTACAAGGTCGATACAGGGAACTGGAACAGCATTCCGATGACTCTTTCCAAAGCTCAATACACAGCAACCATTCCGGCTCAGGCTACAGGCTCAGAAGTTTCATATTACATTCACGCGGAAGATAATTCCGGAAGATCGGAGAACCATCCGTTCATAGGTTCCGCTGATCCGCACAAATTCAGTGTTATCCAGGGCGAAACGCTGCAGTCTCCCGGAAATATAAGAACAAGTATTTCAAGTTCCGATCTGATAATTGACTGGGATGATTCTTCAGGAGCTACAAGTTACGATGTATATTCTTCGGACGATCCTTACGGGGCATTCAGTTTTGAGGCTAATGTGACGGTCAGCCAGTTCACTGTCGCTTATACTGAAACTAAAAAATTCTACTATGTTGTGGCTAAAAATTAAATAAATCAAGGAGGGGTTAAAGTGAACAGGCAAATTATAATAATTCTCATTGCAGCAATAACTCTTTTTGCTACAAGCAAATATCAATATGCAGAAATCCAAGTCAATTCGCCTGATGTCATTAAATTCCTGCAGGAAAATAAAATCGACATCGACAGGACGAGTTTCGGTCCGGGCGGAGTTCCTATTGACGGCAGAGTGACTGTGTATGTAACTGAAGAACAGTATTCTATGATAGAAAAAAACGGCTATTCAATGGAATGGACACCGCTTCAGCTACCTGAGAAGCTGTCTGACTTCAGGCATAATACTGCGATCGGAGATTCTATGCTGATCTGGCAGAACAGGTGGCCTTCGATCTGCAAAAGGATCCAGATCGGAACATCCGTTCAGGGGAGACCTCTATGGGTTATGAAGATCACCGACAATATAGATGTTGAAGAAGCCGAACCCGAATTTAAGTATTCTGCTACTATGCACGGTGATGAAGTTACTGGAACAGAGATGACTATGTTCTTCATCGAGAATATTCTGAAGGGGTACGAAGCGAACAATGATACGATGCAGTTTATTGTAAATAATACCGAGCTGTATGTCATGCCTCTTCACAATCCCGACGGAATGGAAAACAACTCAAGAAACAATGCCAACGGCGTTGACCTGAACAGGAATTTCCCTGAAGGTACTTATGGCGAGCCCAATACTCCAGACGGTGAAGAACCCGAGATAGCGGCAATGATAAATTTCAGCAACGATCATAATTTCGTTCTCTCCGCAAATTTTCACGGCGGAGCTCTTGTGGCTAATTATCTCTATGACAAAGAAACAGGAGTGACTTCCGGATCCTATGCCGCATGTCCTGACGATGAACATGTTGCATGGCTGGCATATAACTATTCTGTAAGAAACTATGAGATGTTCAACAATTCTGTCGGAAAAGGATCTTTCCCTAACGGTATAACCAATGGGAGTGACTGGTATTCTATAGACGGCGGTATGCAGGACTGGAATTACAGGTATTATAATGATATAGAGACTACTTTAGAGATTTCTACTACAAAATGGCCGGCTTTCAGTCTAATTGCGGGATTTTGGGAAGACAATAGGGAATCAATGTTCTGGTATGTTATGGCGGCTCACAAGGGAATTTACGGGATTGTTACTGACTCTTATACAGGATTGCCGCTGAATGCAACAATAGAGATTGCAGGAATAGATAAACAGTACGGAACCGATCCGGACTTCGGAGACTATTACAGGATAGTTAAACCCGGGACCTATTCGATGACTGTATCCGCACCGGGATACTTCAGTCAGACTGTCAATAATATTGTTGTGACCGACGACACAGTTGATTTTAAGGATGCAACCCAGGTAAATGTTCAGTTAGTGCCTGAAGGTGACATAGGCGGAACTTTTTCATACAATCCTTCTTCTCTAAATTTCGGCAGTATCAGTGTCGGTTTCAGCAGTATGAATACATTTTCAATTACCAACTCACACACGAGCGAGGTTCTAACCGGAACTATTGGCACGATCAGCGGATATTCTGTATCTGAAACTTCTAAGCAAATCAGTAAGGATCAGAAAAACACGATCGGATACACAATTGGAGCTAACTCAAGCAAGACCTTTAATCTGACTTTTGAACCGACAGGGGCGGGAGCTTACAACGGCAATATTACGATAACTTCGACTGATACGAACCATGCGACAGAGTATCTTGCTGTAACAGGTACGGGAATTGTTCCGGACATAAATCTGAACCCGACATCACTTTCAGCCACCACGGCACCTGAATCGAGCATCAACAAGCAGTTCGAAATCCAGAACACCGATCTCGGTACGCTTAATTACGGTATAAGCATCAACTACACTGGCGGCAAAGAAATAAAAGCCTCCGGCGGTCCTGACACTTACGGTTACAAATGGAAGGATTCGGACGAAGTCGGCGGACCAGTGTTTAGCTGGGTTGACATCACCGGCAGCGGTACTGTAGTAACACTTGCAGATGACGCCGAATCATCCGCTATATCCATGGGTATGACCTTCCCGTTCTACGGCATAAATTACACTACTGTAGTAATAGCAGACAACGGCGCGGTAACATTTACAGGCGGTGATGTAAGCGCAACGAACGCGACGATACCTACAGCGGATGCACCGAACGCACTTGTCTCTCCGTTCTGGGACGATTTGAACTGCGGATCGGCATCGAGCGGCGATGTTTATTACTATTATGACAGCGCCAATTCAAGATTTATCATCGAGTATTATAATATAGTAGATTACGGCTCAACGAACACGAACACATTCGAGATACTTCTTTACGAAAGCGGGAAGATAGAGTTCCAGTACGGCACGCTGAACGGTCCTCTGAACGAATGTACGGTCGGAATAGAGAGTCCTGACGGCAGCGACGGCTGTCTTGTAACCTACAACAGCGCGTATCTTAAGAATAATTTCGCGATCCAGTTCCAGGCAACACCTGAATGGCTGAGCTTAGACAGTAATACAGGCAGTATAACAGGGATCGGCAGTGATACGATAACGGCTACTTGCGATGCAACCGGACTTGAGGTTGGAACATACACTGCAGATATCGTAATAGGATCGAATGACCCTGACGA
>DFZN01000065.1 GCA_002382735.1 bacterium UBP11_UBA4055
TAGAGAACAAATACCTATACGGTGACGGATCGAAAGGCTTAAGTTTTGCCATAGGGCAGAAAATATTGTGGTGATTAAAATTGCTCCCTTTTTTATTCTTGACAACTTCAGGACTTCGCATTATATTGCGATTTTAGAGTAAATAAATAATTGAGGAGGAGGTTTATCATGAGGAAAACTTTAACATCGTTGGCCTTAGCGGTATTATTAGGCATAACGGTATGGTTATGTTCCGATGATGACAGCAACCCCACAGCTCCGCCGACGAACAATGCGCCTGTTATCAGCGAACTTATTTCCACGGCTGTCCAAGTCGCGCCGGGCGGCACATCGGACATGTATTGCAATGCTACAGACGAAGACGGAGATGCGTTAAGTTATAACCGGACCTGCACAAGCGGGACATTCTCAGGAATAATGACGGCGCAAAAAACATGGACAGTTCCTGCAGAAGTCGGATAGATATTAAGAGACGGTTCAGCCAAAAATTCTTAAATGACAAATTCAGACTGCTTAGAGAAAGAGTAGCCGTGAAGTAACGAACTACGCACAAAGGGAGCTTTTTTTGCTCCCTTTTTTATTGCATAACAACGGGCTTTGGATTAAATTTGGGTCATGAAAAATAATGACGGTGATCTTATATTCGGGACGGCTTCGGAGAAGGGAACGGAAAAAGCCGGTCACAAATTCGCTGAGACGGTGAAGGGCGGAGAAGTTATTCTTTTCTACGGCAGCGTCGGTTCGGGCAAGACGGTCTTCGCGCGGGGTCTGTGCAGAGGTTTGGGATTTGAAGGTTATGTCAATTCGCCCAGCTATATAATAATGAACATGTATTCAGCTGACGAACTCACGATATACCACTATGATCTCTACAGGATAAGTTCGGTCTCGGAGCTTATGGAGATCGGATTCTATGAGTTCGCGGCTCAGGATAAGAGCATCACGCTCGTGGAATGGGCTGAAATGCTTGAGAGTGAAGTTCCCGAAAAGAGGATCGAGGTGAGAATAGATGTGGTTGAAGAGAAAAAAAGGAAGATCACGATAAAGAGGATAGGTTAATGTATATTCTGGCGGTCGAAACATCGACGGAAAAAGCGTCCGTATGCCTTCTCAGGGACGGGGAAAAAGTCTCGTACTTTTCAGCGGACGGAACGAGAGCGCACAACAAACTGCTCTTCGGCATGATAGAGGACGCGCTCAAAGAGGGCGGAATTTCTGTGCGCGAAGTGGATATCTTCGCGGTCGGAACAGGCCCGGGATCTTTCACGGGGCTCAGGGTGGGAGTAAGCGCGGTCAAGGGAATGGCGATCGGGGCGGGCAAAAAAATAATCCCCGTCAGGTCAATAGATGCGGCGGCTCTGAAAGTTTTAGAAGATCACCCGGATGAAGAGTTCGCCGAGATACTGCTCGAAGGAAGACAGAAGGATTATTTTCATGCCCGGTTCAAAAGGGCCGGCGCGGATGTTGATAAAATAAGTAAAATAATAGTTCTACCTTACGGAGAAAATTGTTATATTAATGGAGTGCGCGCCGGAAATGTGGCGCCGGAATTTGCCGGCACCGCGCCGTATAAAGGCGGATATTATCCGGATGCGTATCACATTGCGAAACTGGCTTTCACAAGGCGTGAAAAAGCTTCGACCGACTATTCTTTCGAGCCGGAATATTTTAAGGAATTCAAGGTGAAATAATGGAACTGTTCAAGATAGGATTTTTAAGTTTTACGATCGCGGACCTCGCGGATATCCTTCTGTTCACTTTCATCTGTTATAAATTATACGCAGTCGTGAAAGATTCAAGGGCCACTACGATGTTCATTGGGGTTGCTTTTGTGATAATGCTCGGTATCCTTGCGGATTTTTTGAAACTATCCATAATCTCATGGCTCGTAAACGCCCTCAAGACAATATTCTGGCTTGCGTTCTTTGTCCTGTTCCAGCCTGAAATTCGAAGGGTTCTGACGCACATCGGACAGAATAAACTTTTAAGACGGTTTCTGCAGATAAGAACGCAGACTATATTCGACGAGATTACTAAAGCCGCTTTCATGCTATCCGAAAAAAGGATAGGCGGACTTATAGTTCTGCAGAGGAATGTAGGAATGAAGGCAGTTGTCGAGTCAGGCATACCGATCAAAAGCGAGGTGACTCCCGAACTCATAGTGACCATCTTCAGCCCTTCGTCACCTCTACATGACGGAGCCGTAGTGATCTCGAACGATCAGATAGTCGCGGCTAAGTGTATTCTTCCCACTACGACAAAAGATATAGGCTCGCAGTTCGGGACCCGCCACAGGGCAGCGGTCGGGCTGAGCGAGGAAAGCGACGCGATAATAGTGGTCGTATCGGAAGAGACAGGCGAAGTGAGACTGGCATACGACGGCGATCTGCTCAAAACTGAAAAGGACGAGGATCTGAATAAAAAACTGGAAAAACTATTCAAGTATGAAGGAAAAAAAGAACCTGAAGAAGAAGGAGCCTGACGAGAGCATTGAAAATGTGCTCGGAGACCTGATCGATGAAGAATTTTTGGAGATGATAGAACTCATTGAGCTACAGAAACAGGGAAAGATCACTCCCGAACAGATGAAAAAACTTGAGTATATAAGAAAGACCAGAGAAAATCTTTACGGCGGAGACGCATAGATCAGTCACCGAGATGTTTGTCTTTCATAAGATAATTACTTATATAATCCTTTATGCCATCCTCAAGCGAAGTGAAATTCAATTCGATCCCTGTTTTTTCAAGCGACGAATTATCCGATTCAGTGAAATACTGATATTTACCTTTAAGCTCCTCAGGCATTTCAAAGTACTCGACCGATCTTTTCATATTCATACTTTCAAATACAGCCGAGGCAAGATCGTTCCAGCTTCTCGCTTTCCCGCTGCCCAGGTTGAACAGGCCGGTGATGTCAGGTCTTTCGAGCATATCGCAGATGATTCGGGAGCAGTCTTTCACATAGACAAAATCCCGTACCGAATCCCCGTCTTTCCAATTGTCGTTATATGACTTGAAAAGCCTGATCTTTCCGGTGCTTTTTATCTCTCCGTAGGCTTTGAAGATCTTGCTGCTCATATCGCCTTTATGATATTCGTTCGGTCCGTAAACATTGAAGAATTTTATTCCTGTTATGCGGTCAAAAAATTTGTTCTTCTTTGCATAGAGATCGAACATCTGCTTTGAATATCCGTACATGTTGAGGGGCCTCTGATCCTCAAGTTTACCGAGATCTTCCGAAAATCCCTTCTTTCCGTCACCGTAGGTCGCGGCGCTTGAAGCGTAAATAAATCTGATATTATTATTGATACAGTAACCGGCGAGCATTTTTGTGTATTCATAATTGTTATATGAAAGGTACGAGCAGTCCTTTTCGGTCGTTGAAGAACACGCACCCATGTGTATAACGGCTTCCAGGTGTGAGTAAGCACCGTCCCCGGACATGACCTCTTCCAGAAGATCGTCCTTCTCGATATAGTCAGCGTATTTAAGTGCCCTGAGGTTCTTCCACTTTTCTTTCATACCGAGATGATCGGAAATTATTATGTTTTCGATCCCTCTTCTGTTGAGCTCCCATACTACTGCGCTGCCGATAAATCCCGCGCCGCCGGTCACAAGTATCATAAATTTATCCTACTGTTTTAGTTTTGCCATCTCTTCCTGTAAAGCAATGAAGAAAGGTTTGCTGAACTTTGTTTTAAGAACAAATCTGCTTTCGGCCTTCTCGCCTTTCCAGGCTCCGCCTGCATAGAGGTAGTCGAATTTACCCGCGAAGGCATCGGTCTTTGCGTCGATGATACTCTCA
Organism: bacterium UBP11_UBA4055; assembly: GCA_002382735.1. Taxonomy (GTDB): domain Bacteria; phylum UBA4055; class UBA4055; order UBA4055; family UBA4055; genus UBA4055. The sequence continues at coordinate 3,806 of DFZN01000065.1, forward strand.
CCTCCGGATATACCGACGAAGAACTGGTAAATACTTTTGGCCGCGATATATGTTTCATTGATATCGAGATACAGGCAGCTCTGGTCGTTCTCGAGCTGTTTTTTCAGTGCGCCGTCCATATTATCGGTGAAAGGTTTATCCTTTTTATTCATGGCACCTGCGGCCATCTCTTTTGATGTGCATAACGAAACATTGTCGCCTTCGATGACAATATAGGCCATCATCATCTGGATGTTGACCGAATAGACCGAAACATTTCCGCCGATCTCGATGTCAGTAAATGTCTGAGCGGGGTCAGCCTTAGTCATGTTCGCCTTGGGACCGATCTTTTCAAGCGTGGCAATAAAAGCGGCGGGGTCCTTTACATTGAAATTGAGAACTGTGTTGTAGTTCATCATATTAATAGTGCTTCCGTCGTACATTCCCAGACTTATACTTCCTGCGAGCCGGTCTATAAGCTCGGTCTGAAGATCGATGCCGGTCTGGTTCTTAATGTTTAAAAGCTCCTGCTCGTAGCTTTGTTTTGATTCAAGAGGAAGAGTTTCGAGAATGAAGCTCATATATTCGGAAGCGTTCAGGAATGCGGAAAAAAGAAGAGCGGGATTCTTGTTCATTCCCAGAACGACAGATCTGTCTGCTTTTACATTCTCGATCATCTTGCTGAAAGGATTATTTGCATCGATAAAAGCAGACATATCTATCGCAAAATCGCTCTTTTCAAGATCGACAGAAAATCCCACGCCTCTGTAATACTTCATGTATTCGAGGGATTTTATATTATTTTCGCCCATGATAGGATTAAGGCTGAGTTCTTTTAGAGCTTCTTCGTTATTCAGGATCAGATTCTTGAAATCAATGTAGAAACCGATGTCGCTTCCGAGTTCGACTGACGAAGCTGTCTCTTTATAATTGGGTGTATCAGCCAGCTTTTTGGTCTTTTCAAATACATTCTGTGCCGTTGAAGCTGAGTTGAAGGCCATTCGGAAAACCAGATAGTCCGCATCATTTTTTACAGTGACCTTAACTTCAGGCTCCTCAGATTTTACAATGATCAGCATTCCGTTCTCTTCCGTCACTGTCGTAGTTTCGTCTTTTTTGGAGTTTATCACTTCTTTTAAGCGGGCATAAGCATTTTGTCCGTCGGTTACAGGGAACAGAATGTCGATGTCGGCGCTTGTTTCTTCGCCTTCATTTCCTTTGATCTTAAGGCCGCTGACAACGATACCGAATTCTCTGTTGATGTCCAGACCTGCTTTATCGAATTCGGCAGGGTTCATCGGATCAAAGCCGAGAACTTCAATCACTTCGCTTCTGTCGGCAGGTACAGGTTCGCCCATGAACTTGTCCGGTCCGGCGCCAAAAGTAGTGAACAGTTTTTGCGCTGATGAAAATCTCAGCATCGCCACTGTATTTTCGGGAGCGTATTTTTTTGCTATCTCCGAATCTGTCGTTTTCTTTGCTTCAGTTTTTCCGGAACATCCCGCAAAGGCGATGATGAACATTAAAGATACAAGAACAAATATCTTTTTCATTGTTGGTTTCCTCCATTAATTTCAATATTATCTCTCAGCTTTCAGGTTACTTTCTGCTGTTACCGTAAATTTAACGGACTTTTATGTTAAAATCAAGGAAGTAAAAAAAATTATTTAGTTCTTGCTTGTAGCGGGCTGAATAAATATATTTTAAACATGAAATTAAAATTCTGGGGTGTAAGGGGCAGTATAAATTCTCCGCTGAGCCCCGAAAAATACAGGGAAAAGATAGAAAAAGTACTTTCTTTTTCTTACGGTGAGGACATTTCGGACAAAAAGAAGATCAGTGATTTGATCGATTCGCTCCCGGCTCATCTTTCTACGACTTACGGCGGGAACACTTCCTGCGTGACAGTATCGGATGATTCAACCCTTCTCATACTGGATGCAGGTTCGGGTATGAGGAATCTCGGTAATGAACTTATCAGCGGAAAGTTTTTCAACAGCGGTATCAGCGAATATAATATTTTTCTGTCGCATCTTCATCTCGATCACATAAACGGACTCCCTTTTTTTTCTCCGGTCCACTTCCCGACGGTCAGACTGAATTTTTACTCTCATTATAAAGATTTTGAGAAAATGCTTGAACTGCAGCAGGATTTCAATTTTTTTCCGGTCAGCTTAAAGTCCCGTCCGAGCACTAAAAAATTCAATGTTTTAAAAGAAGATGAAGTAATCAGCATCGGAAATTTCACTGTGAGCTCAAAAAAACTCAACCACCCAAACGGTTCTTACGCATTCAGTGTTGAATCCTCAGGGAAAAAAGTCGTATATGCTACGGACGCCGAATATACTGCGGGGACAGTTCTTGAAGCCTTCTTTCCCTTTTTCGGCAAAGCCGATATTCTGATTTTCGATACACAGTACGATTTCAACGAGCTGGCCGGGAGGTTCAGTTTCGGGCACTCGACTGCGGAGATAGGAGTTGATGCCGCAGTGAACTCGGAAGTGAAAAAACTGCTTCTTTTCCATCATAATCATGAGAGCGACGACGAGAAAATATGCTTGATGTACGATTCGGCAAAAAAATACATGAACTACAAATATCCCTCGGCATCAGTCGAGATAATCATCGCAAACGAGGGAATGGAATTCGATCTATAAGGAGGAACTCTTATGATATCAGGACTTGAACCGGCATCAGTTTGGAAATATTTCTCGGAGATAAGCGCGATACCGAGGATGTCAGGGCATGAGGAAAAGATCATTGATTATCTTGAGAGTTTTGCAAATGAGAGAGGACTCAAGTTCAAAAAAGATGCCGCAGGAAATGTCGTTATATCCAAACCTGCGCGCCCTGGAAAAGAAAGTTCTCCCTGCGCCGTTCTCCAGTCCCATGTCGATATGGTCTGCGAAAAGAACGAGGGTACGGATCACGATTTCTTGAACGACCCTCTCGATCTTTTCGAGGAGAACGGCTTCGTGAGGGCGAGTGGCACGAGCCTCGGCGCGGACGACGGCATGGGCGTCGGCGCGGCACTTGCGCTGCTTGACAGCGATGATGTCGGCCACGGGCCGCTGGAATGCCTGTTCACCGTGGACGAGGAGACAGGTCTTACAGGCGCGAACGCGCTGGAGGAAGGATTCGTAAGCGGAAGGATACTGCTTAACATGGACTCCGAGGAGGAGGGCGCGGTCTATATCGGATGCGCCGGCGGTAAAACTACAAGCATATTCAAGTCAGTCCCGGAAAGACTTAAAAGTGAAAAACAGCTAAGTTATACGGTCAAAATTGACGGATTGAGGGGCGGACATTCAGGACTCGCGATCAACAGCGGGCTCGGGAACGCCATTATTCTTCTTGCCAGATTTTTGTGGGTCCTGGACGATAAGATAAATTTCGACCTTGCGGAGATCAGAGGCGGGGAAAAACATAACGCTATACCCAGGGAAGCGATGGCTGAGATATGTATCAATGAGGAAGATCTGCCTATACTTGAAACGAAAATATCAAAATACACCGAAATATACAAAAACGAACTGAGGAAGACCGATGAGGGAGTAAAACTGTCCCTGAAAAAGAATAATGAGTGTATGCCGGTTCTTCCCGAAAAAGAAAAATCGCGCCTTCTGAATCTTCTGTATTCATTCCCGCACGGAGTATTCGCGATGAGCCCGGACATCAAAGGGCTCGTGCAGACTTCAACGAATATGGCCTCGGTATCAGTTCAGAAAGACGGCATCCAGATACTCACAAGTCAGAGAAGCTCCGTCGAATCATCGATACACGATGTTTCTTCAAAGGTGATCTCGCACGCACTCCTCGCCGATTACGAATATATCAGCAAAGATCCCTATCCCGCCTGGACTCCCGATCCCGATTCCCCGCTGTTGAAAAAGGCGGTCGCAGCGCACGAGGAGCTTTTCGGGGAAAAACCCGAAATTAAGGCTGTTCACGCAGGTCTTGAGTGCGGTATAATCGGAAGAAAATATCGCGGGATGGACATGATATCTTTCGGACCTGATGTTTACGGTGCTCATTCGCCTGACGAAAAAGTTAGGATAGTATCTGTCGGCAACTTCTGGAATTTTTTAATATCGATAGTTCAAAAGATATAAATGTTCGCTGTCGAATCAAGATCACTGACCAAGCATTACTCGCGGGGCAGGGTAAAAGCCCTTACGGATTTTGATATTAGTGTTGAGCAGGGTAAGATATTTTCACTTCTGGGCCCCAACGGCGCAGGTAAAACCACATTCATAAAACTAATTCTTTCGATCGTCGAACCGACATCGGGAGATGGTCTAATTCTGGGGAAAAATATCTCAGACCCTTCTTCAAGGCTTAAAACGGGCTATCTTTCAGAAAATCACAGACTTCCCGAGTTCCTCAACGCGGAACAATTCCTTTATTATTACGGCAGGATGTCCGGGGCCGCCGGCTATGAACTGAGTAAAAAAATACCTGAACTGCTTAAGAAAGTAAAACTGTTCGATAAGAAAGATCTGAAGATAAGGAAATACTCCAAGGGGATGCTTCAGAGGCTCGGTACGGCGCAGGCATTGATAAACGATCCTGATATCATCTTTCTGGACGAGCCTACGGACGGGATCGATCCCGTAGGAAGGATAGAGATTCGCGAAGTCCTTCTCGATCTCAAGAATGCAGGAAAGACAGTATTTATCAACTCGCACCTTTTAAGCGAGGTCGAGAGGCTGTCGGATGAGATTGCCATCCTGAAAGAAGGAAAGATGATAAAGAAGGGAAGGACAGCAGATTTCCTTGAGTCAACAGGCAGGTATAAAATATCCGTAGAGACAGGCAGAACGAACGACCTCTATTCGTTACTTGACGGTAAGAATATCTCATATTCAAAAAAAGATTCCTGCGCTGAAGCAGCTATTGAAGATAATGCAGTTCTCAACGACATTATAGATAAATTAAGATCAGAAAAGATCATCATCACCGGGATCGAGGAACAGAGGACTTCGCTTGAAGATTTTTTTATTAAGGTAGTAAATTAAGGGGGAATTACGGGACTGTTTCTGCTCACGATAAAAGAACTTTTGACAAAGAAGATTATTCTGACGGTATTTATTCTATCTTCACTATTCTGCTTATCTCTGATATTCGTGCTGAACATAAAGATCGCCGGAATGGATTCTGGTGTGATAATAAGTATCTTCGGCAATTCGGTCAACAATTCAGGCGGCAATAGCGACATGAGCCCCGAAAAAGTACTCGGCTACATCCAGTCGGGAATAGCAATAGCCATATTTTTCGTCTCTCTTTTTATTTCACTTTTTGCAGTATCAGGTGTTTATCCGGACCTTTTAAAAAAGGGTAGCATAGATCTGATCCTGTCAAAGCCGATTTCAAGATACAGTATTTTCTTTCAGAGATTCTCGGGAGCCATGACCGTAATAGCAGGAAGTATATTTTATATTCTGATCTTCTCATGGGTGGTTCTATCGTCAAAATTCGGGATGTGGAATGTAAGGTTCCTTTACTCGGGAGCTCTGATCCTGATTTTCTTCTATAATATATTTTCAGTTCTCGCGCTTTTATCGATGCTGCTCAAGAATGGTGTCGTTTCGCTCCTGCTTACCTATTTCATAGTTTTTATTCTTTCACCAATCGTTTCGGCGATAGACAGGTTTTCGGTGATAAGCAACAAGATATACAGGCCGCTTATCAGCTCTCTGGATTTCATTCTTCCGAAATTATCCGATACAGTCATAGGTATAACAGATATGGTAACGGGAAAAGATATTTCGGTTTATGTTCTTGCGGGTCCGTTCCTGACAGGGACGGCAGTGCTTTTAATATCGGCATATATTTTCAGAAAAACGGATTTTTAAACGATCTCGACAATTACTTTGTCGTCTTTGACGACCTTAACATCCTCGCAGTAAAATACGGCTGAAAGCTCGCGTTTAATATCTGTTACCCTGTATTCTTTCTGCTGCTCATTTTCTCTCTGATAATCAATAGGCTTATCGGTAGTTCCGATCAGGGTGTCATTAAAATATATTTCCGTAATGCCTTTCATTTACCGACCTGTGTTAAAGCAGGCGATAAAATAAGCAGAGAATTTGTAAAAAGCAAATGTGAATAGAAAAATAGTAAAAAAATTATGTTCCTATCTCAGCATAACCCATATATATCCCATCCTGAATAATTACGGTAATATTGTCTTTGTCGATCACTGATAGGATGGCTGTATAGCCTTGAGGTAAAGTAATCCTATAATGATCCAGATTGTTAGGGTCTGTGGGTATATACCCATTGTTTTCAATAAATATTATGATAGATGTAAGAACCGCAACAGCCGTATGTTCACAAACCTGGTCCGATGTACGCTCTATATAACCGTTAAATGCCGGAATAGCTACTGCCGCCAGAGTAGCAACGATTACCGAAACAACAAGAACCTCAACTAATGTGAATCCTTTTTTCATTTTACACCCCCTTCTTAATTCTATACCGTAAATTATGGAGAAATTTTCTTATTATCAAGAAAAAAAAAATTATTATTGCTTTTTCTTCCTTTGATAACAATATTTAGAGTGTTATTTAACATCTTCAAACGGGGGCATCAGAATGATATTAAAACCTTTCAGTCACGAACTTGGAATTTCTTACTTAGATTTTTTATTGCAGAATTATTTTCTTCTTGTTAATAGAACAAGCCTGAAAAAAGTAAATATTAAAGGTGTAAATAAAATATCATCATCGATCAACAAGGAATTTATGGAATTAACAGATAATGATATCATAAGCAGAAAATTCGAAGATATGCAGCTTTCGAACATACTCATATCTAAGGAAAATATACCTGAAGTCAGTGATTTGACAAGATCAAGACTTGGTTATGCTGGCGGTGAAGCTGCTGAAGGTTTATCGTTTTCCGGTCTTGGAGCTGTTTTTTCAATAGAGATGTTTGATGTGATCTGGCTGGAAGAACTATTTTCAGATGCTCACAGGTGCGGTATAGAGATAATTAAAGATACGATGATCTTCGGAGAGAAATCTCATTTATTTGAAAAATTCACAGCTAATATTAAAACATATGAGAAGTACCTGCAGAACCCGTCAGAATTTACCCTGATCAATAACCTTAAATCCGAAACAGAGAAGATCTTTGAAGAATACAGCGAGAATCCGTATGATCATTTTCTTCTGGCACTGATATACCACAGGCCTACTTCATTTCATAACATCTCTGAGGCAGAGAAAGAATTTTATAAGTCCAGAAAGCTTTCAGCCGAGATCGAAAATAATGAGCTCGCGGCACTGTGCGACATGATGATATCATGGCTGGCCTATGTCGAAAAAGACTATGATAAAGCCATTGAGATATCTCAGAGAGCTCTGGACCTTGAATTTTTCAGCGTACCTGAAATATATTTCAACCTGTCGAAATTCTATGCGGCAAAAGGCGACTCAGTAAATTCGATAAAATATCTCGACGAAGTTATCAGGGGGTTTGATTATCTCTATGCTGTTAAAGCTGATATCGACGATGATTTTAATAAAATAAGAAATGAACTCGATGATTATTTCTTAACAGCAAAAGATTCAGCAAAAAACAGCATAATGAAAAGACTTAATAATATGGGGATTGTTTTTGTCAGCGAATAAACAGATGATAGCTATAGACACTAAAATACTGAAAGTTAGAGACAGATCTATCCATAAAAGTATCCAAAGTATGTTAGCAAAGATCGAATCACAGGTCTGCGGAGACAGTTTTATCGGTTATGTTCTGTCTTCTGAAGTTCTAACCGAGCTTTCAAAAACGGTCCTCAAAAACAACAATTCCTATGAAATTTCTTACAGGTCCAATTTCGATAAGCTTTTTAAAATTAAAAGCTGTTTAAGCTGGGAGTTCATTGAACCTTTCACGGCCCTTGAAAGTGAAGTTCAGGATCTGATCAAAAAAGCTGAATGTTATCTTGAAGAAGAAGATTACACCGTCAATGAGAGATCAAAAGACACTATTTCAGAAGCGAACCGTATTTTTTTTGAATATATTGTAAAATATAAACTTGTTGACCACGAACTGCGAACAGAATTCTTCAAAAAATTGAATAAAGTCAGATCATTTATGTCAAGAGACGATTTGATATCTCAATTTCTATGCAATACATCTATAGAAGAACTTGAAATGCTGTCAAGTAAGAACGAGCCGATATTCGATAATTTATATTCCGGAAACAAAATAAGGTCAGAGAATATAAGATCAGAATTCAATAAGATGAGAAATTTTTTTGATTACGAGACTGCAAAGGCGATCAATATTAAATTAGATTCTGTCACCAATATGTTGTCAAGCCAATCATATGAGAATTTCAGGGAAGCGGAAATTATTCTTTCAGAAATAGAGAAGCATCTTAGTGAATCCGCTGAATTGAAAAAAAGGAAGATATTTGAAATACTTAGATCAGAGCTTGAATCCCTGAAAATATGTATATGGCTTGATGACTGGGATAAGATCAAGAAAGAAATTGACCTTATGATATCGACAGCCGAAAAAACAGGTGATATCAAAGATCTGAATCTCGATAAATTCAAAACAGACATCCTGACGCAGCAGAAAAAGAACGATATCTATAATTTTATCAGTGAAACCGAATCAGCAAATATCCGTGATGAATCCATGATCGCCAATGAGGCGAGAAAGCTTTTAAGAATCGAATGCTCGAGATCAGATTTAAAAGAGCTCGAAAAACATGTAAAGTTTTGTAGAGAGGGGAACAAAAACAGATCAACATCTATAATGAACAAAAAAAGAATATATTATTCATTTCTATCGGTTTTGATCCTCGCTTTAGTTACCTTATTGATCATAAATCACAAAAAGAATACAGAACATTATGAGGCCAAGGGAGCAAAATATGCCGGTATAGTTGAAACTATGGTGCATTCGACATTGAGATCAGGTAAGTCACCGGATATTAAAGCTATAAGAAAGAGAATAACTGCTCCAAAGGATGAATTTGAAATAATTGCTGTATCCGATACTGAAGTAAGTGTAAGATACAGGGGAAAAGTCTATAAAAAGTCGGTCAGACCTTTAAAGAAATAAATTCAACTAAAATACAGAAAAAACTTATTGACAACCAGTTTATATTTTCATATCTTTGCAGTCCGAAAATGCTAATGTAGCTCAGTTGGCTAGAGCAGCTGATTTGTAATCAGCCGGTCGGGGGTTCGAGTCCCTCTATTAGCACCCTTGCGGGTCAGTGTCCGAGTGGCTAAAGGAGGCAGACTGTAAATCTGCTGGCGCACGCCTACGGTGGTTCGAACCCATCCTGGCCCACGAGAAAAGCGGGAGTAGCTCAGTTGGTAGAGCATCAGCCTTCCAAGCTGAGGGTCGCGAGTCCGAGTCTCGTCTCCCGCTCTTATAAAAAGTAGCAAGCTTGAAATGAAAGCTTGCTCTTTTTATTCTTATGGGGAAGCTTACTTAGCTCAGGCGGTAGAGCACTTCCTTGGTAAGGAAGAGGTCAGCAGTTCAAATCTGCTAGTAAGCATGTTGAAATAACATTATGGGGTATAAAATGCGCGATATGATCATACTCGCCTGCGAAGAGTGCAAGAGGAAGAACTACAACAAAGACAAGAACAAGGCAAAACACTCAGGCAGGGTGGAACATAAAAAATTCTGCAAATTCTGCAGAAAGCATACTTCTCATAAGGAAACAAAATAGTTTTCCAGACAACAGGCGTTTAGCTCAGTCCGGTTAGAGCACCTGTCTCCAAAACAGGGTGTCGGGGGTTCGAATCCCTCATCGCCTGCTAAATAAAACGGGAGTTGAGATGAAAAAAATACTAGACTTTATACGCTCCGTAATAAAAGAACTGAAGATAATGACATGGCCGAGCAAGGCGGAAGTCTGGGGATCGACAAAGATCGTTATCGCGGTCTCTCTTATCCTCGTGGTCTTCATTTTCTTTTCGGATCAGATACTCAACTGGCTGATCAAGCAATTCATTAATTAAACTCGGGTGGGAAAGCAATTGAGCGCAAACTGGTACATACTTCATGTTCTGACAGGCGAAGAGGTCAAAACAAAGGAATTCCTCGAAAGCGAGATCGACAGGCTGGGTTATAAAAATGAGATAGTGGAGATATTCGTTCCTTCGGAGGAAGTCGTTCAGATGAGGAACGGGAAAAAAGTGAAAAAGATAAGACTGTTCTACCCCGGTTATCTTTTCATCAACTGCCACCTGAGCAAAACGGTCGAGCATTTCCTCATGAGCAATTCAAAAGTACTTAATTTTGTCGGACCAAAGAATTCACCGCAGGAACTTTCAAAGAAGGAAGTTGAAAGGATGCTCGAAAAAGCAAAAGCTTCCATCGGAAAGGAAAAGGTCGAGAATATATATAAGGTGGGGGATTTCGTCAAGATAGTTGACGGACCTTTCACTGATTTCAGCGGGATTATAAGCGAAATAAATGAAGAGAAACAGAGACTGAAGGTAATGGTCACTATATTCGGAAGAAGCACTCCGGTGGATCTTGACTTCCTTCAGGTAAAGTATGAATAACGAATTAAATTAAAGGCGCGTATTATGGCAAAAAAAATCATAGGTTTTATTAAACTTCAGTTACCAGCGGGCGTTGCGACACCCGCTCCTCCGGTAGGACCGGCACTCGGACAGAAGGGTGTGAACATCATGGAGTTTTGTAAAACATTCAACGCCAGGACACAGGACAGAAAAGGGGACATCATTCCGGTCGTGATAACTGTTTATCAGGACAAGTCCTTCACATTTATCATGAAGACATCTCCCGCTTCGGTACTGATCAGAAAGGCATTAAAACTTGACAAAGGTTCACCCGAGCCTAATGTCCAAAAAGTAGGGACTATCACTCAGGAACAGCTCGAGGAAATAGCAAAGAAGAAGATGGAAGACCTTAACGCCAATGATCTTCAGGCTGCAGTGAACATTATCGCAGGGACCTGCAGAAGTATGGGTGTGACAGTAAAGAAATAAACTGTTATAAGGACGCAAAGCGCGCTAAAGCCGGAGCGCAGACCGTCTGCTGCATAGAAATAAACTCAGACAGAGGAAGAAGAATGAAAACAACAAAAAGAATAACCAAGATGCTCGAGACAGCTTCACAGAGAAGGGACCTGAATTATCAGGAAGCAGTGAAGATCTGTAAAGCAAACGCTACGGCCAAGTTTGACGAGACAGTCGAGGTTGCAGTAAATCTCGGAGTAGATCCGAGACACGCGGATCAGATCGTAAGGGGAGTTGTGTCGCTTCCGCACGGAACAGGTAAAGAAGTAAGAGTTCTTGTTTTTGCGATGGAAGAGAAAGCCAAAGAAGCGCTCTCCGCAGGAGCTGATTTCGCAGGTTTTGAAGAATATGTCACAAAGATAACTGAAGGCTGGACCGACATTGATGTGATCATCGCCACACCCGACATGATGGCTAAAATAAGCCGACTGGGAAAGGTTCTCGGACCGAGAGGCCTTATGCCTAACCCCAAAAGCGGTACTGTGACAAACGATGTGGTCAAGGCCGTAAAAGAGGTAAAAGCAGGTAAAATAGATTTCAGAACAGAAAAGAAAGGTATTGTACATGTAGGTATCGGTAAAGCATCTTTTTCAGAAACTCAGCTGGAAGAGAACCTTATCGAGTTCGTAAAGAAGATCGTTGCCCTTAAACCTTCAGCATCAAAAGGTACCTATCTGAAAAAAATAACATTATCATCAACTATGGGTCTCGGTTACGAGATAGACAGAAATTCGATCATGGCTGCGATCGTATAAGCAGGGTCTTACGGGAATTCACTTTATCGGAGAATAAAATGACTGATGGAACAATAACAAAACAACAGACAATCGAAAAACAGGCCGTTATCGATGAGATAAAAAAGAAGCTTGAGTCATCGTCCGCCTTTTATGTAACAAAATACGACGGGATCAATGTTGAGAATATTTCCAGATTAAGGAGAGATCTAAGAGGTTCGAACTCTGAGATGAAGGTGTTCAAGAATACTCTTGTCATCAAAGCTCTTCAGGATTCGCAGTACCTGTCGAATTTTGAAAACATTCTTAAGGGGCCGAACTCAATAACTTTTGCTTATGCCGATCCTGCAACACCGGCAAAGATTCTTTTCGATTTCGCAAAAAAGAACTCCGCTCTTGAGATCAAGGGCTGTCTTTTCGAGAATCAGTTCTACGGTGCGGACAAGATGTCCGTCATAAAAGATCTGCCGACAAGAGACGCTCTGCTTTCAATGATCGCCAGCGTGATCAATGAGCCTATGGCAAAAGTCGCCCGCATACTCGAAGCTCTGAGGCTTTCAAGGGAAAATAACTGATAATAAATAAATTGTACCGGAGGATTTCGTGCAAGAAATACTAGACAAATTGGAAAAGATGACAGCAATGGAGCTGTCTGAGCTTGTTAAAGCGATCGAAGAGAAATTCGGAGTCACAGCAGCTGCACCAACAATGGTGGCAGGTGCCGGAGCGGTAGCTGAAGAGGCAAAAGAAGAAGAAAAAACAGAATTCGATGTAGTTCTTCTTTCTTCAGGCGACAAAAAGATCCAGGTAATCAAGGTCATCAGAGAGATGACAGGTCTCGGACTTAAAGAAGCTAAGGCTCTCGTGGATGAGTGCCCGAGCACAGTAAAAGAAGCTGTTCCTAAAGACGAAGCAATGAAAATGAAAGCTCAGATCGAAGAAGCCGGCGGACAGGCGGACCTTAAATAGGACTGTCAGCAGAATTCAGCAGAGAAAGTTATTCTTCAAAGCAGGAATAACTTTTTCTGTCTTATTTGAGTTGAGCATCAACAAACAAGTTTCGCGGACGGGATAATACTAAAATCGAGCGTAAGATGTTCATTAAACAAAGACCTAAACATAACGGATAAAATGCGTATGTTGGGTTTTTTTTATTTATACGCTGAAGTCCTTTAACAAAAAAGTAATAGGGAGGACTAAATTTGAAAAAGAACGAGAATAAAAGAATAAGTTTTTCACGCATTGAGGAAGTTCTCGAAATGCCTAACCTGCTGGACCTTCAGGTTCACTCTTTCGATCAGTTCGTGCAGAAAAGCAGTAAATCCGGCAGGAAAAAGAACTCAGGTCTTCATCAGGCCTTCAAGAACACTTTTCCCATAACTGATACAAGGGAAAAATATCTGCTTGAATACATTGACTATTCTGTCGGACAGCCGAAATATTCAGTAGTCGAATGTCAGGAGATCGGGACCACATACAGCGCGCCTTTAAAAGTAAGGCTCAGGCTGTCAAAGAAAGCTGATGATTCAGATGAATATCAGCAGACGATAGAATCCGAAACATATTTCGGCACTGTTCCTATGATGAGCCAGAAAGGTACCTTCATAATAAACGGAGCCGAGCGTGTAATCGTAACTCAGCTGCACAGGTCGCCGGGAGCCTTCTTTTCATCGAGAGTACATCCCAATTCAACAACTCTTTTCTCGGCGAAGATAATACCTTTCAGAGGATCTTGGCTCGAATTTGAAACGACAATAAATGATTCGATGCAGGTATATATAGACAGGAAAAAGAAATTCCCGGTAACTATCTTTCTTAGAGCCCTGGGTTTTTCATCCGATGAAGAAATTTTCGGTATGTTCGATCTTTTTGAGAAAGTTAAGCTTAATAAAAAAAGTCCGGCTGAGCTTGCAGGAAGGATACTTTTCAAAGAAATAGTTATCCCGGGTTCAAAAAGCACTGAGAAAGGTCAGTCAGGTCAGCCTGTCATTCTGTCGATGGGTACAAAACTTACGGCCGTTCAGATCAATTCCGTCATTGAGTCCGGAGTGACATCCATGACACTGGTCAATGCTAAAGACAGGCTTAAGTTCAATGTGCTTTTAAATACTATCAACAAGGACATCACCACCAATCAGGATGATGCCCTCATGTACATTTACGAGCAGTTGAGGTCAACAGAGTCGCCGGACATCGAGACCGCGAGAAAGCATTTTGAGAGAATGTTCTCTGATGACAAGAGATACGATCTCGGCGATGTCGGCAGGTACAGGATCAACCAGAAGATGGGACACAAAACCGAAGGACTTCTCGCTTACTTCAAGAAAATGAACAAGAAGAGGAATGTCAGGCTTAAGGTCTCTTCCGATAATTATCAGTTGGTGCCTGTTGAAAAAGTTGTCAAAGCCCTCGAAAAAAGCAAGGACAGTGAAAAGAGCGATATCTACAATATGGTCAATGAGTCTTATTTCGACACTACCCTTATCACTGATTTTGACATTATTTCAATTGTTCAGGAAGTACTCGAAATAAAGAACGGAAAAAGGATCGTTGACGATATAGATCATCTTGGAAACAGGAGGATTAAGACAGTAGGAGAACAGCTGGCGAATCAGTTTGGTATAGCTCTGTCAAGAATGAGCAGGACCATAAAGGAAAGAATGTCGCTCGCTAAACCCGAAGAGGAACTTGCGATAGCGGACCTTATAAATATAAAGACTCTAGCAAGCGTTCTGAACGCGTTCTTCGGAACAAATCAGCTGTCACAGTTCATGGATCAGGTGAACCCTCTGGCGGAGATAACTCACAAGAGGAGACTTTCAGCGCTCGGAGCCGGCGGTCTGACAAGAGACAGAGCGGGTTTTGAGGTTCGTGATGTTCACTATACGCATTACGGTCGTTTATGCCCGATAGAAACACCCGAGGGTCCGAATATCGGTCTCATTTCATCTCTTGCATCATACGCGAGAGTTAATGACATGGGATTTATCGAGACACCTTACAGAAAAGTAAAAAAGGGTAAAGTGACCAATGACATCGAATATCTTACAGCTGATGAAGAGGACAGGAATATCATCGCCCAGGCTAATGCGCCTATTGACGATAAAGGGAACTTTCTGAGACCTGAGACTATTCTGACGAGATACAGAGGAGATTTCCCTATCTCCACGAGTGAAAAAGTAAATTACATGGACTGCACTCCTACGCAGGTAGTTTCTGCAGCCGCAAGTCTTATTCCGTTCCTTGAGAACGATGACGCGAACAGGGCTCTTATGGGCTCCAACATGCAGAGGCAGGCAGTTCCTCTTCTGCTGACCGAAGCTCCGATCGTCGGTACGGGAATGGAGAAAAAAATAGCCAAGGATTCAAAAGCCATGGTGGAGTCAACGGTCGAAGGTGTCGTTACAAGAGTTGATGCCAAAGGCTGTACCGTTAAAGTCACTAAAAAGACAGATCCGAAGGATCCGGACGAAGTTTATTACAGATTTGTAAAATTCTTCAGGACGAATCAGGATACCTGTGTAAACAATGTGCCGCTGGTTGAAGCCGGCGACAAAGTAAAACCGGGTGATGTACTCGCAGACGGCGCCGCTACCGAGAATGGCGAGCTTGCTCTTGGCAAGAATGTGCTTGTAGCATACATGTCATGGAACGGATACAATTTTGAGGACGCCATTATTTTAAGCGAAAGAATGGTGAAAGAGGATATTTTCACTTCACTTCATATAAAGGAATACGAGACCAGCGTTAAGGAAACAAAGAGAGGCGAAGAAGAGCTTACAAGAGAGATCCCGAATGTTAGCGAGGAAGCCACAAAGAACCTTAACGACAACGGCATTATAAGGATCGGCGCAGAAGTCTATCAGGGCGATATACTCGTCGGCAAGGTAACTCCGAAAGGAGAGGTAAACCTTACTCCCGAAGATAAGCTTTTAAAGGCGATCTTCGGAGAAAAAGCCGGTGAAGTAAAGGACGCTTCTCTGAGAGTGCCTCCGGGAGACAAAGGCATCGTGATCGAAACAAAAGTGTTCTCAAGGAAGAAGAAAGACTCTACACGCAAGAGCAAAGAAAAGGACGAGACGAAGAAACTGAAGAAGAAATACGACGATGACCTTGCTCTCCTCGAGCTGGAAAGATCAACTGAGCTTTTCAATCTCTTGAAGGATAAGAGCATTATGTCCGACATCGTCTGTCTTCAGAAAGAAAAAGGTATCAGGGTCGTTGTTCTTGGCAAGGGTGAAAAGATAAATCAGAAAACCTTCCTTAAACTGAACATAGAAGATTCGAACATAGCTACAGACTGGACAGATGACGAAGTAGTAAATGACAGAATAACAGAAATAATTACGAATTACTCGATGGCGGTCGATCAGCTCAATGTTGACTTTCAGAGGGACAGACAGCGTCTTCTTTACGGCGATGAACTTCCACCGGGTATCATACAGCTGGTAAAATGCTACATAGCTAAAAAGAGAAAGATCCAGATCGGCGATAAAATGGCCGGCAGGCACGGGAACAAGGGTATTGTATCAAGGATAGTTCCTATTGAAGACCTTCCTTATATGGAAGACGGAACTCCTGTCGATATCATTCTCAATCCTCTCGGTGTGCCTTCGAGGATGAATCCGGGCCAGATATTCGAAACCAATCTCGGATGGGCAGGAAGAACGCTCGGAGAGAAATACTCGACTCCTGTTTTCGACGGCGCATCGCTTGAGGATGTAAAGGGAAAACTGAAAGAGGCGAAGTTGCCTTTCTCTGGAAAATCAGTACTTTACGACGGACTTACCGGTGAAAGATTCGCCCAGGAGATTACCGTCGGTGTGACTTATATGCTTAAACTTTCTCACCTCGTGGAAGATAAACTTCATGCGAGATCGATCGGACCATACTCGCTTATAACCCAGCAGCCTCTCGGAGGAAAAGCTCAGTTCGGAGGCCAAAGGTTCGGTGAGATGGAGGTATGGGCGCTTGAAGCTTATGGAGCCGTACACATTCTCCAGGAAATGCTTACATATAAATCGGACGATGTTACAGGAAGAACTAAAGTGTATGAAGCGATCGTGAAAGGTCTCGAGATACCTAAGCCGGGTATTCCTGAAGCCTTTAATGTTCTTATAAAAGAACTTTACGGTCTGAATCTTGATGTTAAACTCGAATGATGTTTATACATCAGTAAAAATTCAAACCGTCAGGTATTAAAAACAGGAGTTAAGAATGCCAAGATTGCGTCAGAGAGATATTTTACACAAAGCTTTTTCAAAGTTCACCATAAAGCTTCTGTCAAGCGAAGAAGTGCTTAAGACAAGTAAAGGTGAAGTTACTAAAGCGGAGACTGTTAATTACAGAACATATAAACCCGAGAAGGACGGTCTTTTCTGCGAAAGGATCTTCGGTCCTCAGAAGGATTGGGAATGTTCATGCGGAAAATACAGAGGATCAAGATACAAAGGAATAGTCTGCGACAAATGCGGAGTCGAAGTTAACCGCAGAAGCGTAAGAAGAGAGAGGATCGGTCACATTAAGCTTGCCGTTCCGATCGTTCACATCTGGTTCTTCAGATCGCTTCCTTCAAAGATCGGCAACCTTCTTGATTACACCGTGAAAACTCTCGAACAGATAATTTATTATGAAAAATATGTTGTGATCAAACCGGGAAGGATCATTTCCGACTATCAACTCCTCATAGAAAGATACGCCAAGACTTATCTCGAAAAATATCACAAGTTCATTACGGAGCTTGAGAAGTTGCTTTATCTGTCGATCAAAGACGACTCCCAGAGAGATCAGATAAATGTTGTTCTCAGAGAGTTCTATACGAACTTTGAAGAAAAGCCTGAGATAAAAAAGATATTTGAAACGCTCAATGATAAAGTAAATGAAATGCTCGAAATGATAGAGCGGTTCGTTGTGGAAAAATACAGGGAAAAGGATATTCGCGAAAGAGTCTATTCGATCCTCTATGACGATAATGATTTCATGGAGCCGGTCTCTTCCTTCATCGATCACGATAAGGATATTCAGTCCATACCGGTAAAGGAAAAAAAGGATGTCAGCAAATTTGACAGCCTGATAAAAGATGTTGCCAATCTTAAATTCATGAGTATCGTTAAAGACATCAAATACAAATCCCTGATGTCGGAGAGCGATTATAACTCAGTGATCGAAAAAGTCGAGAGATACGAGAACGAATACTCGGGTGAAGAGAATTTCAGAGCCGAGATCGGCGCTGAAGCGGTAAGACTGCTTCTGAGAGAGATAGATATAAAGCAGATGTCATCGGAAATGAGAAAGAGGATCGAGACGGAAAAGTCAGAACAGAACAAGATGGACATTCTCAAGAAGCTTAATGTTGTCGAGTCTTTCAAGAATAACATGGAGAACAACAAACCTGAATATATGGTGCTCGATGTTATTCCGGTTATTCCGCCCGAACTCAGACCTCTGGTTCCTCTTGAGGGCGGAAGATTCGCCACTTCAGACCTGAACGATCTCTACAGAAGGGTCATCATCAGGAACAACAGGCTGAGAAAGATGCTTGAAATTAAAGCTCCCGAGGTCATTGTAAGAAATGAAAAAAGAATGATACAGGAAGCAGTAGATTCTCTTTTCGACAACGGCAGAAAGAACAATGTCGTGAGAAGCGACGGTAAAAGGGCTTTGAAATCACTTTCTGATTCACTCAAGGGAAAACAGGGAAGATTCAGAAGCAACCTGCTCGGAAAGAGGGTGGACTACTCCTGCCGTTCTGTAATTGTCGTCGGTCCGCAGCTCAAACTGCACCAGTGTGGACTTCCGAAGGAAATGGCTCTCGAGCTGTATAAACCGTACCTGATAAGAAAGCTTATAGAATACGATCCGAATGTAACTACGATAAAGAACGCCAAAAAAGAGATAGAAAAGGGAACCGATAAAGTATGGGAACTTCTCGAAGGTCTTGTTGACGGACATCCGGTTCTTCTGAACAGGGCTCCGACGCTTCACAGACTCGGTATTCAGGCGTTCCAGCCGGTGCTTGTTGAGGGAAAGGCGATCCAGCTTCATCCTCTCGTCTGTAAAGCCTTCAACGCCGACTTTGACGGCGACCAGATGGCCGTTCACCTGCCGCTTTCTCCCGAGGCCAAGCTCGAGGCAAGGCTTCTCATGATGGCCTCGCACAATCTTCTTCATCCGGCGACCGGAAGGCCGATAACATATCCTACGCAGGATATGGTACTGGGTATATATTACATGACAAAGAGAAAGATGGAAAAGGAAGAAAATCCGAAGATATATTCTAATATCGATGAGATAATCCTTGCTCTCGATTTTAATGTCATCAGCTATCATACAGATATAAAGTACCTGTTCAAAGGTGAATTTATGGATACTACTCCGGGAAGAGTTCTTTTCAACGAGGTCCTTCCGAAAGAAATGACCGCAGATAAATTCTACAATGAGCTCATGGTCAGCTCGCAGGTGGAGAAGATCATAGAAGAAGCTATAGAGAAAGTTGGGTTCAGTCAGACAGCACTGTTCCTTGACAGGCTCAAGGACTTCGGCTATAATTACGCCACCAAATCAGGAATATCAATAGGTCTGGACGATTTTGTAATATCTCCTCTAAAAGACAAGGTACTTAAAGCTGCCGAAAAGAGAGTCGAAGCGATAAAAGAATCTTATGCGGAAGGTCAGATCACCGATACCGAAAGGTATAACAAGGTCGTTGACGAGTGGACAAAAGCCACTAACAAGATCGAGAACGATATGTACGACAATCTCAGGCTCGATAAAGGCGGTTTCAATCCCGTTTTCATGATGATGGACTCAAAAGCGAGGGGTTCAAGAACCCAGATCAAGCAGATCTGCGGTATCAGGGGACTGATGCAGAAACCGCAGAAGAATATTGAGGTTTCGTCAGACTCCGTTATCGAGAATCCGATCAAGACGAATTTCATTGACGGACTTTCTATACTCGACTACTTCATTTCGACTCACGGAGGAAGGAAAGGACTCGCGGATACGGCTCTTAAAACCGCTGACGCAGGTTACCTCACAAGGAAACTCGTCGATGTTTCACACGATGTGGTAGTAACGGAAGATGACTGTCATACTATCATGGGTATAGATATATCCGATCTTAAGGAAGGCGACAAAGTACTTGAGAATTTTGAGGACAGGATATACGGAAGGGTACTTGCCGAGGATGTAGTGAATTACAGCGAAGACCCTAACGGAGAGATAGTCTGCGAAGCAGGCACGCTGGTAGATAAAGCCGTAGCTAAAAAGATCGTCAATCACAACATCGAAAAAGTTAAAATAAGATCGGTACTCACCTGCGAATCAAAAAAGGGCATCTGCGCAAAATGTTACGGGCAGAACCTTACCACAAGAAAACTCGTTTGCGTTGGGGAGGCTGTCGGGATCATGGCCGCCCAGTCGATCGGAGAGCCCGGTACACAGCTTACGCTCAGAACATTCCATGTGGGAGGTTCGGCTGATATCGCTACGATCAAATCTGAGGAGTTCGCAAAATACGACGGTAACATCGAACTGAGAGATTTCGAAACAGTTATGTATGAAAAATCAAATGTTGTTATCAGAAGGAACGGACTTTTGAGGCTGATAGACGATTTCGGCAAGGAAGTGATGTCAGAGAATGTTCCGTATTCAGCTGTTCTTCTTGTAAAAGACAAAGAAAGAGTAGTTAAAGGACAGCCTCTTTACAAATGGGACCCGTACAGCTATGTTATTCTTTCCCATAAGAGCGGAAAAGTTAAATTCAAAGATATAGTTGAAGGCAGTACTTTCAAGACATCTTTCGACGAAAAAATAGGCCAGAGATACAAAGTAATGATAGAACCGAAAGAAAGGACGCTCAAACCTACTATATTCATTCTTGATAAGAACGGGAACGAGATCGCCAAATACCTTCCTCCTTCAGGGGGCGCGCTGCAGGTCGAGGACGGGGACAAGGTAAAGGCAGGACAGACGCTGATAAAAATGCAGAGAAGCCAGGGAAAAACAAAAGACATCACGGGCGGTCTGCCGAGGGTCAGCGAGCTTTTCGAGGCTAGAGATCCGAAGGATCCCGCTATCCTTTCTGAGATCGACGGTGTTGTAAGGTACGGCGATTTTAAAGGCACTTCCCAGATCATTATGGTTGAAGACCTTAACGGCAACGAGGTCAGGACATACAGTGTTCCGAGAGGAAAGCACATCCTCGTTCACGACGGAGATATAATCTATGCCGGAGAAAAGCTTACTGAAGGATCGATAAAGCCTGACGACATTCTCCATATTCTCGGTACTACAAGAGTTCAGCATTTCCTTGTCAATCAGATACAGGAAGTTTACAGGGGATCGGGAGTGAACCCTAACGATAAGCACATCGAGGTGATCGTAAGACAGATGCTTCAGAAAGTACAGATCGTAAATCCGGGCGACACATCTTTCCTCGAGGGTGACAAAGTAAGTAAATTCGTGCTCTCAAGGAATAATTCTGATCTTTACGACAAGATAATCGTCGTAGATCCGGGAGATTCCAAGTTCGAGGAAGGCGAGATGCTGATAACTTATGAAGTTGATAACAGGAACAAAAAGCTGGCCGACGAGGGCAAGAAGCAGATAGTATTCAGACCTGCAAGACCCGCCACATACAAACCTCTGCTTCTCGGTATTACAGAAGCCGCTCTTCAGGTCGATTCATTCATATCGGCGGCATCTTTCCAGGAAACAACAAAAGTACTTACGGACGCTGCGATCAAGTCTTCGACAGACTATCTGGAAGGTCTGAAGGAGAATGTTATCATGGGTAACCTGCTTCCGTGCGGTACAGGACTTGCAAAATACAATTATCTCAAGGTAAGGAACAAGTTAGAGGAAGAAATTGAGGAAGAAGAACACGAAAGAATAAATTACAGGGACTGATCCTGCGCCTGAAAAGTGATAAAAGTGGCTTGACAAGGATTTGAAATAATCTTATATTTGACCCCGTACCGATTTTGATGCCTTCTTAGCTCAGTCGGTAGAGCAAAGGACTGAAAATCCTTGTGTCCGTGGTTCAATTCCGCGAGGAGGCACCAGAAGATAAAAGGCTTTGAGAGATCAAAGCCTTTGTCTTTTCTAAAAAAAGGAGCTCATGTAATGAATGTTCACAATCTGGACTGTATCTTCAAACCTAAAAGAATAGCTCTTATAGGCGTTTCATCGAATCCTAACAGCGTAAGCGGAAAAGTTCTTACCAATATCGTCGCGGCAGGCTTTAAGGGAGTGGTTTATCCCGTAAATCCGGATCACGAGGCGGTAATGGCGATGAGCTGCTTTCCCGACCTGAAAAGTCTTCCGAAAACTCCTGATCTGGCTGTCATCTGCACTTCCGCGGCAGAGGTCCCGGACAAGGTCAGAGAGTGCGGAGAGGCCGGAATCGAGGGCATTATAATAATGTCATCGGGTTTCAGGGAGACAGGTGAAGAGGGTGCAAAGCTGGAACAGAGGATACTTGAAGAGAGATCGAAATTCAGGAACATGAGGATAATCGGGCCGAACTGTCTCGGTGTCATAGTGCCCGAGCTTGATCTTAATGTAAGTTTCGCGCCTGATTTCCCGAGGAAAGGGAACATCGCATTTATATCTCAGTCCGGAGCACTCTGCACCTCAGTGCTGGATTGGGCGAACGAGGAGAAGATCGGTTTTTCCAGTTTTGTCTCGATCGGTAATACGATAGATGTCGATTATGGGCATCTGATAGACTATTTTGGTGAGGATGAGAGTACCAGATCAATAATTCTGTATATCGAATCCGTTACGGACGCAAGGAAGTTCATGACGGCCGCAAGAGCGTTCGCCCGCACGAAGCCGATCATCGTCTATAAAGCGGGAAGGTTCCCGGAATCAGCAGCCGTGGCGGCGTCGCACACGGGCGCACTGGCTTCGGGCGACAATGTTTACGATGCCGCGTTTAGGAGGACAGGCCTCGCCAGAGTTTACGATATCGGTGAGATATTCGACTGCACTGAGCTTATCGCGAAGAACAGGATTCCCAGAGGTGCAAGGCTCGGCATCGTAACCAACGCAGGCGGGCCGGGCGTAATGGCAACGGACGCGCTCATCAGCTCGAACGGCCGGCTGGCAAAACTCGGCAACGAAACACTGCAGCTGCTCAATGAGAACCTGCCGCCGGCGTGGTCGCACGGGAATCCCGTGGATGTTCTTGGTGACGCCAGATCGAAAAGGATAGCCAAAGCTGTCAGGATCGTGCTGGACGATAAGAATGTTGACGCAGTTCTGGTGATCCTCACGCCTCAGGCCATGACAAACGCCGATGCGACGGCCAGAGCTGTAGGCGAGATAGCCGCGGCATCAAAAAAGCCTGTTCTCGCTTCGTGGCTGGGCGGAAAGAACATGAAGGAAGGTCTGAAGATACTGAACGAATACAGAGTCGCGGCCTATAAGACCCCTGAACAGGCTGTCAGAGCGTTCATGACGCTGGTCGAGTACGCAAGGAACCTCGAGACGCTTTACGAAACGCCGAGAGATATTCCAGTAGAATTCTCGCTGAACAGAAAGAAGATAAAAGAAGAGCTCAAAAGCATAGTAAGGAACAATGTCAGTGTTCAGTCGGAGGAGAATTCAAAGAAGCTGCTCGCTGCGTACGAGATAAATGTGACCGAACCTTTTCCCGCGGCAAACGAGGATGAGGCGGTCGCCGTTTCAGAAAAAATAGGCTATCCTGTAGTATTTAAGATTAATTCTCCTCAGATCACACACAAAACTGATGTCGGCGGGGTCATTATAGATATTAATTCAGGGGAGACGGCCAGACTTTCTTACAATAAAATAGTATCGAATGCAGCCGCCGCAAGGCCTGATGCCGTGATATCGGGCGTGACCGTTCAGAAAATGATCAGGATGAAAGATTCTGTAGAAATGATACTCGGCATTAAAAAGGACAATATTTTCGGTACGGTGATACTCGCGGGTTCCGGAGGAGTAACAGCCGAACTTTATTCCGACACATCTCTCGGTTTTCCCCCGCTGAACGAAAGACTTGCAAGAAGAATGCTTGAAGATCTCAAAATATGGCCGCTGTTAAAAGGCTACAGGGGAAAACCTCCCGTCAATATCGACAAGCTTATCGAAGTGATGATCAGGCTTTCCTATCTCGCTGCGGACTATCCCGAGATTACAGAACTCGACATCAACCCGCTGGTCGTCGGAAGTGAAGGTGTTTATGCACTGGATGCAAGGGTAGTCATCAATGCAGCTGCAGCCGGAAAGCATACCGAAAAATATCAGCACCTCGCACTGAGACCTTATCCTGAGGAGTTCGTCAAAAGAGGCATCGGGCTGGACGGACATGAGATCACCTTAAGGCCGATCAAACCGGAAGACGAGCCTCTCTGGCTCGAGCTTCTCGGCAGCTGTTCAAAAGAATCAATCTATTCAAGGTTCAGATATTTCTTTCAGTGGTCATCTCACGATGTGGCCGCGAGATTCTGCTATATCGACTATGACAGAGAGATAGGAATAGTGGCTGAAACGGTGGAGGACGGCAAAAGAAAGCTGCTTGGGGTCGGAAGGCTCATCTCTGATCCTGAAAGACATACTGTTGAGTATGCGATCCTCATCACAGACAAATGGCAGAACAAGGATCTCGGCGGCATGATAACTGACTTCTGCATTGATATAGCACAAAAATGGGGAATGAAAAAGATCTATGCACAGACAACGACCGACAACCACAGAATGATAGCGCTTTTCAGGAAAAGGGGATTTTCGATCATCGGAGAAGAAAGGAACGATTCAACGGTCGAAGTGGAAAAAGATTTGGGTTGATCTATAGATAATTGACGATATTCTTAAGCTCCATTCTCTCAGGCAGTTCACCGTCGAATGACCTGATAAAATTCTCGTTCAGGGTCACAAGTTCCAGGTTCAGTTCATCCATGTCGAGAACATTGTTCTTTGTGAATTTAGGAATCTTCTTTTTGAAATTAAGCTCGCAGAAACTTATATTTTTCATCAGCGGATCATCGTCTTCACTATAAGCGAGAGGCAGCCCGTGAGTTCTGCATATAAGCGGCCTGAACTCGTAGATCTGGCAGAGGGATCTTCTCAGCATGGAACAGCTTTTACTTCCCGGCTGAATTTTTAAGCCGTTTTCCTTCAGAGCGTTTACGATGGAAAAGAATTCTATCGGCAGAACGCTTGTTTCCTCGCAGCATGAGCAGCACCCTTTCGCACAGGATAATTTGTCTGTATGTTTTTTTTCGATCTCGGAAATTTTCTGATCTGCGTATCTTACGAATTCAAAATAAGCATCAAAATAGTACTGATTATTAACCATTTATGTTCTCTAATTCATTTTCGTTCAGCTTTATTTGTTCTGATCCGGTACCGCGGAATCCGTATGTCATAATATATGCGAGCGCTATCAGCAGAAGTACGGCAAAGAATATAATTTTCTTTTTTGAGGGTTTTGTGTCCTGAGATGAGTATGAAGTGAATTTCATTCTCTCCCTGAGAGTTCCGTTCTTTTCAGGCTTCAGGCTTTTTGAACTTGTATATGAGAACTGCTTTTTCTGCGGTGCGTTTCCGAACATGATCCACCGTTCATTTTTTGTTGTATTCTTCCAGGCCCAGCTTCAGAATGTTTATTGCCCTGACGAGATCTTCCTCTTTGAGAACATAAGCGATCCTTATCTGATTTATTCCAAGTCCGGGTGTGGCGTAGAAACCTGAAGCGGGAGCCACCATTACGGTCTCTTTGTTAACTCTGAAATCGGTCAGCAGCCATTTGGCGAAATCATCAGCGTCATCGACCGGAAGCCCTACCACCATATAGAAAGCGCCTTTAGGCATCGGCACCGTCACCCCGGGTATTTTTTTCAGTTCCGCATACGCAATATTCCTTCTTTTTGTGTATTCTGTGTGAACTTCGGCGAAATACGAATCTGGAGTATCGACCGCTGCTTCAGCAGCCTGCTGATCCACGCTTGGCGGGCACAGTCTTGCCTGCCCGAATTTGAGAACGAGACCGAGCAGGTCTTTGTTCCTAGTTACTATACATCCCACCCTTGAACCGCAGGCGGAATATCTTTTCGATGTCGAATCGATCATCACCGCATTCTCTTCGAAATCGTCGAACTGAAGTATCGAAGTAGCTTTGCAGTCGTAAGTGAATTCCCTGTAAACCTCATCTGAAATAATGTACAGGTCGTGTTTTTTTGCAAAATCTACAAGTTCCTGAAGTTTTTCTTTCGTGAATACTGCGCCTGTAGGATTTCCCGGATTGCAGATCACTATTGCCTTTGTCCTTGAGGTAAGCTTCGCCTCAAATTCACTCATCACGGGAAGATCAAATCCGTTGTTGATATCTGTGGTTATCGGAACAACATTTACTCCGGCCATGACGGCGAAACCGTTGTAGTTAGTATAGAAAGGTTCAGGGATTATGATCTCGTCTCCCGGTGAAAGCGCAGATAAAAGCGAAAATATTATAGCCTCGCTGCCGCCGGTCGTTATGAAAATATTCGACTCATTCACATCAATGTTCATCTTCTTGTAATACTGAACGAGTTTTTTTCTGTAGGACAGCTGGCCTTCGCTCGGGCCGTATTCAATAACGGGAGGGATGTTATGATATGCGTCAATCATTTTCTGGGATGTTTTAATGTCAGGCTGTCCGATATTTAGATGATACACATGAACACCTTCGTTCTTTGCCTTTACAGCGAAAGGCGCAAGCTTCCTTATCGGGCTCGCCTGCATGATCAAATCCCTTGATGATATTGTCAGTTTTCCCATTTTTTTAAGCTCCGGTTGTTTATAGTAATGAACCAGTGCTAAAATAACACCGGTTATGTATCTTGTCAAGAATTGTGATTATGATTTTTTTCAGCATTTTCAGAAGATGCGCCTCTCCATAAAAGCCTGTTTGAGTGTAACCTCATCGGTGAATTCAATTTCTCCGCCGATGGGAATACCTGTCGCAAGCCTGGTTATATTTATACCTGAGTCTTTGAGCTTTTCTGAAATATAGAGCGCAGTAGTGTCTCCTTCAACAGAATGATTGAGCCCGATTATAAGTTCTCTCACTTTCTTTTCCCTGACTCTCAGGAAAAGCGACGCAAGGTTAAGCGATGACGGTACTATCCCGTCGAGAGGGCTGATCAGTCCGCCGATCACATGATAAAGACCTTTATGAATGTTCAGTTTTTCGAACATGTAAAGATCGCTGAAATTCTCCACCACGAGAATTGATGACCCGTCACGCTTATCATCGCCGCAAATATCACAGATCTTGTGTTCGGTCAGATTGTGGCATTCCATGCAGAGCCCGAGTTTCTTCTTGGCTTCAATAACAGCATCAGCAAGTTTTTCCGATACTTTCATTTCTGAATTTATCAGGTAATAGGATATCCTTCTTGCTGATTTTTTACCAATTCCGGGAAGTTTGGCAAACGAGTCGATAAGATTTTGAAGTATTTCAGACTGTTTTCCCATCAGAAACCCGGTATCTTGAATCCGTCAGGAAGTTTTGGCGCGATCTTTGACATTTCGTCCCCTGATATCCTGTCCACTTCCTCGGAAGCCTGGTTTACCGCGGCTATGATCAGGTCCTCAAGACCTTCAGAGTCGTCAGGGTCAATCACCTTCGGATCTATTTTGACAGACATGAGTTTCTTCCTGCCGTTCACTTTTACTTTGACCATTCCCCCTCCTGCGGTCCCTTCGACCTCGGTCGTTTCCAGCATCTGCTGTGATCTCTGCATATCCTCCTGCATTTTCTGAGCCTGTTTTAATAATGAATTCATATCCATGTTCATGCCGGCCATGTGAATTTCTCCTTGGTTTTAATCAATAAATTTACAGTTGAAAGGTTCTTCGAATAAAAACTTAAGCTGTGGGGCTTTATTCAAAAGTTCAGTTTTTTTATCGTCCTGAGTTTTCTTTACGCTTTTCGATACTTTTATAATCCTGTCGGTCTGTTTGACCGTACCTTCAATGAAAATTATCCTGACATCATCGGTTTCGAAGAAAGAATTGAATTCCCTCTCAATCTCGTCTTTTTTGGAATCGCACAGATTTCGTAATACAGTATCTTTTTTGTCGAATTTTACCTTAAGAACGCGATTCTCTTCCAAACCTGCAGGCACTCCGAATTCGAGTACTCCGAGCCTTGAATTTACAGCGTTAATATGGGAGATGAAGTTTTCCCATCCCGATACGAACTTATCGAGGGTCAGGAGAGTGTCGGAAGTTTTTTTTTTATCCGTTTCGGGGACAGTTTCGGTATTAATACTGACCTGTTCGTTCTTCAGCCCTGAAGCGATCTCTCTTATGATCTGTTCGGCGTCAATTTCAAGGTCGCCTTCCACAGCCGAGAGTTTTTTAATTATTTCTTCGATATTTGAAACAGGTTCGTGATGAAGAATTTTGAGGAGAATGATCTCGAAATCCATCCTCTGGAAGGGAGATGATTTGAGTTTCTGGACTGACTGGCTTAGAATGTCAATGAATAAAAGAAGGTCTTTTTCTCCGAATCTCTCTTTGTACGGGGTTAGTTTTTTTATATTATCGGCAGACATATCAAGGATCTTGGCGTCGTTCACAGTTTTCAGAATAAGAAGGTCTCTGAAAAATTCCATCAGCCCCTTGATATACGCAAGAATGTGAAGTCCTTTGCAGAAAAGCTCATCAATGTATGTAATAAGTTCGCCTGTATCTTTCGAGAGCACAATGTCCGTGAATCTGAAGAACGAATCGACCGGCGTGACTCCGAGAGCTTCCGCTGTTTTGTCGGCGGTGATAACACTGCCTGAGAAAGCAATGACCTGATCTAGTGCTGACTGCGAGTCCCTGACAGATCCGTCGCCGGCCTTGGAGAGTATAATCAGCGACCCGTCGTCTATTTCCACGCCTTCTTTGGCACAAATTTCTTTAAGAGCTTTGCTCAGAACATCAATATCGACCCTCTTGAAATCGTGGCGCTGGCATCTTGAAAGTATCGTGGCGGGCACTTCGTTCACTTCGGTCGTGGCGAATATGAATACGGCGTGTTCCGGCGGCTCCTCGAGCGTTTTCAACAGAGCGTTGAACGCCTGATTTGTGAGCATGTGGACTTCATCTATGATGTATATTTTTTTTCTGCTCTTTGCGGGGGAGAATTTAATGTCGTCCCTAAGGTCACGGATCTCATCAATACCCCTGTTCGATGCCCCGTCAATCTCCTTTACATCAAGGCTGTTGCCCTGATCTATCTCGACGCAGTTTGAACATACTCCGCAGGGAGTCGGGGTGACACCTGTCTCGCAGTTCAGGCACTTTGCAAGGATCCTTGAGATCGTGGTCTTACCCACTCCTCTCGGTCCGGTCAAAAGATACGCATGGTGGACCTTGTTGTTCTTGATCGCATTGGTCAGCGTGGTGGTCACATGTTCCTGACCGATCACATCTTCGAATGTCAGGGGTCTGTATTTTCTCGCTATTACCAGATAGCTCATTTCATCGTTCTTCCCGAATTTAAAGGGACTAAAATATAGTCAATCGGAGACATTATTGCAAGTAAGAAAAATTAAAGATATATCATTATTTTATATTTTTTTTATCTCATCGCCTGTCTTTACAATACCGCTTTCAAGAACTTCCGCGAAAAGGAAATGTTTGGGCAGGGGACATTCACCCTCAAGCCTGCCCCAAGGGCAGTATTCGAAGCAGGTCATGCCTTTTTCGGTGATCCTGATCTTTGCGCTTTCTCCTATCAGGAAAACATCATCAGTTTTTATTAGCGCAAGGTCGAATCCTTCAGTCGTCAGAGTTTCTTTAAAGTCACCGGGTTTGACTACAAACTCCTGTTTACTTCCCGCACGCGGGCACTGCGCCTGCTCACTGAGCAACTCGACCGAAGTGACAGAGATCTGTCTCTGTCCCGGTTTGTTGTAGGCATCGCCTTCGAGTCCTGTGCCTGCTATCAGTTTCCCCGATCCGATCTGCTTTTTCGGATCTTTTTTTTCAGCAGTTATGTTGATATAAGCTATTCTGCCTTTCATATCATATCCTCAGGAAATTAATTATATCACCTGCTTTATATTCTTTTTTCCCGATCTCACCGACGAGGAAGCAGTTGGCTTTGGACAGTGATGATATATCCGCCGAACCGTTCGAGAAAACAGGCTCGATCTTTATCACATCTTCAACATTCCGGTAGATTGCAGGGTAGAAATTTATTCTGTCGCCTTTGTGCCTGAATTGAGATGTCAGTTCACCGTCCTCGAACACAGGATGCCATTCTGAACAGCCGGACATTTTCTTTAAGGCGGTCTTCACGAACAGCTCAAATCCGACATAGTTCGAAAGGGGATTTCCGGGCAGTCCGAAAACGAGGCATTTGTCCGTTTTTCCGAAGAAAACAGGTTTTCCGGGCTTGATTGCGACCTTGTGGAATATTTTCTTCACGCCGAGACTTTCGAGCACCTTGGGAACGAGATCGAATTCACCCATGGATACTCCGCCGGAGATCAGCATGATGTCGCTTTTTAAGCCTTCCGTCAGATTCAGAGACAGGCTCCTTTCGTCGTCCCCCGCTATACCGATATATTCGGCGTTTATGCCTATATTCTGCGCCATGACCGACAGCATCGTGCCGTTCGAATTGTAGATCTGTCCGTACTTTAGCGGCTGACCCGGCTCGATTATCTCCGATCCGGTATTAAGAATAGCTATATCAGGCAGTTTGTAAACTTTGATCTTCGAATATCCTGACGCTACGATAAGCGCAATATTCTGAGTTCTGATCATGCTGCCTTTTTTCAAGATCATTGAATCTTTCTTTATATCCTCAGCCTTATAGCTGATATTGACGCATTTTTTAGGAAGGAGCTCGAAGATTATGGTTTCTTCCGCTTTTTTTGTCAGTTCGACAGGTATGACCGTGTCAGCCCCGTTAGGCAGAGGAGCACCCGTCATAATAGCTATGCAGTGACCTTCTTCGAGAGGTTCGTCAGCAGGCTCTCCTGCAGGTATGATCCCATCATAAATATATTCGTTCTGCCCTTCTTTCCATTTAAAGGCGTAACCGTCCATAGCGGATTTATCAAATGGAGGCATATCGAGCCTTGCGTAAAGATCTTCCGCGCAGACATATCCGAGGCACTCGTGTACTGGCAGTTCGATCTCAGGCATAATTCTGCAGTTTTCAGTTATCAGTTCAAAAGCTTTTTCAAGTTCTATCATAATTTCTCCATTGACAGATAGTCCTTCGCAGTCATAACAGGCAGTTCTGAAGTTTTAAAATCTTTTAGATTACGCGTGATGATCAGACTTAAACCGTTTTCGAGCGCAGTGTAGTACTGAACCGCGTCTTCAAAATCAGAAAAATCAGAATTAAGGGCAAGGTCTATAATTTTATCGTCCATCGGCAGTATTTTTACAAGGACTTTAAACCGAGATAAAATCTTACCTGTCTCAGTTCTTCCGAGTTCTTTTGAGATCAGATAATACGCATTCGCGAAAGTAAGAGAAGATATACAAAGTTCTGTCCTGTTTTTGTCTGCAAGGCTGAAAAGCTGCGCTGCCGCCTCATAAAAACTTTCTCTTTTTGACAACAGATCTATAACGATATTCGTGTCAACAAGCACTTTGTCTTTCATTTATATTTCTCCGCGAGATAGTCAGTATAGTCTTTTTTATAATCATCGGCAGGAGGTTTTATTACGCCTGAAAGGCTTTTTACAAGCGGAGTGATCTCAAGATGAGATTTTTTACCCACGACAGACAGCAGATAATTCTCTATCATCTTTGACAGGCTGGTCTTTTCCTTTTTTACATAATCCTTGGCTTTTTCGATGACCTCATTATCCAGCTTGATCGTCAATTTTGTATTCATAAATTCTCCTTTGAGTTTGTCCGTACTAATATACAAAATAAATACGGCTTTGTCAATAATAGAGGTCGTATTTATACCTTTATTTCGATGTTATTCCGACGGCCTGTATAAAAAGCTCTGTATTTTCATGCAGTCTCATATTATATTCCATTTATATGCCTGAGGAAGTATTTTTCCTATTCTTAAACGGTAAGAAGTAATCGGGTTCAAGCTTTTTCTCAATTCTTGAGTGAACGATCCTAAGTCTGCCCTGTCAAGCAAAGCTCCGAGAAAAGCTCTTACTCGCGGGGGATATTTTAAAGCATATTTTATCAGTACCTTTAAATCGGCATCATCATATTTTTTTAAATTTGTGATCAGTACTCCGAGTGCGAATTCAGTGTCAAGATCGAAGATTTTAGTAAAATCCTTTAAGGAATCAAGAAATTGCAGGTATTTATAATTTTCTTCGCTTACCTCTACATAGCTTTTTGCGGGCTTGATCACGACCCTGCCCATTTTCGCCGAGATCCTTTTGTATCTGCTTGCTGCGTAATAAACTGCCGGAACCTGAGTGGTGAGTGCCATGCTGTTGTAGAGACCCGGACCGGTAAGATAACCTACTCTTTCATCGTCTTCAAAAAGATATAGTTTCAAAATTTCGTTTTCATCCGGACCGAGCTTGCCGAAAACGGTCATTTTCGGTTTAAAGAAAACTCCGGGAGACATTCTTTCGACAGTTCCTTTTCTCAATAGTCTTTCCATTACCTTTGAGGCGGCATAGTATTCATCAGCTTTCAATCCGAGATTTTTATACCTGATGATCCTCCCGTCTTCGATCTTTTTTATCTCTTTGAATATTTTTTCTGACACCTTCATTCTTCAATCCGTTATAATTCTATTCAAATATAACTGTTTTATGCATATTTGTCAAGTATTTTATACATTCTATTTGACATTTCAATCAAGTCAACAATAAAAAAACCGCCTCAGCGGGCGGTCTTTTTAATATGTCAAACTAAGAATGTTTTACCTGTTAGAAA
>DFZN01000026.1 GCA_002382735.1 bacterium UBP11_UBA4055
AGCCGTTCAATGGGAATGTGGCGTTAAATATGCTACTTAGATAAAGTTTGTTATCATTTGTACATATTTCATAATGGTATTTGTATGTTTCATCTTCCTGATAATAATTTCCAGGCTGATCTGCTTTGTCATTTATTTTATATGATAAAAGCCCCGCAGAAGGCAGTTTCCAATTCTCGAAGCCGTATCTAATACATTTTTCTGTTATTCCTTTTAGATTATCATAAGACAAAACAAAATATTCGGAATCGTCTGTTGAATATGGTGAAATTACTGATAATCCTTTTGCATGCGTCGGATTCGGATCATTAAGTGGATACAATTTCTGCTTTTCATCAAGATTGACTGTAATCATCTTTTTGAATGTTGATTCATTTAACCATTCAAGGCTTTTTTTATCAGACGCTAATATATCCGTAAATCCCGTAGCCATTATACTCCATCCGCCTATAGGATAATCTTTTGATATATCATTACTCAAAACATACAAATCAGGCAATCCAAGTAAAGCATGTCCAAGCTCATGGCAAAATGAACGCCAAAGAGGTTTACCAGATGGTATCTGTGACGGAACAACTATGTAGTTTTTGAAATGAAGACTGTCTTTCATAACAGGTTCAGGTTCAATATAATTTGAAAATTCAGCACCATAAATCAAACTTGACTTATGTGGTCTCATTACACCTGCACTCTTACCTTCAAAGCGCTTGTATTTAAATAGAAAAGATACGATGTCGACATAATCGTCTGGATTCTGATTGTATGCTTTTATCTCCGAACTTATTAACCCGTTTTCATTTATGAATTTAACTATATTCCACAATAAAGTCTGCTCTCGATTTTCAAGATCGCTTTCATACCCGAAAGGATTCTCGCTAGATTTTGGCAAAAAATAATCATTGTCATTCTCTATTCCGACTACATCTATTTCTATCGAATTCTTTAAACATTTTATATTTACTGTTTTCTCACCGATAACAAATATGGCTTGTTTCCCCAGCATTGCTTCCGTAGGATATAACTCAGAAAGTATTCTTAGATTATTATATGATTTTTCTTTATAGAAGCAATAAATAGAAGCTTTTATTTCACTGTTTAATGAGCAGTATATGTTTTCTATATCTTCATTTCTTTCAAATTCTCTATCAGTAAAATCTCCGGTATATGAAGGATATTGTGTCATATTGAATGATAATCTAATCACAATATTCCTGACATCGCCATTTTTTACAAGCATTGCTTCCTGTTTCGAATTTTTTAACCTGTCTTTTAGATTATTATCTTCATCATACATATTTTTTCTAAATTGATTTAAATATTTAAAATAGTCATATATCCACCATTCTACCGTAGGGTCATCGAAACCAATCTTCCTATTATTTACAAGTTTCTTCCAAGATGGTTTTAATTCAATTATTTCTTTCCCTTTTGATTGATATTTTTTTAATTCCGGATAATATAGTGTATTGTCCTCTTTATTCATAACTACAGGGATTCTATTCTCGTCATGGAAATAACCTCCATATTCATCACCTGTATAAAAATACCTTTGGATCTCTCCATTACTTAATCTGTTCTCCAATGGAGTAAAAATATCTACATCGGAAAAAATTTCAAATGTTAATACCAACAATAATATTAAATACAATCTTCTTTTCATTTTCTCTTCTCCTTCTTTATTTCAAGCTTCTTTTTTATTTCTTTCATCCCCGCCGGATCAAATGCAAATGACCGGCATCGGGATGCTCTTTACCCTTTGTGCATGTCATGAGTATAGATGACAGGCACGGGGGTTGGTGAACCTTTGGTTGTTAAAATGTTGCAGAAGTAAAATAAGGTGTGATTTTTGTCTCGGCAAGTAAAATAGGTATTCATTTTATCGTCTCAATTTAATCTGGTTAGTGCTGTCTCAAAGATTCAAGTTTTTTATTTTATCCCTTGACTTCTTTTATAATTATTCTTATATTGTAAGTGTTACAATTTGGAGAGCGTTATGGAACTCAAAGAATATATGGAAATACTCAAAGCAAAAGGCCTGAAAGTAACTCAGCACCGCCTTGAGATATTAAGATTCCTTGACAGGAACAGGACTCATCCATCGCTTGAGCAGGTTTATACATATATGAAAGAAAAATTCCCTTCCATCTCCAAAATGACGGTATATAATGTAATAGACTCGCTGATCGAAAATAAAATAATCAATTCTATGAGATTCGTTAACTCGACCGAGCTTCATGTGGATTTCGAAACGGACACACATTTTCACTTCGTCTGCTCAAAATGCGGTCATATCTACGACATAGATTCCGAGCTCGACCTGGAGAAAATTCTCAAAAACGGCGGTCATAAAGCTGATGACTATAACCTAAACATATACGGGGTCTGCAGAAAATGCCTGAAAAATTAAGTAAATTTCCTTTGGAACAGGGCGGTATGTTATTTATATTAATGACTGCCTGCAGTAAAAAAAAGAAATCATAAATACGGAGGTACCAAAATGAAAAAGTATCAATGCACTGTTTGCGGATGGATCTATGACCCCAAAGAAGGAGACCCTGACGGCGGTATCAAGCCCGGTACAGCATTTGAAGACATTCCTGATGACTGGGTATGCCCCGTTTGCGGAGTAGGTAAAGAAGACTTTGAGGAGGTATAGCAATGACCGTAAGGCCGGTAAAACCGGACATATTCTCCGTAGGCTCGATCCACTGGGACAGGCGTATTTTTGACGAACTGATACCACTGCCTGAGGGAACAAGCTACAACGCGTACCTGATAAAAGGGAGCGAAAAGACTGCTCTGATAGATACGGTCGATCCGGAGAAATGGCACGAGCTTGAAATGAACCTCTGCGGAGCAGGAGTCGATAAGATCGATTATATTATCACCAATCACGCCGAACAGGACCACTCAGGCTCGATACCCATGCTTCTCGAGAAGTATCCCAAAGCCAAGGTCGTTACAAACGAGAAGTGCAAGGCTTTCGAGACGGACCACCTTCACATCTGCGAGGACAGATTCATCGTGATAAAGGACAACGAGACCCTTTCGCTCGGGAATAAAACGCTCAGGTTCCTCATGACACCGTGGGTGCACTGGCCTGAAACTATGGTGACCTATCTCGAAGAGGACAAGATCCTGTTCTCGTGCGATTTCTTCGGATCACATTACGCCGGGTCAGATATGTATGCGGGCGATAATGCGACAGTTATACATGGAGCGAAGCGCTATTACGCCGAGATCATGATGCCCTTCAGGACCACCATAGTCAAGAACATCGACAAGGTGACTCAGCTCGACATAGACATGATTGCGCCGAGCCACGGCCCGATCTTCGATAAGCCTGAGATCATCATCGAGGCGTACCGTGACTGGACTTCCGATAAAGTAAAAAAGGAAGTTCTGATCCCTTATGTCTCCATGCACGGGAGCACGAAACTTATGGCCGACTATCTGACCGGAAAACTCATTGAAAAAGGTTTTTCCGTAAAGCAGTTCAATCTGCCCGTGACAGATGTCGGCGAGATCGCCATGTCCTTAGTTGATGCATCGACCATAATCATCGGCTCGCCGATCGTTCTTGCCGGAGCCCATCCCGCCGCCGCCTATGCCGCTTTTTTAGCGAACGCTCTCAGGCCTAAAACAAAATTCGTCTCCATATTCGGCTCATTCGGTTGGGGCGGAAAAATGGTCGAACAGCTGTCAGGCCTCATTTCGAACCTGAAGGTCGAAGTGATCGAGCCCGTTCTGTGCAAAGGAATGCCGCGCGAAGAAGACTACAGAAAGATTGATGCGATGGTTGAAACACTCGTAGAAAAACACAAATCATTATAGGAGAAGCTATGTTAAGTAAAAAAATGGAAACGGCGATCTGCAAACAGATCCAGGAGGAGCTTTTTTCCTCTTACCTGTACCTTTCTATGTCGGCCTATTTTTCGAACATAGGACTGGACGGGTTCGCCAACTGGATGTCGGTCCAGGAAAAAGAAGAAAGAGATCACGCAATGAAATTCTACAATTATCTTCTTTCACAGGGCGCGGAAATAAAACTCTTTCAGATAAATGAACCCGACCACAATTGGAAATCGCCTCTCGACGCTTTCAAAGCCACTCTCAAGCACGAACAGCATATCACCAAATGCATAAACGAACTCGTTGACCTGGCGGAAAAAGAAAAGGACAGAGCCACTTTTAACTTCCTACAGTGGTATATTAACGAGCAGGTTGAAGAAGAGGAGAACGACAGGAATATAACCGACAAACTTTCGCTGATAAAAGAGAACTCGAACGGTCTGTTCATGCTCGATAAAGACCTTGCAACAAGAGTTTACACGCCTCTTATAACGGTTGTTTAGCTTTGAAAGAATAAAAAAAATAAGGAGAACATCATGGCAAAATTCCAGCAGATCTACAAATGTGAAATATGCGGCAATATGGTCGAGGTCGTTCACGAAGGCGGCGGAGAACTTGTGTGCTGCGGACAGCCTATGAAAGAGCTTAAGGCTAACTCCACCGACGCTGCAAATGAAAAGCATGTACCGGTCATAGAAAAAACCGATAAGGGAATAATCGTAAAAGTCGGTTCGGTCGATCATCCCATGGAAGAAAAGCATTACATCGAGTGGGTGGAAATTATCAACGGCCCATGGTCTCAGAGAAAGTTCTTAAAGCCGGGAGAAAAACCTCACGCCGAATTCTTTGTGCAGTATAATGAAAATATTGTAGCGCGAGAGTACTGCAACCTTCACGGACTGTGGAAAAATAAATAAATATAAATCAGGAGATAATAATGGAAATGAAAGGATCGAGGACCGAAAAGAATCTGCTTAAAGCTTTCGCAGGTGAATCTCAGGCGAGAATGAGATATGACTATTTTTCAAAACAGGCTAAAAAAGACGGGCTCATGTCAATAAGCGAGATATTTGCCGAAACAGCCCTGAACGAAAAAGAGCACGCCAAAAGATTTTTCAAATTCTTGGAAAGCGGAATGGTTGAAATTACAGCTATGTATCCGGCAGGTAAGATAGGAACGACGCTCGAGAATCTCAAAGCCTCTGCCGAAGGCGAGCACGAGGAGTGGACAGATCTTTATCCCGAATTCGCAAAGATCGCCGAAGAGGAAGGTTTCAAGGATGTAGCGACCTGCTTCAGAAAGATCGCCGAAGTGGAAAAAGCCCACGAAGCAAGATACAGAAAACTGTATCAGAACCTTGATGCGGGAAAGGTGTTCGAAAAAGACGGTGTTATAGTGTGGAAGTGTTTGAACTGCGGTTATCTGCACGAAGGCAAAAAAGCCCCTGAAAAGTGCCCCGCCTGCCTTCATCCTCAGGAATATTTTGAAGTTTTCACGCAGCCTTACTAAAAATTATTAACGGAGCTATGTAAATGAAAAAAGACGATTTTAACGCGATTATAGACTTCGCCGTTGACAGGGAAACGGAAGCTGTGGAATTCTATCAGGAGCTGCAGACAAAAACTAAATTCGCAGAAATGAAGGACACCTTAAAAGACCTTGAAATGATGGAAAGAGGACACATCAACACTCTTGAGACGATCAGGAAACGGGGAATAAAAAAGGTTGAAGTAAAGGAAGTAGCCGACCTGAAGATATCCGATTATATGGCAGATATCGATCCCTCTCCGGAAATGGATTACGAGAACATTCTTATCGTGGCCATGAAACGCGAGCAGAAGTCAAAGGAGCTGTATGATGACCTTGCCGGAAGGTTCAAAGGCGAGGAGATCGAAAATATACTTCTTAAGATAGCCTCAGAGGAAGCTGAGCATAAGCTGAAATTCGAGAAAATATACGATCAGCATGTTCTGAGGGAAAATTAAAAACCCGGAGCCTGAAATGACGGACATCACAGTAAAAGTTGCGGGACTTGAACTTAAAAACCCGATAATCGCGGGATCAAGCGGGCTTACGGAAACCGTTGAAGGCGTTAAAACGCTTGAGACGGCGGGAGCGGCCGCTGTAGTGTTAAAGTCTCTGTTCGAAGAGCAGATCATGAACGATGTTTATGAGACTATCGGCGCGGCACAAAGAATGTTCTTGCATCCTGAACTAAGCGATTATGTAAAATATTTTGAGGAAAAGGACGCCGTAGCAAAATACCTAGACCTGATAAAGAAAGCCAAAGCGGCCGTAACTATACCGGTCATCGCGAGCATAAACTGCGGTTCTTTTGATAAATGGGTCGAATTCGCTTCAGAGATCGAGAAAGCAGGGGCGGATGCGCTTGAGATAAATTATTACCATCTGCCTTCAGACCCTACGGTAACAGAACAGGCATATTTGGCTACTGCAATGAATATCGCCAAAGAAGTAAAAAAGTACATCTCCATTCCGTTCACAATGAAGCTGGGCTATTATTCGGATACACTGGCAAAAGACTTGCTGACGATCTCGAGAACCGATATCTCCGGACTTGTCCTATTCAACAGACCTTTCTATCCCGACATCGACATCAATGCTGAGAAGATAATATCAGGCTACCCTTATTCTACCGCTGACGAGATATCGAATTCTTTGAGATGGATAGCCATTCTTTCTGATTTTGCCGAAACTGACCTGATCGCAGCGACAGGCGTTCACGACGGTAAGGGTATCATAAAACAGATCCTCGCTGGAGCCAAAGCCGTCCAGATGACATCAAGCATATACCTTAATTCATCCTCTGTCATAAAAAAATCTCTCGTTGAGTTAACGGATTGGATGGAAAAGAAAGGTTATAAAAAACTGGATGATTTCAGAGGAAAGTTAAGCAGAAAAGACAATTCGATCTACGACAGGGTGCAGTTCTTAAAGCGCGGAAAGGAGGAATGATATGGATTTCAGGGCACTGTTCAAGATATCTTACGGGATGTATCTGGTAAGCTCGAAAAAAGGAGATAAGATCAATGCGCAGCTTTCGAATACTGTAGTTCAGATATCGCCCGACCCTGCCACGATGCTGATAAGCATAAACAAAAACAATTTCACGCACGAATGTATAACTGAAAGCGGGATATTTACGATCTCGGTGATCTCAGATCAGTGCGAGATGAAGGAGATCGGGCCTTTCGGGTTCAGGTGCGGCCGAGACTTCGACAAGTTCAAAGACTGCTCGTACGAACTCGGAAAGAACGGTGCGCCGTTCATAAGGGACAATATGTGCGCTTACATCGAGTGCGAGGTGGTAAAAACGATGGATTGCCTGACCCACACTATCTTCATCGGGCGCGTTACTGAGGCGGAGATCTTGAATCCCGACCTTGTGCCCATGACCTACGACTTCTATCACCGAGAGCTCAAAGGCAAGCTCTCCAAGAACGCGACGCACTATCACAAGGACGCCGACAAAGTATAAACAAAAAACCCCGAAAATTTTCGGGGTTTTTTGTTTATATCAGTTTTGCTTTAATTTATTTCGTTTTTTTAGCATCTTCACATCGAGTAAGTCTTTATCCCTTCCTGTGCTCTGTTTGTTAATGATCAGATCTTCGAGTGAAATTATCGGAATTTCAATATTTTCCAGAATTATCACTTTCCTTTTAGTGTAAGCCGCTTCAAAATCGACTCCGTCTATCACTGTAGTAATATCTATTCTTCTGGGAGCAACTCCTATTTGAAAGATCAGTCCTTTAGTCTTGAAATCGTCTTGTGAGATCTTATCCATCGGAGCGCCGAATCTGATAAGACTTTTTAATACTTTTTTCGAGTTCTCTTCATTCGCTTCTACCCAGATATCAATATCCCCGGTTGCTCTGGGATAACCGTATGTGCTCAAAGCAAACGCGCCTATGACAAGAAACTTAACTTTCTCTTCTGATAATATTGACAACATTTCTTTGTAGTCGTCGTTCAGCATCATTTCCTCCCGTAAAAGCCCATAAGTCCCGCGTTATCTCCCAAACCATTTCAAAAAGGGTTACTTTATCCGCATCAACAAAACCGTCGTCAGGCTCTGCATCCTTAACAGATTTGGTAACGATCTTTCTTTCGAGTTTCATTTCCGATCTTTCCATATAGTTGTAAATCTACAAAATTTATGCGATATTATCAATCATTATATCAGCTTCTTGAACTTCGGCCTTTTCGGCGTTATGTCACCGAGCCTCTGCTTTTTCTTTTCTTCGTAATCAGCAAAATTGCCTTCGAAGAATACTATCTGTCCGTCGTCCTCAAAAGAGAGGATATGTGTGGCAAGTCTGTCGATAAACCAGCGGTCGTGTGAGATCACAAGCACACAGCCGGCGAAGTTCTCAATAGCTTCCTCAAGCGCCCTTAAGGTGTTCACATCGATGTCGTTCGTAGGCTCGTCGAGAAGTATCACATTTCCGCCTTCCTTCAAAGTTATGGCAAGATGCAGCCTGTTCCTCTCCCCGCCCGAGATCATGTATATCTTCTTCTGCTGGTCCGTGCCCGAGAAATTGAATCTGCTTATATAGGCTCTGGCGTTTATTTCAGTACCGTTTATATTCAGGACTTCATGCCCCTGACTGACGACTTCGTAAATGGACTTTTCAGGAAGCAGGTCTTTGTGGGACTGATCCACATAGGCGATTTTGACGGTCTCTCCGATCGTGATCGTGCCTTCGTCAGGCTTCTCTTCGCCCATGATCATCCTGAAAAGTGTGGATTTACCAACACCGTTCGGTCCGATGATGCCTACGATCGCGTTCTTCGGGATGTTCATATCGAGCCCGTCGATGAGAAGTTTGTCCCCGAAACCCTTTTTGATCCCTTTTATCTCTATGACCTGATCCCCGAGTCGCGGTCCCGGCGGTATAAAGAGCTCAAGCTTGGCTTCTTTCTCTTTCACTTCGACGCTGCTTAGCGCGTCATAAGCGTTCAGCCTCGCCTTACCTTTTGCCTGACGGGCTTTCGGACTCATTCTTGACCATTCAAGTTCGCGCTTCAATATCTTCTGGCGCTTGGACTCCTGCTTTTCCTCGTTCGCGAGCCTTGCGGCTTTCTGCTCAAGCCAAGAGCTGTAGTTGCCCTTCCACGGTATGCCGTCTCCCCTGTCGAGCTCCAATATCCAGCCCGCCACATTGTCCAGAAAATATCTGTCGTGCGTGACGGCGATGACGGTGCCGGGATAACTGTGTAAGAACTGCTCCAGCCAGTACACGCTTTCCGCGTCGAGGTGGTTGGTTGGCTCGTCCAAAAGAAGAATATCAGGTTTGCTGAGAAGCAGACGGCACAGAGCCACCCTCCTCCTCTCTCCGCCTGAAAGGACTTTCACCGGCATATCGTCCGGCGGGCAGCGCAGGGAGTCCATCGCGACCTCGAGAGTGTGGTCAAGATCCCATGCGTCAAGGTGGTCCATTTTCTCCATGAGTTCGCCCTGCAGCTCGATCGCCTTGTTCATCTCGTCGTCCGAAAGGTTTTCGCCGAGCTTCGCGCTCACTTCGTCGAATGCCTTCACCACATCAACAATGTGCTGCAGACCTTCCTGAACGACCTCCTTGACGGTCTTAGTCTCGTCGAGCTCGGGTTCCTGATGAAGATAGCCTATCTTGTAGTCCTTGTCGAATGTCACCTTGCCGTCGAATTCCTTATCTGTCCCGGCTATGATCTTCAACAGGCTCGATTTACCCGCTCCGTTCAGGCCCAGCACGCCGATCTTTGCGCCGTAGTAGAACGAAAGCCAGATGTTGTTGAGCACTTTTTTCTGCGGAGGGTAGATCTTGCTCACACCCTCCATCGAAAATATTATTTTGTTGTCAGCCATTTTATATCCTTAAATGTTTAATTCATAAAATATGCGAAGATGCCCGCAAAGACGAGCGCAGGCAGAAGATTTAGTATCTTGAGCTTCTTAATTTCCAGTATCGTGATGCCGAGGCCGATGAGCATGAGCCCGCCCACTGCCGAGACCTCGTTTATGATGGGCTCCGTC
Source organism: bacterium UBP11_UBA4055 (assembly GCA_002382735.1). Lineage (GTDB taxonomy): Bacteria > UBA4055 > UBA4055 > UBA4055 > UBA4055 > UBA4055. Next base: position 9,891 of record DFZN01000026.1, read on the forward strand.
AGGTATCCCTGAACAAGCCCGGCGAGCAGTGTCAGGCCGCCCTGGTAGAAAAAAAGCGGTACGGCCGAGAACAGCACGCCTATACCGAGACTCGAGGCAAGCGCAACGGCGCCGAAACCGTCAAGGAACGATTTTGCAAGAAGAAGCGTAGGTTCGCCGCCGAGCCCTTCCTCGATCGAGCCGAGGATCGTCATCGAGCCCATGCAGAACAGCATGAAAGCGGTCACAAAACCTTCAGTAAACTTGTCGTTCTTCGAGCCGACCTTTCTCTTGCCCCATTCGCTTACTTTCTCCATTCTCGCCTCCAGGTTCAAAAGCTCACCGGATATAGCCCCAAGTACTATCGAAAACACCATGACAAGAACATTCTGCGTCTTCATCGCCATCGTAAAGCCTATGTACAGCGTGAAAAGCCCTATCCCCTGAAATGTGGTCTTGGTTATCCTTTCAGGCATCCTCGAATGGATCAGCACTCCTATCAGAGCCCCGCCGACAACGGTTCCCGTATTGACTATCGTACCGAGCATTTATTTCGACCCCTGATAATTTCGAACTGAAAAATAAAGAATTTTTCCGCTTTTATCTATCATATTTTTCGATATATTACCGTTAATAATTCACGGACGGACGGATGAAAAGCAAAACACTCATAAGATCAGCTTCGAATAAATTTTCCGGTTTCAAAGGTTCAGGCAATGTTTTTGTGGGTTTCGACGGCTTTATCGACAATATTTTAAGGCCGGTTCTCGAAAGAAAAGACAGTAAGAATTTTACGCCTATAACCGACATAGTTACTTTCGCGAACAGGATCAGAAGCGGTTCCGGAAAAAGCATTAACATCGAGATCGTGAAAGAGAGATCTTCTTTGGGTGGGAACGGACCTATAATGGCTGATTCGTTGATAGAGCTGGATAACAGAATAAGCATCGCCGGATCTTTCGGCAAAGACAGGATACTTCCGATATTCAAACCTTTCACCCGTAAATGCAAAAAAGCGGTAAGCATAGGCGGTCCGGGCATAACGGACGCTTTCGAATTCAACGACGGTAAGGTCATGTTCAATCACCCTCAGAGCGTTCTTGACATAAGCTGGGAAACGATCATCGATAAGATCGGGCTTGATACTTTGAAGGACATGATAGAAAAGAACAGTTATTTCGCTTTCGTCAACTGGACGATGATACCCGGAATGAACGAAATACTTTCGAACCTGACGACGCTCATTAAAGAGGCGGGCGGAGAAAGAAAGACCGTTTATATCGACCTTACCGACCCGAGGAAAAGATCGCGCTCAGACCTGAAGGAGTGCACGGAAAGACTGCTCGGGATGAACGAATATGCCGATGTGATCCTGGGGCTGAATGAATCCGAGGCGCAGCAGGTGGCGGGCGTGGCGGGAGCAGGCACGGAATATCACGATATTAAGGAGCTTGCGGAAAATATCAGGCTGCATCTGCCCCTTTTCGCTATAGTGATACACAGTATCAAACAGGCCTCGGTCTGCGCGAAACAGGGTTCGTTCATTTTGAGCGGCCCTTACACGCCCGAGCCTAAACTTTCGACGGGGGCCGGGGACATTTTCAACGCGGGTTTTTTCGCGGGTTTTATAGCGGGGCTCACTCTCGAAGAGTGCCTTGTGACGGGAACGATGAACTCCGGATATTATGTCAGGAACGCAAAACCCGCTGACAAACTGGCTTTACTGGATTTTATGAGAAGCTTTATTTGATCTTGTGGGGATAACTGGACTTGAACCAGTGATCTCTAGCTTGTCGAGCTAGCGCTTTAAACCAACTAAGCCATACCCCCAGCGAACGGCAATTTTAAGAAATTCCAATTAAAAAGTCAATACCTTATTTGATCTGTCCGAACATTCTTTTTATTGTATCCTGCCAGCTCCTGCGGAGTTCCTCAGGCTCGATTATCTCTGCCCTGTCACCGAAACTTAATACTTTCGATATCAGCTCGAACGAAGTATTCGAAGGATAAGGCAGCGTATATTGGCAGTAATTTCCCCTTTCTCCGTCCCTTCCGGTCTCCGTTATCTGCCCGTCGTACCAGAGAAGCTCTTTCATCCTTACCGCCAGATTTTCATAGAACCTTATTACCGCGGTCTTTGTGTTCGTACTGGCTATGATCCCGAATGAATCTTTATATTCAGGTATAATATATTCTTCGCCCGTAAAATCCCTGCCTGTGAGATGTATGTTCCCTTCTATCATGGAGAGGTTGTAAGTCCTTACTTTTTTGAGATGGTCGGGTCTTAAACTTGCGGCTATAAAACCCATGAAATACCACTTTCCTTCGTAATGAATTATCCTGATGGGCTCGACATGGACTTCTGTTCCGTTGTATATGAATTTAACGAGAAGCCGTTTCTTCATCGAATCGAGAAGTACGCACAGCATACGGTTGAACTTTATCTTCTGGCCTGATTTGTAATGCTCCGAGATGTGATATTCGATGCAGTCTGAAAGTTCGAGGCTGCTTTGCGATATATTGAGCTTCATCGCGTCTTCCATCATCCTGAGTATGAGCCCGTAATCTGCGGTATTCTCACCGCTGTCGTTCTGCGCGACATTGACGGGCGGAAAATAGTATTCGGATCTTATCATGCTTTTTACGAAGCTGTAAAAAAGAAGCATTTCGTTCGAATCGGTTCTGCCGTATTTGGCTTCGGAATAAACATCGAGAAAATCTTCGGCGTTCTCGATATCCCTCCGTCTCGCGGCAGCCTCGTATCTCTTGTTCTTCATGCTGTAAATTATATCCACGCCGAAATGGTCCCTGATATCCGAGACCGACCTCTTGACCGTACTTTCGCTTATCTCGGTGCCTGTCGTTTCCCTCACATGATCAATGACCTCCTGCCTGGAGAAATGGCCTTTCCTGTTCAGCTCGCTTATCATGAAGCCTATTCTTGAAACATTGTTCTTTTCCGTCATTTTCCGTCCCTGATCAGCAGTGATCTTATCACGAGTCTGACAAACCTGTATGTGTCGCGGAATACACTGATCGAACTGTGCGCTCCCTCGTAGAGGGCCGAGATCGGCAGGCTGTCGATTTTCAGACCCTTTCTGCCTGCCTTGATGAGCAACTCGGACTCCATCTCGAAACGGTCGCAGGTGAGGACCATTTCCTGCAGGGCTGCGGTTCTTATCAGCCTGTATCCTGACTGGCTGTCCGGGATCTTCTGCTTTGCCAGAAGCGAGACTATGTAGGATGTCGTCCGGTTCGAGAACACGCGCTCCACAGGCATCGTCGTCGTATCTCCGAGCCTGTTCCCGACAATTATGTCCGCGCCGGTCTCTTCGTACCTGTCTATGAACTCGGGAATGTACCGCACATCGTGCTGGAGATCGGAATCGAGCGTGATGAAAAATTCGACATCATTTTCCGCCATGTACTTAAAGCCTTTTCTGAGCGAATAACCTTTCCCTCTGTTCGTTTTGTTCGAGAGCACTGTCACTCCCCTGTCTTCGCATATCTTCAGAGTATCGTCCGTCGAGCCGTCATTTACCGCGACCGCTTTATCGAGAAACCCCATCTTTTCAAGCCTGTCGAACAGGTCGTCAATGTAGCGCGCGGAATTGTACGCGGGTATCAGTATCCTGTAATTTTTATTCTCCATAGCAAGAAAGTTATGAATTTTAAAAGAATAATCAAGCTAAAAATAAAGATTATAATTTGAGCAGGAAAGTTGATTCAGCTGTATGGAGGTCTTTATAATCTCAGCAACGAATAGATTTCCTCTTTAACTATTCTCTTGACTTAAGAAGTAGAATGATTTAGATTGTTGTTAAACATATTGTTAAAACCGGAGGCGAATATGAATCTATTTAAAAATACCTGTTTTTTGTCTGTTATAATCGTTATCTCCGTTTGCCATTCACAATTTTCGGGAGGAAGCGGAACAGCGGAAGACCCATGGTTGATCAGAACACCTGAAAACCTAGACAGCATCCGTTATTTTCTTGGATCGGTGAAAGTTGGTAATTGTTATAAGCAGATCGCAGATATTGATCTCGGAGTCGCGCCATGGAATGATGGAGCAGGGTGGGAACCGTTAGGAAATGATTCATTAGATTTTATAGGGAATTATGACGGTAATGGCTTTAAGATCATTAATCTGACAATTAACAGACCTGGAGAAGATAATATCGGTTTATACGGAAATATTTCTTCATCAATGTTGGTAAACATTTCGTTAACAAATACCAATATTACGGGCAAATATAATGTTGGCGGATTGGTGGGATACTGTGATTCCTCGGGAATAGAAGAGTGCTGCACAACCGGAAGTGCCTATGGTTTAAGTGCAGTCGGAGGAATTGTCGGGTTTTGTGATTATGTTGTAGTCTTAAATTGTTTTACGACAGCAGATGTATCGGGATCAACAGATATCGGAGGTGTAATAGGAAAAATCCGCAGTGAAGAAGGTTACGGTTATATTGTAAAAACTTACTCGACCGGTAACATAGCAGGTGATAGTAATACCGGAGGGTTGATCGGAACGGGAGAAACTCCAAACATAAGGTTCAGCTATTGGAACACTGAAACAAGCGGGCAAACTGATTCGGCAGGAGGTGAAGGCCGAACTACTGATGAAATGACTTATGATTACTCTTCAGATACTTATAAATACTGGGATTTTGAAAATATCTGGACAGAAGATTTCGAAAATACGAACAGCGGATACCCTTACCTGCTAAATCAATTATCTAATCTTATACCTTCAGCTCCGGCTAACCTTAAAGCGGTTTGTCAAAACGGTGAGTATTCAGTAGAATTAACATGGAATAACCCTGATACATTATTAAACGGTGACCATATAACTGAATTAACTGCTGTTCATGTATATCGTAATTTTGACCTTATACACACAATAAACTCTCCTATAGCAGGGGATTCAGAAAACTATACTGACATTGTCCCTCAAACAGGAAGTTATACATACAAGGTACTCGCAGTAAACTCTGAAGGATACGGTGTTAACGCAAGAATAAACCAGCCGGCCGGTGAAATGTTCGCTTGGGGATCCGGTAGTGAATCCGATCCATATATTTTAAGCAGTGCAGAAGAATTGAACAATGTCAGATATTACACCAAGATTGACAGCGTCTATTTCAGGCAGGTCGATAATATTGACCTCGGTGTGGCTCCCTGGAACGAAGGAAAAGGCTGGGAGCCGATCGGAGATTATGAAAATGAATTTGAAGGAAGTTTTAGTGGAGAAAGCAGATATAACTTGATAAGTAATTTGACAATAAATGACTCTACAAAAAATTATGCCAGTTTATTCGGTGTTATAAAAAATGCAGAAATTGATCATGTGCATCTTCAAGGAGTTGATATAAAAGGGTTATCAGCTTGCGGAACATTAGCAGGAGCCGGCCACAATTCGAATATTTCAAACTGCTCATCTGAATACGGAACAGTTCAGGGTTTTGAAAATGAGGTCGGCGGTTTGATTGGCAGTTCAATAGATGGAGCTATTTCCCGTTGCTTTACAAATGTTGACATATCTGGAATGGATAATATTGGAGGTCTTGCCGGAGTTATCTGTGAAAATACAAAAGTCTCAAATTGTTACACGAAAGGCAATGTCAATGGCTTGAGTGTCGTTGGAGGATTAATCGGAGCAAATATTTCATTTTATTCAAATTCTGTGATAGAAAATTGCTACTCTGTTGGTCAGGTGATCGGTAACAGCAATACGGGAGGATTAATCGGGATGTCGGATACTTATCCAACCCACAGCTATTGGGATATTGAAACTAGCGGACAGCTGACTTCTGCAGGGGGTGAGGGAAGGATGACATATGAAATGGAATACCCCACATATTCTGACAGCACTTATGTCGATTGGGATTTTATGAATACATGGATAATAGGTTGGCCAACAAAATATGAAAATTATCCATTACTCAAATGGCAAACTTATGTCTCAATCGAACATGACGATTTTACGCCGGAGGAATGCAAGTTATTTCAGAACTATCCGAATCCTTTCAATCCAGCCACTGAGATCAGATTTGCTCTGGCTAAAACTGCCGGTGTTAAGCTGAGCGTTTATAACATTAGCGGGCAGAAAATCATGGAATTATCAAATGGAATAAAACACGCCGGATTACACACAGTTGAATTTGACGGCAGCAAATTTAATTCAGGAATTTATTATTATAATCTTGAAGTTGAAGGTAAGGCTACAACAAAGAAAATGATCCTGCTAAAATAGTGACAAATGTCACTAATGTAAATAATTCTTAATAGACCTATTCTACCCAGTTCTCGAGCCGGAGCCCCGTTACTCTTTCGAATTCGGATATGTTATTCGTGACGAGTATTAGATCTCGCGTTAATGCCTGAGCTGCTGTCTGCATTTCATACTGACCTATCACGCAGCCATTTCTTTCAAGACCTGCTCTTAAGATCCCGTAAACTTCAGCATCTGAGTCATTAAACGGCAGAATGTCGAAGGCCGAGGCAAAATGAAGCAGGGCATTGCGGTTTTTTTCTCTGTAAATGCTTTTTGATACGCCGTATTCAAGTTCACCGAGAGAGACCGCTGACAGTTTAATCTGATGCGGCTGAAGTTCTTTTATTCGTTCGACTATATGAACCGGCTTTTTATTTATAAGATATATGCAGATATTTGTATCGAGTAAATACATTAAATCCCGTCTCTATCCTGCATTCCGGGCTGTTCCCTTCCGACTTTCATAAAATCATCGGAAAATTCTCTAAGGCTTTTCTCGAAGAGTTTCCACGGATCGTTTTTAGGAAAAAGAATGATCGTATCACCGATCTTTTGAATATAAAGTTCTTTTTCTTCCACCTGATATTCTTTGGGCAGCCTTACTGCCTGGCTGTTCCCGCTTATAAAAACTTTTGAACTTAACATTATCACCTCCCTGATGTATATACATCAGTATATACATATTTCGGAAGTTTGTCCAGCTTTAAAACGCGTTCTCGATATGAGTGACTGAACTGTCAGCGATGTCAGCTTTGGCTATTTTTATACCTATGACATCGAAGCGGCAGTCGATATCGTCGATGTGCTTCTGAAGCATATAGATCTGTGCGAGTTTGCGGATCTTCTGCTGTTTTTTGTGATTGACGAGAAGGAGCGGCTCGCCGAACTCTTCGGTCTTGTAGGTCTTGACCTCGACGAAGATGAGAACTCCGTCCTTTTTAGCTATGATGTCTATCTCGCCGAAAGTGGAATATCTGAAATTCCTCTGAACTATTTTATAGCCTTTGTCTTCGAGGAATTGAGAGGCTATAGATTCGCCCCTGTCCCCCGTCTTTTTGTTGTCTGACCTTGAAGCAGTCATCAGTTCAGCTTTTTTCCGAGCGGAAGATCTTTGTCAATTTCGACTATCTTAAGTTCCTTTCCGACCTTGACCGAAAGAAGCATACCCTGACTTTCTATACCCATAAGCATAGCCGGCTTAAGATTGGACGCGACAAGGACATTCTTACCGACCGTATCTTCAGGTTTATAGAATTTAGCTATGCCCGAAATGATCTGCCTTATATCACCGTTTCCGAGGTCGATCTGAAGCTTTAGGAGTTTGTCGCTGCCTTCGACATTTTCGCAGTAAAGAATTTTTCCCGTTTTGATCTCGACCTTCGCGAAGTCGGCGATATCTATGCCCATTTCGGGTGAAGGAGCCTTGCTTTCCGGTTTCTTTTGTTCTTTTGCGTCGATCTCAATCTTGGGGAAGAGCGAAACAGCCTTGTTTATCTCTCTGCCGACAGTAAGTTTGCCGAACTCCAGCTCAGGCTCGATCTCGCCCTTGAAGATGTCCTTGAGCTCCTCGAACTTCTTCGGGATGACCGGCGAAAGCAGCAGGCTCGTGAGCCGTACCGCTTCGAGGGCATTGTACAGCACGGAACCGCAAAGTTCTTTATCTGTTTTCAAGAGCTGCCACGGCGCGCAGTCCTCCATATACTTGTTGGTGTTCCTTATCATTTTCATAATATCGTCAAGCGCGCGGTTCAGCTCAAAATCGTAAATGAGCTGTTCAATGCCCGAGAGAAGAGTCTTGAACTCGTTTATGAACGGATCGCAGAACTCAGTCTTCTTTGAAGGCGCGGGAATCTTTCCGTCAAAATTCCTCACTATCATGTGGCTGGCGCGGTTAAGAAGGTTCCCGAAATCGTTCGCAAGCTCAACATTGTGCCTCTTAAGGAAAGAATCCATAGAAAATACGCCGTCGTGACCGAGAGACATATCGCGAAGCACGAAGAATCTGAACGACGAGGAACCGTATTTGTCGATTATCTCGTTCGGGTCGATCACATTGCCTAAAGACTTGCTCATCTTCTTTCCGCCCTCTCCCATCCACCAGCCGTGAATGAGAATGTTTTTCGGAAGAGGTACTCGCATTGCGAGCAGCATCGTCGGCCAGTATATCGTGTGGTGCAGAAGAATGTCTTTTGCCATCAGGTGCGTGGTAGTCGGCCAGTATTCATTGAACTTTTTTTCGTCCTCCATATATCCGATACCGTTAATATAATTCGTTAGCGCATCGAACCAGACATAAGTTACAAAATCCTTATCAAAAGGGATTTCTATTCCCCACGGCATCTTTTCCTTTTTCCTCGATATGCACAGCGGCCTCAACCCCTGCTTAAGGATACCGAGAACCTCGTTTTTTCTGAATTTCGGATAGATAAAATCATCATGCTCAAAGAGGAACTTTTCATACTGACCGGCATATTTGGCCATGTCGAAGAAATAATTCTGCTCTTTGATCAGAGTGGTCGGCCTTCCGCACTCCGGGCAGTTCCCGTCAACGAGGTCCTTTTCGGTAAAGAATGTCTCGCAAGGCGTGCAGTAATTGCCTTCGTAATCATCCTTATAAATGTCGCCCTTATCATAAAGGTTCTGCAGCATAGCCTGAACTCTTTTTTCGTGCGACTCCGAAGTCGTCCTGAAGAAAATATCGTATTCTATATCGCATTTTTTGAACATCTCTTCGAAAGCGGGGATAAGGCTGTCGCAATAAGCCTGCGGGGTCATATTATTTTCGACGGCTGCTTCATACACCTTCTGTCCGTGCTCATCAACGCCCGTTATCATGACGGTATCGTGACCGAACAGCTTATAATATCTCTTAAAAGCGTCGCACAAAATGGTAGTGTATGCGTGGCCCAGGTGTGGTTTACCGTTCACATAATAGATCGGGGTCGTTAAATATTTTTTCTTCATTTCATCCTCATTCACATTATTAAAAAACCGCATAAAGCTAAAGAACCGTAATTATTTTGTCAAGATTTTTCCCTGATCGCCCTGCCGGACATATAGAACAATATTCCGCCGGCTATAAAGAAGAATGATACGGACATTATCCCGCCTCTTGAAGCAGCGTCAGAGGAAAATCCCGAACTCCTTAGGATAAGTCCCGTTACGGCTATGAAGAGCGGCCCGAGGATCACGGCGAATTTTCCTATCATGTTGTACAGCCCGAAGAACTCGCCCTCCCTGTTATCGGGGATTATGGAAGCGAAATAAGATCTTGACAGAGCCTGTATCCCGCCCTGTACCAGACCGACAGTCACCGCAAGCACATAGAAATGGGTCTCGTTCTTCATGAAGGCACCGAGTACTGATACGCAAAGATATACGGCTATCGTAAAATAAATGCCTTTTCTTGCCCCTTTTTCGCCTTTGAAAAGCATTCCAGTGAGAAGCGCTGACGGAAAGCCTACAAACTGAGTGATTAGAAGTGCCGTTATCAGGCTGTTTTTTTCAAATCCTATAGAGATACCGAAATCCATGGCCATTCTGATTATCGTGTCCACACCGTCAATATATAGCCAGTAAGCGAGAAGGAACAGAAATACTCCTTTTATTTTCCTTATGTGCGAGAGTGTGTCGTTTATTTTTTTAAAACCGGCGGCGAGATCGTGCGAATGTGCTTCCTTGACCTCATGCTTTTTCTCCTGCACGAACCTGAACAACGGGATCGAGAAGAGCAGCCACCATACACCCACGCTTACGAACGACAGTTTTACTGCCTCTTCCGATGAAGAAATACCGAACATCTCAGGTTTTGTGGTTGCGAGAATGTTGAGCGCGAGAAGAATGCCGCCGCCGAGATATCCGAGGGAGTATCCGAGCGAGGAAACGAAGTTCAGGCTTTTCCTGCCGGCGACGCTGTTTAAAAGCGAGTCGTAGAATATTATTCCTCCGCTGAAGCAGAAAGACGAGAACGAGAATAACAGAATAGCCGGCAGCCAGTACCCTCCGGGCACAAAGAAAAGGGAAGCCGTCGAGAGCGAACCTGCAAGGGTCGCATAGAGCAGATACCTTTTCTTTGAGCCCGCCAGATCCGACAGCGCGCCGGTTACGGGCGAGACCAGCATAAGAATAACTCCCGTCACCGAGGTGGCGATGCCCAGTCTGGCCGTCGTGACGGTCGTGTCTTCACCCGCGCTCCAGAATTCATTGAAGAACAGCGGGAAAAAAACGGCGAGAACTGTTGTCGCATAAGCCGAATTCGCCCAGTCGTACAATGCCCAGCTCAGGCTCTCTCTATTGATACTTTTGAATATTCCCATTTCTTCCCTTATACTAAAAAGGACAGGCACAGCCTGTCCTTAAGAGACGCTACTGGTTCTGTTTAAAGCCGTAATAATACATCCATTCGCCGTCCCCTTCCGATTCCCCGAAAGACTGGACTTTAAGATAATATGTTCCGTTGTGTATAGGAGTTATGTAGAAAACTTTGTAAGTGCTCACATCCACCTCGTCGTTGAAAAAATTCTCGACGAAATTGTTGCCGTAGAACGATGCTCTTATATTATTGAGGTTATTCGCACCTCCTATCACAAAAGCGTATGAGTTTCCTTTATAAAGCGTGAAAGTGGCATAAACATTCGGTGTTTCGTCAAAATAACCTGTTTTCATATCGCCGTTAGTGTAATATCCCTCGGTGAGGATCTCCTTTTTTGATTCATTGAAAAGGTATTCTGTATTAGTTATGATCACATCCCATTCTTCTTCATCATCCTGAGCAAACACAAATGCCGAGGAAACAAGTAAAGCGACAGTCAGGAACAGAAGGAAAGGTTTTCTAAGCTCAGATCTATTCATCGGACCCTCCTTTCTTTCTTCTTTTGAAAAACATTATCACAAAAATTATGGCAATTGCACCGTAAATAAAGAACCATTTCTTACCGTTCTCTCCGGCTGTTCCGGGATCACCGCCCTTTTTGGCTTGAGCTACTATCGATCTGTTTATTTTTGATGATATCCCATATAATTTTTCGATATTTTCAAGGGGTATAGGGTTTCCTGATCCTACTTCACAAAGACGACCTATTTCAGGCATCAATTGAGAGATCTCCTTCACCTCAGCATTGTTGCCGTTGAGAGGTTTTATATTTTTTACGGCTTCTGAGAAATACTGAATAAGCTCGGGCTGGTATAAGATCACCGAAGCGTCCGGAGAATAATTTGACTTCAGAGCTTTAGAAACGATGTGGAGCCCCTCCATCCAGCCGCCGACGCTTGCCAGTTCGACGAAATCGGGATCGTATTTATACATTTCATCCTTGATCTTAAGGTGAATGTCATCAAGGATCGACCTTAATTCTGTCCAGTTGTTTTCATCCAGCAGCCTCAGTATCTCGTCTTCTTCAACGAACATTTCGCTTTTTGCCCCGAAATTTTCCGCCAGGTCCCTGCAGATCCTGAACATTTCCCCGGTATTCTTTCTGTCTTGTGCCTGAATGGCTATAAATCCCTGCGCAACCCTTACACCGAGGTTCAAAGCTATCTTATAATTATTTGAATAATTGGAACTTTTATCATAAGTGACCACCTCTTTCCAGTTCACTTCCGAAAGCATATCGAGAGCCATTATTATCTCGGACGGGGCAGGCACTATCACATTAGTCTTGAACAGATCTTTTTCCTCTTCCGAAAGTCCGTCCCGGGAAAATAATAGAGCTGCTGTCAGAAAGAACATTAATAATTTAAAATATCTCATCATTCCTCCGGCTTTACGGTTAAAATTTAAGGCAGTTAAAATATATTAAGATTGAAAGGTAAATGCAATTATTTAATAATTAATTTTTTAGAGTCCGAATACCCTTATCACCTATATCCGTCCTGCAGTATTTACCACTGAATTCTATCTCCGAAGCGGCTCTGTATGCCCTTTCCTTAGCCTCGATCAGACCCTGTGCTTTACTCACAAGGTTAAGAACTCTGCCGCCCGAAGTTACGGTCTTTCCGTCAGCGGACTTTGTTCCCGCGTGAATTATATCCGCATAAGCTGAAGCTTCTTTAAGTCCTTTGATCTCATATCCCGTTGTATATTTTCCCGGATAACCCCCTGACGCCAGAACAAGGCAGAGGCAGAATTCATTTTTTACCGGAAGCAGACCGTTTGAATCGAATCCTCCTGTCGAGGCTTTGAAGAGCAGATCGGTCAGGTCGCCGTCAAAAAGCGGAAGCACTACTTGTGTTTCCGGGTCGCCGAAACGGCAGTTGTACTCGATAACCTTAGCCCCGTCCGGCGTGATCATCAGGCCTGAGAACAGCACGCCCGTATAAGGCCTTCCCTCTTTACGCATCGCTTCAAAGGTCGGCGCGATTATCGTGTCCTCTATCTCTTTCATAAGTCCGGGCGTGATGACGGGCGCGGGTGCGTACGAACCCATGCCGCCGGTGTTCGGTCCCCTGTCGCCGTCAAAGACAGCCTTGTGGTCCTGCGCCGGTGCGAGGATCTTGTAATATTTACCGTCCGACACCGCGAACACAGAAGCCTCTTCGCCTGTTAAGAACTCCTCGATCACCACCTCGTCGCCGGCGGATCCGAAACATCTGTCCGACATGATACTTTTCACGGCTGCGAGGCTTTCCTCAAGCGTCATGCAGACCAACGCGCCCTTTCCCGCGGCGAGCCCGCTCGCCTTTACTACGATCGGGTGCTTCGACGACCTCAGATATTTTTCCGCTCCTTCGGCATTCTTAAATATCCTGTAGTCAGCTGTCGGAATATGGTATTTTCTCATCAGTTCCTTCGAGAATGCCTTGCTCGCCTCAAGTTCAGCGGCATCTTTGTCCGGTCCGAAGATCGCGAGACCGCGGGCCCTGAATGAGTTCACTATACCCTCTGTCAGCGGGTTCTCAGGTCCTACTACAGTAAGGCCTATACAGTTCTCCTTCACGAACTTTATAAGACCGTCATGCTCTTTAATATCCAGATCAACATTCTTAGCATCAATAGCTGTTCCCGCATTTCCGGGTACGCAGAATATTTTTTCCGAGTCGCTGCTTTCCTTTAATTTTTTTATTATGGCGTGTTCTCTCCCGCCGGACCCTATCACAAGTATATTCATTATATCTAAACCCCGTAAATAAAAAAAGGTCTGAGAATCAGACCTTTTTTATCAATTTATCTTGTCGTGTTGAATGTTATTCTCTGGGACATCCTCACCGGTACAGGTTTATCCCTCTGCATACCCGGTTTGAACCTCACCTGCTCAATAGCTTTTATCGCTACTTCTCCGAAACCCATATCCGCCGGTTTCTCAAGCGTGATCTCGATGTTCGTCGGTACTCCCTCTTTGGAGCAGACGAACTTAAGAATGACTTTTCCGGATGTACCCGTCTTTTTTGCCAGAGGCGGATAATTCTTGGTTATATAATCCGTGATCTTATCACTATTGCCGGGAAGCAGTTCGGGTTTTTCCTGTATAGCGTAAAAATCGAATATCTCGTCTTCAGCTACTGACGGTGGAGGCGGAGGCGGAGGCGGTTCCGATCTTATGTCAAAATCGGCTGTCTCTATCTCAAGCTCAACATCCTCTTCAAGTTCTTCCTCGTCCTCAACGGCTATCGGGATCCTGACTATAGCAGGTTTAACGGTCTTTTTCACCTGCTCCGTCACTTCCACTTTCTCGATCTCAATCTCATCCGAGACGGATGAATCCAGTTTTATCTCGGTCTGAAACTTATGAAACGCCGCGAAGATGAAAGTCAGTCCGAGGAATACGATAATAGCCGCTATTTCGGATATCTTTGATTCCTTTTCGGCCATTTCCCCTACATTATATGACATATAATAACTCCATTCTTCAATTACAGGCTTTCTTACTTCGTTTTAGTTGCATACACTATCCTGCGGGCATCGGCTTCCTGCAAAGCTCTCTGTACCTTGTCGACAATGTCATTTTTGCAGTTCTCGTCAATTTTCAGAGATACGACGATCCTCGGATTGTTAGTCCTTTTAAGATACATTATTGAAGTCACCTCTTTAGGAGACAAAAGCTTGTCGTCAACGCTCACTCTTTCGCTGGTGTCAACAAAACAGTAAGTAAGGTTCCTTTTACCCTCAATCTTCTGCGCGTTTTCAGTTGAAGGGATCTTTACAGGCAGTCCTCTGTATTCAACGAATACCGTAGTGGTCATGAAGAAGATTAAAAGCATGAAGATAATATCGGGCATTGAAGCCGTTGATATCTGTCCCTGCGATGGTTTCTTGGTCGTTCCTATCATAACCTTCCTTAATTTTGTATTATTGAGCTAATGATATCCTGTCTATCTTTGCGTTCTTTATCTGATCCAGTATCTCTACATAATTCTTATAAGTCGATCCCGGTGTTACCTTTATGGAAACGATTATAGAGTCACCCTGAGCCGAAATCTCCCTGTCGAGAAGGGTCAGCTGATTTTTAATCTGCTGTATGCTGACTTCCTCTTCCTTTCCCTTTTTCCCAAGAAGTACCTGGTTGTCATCGTTAAGGAAGATGTTCACGACGCCCTTGACCTTTGTCGGGGTCGTGTCATCGGCTTTCTGCGGCAGAACAAACTTGATCCCTTTGTCGGTAGATACAGTGGTAGTCACAAGAAAGAACACAAGCAGAAGAAAAGTGATATCGGCCATAGACGATGCGTTAAATTCCCCAACCTTTCTTTCGGTTTTTTTCAGCATTTCTTTCTCGCTTTATTATTTTGTTTGCATTTCTACGAATGTTTCAACAAGAGCTACACTTGTTTCTTCCATATCCATCTGTCTTTTGTCGATGATCGACTGGAATATGTTCTGGAAAGTCTGGATGATGATAGCTACGATCAGACCGAATGCCGTTGTCAGAAGAGCCTCGGATATACCGCCCGCAACGATCGAAGGTGAAATGTCGTTGGCTGCGGCGATAGCGTCCATCGCACCGACCATACCCCATACTGTTCCCAAAAACCCGAGCATAGGTGCAAGAGCTACTACTGTTGACAGCCAGATCATTCCGCTCCACAGATAAGTTACCTGCATACTTCCCTCGTTAACGAGAGCTTTTTCAACATTTTCGATACCGTATTTCCGGTTCTTGAGCCCTGCAGCAACAAGTTCTTCGACAGGTTTTGTTCCTTTGACATGTTTCATAGCTCCTTCAACGCCCTGTGTCGCAAGCGCTTTTTTTACATCAGACATCAGTTGTCCGGCATTTCTTCCGGTTCCGAGCAGTGTAAAAAGTTTGAAAAGGCTGATTATGATACCTATGATGAAGAGTATCAGGATTGGCCACATAAAAGCTCCGCCTTTTACAAAATATTCAGTCATTTTTTCCTCCGGTTTTTCTGTTTTTTATTTTAATTTTTCGATCTCTTTTCATTAATTTGCCCTCAGGCTCGATAAGAGGCTCTTAAGTTAATTCGTTTTTAATAAATTGTCAAGATATAATTTCTTTTATTTTTTGACTAAAAATTGTTCAACTCGGTATTGATTAAATGAACAAACATTGTTAAATTCACGGACTGATATTTAATTATTGCGGGATATTAATAATGTATAGAACTAACAGCTGCGGCGAACTGAGAAAGTCCGATGAGGGCAAAAATGTAACATTGTCGGGATGGATCCACAAGTACAGAAACCTCGGAGGCCTTGTCTTTTTCGATCTGAGAGACAGATACGGTATAACACAGATAATTTTCGATCCGAATTCTCTCGGAGAAAATATAATGGAGACAGCGAACAGGTGCAGAAATGAATATGTTGTAACCATCTCAGGTATCGTAAGAGTGAAACCCGAACCGAACAAAAATCTTTCCACGGGCGAGATAGAGATTGCCGCGGATAACATATTTATTGAGAACGCATCGAAAACGCCTCCGTTCAATTTTCTTGACGGTAAAAGCGATGCGAAGGAGGATCTGCGGCTTCAGTACCGCTACATCGACTTAAGAAGCACGAAAATGACACAGAACCTTCTGATCAGGCATAAAGTTACAATGGCCGTCAGAAATTATCTTTCGGATAAGGGTTTTATCGAGATTGAGACACCGACCTTCAGCAAAAGCACACCCGAAGGCGCAAGGGATTATCTGGTGCCGTCAAGGCTTTATCCGGGTATGTTCTATGCTCTGCCGCAGTCGCCCCAGATATACAAACAACTTCTCATGGTGGCAGGACAGGACAGATATTTCCAGATCGCCCGGTGCTACAGGGACGAGGATTCCAGAAAGGACAGGCAGCCTGAATTCACACAGATAGATATCGAGCAGAGCTTCGCAACTCAGGACGAGATCTTTGCGCTAACGGAAGGCATGTTCGCGGACCTGTTCGGAAAAGCCGTGGGTGTAGAGCTTAAAATACCGTTCGAAAGATTAACTTATAAAGAAGCTATGGACGATTACGGGGTCGATAAACCTGACCTCAGGTACGGACTCAAGCTTAAGAACATTACAGATATTACAAGAAATTCAAATTTCCAAGTCTTTAAGGATGCTCCCTGCGTAAAATATCTTGCTGTTGAAGAAATTGAGAATTTCAGCAGAAAGCGGATCGGAGAATATGAAGACTATGCGAAACACTTGGGCGCAAAAGGTCTCGCTTTTACAAAATTCATAGGCGGTAAACTCGAAGGCGGCATATCTAAATTCTTATCGGACGACGAAGCAGCGGGAATAATATCATCTTCGGGGATGAAAAAGGACGGTCTGATTTTCTTCGGCGCGGGAAAAGAGGATATGGCGAACAAGGTACTCGGAGCTGTGAGGATAAGAATAGCGGAGGAGCTTAAACTTTACGATTCGGACGAATACAGATTCTGCTGGATAACCGACTTTCCGCTTTTCACCTATAACGATGAAGAAGGAAGGTGGGAGGCTATGCACCATATGTTCACCATGCCGAGACCTGAACACCTTGACAATATGCTGAACGGCCGCGATCTCGGGAATATTCTCGGACAGCTTTACGATCTGGTCGGCAACGGGGTCGAACTTGCGAGCGGAAGCATCAGGATACACGATCCTGAAATTCAGGAGAAAGTTTTCACCATACTCGGTATGCCTAAGGAGGAATACGAATCTAAATTCGGGTTCATGCTGAACGCGTTCAGATACGGCGCACCTCCCCATGGCGGTATCGCACCCGGTCTTGACAGGCTCATCGCCATGCTGTGCAAAGAGGATTCTATCAGGGATGTTATAGCTTTCCCCAAGTCCAAGAACCAGAACTGTCTGATGATGGACACCCCTTCACAAGTTTCGCCGGAACAGCTTGAGGAGGTCTCGATAAGTATCGTAAAGGAGAAATAATATAATGAAAGAAATGAAATACGAGGACGCCGTAAAAAAGCTGACCGAAATAATGGAGAAACTCGAATCGGGAGAAGTTCCGCTGGATAAAACATTCGAACTCTATGAGGAAGGTAAAAAGCTCATCACCTTCTGCAGAAACCAGCTTACAGAGGCGGAAGGAAAGATACTGAAGATATCGAAGAACGGCACAGAGGAAATAAAATAGAAACGGACAGATCACTGATATTCATGGGAACACCCCCGTTCGCCCTCTGCTCTCTGAAAGCTCTTCACGAAAGAGGTTTCGATATAAAAGCGGTCGTCACGCAGCCCGATAAAGAGAGAGGGCGCGGCAGAAAGGTGAGTTTCACGCCCGTTAAAGAGGCCGCTCTGGAAATGGGCATTCCGGTCCTTCAGCCCGCCGGCATGAAAGACCCTCAATTTATTAATACCTTGAAAGAACTTAGCGCGAGCCTCTTTGTCGTGGTCGCTTTCAGGATCCTGCCCATTTCCGTTCTTGAATTTCCTGAGCTGGGGTCAGTCAACCTTCACGCATCGCTCCTGCCGCGATACAGGGGAGCGGCGCCTATTAATCACGCCCTTTTCAACGGCGAGAAAGAGACAGGCGTCACCGTCTTTTTTCTGAACAAAGGTGTCGATACGGGCAACATAATCTCATCTGAGACCGTGGCTATAGATGACGGTGACGATTACGGGACGCTTTATGAAAAGCTCGCCGCCAGAGGAGCCTGTCTCCTCGCGGACACAGCGCAGAATATCTTCGACGGGAATTATTCCGCGAGGCCGCAGGAAAAGGGCACATTCCCCGTCGCGCCAAAGATAGGGCCGGCGGACTTCGTCATTGACTGGACACTCGACGCGGAAAGTATCCGCAACAGGGTCCGCGGCCTGTCGCCCAGGCCCGGCGCACGCGCCGCGCTCAACGGCGCGAGGATCAAGATCCTCTCTGCCGCATCGGACAGCGCGCCCTGTGACGCAGAACCCGGTACGGTCGTCGAAGCGGACTGCAAAAAAGGCATCCTGAGGGTTGCGGCCGGTAAAGGATCGCTGATCATAACTAGAGTTCAGCCTGAAAGCAAGGCCGCCACCGACGCGCGCTGCTTTTTGAACGGGCACCGCATCGTGCCCGGTACCAGATTCGACAGATCACAGTAAATATATATTCTTCGAACGCCTTAAAGTGATTTCAAAATAACGCATGAGTGTTTTTTTGCCGTTAAGAAANNTTGAAATCAGCTTTCGGTGTGAGGGGAATATATATATAATAAATTATGGTCTTTGCTTACTCGATACCCTCGATAGCTTTTTCCTGAGCTTCTGTCGCCTCATTCACTTTTTCAACGGCCTCTTTCGCGCCGTCTATATCGGATTTCTTCTCTTCAATGTATGTCTTGACAGGATTTGCGGATTGTTCGGTCTGCTGAACTTCCGCAGGAGCTTTAACATCAGCCCCTTTTGAACTCATCATCTTCCATCCGAACCATGCGGCCGCCAGAACTGCGGCAACGATGACCAATATGATAATGTATTTGCCTTTACCGCTTCCCGAATCATCGAACATTATCACAGAAGAGCCGGTTCCCTCCTCGTCATCGGCGGAAGGTATGACGGGAATTGCGGGTTTAACTCCGACCGGTGTACCGAATTTCTGCTTCGGCGCATCCTTAGCGTATGACTGATTTTTATTGTAGTTGTTCAACTCCTCTTTCAGCTTTTTTCTCTGATTCACTTCATTCTCGACTTCGGAAATGAATGAGGATGTTATTATCTCTTTGGTCTTGCTGTCGAACTCCTCTATGAATGAGTTGGAGAAGTCTATCTGAGATTCGACCCCGAGGCTGACTTCGCTGCTCTTTGAAACTATTGCTCCGGGATCTTTTTTAATATTTCCGGGTTCAGAGTATTTTACTTTTTCGGAAGTGACCCTGCTCTTGAAATTCATGACCTCGTTCAGCCACTCGAGCTTCTGCTCTATGGAATTCGGGTTCTTCAGAGTTTTGACAGTATCGTTACATTTCCGATTCTCGCATATGAACTGATTGACCGATCCGCAGTTCTTGCAGTAAACCTCGTTGTGCCTGCTCGGCATTCCGAAATTCACCTTGCTGCCGCATACCTTGCACTTCTCGACAGAGAAAACGCTGCATGTGGGGCAGGTGGAGAAAACGAGCATTCTGCCTTTCCTGTAGTTGTAGTAGCTCTTTGATTTTGAATACTGCCATTTTATTCCGTCGGAGATCAGATAGAAATCGCTGTGGCCGTGCTTTGCGCCGCATTCGCATGTAACTACCTTGATGTCGTTTCCGCATTTGCAGCTCAGGGCGTCGTAATTGAGAGAGAACTGGTTGAACTGGCCGCATTTGTCGCAGACTATCTTATGCTCCTCCCTCCCGCATACTTTACAGTCATAAAAAGCTGTTTCATTATAGATATTCTCAAAATTGATCTTTTTATCAAGCACATCGTCCTCGTGCTCGTCGTAGAACTGGTTGACTATCCTTCTCTCCTCTTCCTTTTTTTCCTCAGTAATAGTCATTTCTTTGGCTTTCCAGAAGCTCTTTATCTTGTCGAGTTCCTGTTTCTCTTCAGGTGTGGGATGTGTTCCATGTATCTTTTCAGCTTCATCTTTCAAAGATATCGGAGCTTCGGGTTCGGGGGCTTTTGCAGCTTCCTTCTCGGGAGCCTTGACCGGTTCATGCTCAGGAACTTTGGCAGTTTCCGGCTTTGAAATATCCTGCCTCGTAAATACGGACTTCGGTTCTGTCTTTTCCGGTTCTTCTATCTTTGGAAAATCTATATCATCCTTTATAGGTATTACTGCTTCTTCCTCTTTCTTTTTCTTGAGTATTTCTTCTACAGGAACTTTCATCTCTTTAACGACGGTCGCCTTCTGGCTTTCCTTTACAACGAATACCCTTTTATCAAGGTCCTTGTTGGTCTTTCTGTAGATAAATTCATCAATACGGGATTTTTCATCGTCATTCTTTGGTGTTCTGAGCGTTTTGACCTCATTTCCGCAACCGGGTCTGGTACACCTTATACTGTGTTCAAGTCCGCACGCCGAGCAGACCACTATACCCGTCTTGCTTGAATCAATGAAAGCATCCGCAGCGCCGCATCCATCGCAAATTTCTTTAGATATCTCCTTGCAGACCGGACATCTTCCGTATAATCCGAATTTGTAAGTTGAACGAACTTCAGCCATAAACCATCTCCATTTCAAAATGTAAACTGATCCCGCATCTCTGCGTTCAGTATAAAAATAAGACTAAATAGACGGTAATGCAAATACTAATTGAAAAATATTTATTTTGATTTCCTGAACAGAAATGTTATAATTAGCACTTAAATTTAAGGGAAACATTCAATGAAGTATATTAATGTGGCTCTGCCCTTACCTTTACGGGATGAGTTCACATACTCGGTCGGAGACGAACAGGCTGCTGAAGATATCATCGGACGCAGGGTTTCGGTATTTTTTAACGGAAGGAATATCACCGGATTTGCAGTCTCCGAAGCGGTGAATGCCGGAAATATTAAAATCCGGCCCGTCGAAGCAGTTCTCGATACTGAACCTGTATTTACTAAAAAAATGCTGAGATTTTTGAGATGGATGGCTGATCATTATATCTGTTCTCTCGGCGAAGTCATGAAGCTGGCCATTCCTTCGGTCATGGCGGAGAACACTTATAAAAAAGTTGTTTTTGCAAATGAAACTGACGGTCTGAAAGAGCCTGAGTCCTCGGTACTGAGGTTTTGCCGCGACCTGGGTCCCGCGGGACTGGATGAACTGGAAAAGATATTCGGGACAGCGGGAATAAAAGCCGCCGGGAGCCTGAAGAAAAAAGGCCTTGTGAATATCGTCAGCGGAATTAATATAAAGAGAAAAGAAATTCTTCTCAAGGGTTACAGACTTACAGGCAAAGAGCCCGTTGAAGAAGATCTCTGTGATCTGAAAGAATCGTTCTCTGAAGGCGGAACTGTTCTGCAGAAAGAACTGAAGGAAAGAAATATTAAACCCTCTTTACTTAAAAAAGCCCTGTCGGAAGGCTATGTCGAGAATATAAGATTAAAAAAAGACCATTTAGACCGTCTTATGACCGAAAACATAATTCCTGCACCGGAGCCGATCCTGAACAAGGAGCAGGAGTACTGCGCGGAAAAAGTAATTTCCGCGATACTGTCGGAAAAGCACTCGGCTTTTCTGCTGCACGGCATAACCGGCAGCGGGAAGACGGCTGTGTATTTAAGGCTGGTGTCCGAGACGCTCAGCCTGAACAGAACTGCCCTGATACTTGTTCCGGAAATATCGCTCACGCCCCAGATGGTCAGGCAGTTCCGCAGCCGCTTCGGAGATACCGTAGCGGTTATACACAGCCGCCAGAGCGACCTTGAGAGGTACGAAACATGGGAGAAACTGAAGAACGGCGTCTATAAGGTCGCCGTCGGGCCGAGGTCGGCCATTTTCGCGCCGCTCGTGAACATCGGTCTGATAGTAGTTGACGAGGAGCACGACCAGTCCTACAAGCAGACCGACCAGGCCCCCAGATACTGCGCCAGAAATTCAGCTGTCATGCTGGGATTTATTCACGGCGCGCCCGTCGTACTCGGAACAGCCACGCCTTCAGCGGAATCTTATCATAACGCCATGACAGGCAAATACACTCTTCTGGAAATAAAAAGCAGGTACAGCGATGCCGTTCTTCCATTCATTAATATAGTAAAAAAAGAAAGGCCGGGCACTATCTTTGAAAAATACACTCTCGAAGTATTCAGGCGCGAACTGGCTCTTTCGAGAAAACTGATCGTGCTTCAGAACAGACGCGGCTATTCGCCGGCGGTGATCTGCTCCGACTGCAGAGAAACGGTAATGTGCCCCAAATGTTCTGTTCCTCTTGCTTACCATCTTGATAAGAAACAGCTTATTTGCCACTATTGCGGGTATTTCGAGAAAAGTCGAAGCACCTGCCCCAAATGCGGGAACGAGAACATCTATTTCAGAGGCGCCGGAACTGAGCAGGTCGAAGAGGAGCTGAAAAGACTCTTCCCGGATGTGCCGGTTTACCGGATGGACCAGGACTCGACGAGGAAAAAAAACGCGCACAGCGATATTCTCGACAAGTTCTCAAAACCCGGCCCTGCGATACTCACCGGAACCAGGATGATAGCAAAAGGTCTGGATTTTCACGATGTGTCCGTCGTATGTATCGTGAACCTTGATTCCGAGCTGATCTTCCCTGATTTCAGATCCGACGAGCGTGCGTTCCAGCTTACCGAGCAGGTCGCGGGCAGAGCCGGCAGAGGCAGGATAAAAGGTGAAGTCATACTTCAGGTATTCAACGATCTCTCGCCTGTGATAGGGTATATTAAAAAGCACGATACAAAAGGATTTATGGAAAGCGAGCTGGAAATGAGGCGTGTCACATCCTATCCGCCTTTTTCAAAACTGATAAAGATCACGATGAGTTCGGAAAAACTTCCTGAACTGAGAACTGCAGCAATGACTTTATATCAGGAGCTTGTATCAAAAAAGACAGGCTGCCTCATATACAAACCGGCCGAGAAAATGATACTGAAAGTAAACAATATATTTCGGTTGTATATTCTCATAAAATCACTTATAATTAATGACAGGAGCGGAAAAGTGGTCCGGAGTCTGGTCTCAGACACGCTTAATGGGCACAAACTTCCCTCCGGAATCAAAACAGATATTGATGTAGATCCTGTAGATCTAATGTAAAAACACTATTTGCGGGGGAAAAGCAAATGAGGATATTCAGATTAATATTGATCGGCGTTCTAACAGCTGCAGGGATCGTTCAAAGCGCAACAGAGCTCGATTTTTCAAAAAAGAGAAATTATTTTCTCGGAGAGGGAGAATACGGGTCCGTCACGCTTCAGCTCAAAAGCGCGGAGACATACAGCTTCGAACCTGGAATAAGCAGGCCTTTCATTCTAAAAAAACTTGACAATGCGGGTACTATTCAGCTGATCTATGACGCAAGGACCATTGACAACTCAGCACTGAAGGACGGCAGCACGATGACAACATCGTTCGTGTTTACGAAAAAGAACATTGGCAAAAAGGAGCTGCTGAATGTTTCTGCGATATACCGGCCTGAAGTACGGATAATGACGCCGGACTCTCTCTTTATGGATTTCGTTCAGCTGAGCTTTACGCCCGACAACAAAATCTCTACCCTGTATATAAACTCTCTTAAGAAAGTCACAAATCTTATCATTGAAGACCCTGATAATATGCTGATCTTCGGGGAAAATGACAAGCTGAACTTGGAGAAAGGGATGAACGAGGTCACCGTCACTTTCAATGCGGAGGAGAATTTTTCAGGCGAGATAACCGCCTACAGAAAACTCTCGGAAGGCAAAATAAACCAGCTCTATTTCCTGGTCACCGCAAAGAATTTTAAGGCAGTTCAGGTAGAAACGGAAGTAGAAACGGTTTCTGAAGACGATATAAGGCAGATGATGCTCGAGGACTCGCTTGAACAGACCAATCTTTACGCCGGGATGGAGAAGCAGAACGATGATCTCTCCGGCAGCGGATCTTATCCCATGTTCAGCCTGGTATCCCTTATAGTTATAGGTGTACTTTCTATCATTATTCTCATCCTTCTCGTACCTATTCTCCTGAAAAAGAAAGATCCGCTTTTCGATACTTACGCTACTTTCTACGATGATGTGGCAACGCTTTTAAAAATTCCGATTAAGGGGGTTAATATTGACAAAAGCACCGAAGAGATAATGATGATACTTCTTGAAAAATTCGATTACGGATCACCGGCTGAGACAGTTAAGCATACCGAAGCTAAAAAGGTACTTAAAAAGCCTTCAGGTTTAAAAACACAGCCGGTCAATAGTGAAGAGAAAAGCGAAGTTTCTGAATCTATCGATCTCGATTTCGGATCAGATGAA
Source organism: bacterium UBP11_UBA4055 (assembly GCA_002382735.1). Taxonomy (GTDB): domain Bacteria; phylum UBA4055; class UBA4055; order UBA4055; family UBA4055; genus UBA4055. The sequence goes on from DFZN01000026.1 coordinate 34,393, forward strand.
GAAAAACCGGTTAAAACTGCAGAGAAAAAAATATCGAGAGGATTCGATTTCCTTGACGAAGACTAGACCTTAATATATGTCTTTTGAACTGAAATACCCCCTGATCGTTCTGGCCGTCTGTTTTACTGCAGTATTCTTTGCGGTAAAATATTACCTTTCCAGGGAGGATCCTGGAAGAAAAAGCCTAACAGTACTTTTCTGGCTGAAGTATGCTTTTTTGTCGGGAACGGTTCTAATTCTTTTCGATCCCCGCATAACTTTCAGGGAAAATGAAAAAATACTCCGTAAACATCTGCTTCTGTTCGACAATTCATCGTCTGTAAGGCTTGGCGGTCAGGCTGATACTGCCGCTTTCGCTTCCGCGGCGAGAAGATTTTACGGTGACCCGTCATATATTTTCTATAAATTCGGATCTTCAACAGATACTTTAAGTTCTTTAGACATGCTTGACTTTAACGACCGATTTACTTCAGTTTCATCAGGAAGCACTGAATCGGTCATAGACAGGGCCGTATCAAAAGAAAATGCGCTGTCCTTAATGCTTTTTACTGACGGAAATTTCACAGATGCGAATAATTTCTCTTTGAGACCCGGGATCCCTGTGGACATTATTTACGGAAGTCCGACGAAGAACGAGCCTGACATATTCATAAAACTGATAGATCATAATGATAATCCTGTACCGGGGTCCGAAAAGGATTTTACTGTGATCATAGGTTATGAAGGGCCGGAATCAAAAGGTGAATTTATAATGACTGCTTTTGAAAATGACAGATCGATAATGAAAACTTCGGGAAAGATACCTGCTCCGGGAACATTCGTAACCCTCAAAATCGAGCTCCCTGAAATGAGATCGGACTTCCGTGAGATCGGATTCTCCGTCACACCACTTCAAGGTGAAAAGAATGTTTACAACAATCAAAAAAACGCGGTGCAGAGACTGCTTTTATCCTCATCAGTATTATTAATTGTTTCTGATACCCCGTCGCTCGACCTTACATTCTTCATAAAACTTCTGAGATCTTCCGGATACAGTTTCGATCTCTACTATGCTGAAGATATTGACAAGATCAAAGATGCCGGTAAATATTCCGCCCTTATATCTTTTACTCTTCCCGTGAAAGGCCGTTCCTACGGTTTCGATGCGCTTGCAGGAAAGATTGGATCGAAGCTGTTCTTTACAGGCAGCAGAACTGACATGGAAGCATTGAACAGGATCACAAAAGCCGGCCTTAAAAATTTCAGGTATCTAAAAAAAGAAGGTATCATTTCTGAAAAATTCCCTGAACCGGGAGGATTTCTATTGAGCAGGGGTCCTTCCCGTATCAGTCTCGATAAAATGCCGGGGATCGAGTATGACATGGCCTTCATTCCCGACCAGAAGGATTTTGAGCCGCTCTTGAACATTAAAGGCGATCCGGATCAGCCTGTACTTTTTTTGAACACCGGCGGTGAAACTTTGACGATCATAGCTTCTTTCAGATCGTTCTGGAAACTTCTTTTCAACGACAGGGACGATAATTTCGCGTCCCTAATGCTGAACATAATAGACAGGACTTTAGTTGACAGCTCTTCAGAAAGAATAAGGATGAGCTCATCGAAGCCTGAGTACTATTCAGGCGAGAGAACAGTGATTTTGGGAAAATTACTTGATGATAACCTGAGACCTTTGAAGGAAGGGTCTGCGGAAGTTACAGTTGTCGAGAATTCCCTTAAAGCACCGTTAACTTTTGACGGAAGAGAGTGGCGGGCAGAACTATATATACCTGACCCGGGAGTTTATACCGCGAGGATAACAGCGGGGGAAGGAGATAATTCAATATCGAACGAAATTAAGTTCAGAATACTTCCGAACGATCTCGAAACTTCAAGAGCAGGTTCGGACACGCTCTATATTAAAAGCTTTGCAGCCGCGAGAAAGGGAAATGCTTTCCCTCTTGATTCAGCGAAGCAGGTCCTGAAAAGAAGGTCAGGTAAATTCGACACGGTCACAAAAGAAACATCTTTCCATCTGACGCACAATTTCTGGTACTTTTTACTGCTCGCCGCTGTTTTTATAACGGAACTCGCCCTCCGTAAATATAAGGATCTTTCATAAATTTTAAGGAACGGTAATGGCTAAGAACAACAAAACCAATTTTCTATGCACGGAGTGCGGATACGACGCACCGAAATGGCTCGGGAAATGCCCGTCCTGCGGAACATGGGGATCATTTAAGGAGTTCCGCGAGTCGAAACAGGGAAGCTCACCCGTTTACTCAGGCCCCGCCGCCGAGCCTGTAAGCCTTAAAGACATAAGCACAAAAGAATCCAAAAGATACCTGTCGGGAATAACCGAACTCGACCGGGTATTAGGCGGCGGGTGTTTAAGCGGCATGGCCGCTCTTATAGGCGGCGATCCCGGAATAGGCAAATCCACTCTAATGCTTAAATATATTTCAAATATGCAGAAACAGGGATTAAAGACACTGTATGTTTCGGGTGAGGAATCGCCGAACCAGATCAAAATCCGCGCGGAGAGAATAGGCGCAGACGCCGGGGATGTGTGCATTTTCTGCGAAAATGACATAAGGGCCGTGACCGACTGGATCGAAAAGAACAGGCCCGATGTCGTCGTGATAGATTCTGTCCAGACCGTCTGCGACCCGTCAGACGATTCGTCTCCGGGCTCGCCCGGGCAGGTCAGGTCATCGGCGTCGAGGATCATAACGGCGGCCAAGAAACTCGGATTCTGCCTTTTTATCATCGGACATGTGACTAAAGAGGGTTTTATAGCGGGACCGAAAATGATAGAACACATGGTGGACGCCGTTCTCTATTTCGAGGGCGACAGGTTCCACGGCTTCAGGATCTTAAGGACAGTCAAGAACAGGTTCGGTTCGACCAACGAGATCGGTCTTTTCGAGATGAGGCCTGAAGGCCTAGCGGAAGTAACCAATCCGTCAAGCTATTTTCTGAACGAAAAGAACCTGATGTCACCGGGAGCTTCGATCGCGGCCACTCTTGAGGGCACCCGTCCGCTTCTTATCGAGATACAGGCGCTCGTGACATCTCCCAGCTTCGGCAATCCGCAGAGGAACTGTGTGGGATTCGATATAAAAAGATTAAGTAAGATCATAGCCGTTCTCGACAAAAAGATAGGCCTTAACATAGCCGGTCAGGATGTGTTTCTCAATGTTACCGGAGGTGCAAAGCTCACAGATCCGGGAGCCGATGTTTCAGTCGCTGTTTCGCTTATCTCCTCTTTCAAAAATTTCACAGTCCCTTCAAAGAGCGTTTTCTTCGGCGAAGTTGGTCTGAACGGCGAGATAAGGCCGGTATCGGGATCGGAATTGAGGATAAGTGAAAGCAAAAAGCTCGGATTCAGAAATATCTATTCTGCTGAGAACGCGGGTGACCTTGCAGAGCTGATAAGCCTGATCATTTAAAGTTTTTTCAATTATCGGCTTGACATAACACAATGCTGTATTTATATTGTCTCCAGTGTTGTCCGCCCGAAGTTTTTTTGGGCAAAGTCTGTTGGATCAATTTAGTTTTTTGGATACCGGGCGACGGCAGTTTATAGATTTCTAACATAAATATTGAGGGATAAAGACCATGAAAAAACTAGTTACGGCCGAGATAATGAAACAGCTCGACAAACTTGCAGCTGAGCAGTACGGGATCACATCTTCGGTGCTGATGGAAAATGCGGGAAAATGTATTTATGAATTTGTGAAAGAATACGAGAAAAGCGTAGAAGGGAAAAAGATCGCCCTAGTATGCGGAAAAGGCAACAACGGGGGCGACGGGCTCGCCGCGGCTTTTTATCTTGTCTCCGACGGTGCGGATGTATCTGTTACGGTACTCGCGGGAAAAGACGACATTTCGGAAGACTCAAATGAACAGCTTAAAAAACTTTCGAAGAAAACAAAGAATATCAATTTTATCTCAGCATCCTCCGAATTCGATCTTTCAGGCACGGATATAGTGATTGACGCAATATTCGGCACCGGTTTCAATTCGAATCCGGAAGGGCTGTTCTATGAAGTGATAAAAAAGATGAACGATTCAGACTGCCGCATATATTCTGTCGACATTCCGTCATGCATCCACGGAACTACAGGCAATGCCGAAGACATAGCCGTATTCGCTGATCACACCGTTACTCTCGGTTATCCCAAGATAGGACTTTACATTAATGACGGTTATGTGCATTCCGGAACTATTGACATTGCAGACATCGGCCTTCCGAAAGAACTCGACGATGAAATACTGGACACAAGGATGCTTCTTGAAGTCTCCGATGCTGCAGGCGTGTACAGGAAAAGGAGCCTGACCTGCGAGAAAAAGGATTTCGGCAAGATATTCAATTTCTCAGGATCTCTCTCTATGCCCGGAGCCGCGGTTCTTTCATCAACGGCCGCGCTAAGAACGGGCTGCGGACTGGTCAAACTGGGAATACCCATGAACATTTCTGCGTCAGTTTCCACTGTTCATCCGGAGATAATGACGATACCTCTCGGTTACGCCCAGCCCGGATTCACTTCAATGCTCGCCGAAAAGGATGTTATCAAAGGCTACCGCTGGTCGGACGCTGTCCTGATCGGCCCGGGTCTTTCTGTCCATCCCGAAACCAAAAAAGTCATCAAAAGGCTTATACAGAAATTCGAGGCCGGAAAACCGACGGTCCTGGATGCGGACGCGCTTAATACGCTTGCCGAAACACCTGACATTCTGTCCGATTTCAGCAATAATATAGTGATCACTCCCCACAACGGAGAAATGGCAAGACTGTGTCAGACAAGCAAGGAACTTTTTCTCCTCAACAGGCTTGAGATCACCGTACAGAAGGCTATCGACTGGAAATGCTTCATCGTACTCAAAGGAACACCGACACTGATAGCCTGCCCTGACGGAAAGGTCATGATACACATCAACAAGAATCCCGGACTGGCCAAAGGGGGAACGGGCGATGTTCTATCAGGTATAATCGTGAGCCTTCTGGGGCAGAAAATCAGCCCGGAAAAAGCCGCTGTCGCAGCACTTTTCGTCCATTCTACCGCGGGAATGCTGGCCACCGAAAAAATGGGTGAAGCGAGTGTACTGCCGTCTGATGTCGTGGCTGAGATACCCAATGCCATTAAACTCCTTTCTTCTCAGGAGAAATAATGCCTGAAAGGTACGAATCGCAGATTGAGAGCGTTATCGAAAAACTCCGCTCCACCGGACAGCAGGTAAACGGAGATCTTATACGAAGAGCTTACCAGTTCGCTTTCGATGCACATAAAAATGTTTTCAGACGAAGCGGGAAGCCCTACATTGAGCACCCTGTAGAAGTGGCTGAAATACTCTCCGAATTCAAGGTCGACGATATTACTATAGCAGCGGCACTTCTTCATGATGTCGTTGAGGATACAGATATTTCTGAACTTGAAATAAAAGAGAAATTCGGCGAGACCATATCCGAGATCGTCAACGGGGTCACAAAGATCAACGAGATATACTACAACACTCTTGAAGAGAAGCAGTCGGAAAATTACAGAAAGCTCATAATCAGCATGATAAAAGATTTGAGGGTGATAATAATCAAATTCGCCGACAGGATCCACAACATGCGCACGATCAAGTACATGAAACCCGAAAAACAAAAACAGATCGCAAGGGAAACTTTAGACATTTACGCTCCTCTTGCATACAGGCTGGGGATGTACAAAATAAAAAATGAGCTTGAGGACCGTTCGTTCGGAGTTATAGACCCTGAGAATTTCGAGGCGATAAGCAAACAGATCAAAGAGACCCACGGCTCGATGGAGGCTTTGATCGCAAAGATCACGCCCGTCATCATTTCAGCTCTTGAAAAAGACGGGATAAAAGCATCGGTGAGCGGAAGGATAAAACATATTTATTCGATATATAACAAACTGGCGGGAAGAAAGAAGAGTTTTAATGAGATAATGGACATAATAGCTCTGAGGATCGTCATCCCTGACGACGGCGACTGCTATCATATTTTAAGCATAGTCCATCAACTTTTCATGCCTGTACAGGGAATGTTCAACGATTACATAGCCGCGCCCAAAGCGAACGGATACCAGTCTCTTCACACAAAGGTCGTCTTCGAGAACAGGGTGATAGAGATCCAGATCAGGACTGAAAAAATGCACGAGATCGCGGAATTCGGTCTTGCGGCGCACTGGAGATATAAGACCTCGAACAGCGAAGACCTTCATGCCATAGACGAATATATAACCAAGCTCAGGAACATTCTTCAGGAAAGTTTTGATGCTACAGACCCTAAGGATATTCTTGAAGACCTGAAGATAAATCTTATATCCGGAGAAATATTCGTTTTTACTCCCAAAAAGGACCTCGTAACCCTTCCGGCAGGATCAACGCCCGTAGATTTTGCCTATAAGATACACGAGAACATCGGCAACATGTGCATAGCGGCAAAAAAAGGCGGAAAGGTCATACCTCTCTCATCCCGGCTTGAGAACGGCGACATAATCGAGATCATAACTTCACCGAGATCAGCACCGTCCTACAACTGGCTAAGATTCGCTAAAAGTCCCAGGGCGAGAACGGCTATCAGGCATTATCTGAAAAGGGAGGAGAATCAGAAAACCGTCAAACTGGGAAGAGAGATCTTCACCGCTGAATTCAGGAAATACAACCTCAAGATAGAGAAAAAGACGCTCCAGCATATCCTGAAGTCGTTCGGGTTCCAGACTCCGGAGGATTTTTACTTCGCAATAGGAAACGGGGACATAAGGCCCAACCAGTTCATGAGAAAGATAAGCAATCTCAAAAAAGAGAGCCTTTTGACAAGACTTGTCTCTATGATCAAAGTTAAATCCCCTTCTTCTCAGACAGATGCCGGTAACGGGAACAGTGAAGGAATAATATATGCGCCGTGCTGTCATCCCCTTCCGGGCGATTCCATTGTCGGACAAAGACTGCCGGACGGAAAACTGATGATACATATCTCGAACTGCTCGGCGGTCGGATCGGTAAACCCGTCTGCGCTGGTCAACACCGTTTGGGATTTCGGGCGTGACGAGGATTTCGAGGTCAGCTTTAAGGTCGCGGGAGAGGACAGACCCAACCTTCTTTTCGAAATGATAAAAGTGATCAACTCTCTGAATATCAATCTGAGCTACATTGAAATCAAATCAGAGAACTCGATCGCGACCGGTTCATTTACCGGAAGGGTCAAGAATCTGGGTCATTTTATAAGGCTGAGGAAAAAACTTTTCTCACTGAACGGAATACTCTCTATCGAAAGGCTCATACAGTAGTTATAATGTGTTCGTGTTGTGATTGAATTCAGGCACTATTTCTTTTATTTTTGATATTTTATCCTCGCAGATAAGAAGTTCGTTTATCTGACTGTTAAGCGTATTGATGTCATATTTTCTCGCCTGCGCTACCGTTATCGATTCGAATTTCGTTTTTCGGTCCGTCTCGGATATCAAAAGCTCCTCGAAAAGTTTTTCGCCGGGTCTTAAGCCTGTGAATTTGATCTCGATATCCTCGCGCCCCGCCAGCTTCAGCATGCTCTTCGCCAGATCAAGTATCCTTACCGGCTCGCCCATGTCGAGGATCAGTATCTCGCCGCCGCGGCCGATGGACGCAGCCTGAAGCACAAGCTGGCACGCTTCAGGAATGAGCATAAAATATCTTGTTATATCAGGATGAGTGATGGTTAACGGACCGCCCTCCTGTATCTGCTTTTTGAACTTGGGGATCACTGATCCTGACGAACCGAGCACATTCCCGAACCGCACCGAGCATATCTCTGTCCCGTTGTGGTTCATGTTCTGGGCGTAAAGTTCACATATCCTTTTTGTCGCGCCCATCACATTTGTCGGCCTCACAGCTTTGTCCGTCGATATCAGAACGAATTTTTCGACTCTGTATTTTACGGAAAGATCTATACAGTTCTTAGTTCCGACAATGTTGTTCGTTATCCCTTCGATCTTATTGTATTCGACCATTGGAACATGCTTGTAAGCCGCGGCGTGAATAACAATGTCCGGACGGTATTTCTCAAATGTCTTCTCGAGATGTTCGAGATGTCTGACCGACTGAAGTACAGGCACGACCTTTGGACAATTGAGCTCCTCGTTTATGAGGTAGAGGTCAAATTCGCTGTGATCCAATATCACGATCTGCTCAGCTCCGAAACTGCAGACCTGCCTGCAGATCTCCGAACCGATACTGCCCCCGCCTCCCGTTACAAGTACTTTTTTGCCTCTGATGAAGTCCTTGATAAGTGCTTCGTTCAGGTCTTTGGGGTGGCGTGCAAGAAGATCTTTTACATCAACTTCCCTGAGCTGAGTAAAAAAACTCTTGTCCTTAAGAATGTCCTGTAAGGCCGGCAATATCCTGACCTGATGAAAGTACTGGCTTAAGTCGTTATAGAACTGCTTGATCAGTTTCTTGTCTGAAAGCGAAGGCATGGCTATGACCAGCAGATCGTTCTTCTTTTTACCGCCTTTTTCGGCCATTTTAATGAACCTGTCCTTCCTCACAACGGGAACTCCCTCAAGAGTCCTCTGCGCAACCTTGTCATCGTCGTCAATGAAGAACCCGACCTTATATGGAGAGTCCGAAAGCTCCTCAAATATCTTCTGTCCGGCTTTGCCTGCCCCGTAAATGACAGCAGTCCTTGATTTCTTCAGGTTAGAGTTCATGTACATGAACCTGTAGATGAACATCGCGAGGTTCTGCATGAAAAGAAAAAGTACCATCTCTAAAATAAGCATCCTGAATATCACCGGCGGATGTTTGAATATCAGAAAAAATACCGGCAGAGAACACAAGAACGAGATAAATCCGATTATATTTTTCTTCAGATATGACCTTGCCGTTGCCGCGGACCAGGAAAGTTTGGCATCGTTGAGAATTATGAACGAAAGGATCATCCTGACGGAAAAGATGAATATGAGGTGATTGAGATGAGTGTCAAGATCGAGAAAGATTATGGCGGAGAAATAACTGCATATAGTTAACAGGAGCGTAACGAGGACCGAAAGAAGTCTTTTATTTGAGGACCTTAATGTCCTGATCATAATTCGTCCCTAAGTTTTTAACTTGTCTCTTATTATGCTTATGATCTCCCCGAGCTCCCCGTCCGTCATTTTCGTATCCGACGGCAGGCACAGACCGTCCCTGAACATCCTTTCCGATGTCCCGTCGGAATAATTCACGCAGTCTTTGAAAACCGGCTGAAGGTGCATCGGCTTCCATAACGGTCTCGACTCGATGTTGTATTTTAAAAGTTCATACCTTATTTCTTCCCTTTTTCCCGGATCGAAGACAGCCGCTGTCAGCCATCTGTTCCCTCTTGTTCCCTCAAGCTCAGGCTGAAAGACCGCTCCCCCGATACCGGCCAGTCCGTTATGATAAAGTTCGAATATCTCTCTTTTCCTTTTCACCCTCATGTCGAGTACCCTGAGCTGACCGCGCCCAATCCCCGCAAGCACATTGCTCATTCTGTAGTTATAGCCGATGTGGGTATGCTCGTAATGCGGAGCGTCGTCCCTCGCCTGTGTTGACAGAAATTTCGCCTTTCTGCAGAACTCTTCGTTGTCGGATACCATCATTCCGCCGCCGGATGTGGTGAGTATCTTGTTGCCGTTGAATGAGAGTATCCCGAAGTCCCCGAATGTGCCGAGCTTTTTCCCTTTATATTCCGCTCCGAGAGCCTCCGCGGCATCCTCAACGAGAACCGTTTTGTGATGCCTGCATATTTCGGCGATCTCCTCTATCTTAGCACTCTGCCCGTAGAGGTGAACGGCTATGACGGCTTTCGGTGTTTTTCCTGTTTTATCTTTTCGGTCAGTTATCGCTTTTTCCAAAAGCTCCGGGCTCATGTTCCAGCTCTCTTCCTCGCTGTCAACAAAAACAGGCTGAGCCTGCTGATAAGCTATTGGGTTGGCCGAACCCGAAAAAGTGAATGACTGGCAGATGACCTCGTCACCCGCTTTTACGCCGGTCATGATGAGAGCAAGATGTATAGCCGCCGTCCCTGAACTGAGAGCGGCCGCCGATCCTGATCCGAGATATCCGCACATCTCTTTTTCAAAAGCGTCAACATTCGGTCCGAGCGGCGCGATCCAGTTGGAATCGAAAGCCTCTTTTACGAATTTCTGCTCTTCGTTACCTATATGCGGTGATGAAAGCCAGATCTTTCTGCGTTCCAAAAAAATCCCCCTGATAATTAATAGGCGACAGTTTTACTGAATACTTCTGTTTAGCGTACGCTTAATATAAACTCAACCTGAATTATAATTCAAATTACGCTCATTGTCAATTTATTTTTTATACATAAAACTTGATTGTTTGTAAATATTTCTATATTTTTGATGCATGAAAAAAGCAGCTTTCATACTTGCCCTTACACTTTTCTCGTCGATCCACGCATATCCTTTTACAGTACCGTATTTTGATGAAGAGTTCTTCCTATACCCATTCCTGAACTATGACCAGTCGGCCGAATGGAAAAGAGCCCGCGAAGGAAATCTTTACAACGGCGGGTTCGTTCAGACATCCCACGGGAGCCAGACTACACGGATTTTGATGAGCAGAGAAGAAGCCGTCATAAATCAGAATGCCGGCGAAAAGTTCGTTTTCAGATTCAGGTACAATAATATGGAGAGCAGGCATCTGTCATATACCGAAAACCTCTCTTCCGTCGGACTCGGCTACAGGCTCAGCGACCGGTTCACTCTCATGCTTGAGACCGATCTTGAGAGCGAAAAATCAGAGATTGACATAAAACCCGGAATACTTTTTAATTTTCAGACGGTTTACGCTTATTTCGGAATGAGCTTCGACGATTTTCTGTTCGATATGAAAAACCTTGGCGACGGAGTGAACAATTCGCTTCCTTTAACTCTCTCGACGGACATCAGATTCCTTTTCAACAAACTCTATTTCTTTATTTCGGGAAATTACGGAACGGGAATAGACAGGACCTGGCCGGACGGGGCTTACACCGACAAGCTTATGCACAGGAATCATATCAGGAACCTCTACACCAGAATCGAATACGACATTACGGATAACTTTAGGCTGTATCAGGAGAATTATTTTGACGGTTTTTTTGACGCGAAGAGGCTTAAGCCTACAGCTACATGGGATTCAATTCCTCCAGATACTACACTTAATACCCCTGCACATTGGGATTGGGTTGATCATGAGCTTGATATTTCGGAATACGACTTTAAGGCTAAGATATTCAACATAAGGCTCGGAGGGATATGGGCTATCGATGCAAAGAACTCCATTGAGCCCGGCATCAGCTACACCCGTACGGAGCATGAATTCGAACTTGTTGACGGACAGGCTCTGGTGAACGGTCACGCAAAAAGTTATACTATAGACTACCCCGCCCTTTTACCTTACATTATATACAAGTACCGTATTTACACCAAATTAACAGCCGAACTTTCATACATGGGATGNNTACTGGGACAAAGAGCTGCTCAAGATAGGATTCGAATACAGATTTTCACCGAACTGCAGCCTCTATATTTCTGCCGGACAGCTTATAAATACGAATGTTTTCGGCGGCGGTAACGCGAGGTTCAATCTGATATTTTGACGGCAATTTAACAATTTAAAAGTTGACATAACCTGAAATATTTCTTAATTTACAGTCACTTATGCTTGTTATGAGCGTTAAAGAAGTAAATAAAGCGGGGTAAGAATATGAAAAGAGCGTTTGTATTATGTATTATCGCGGCACTGTCGGCAGCCGCTTTCGGGCAGATAAAAAAAGGGCCTGAAACTGAGATCCTCAAGAACCGTTTTGACGGCGGAGCGTATTTTAACTATGAATTCGACACTGCCGACCTGCCTGTTTCAACGACGGCTTTCACGATACCCTACATCAGGTATGAACTGGAAACGGCTCAGGGCGAGAACAACAAGTTCTATCTTGACGGCGATCTCAGCTACAATTTCTCAAAGACCGTTTATGATGGCGAAGCTAAAGAAGGCGAGGATCAGTTCGGAACTGTGCTCAATCTGCAGTTAGACCCCAGATTCCGTTTCTATGTGACCGAAGAGATGCTGAAAAAGATAGGCGGAAAGAAAAAAGCAACGGTCGCTGACGATAACTGGGATGACTGGCAGGAAGCTGAAGAACCCGTGACCAAAGGCGACGGAAAATGGTTCTTCCAGGTGGGGATTCCTGTAACTTATCAAAATATTACTCCCCAGAATGATTCACTTGACGCTGTAAGCTCCACTTTTGTTGACGCGGATATCAGGATCGGATTCGANNGAGACTTATTACGATGAGGATACTGATACAAAACCTATCGCTCTCGGTCTGGCCGGTGATTATGCATACGAACTTGACAAATGGATAGCCGACGCTGCGATCAAAGGTTTTTTAACATTCAAATATCAGATGGCGGACGAGGCTATGCTGGTAATACCCAAGACCGCTGAAGCCCCGTCGGGATGGGAATATTTTGGAAAATCCATGAACCTCAGATACGGATTTGAATACGCCCAGGACTTTACTGATTTTCTCAATGTGAATCTTACGATGGCTTACAATACGATCCAGCTTCTCGACGACCCGGAAGACGACAGCCAGAACTTTCTTGAAATGTACGGAAGGGTCAACTTCTATCTTCCGGCAATGCCTGAACTTAACATCTGGGGCGGGATCGACTGGACGGGACATTTACCTGAAGAACTTGACTATACGCCTGATTTCAACTTCACTATCGGAGCAGAATACAGGTTCGATGTAATAGCTTTCAAGAACAGGCCTAAGAAAACCGAATCTGAAGAAGGAATCGAAGAAGACTACGAATGGTAATATAGATTTTTAACTTTATTAAGCCCCTTACTGCAAGGGGCTTTTTTATTCCCGGACTTTCTGCTTGACCTTGACCGCTCAAAAGATTAAATTATACAGATAAATACAATTAAGGTTTTTATGGAAACAAAAGAAATGATAGCAAATTGGATCGAATCAGCCGAACGAGACAAGGTTGCAATGGATCATTTATTCGAGAAAAAAGACTACAACTGGACGCTTTTTGTAGGTCATTTATATATAGAAAAACTACTTAAAGCAGTTTTCATTGAATTAAAAAAAGAACAGCCTCCTTTTATACACGACCTTAGCAGAATCTCTGAAAAAGCCGGAATTGAACTCACTGACGGACAAAAAGACGATCTGGACACTATAACAACTTTCAATCTAAGAGCCAGATATGCAGATTATAAGACTGAATTTTACAAAAAATGCAATCTCAGCTATACTGAAACATGGAAAACAAAAATCGAGGAGTTTGCCACATGGATAAAGAAACAGCATTTAACATAGCCCTGAAATTCATAGAATATTTGAAAGAACAGAAATATCAGATATCAAGCGCATACATTTTCGGATCCTACTCCAAAGACAGCTATAACGCCGACAGCGACATAGATCTGGCCGTAATTTTAAAGAATTGCAAAAATACTTTCGACACCCAGGTAGAACTTATGAAGCTGAGAAGAAATTTCGACCTTAGACTTGAGCCGCATCCGTTCAGCGAAAAGGATTTAAACGGCAACGATCCTTTCCTGTCCGAAGTCCTTAAAACAGGCATAAGAATATAGAATTCCACATCCCCGACTTTCTGCTTATCTGATCAACGGAATGTCCATAGAATGGGAAAGGCTCGAAGTCAAAGCCGGGTGGAATCCCGAATCGGTCATGCACACGATATGCGCTTTTGCAAATGACATAAATAACTGGGGCGGCGGATATATCATAATAGGGATATCTGAAAAGAACGGTAGAGCCGAGCTGCCTCCAATCGGAATAGAACCCGATAAGATAGACGCGATACAGAAAAAACGCAGTCATAAAGGAAAGGGTCGTCGTCAGAAATTACAGGAACAGAAGAATAGGCGATTTTTTGAAAGAGCTTGAATTGACAGAAGGCCGCAGCACAGGAATACCCAAGATCAGAACAGCTATGATTGACAACGGATCGCCCGAGCCTGAATTCCACACCGATGATGAACGCACGCACTTCCTGACCATCCTCCCCGCGAACATGGAGGCTTATGAGGATGAAACCGATGAAGATACGATTGATCATACAGACAAAAATGAGCGGGTAAAAGAAGGGTAATTAAATTATCAGCAGGTAAGAAATCTTTACTAACTGCAACAGTTCGTACCTATTTGGTAAAAAACTCAAGGCAATACACCCCAAACTTCCTATCCCTGAAATTCATATACAAAACGCCATGCCGGGATCAAGTTGATCTCGCCTGTTTCTGTCGGTATTACTTCTTCTTTATCTAAAGTAACAATTATGCCTGAATTCAGTTTTAATTCCGCCATAGCTTCCGCCAGAGAAGATATTTCCCGCTTTCTCGTTCTGGGATCAGCCAATGATTCGCATACCTGAACAAGCATTTTTTTTCCGCTTTTGTCCGTCACAATGAAATCAACTTCCTTTCCGCTTCCGCATTTGTAATAATATATGTTCTGAGCACACCGCCTTAAAGTAATAAATACCAGATTTTCGAGCAGGTGACCTGAATTTTCAAGGATCCCGGAGCTTACCGATCTCACGAGAGAATGGTCTATACAATAAATCTTTTTCGGATTTGTGTTCGATCTGGCTAACGACGCGTCAAATATCCTTACGGTAAAAAATATATATGCGTCTTCGAACCATTGCATATAGTCTGACACTGACGATTTTGATACTTTATGACCCAGAGACTTCAGATAGTTTGTGAGATTATTTACAGAATAAAGCGAAGCCGTATTATCCGACAGCCAGTGAGCAAGGTCAGTAACAGCTTTCGGGTGAGAGATGTCGTGCCTTTCTATAAGATCCCTGAACAACATCGCGCCAAAGTATTCCTGATGTATTTTTATCCTCAAAGCTTTTTCAGATCCGGCAGTTTCGGGAAATCCGCCCGTTTCCATATATTCTTCAAAAGTTTTCTCTATGAGCATACGGGATTTCGCTGAAAGATTATCAGGCGCGGCGATACCTTTATAGCTGAGATATTCCTTTAAAGAAAATGGAAATAATTCCCATGATATTGCTCTGCCCCTCATCTGCGTGGCTATTTCCCTTGAAAGCATTCGGGCCGACGATCCTGTCAGATATATTTCACATTTCTCAGTTCGAAGAAGCCTTTCTGTAAAAGCCTCCCATCCTTCGATCATCTGAATTTCATCAAAGAAATAATAAACGGTTGCAGTATTTTTCTTTTCCGGATAAAGCGTGTAGTAAGCTTCAGTAATATCCTTTAATCCGTCAAGTTTTAATGTGTGAAGCCGCTCATCGAAAAAGTTCAAATATAAAATATCGCTCTTTGGAACACCTTTATTCAGAAGCTTTTCTATCAGCTGGAGCATCAGTGTTGATTTTCCCGAACGCCGTACGCCCATACAGACAGTAGCTTTTTTATGCACGGGTGTAATTTCGATAAGTCGGGTTACTCCCGCATTGATGACAGATTGTTGAAAATCTAAGATCAACTCTTTAAATAACTGTTTCATTATAGCGACCTCCGGTAATAATTATTTCCGGTTAACATCTTATCCGGTAATTAAATTTACCGGTTTTGAATTAAATAAGCAAGAAAATAATATATTATATTGTACATCCCCAAACTTTCTGCTAAATTTGCATTTTTCCAATGGTATTTCAACATAATACTTGCATTTTTCCAATAGTATTTTTACATTACAGCCATAAAACAGCGGAGTCATCATGAAAAGATATTTTGAATCATATCTCGTAGAGTGGAAAAACAGGAAAAGCAGAAAACCGCTTATAGTCAGAGGGGCAAGACAGATCGGGAAAACTTTTACGATAGAAGAATTCGGCAAAAAAAACTTTGCGGATGTTATAAAGGTCAATTTTGAAGAAAAACCGGAACTTAAAGAATTTTTTAAGACGAACGATATTGACTCTATATTGACCAACCTGACCGCATATTTGGGCGTGAGTGCAAAAGACGGGGAAACGCTGATATTTCTCGATGAGATACAGCAATGTCCGCAGGCAATTGTCGGGCTCAGATACTTTTATGAAAAAAGGCCGAAACTTCACATCATCGCAGCCGGGTCTCTATTGGACCATGTTCTTAACGAGATAAACTACTCAATGCCTGTCGGAAGAGTGGAATTCGCCTATATGCACCCTTTAAATTTCTTTGAATTTCTCGATGCTATGGGTGAAGTTGGTCTGACGGGATTTTTGAACAATTACGAGCCGTGGGAAAAGATCAGTCCGCCGATACACGATAAACTTTTAAAGCTTGTCAGAATGTATTATTTTATCGGGGGAATGCCTGAAGCCGTCAGAGAATATAGCGAATCAAACGATCTGATCGAAGTTGAAAGGATACACGAAAGCATTTTAAGATCACTCGAACTCGATTTTTCCAAATACGGAACCAAAGCTCAGCAGGAAACACTCGTCACCGTGCTCAGATACATACCGGCCGGGCTGGGCAGAAAGATCAAATATGTAAATATAGATCCGCATAAAAGATCTGACGCTTTAAGAACAGCATTCAAACTTCTCGAAATGAGCAGAATCGCAGGACTGGTAAATCATACATCCGCCGATGGAATTCCGCTTGAGCAGGGTCAGAACGACAGAATAACAAAACCCCTGTTTCTCGATATCGGGCTCGCCAACCACATTCTCAAATTAAGACTTACCGACATAAATGACCTTATAACAGTAAATGAAGGCAGCCTCGCGGAGCAGTTCGTTGGACAGCAGATGCTTTCAACAGAACCGTTCTTTCTTGATCCAAAGCTATATTACTGGGTGAGAGAGGCAAAAAATTCCAACGCCGAACTCGATTTCGTAACTGATCACAACCATAGGATAATTCCGATAGAGGTCAAAGCCGGAAAAAGCGGAACGCTCAGGTCACTGCAGGTGTTCATGAACGAAAAAAAGCTCAAAACTGCGCTCAGGTTCAATGCCGATCAGCCTTCAAAAAACACGGGGGATTACGAACTCATATCGCTGCCCATATACCTCTCCCCGCTCTACAGAAAATTCCTTGACGCTTAAGCCCCGACTTTCTCACTTGACCTTGACGGCATAAAAGATTAAATTTCTTCATTATGACTGAAAACCAGAACATAGAATACAAACAGAGCTGGCATGATGATTACCTTAAATGGGTCTGCGGATTTTCAAATGCGCAGGGCGGAAAAATCTATGTCGGTAAAGACGATAACGGCAAAGTCGTCGGCATTAGATAATTATAGAGTGCTGATGGAAGACATACCCAACAAGATCAAGAATCTGATGGGCATAATTTGCGATGTGAACCTGCTCGATGAAGACGGAAAAAATATATTGAAATAATTGTGCCCCGATATACAGTTCCGATCTCGCTAAGAGGCCGGTTTTATTATAGAAGCGGTAGCGTCAAACATGAATTGACAGGTCCTTCACTGAATGAATTTTTGCTAAAAAAATCAGGACTTACCTGGGATGAAGTTACAGAACCGAGGGCATCACTTGCAGATATTGACGAGCCGACTGTACGGAAGTTCATAAAGGATTGCGCTAAAGCAAAACGAATAGACATTGAAGAAAATATTACAGTTGCTCAGCTTCTGGATAAACTGCACCTGAGAAGCGAAGGCCAGCTTAAACGCGCAGCTATAGTCCTATTTGGTAAAGAACCGGCAAAATTCTTCAATAACACTTTCGTCAAAATCGGCAGATTCGTCAACTCCGACGCTGATTTGAGATTCCACGAAATGGTCGAAGGCAACCTTATATATATGAAAGACAGAATCGAAGAGATACTTAACACGAAATTCTTTAT
Organism: bacterium UBP11_UBA4055; assembly: GCA_002382735.1. Taxonomy (GTDB): domain Bacteria; phylum UBA4055; class UBA4055; order UBA4055; family UBA4055; genus UBA4055. Next base: position 52,231 of record DFZN01000026.1, read on the forward strand.
CCATCCTATCGAATTTGTCGGATTTCAGAGATATGAGCATGATGAATATCCCGTACCCGCAATAAGGGAAATGATCCTGAACTCCTTAATACACAGAAATTATCTCGGCGTACACACCCAGCTCAGAGTTTATAACGACAGGCTTATGATGTGGAATGACGGCACTCTCCCCTACGACATCTCCGAAGAAGATCTCAAAATTACTCACATGTCAAAGCCGAGAAACACTCTTATAGCCTATGCCTGCTTTCTTGGCGGATATATAGATTCATGGGGGCGCGGAACTATTAAGATAATTGACGCCTGCAAAGCCAACAACATGCCTGAACCCGAAATGCGCAACGAACAGGGCGGTTTCGTCACTATATTCCATAAGCAAAATGTGCAAAAGGTCCCCGATAAGGTCCCCGAAAATGCACCTGATAATCATCCTGCTCTCAACGAAAGGCAGAAAAAGGCGATCGAGTATGTTAAGAAGCATGGGAAGATTACAAGAAATGAATACGAAAAACTTTTTAATGTTTCAAGTAGAACAGCCATAAGAGATCTTAATTTCTTAGTAGATAATTCAGTTTTTGAAAAACAAGGTATTAACAAAAATTCTCATTATATCATAATTGAAGCGTAATGGCGAGCAAATGGCGAGCAAATGGCGCATAAATGGCGAGCAAATGGCGCATAGCACATCCCTCAACATTCCTACTTAACCCTACCTTAAACGATCCGGGGTGCTATATATCTTTTACGGAAACAGAAATAACTGTCAACGACTAAGATCTACACAAATTCGCGGCATCCTCGTCCAATTTGCAGTCATATTGCAAAATAGCCGAATTTTTTCTTGCATTTATAGCTGTTCGTTATTATATTTGAACTATCTGCTAAACATTGGAGATGAAAATGTATATAAAAAGAACTGCTGAACAATTTATCAAACGGGCTTCTGACCAATTCCCCGCATTACTTATAACAGGCGCAAGACAGGTCGGAAAAACTACTTTATTAAGACATACAAGCTCTCAAGAGCGAACCTATATTTCTCTTGATGACCCGACTAATTTAAGTCTGGCCAAAAATGATCCGGCTCTTTTTTTCAAAAGGTTTCCGCCGCCTGTCCTGATAGATGAAATTCAATATGCGCCTGAATTACTCCCTTTCATAAAAATTCTGATAGATGAGAAGCAGGATAAAGGAATGTTCTGGCTGACAGGCTCACAGCAGTTCCATCTGATGAAAGGAATTTCCGAGTCATTGGCAGGCAGGATCGGAATAATAAACCTTTTGGGATTATCAAAACATGAGATCAGAAATAAAGGCGCAAATTACGAACCTTTTCTTCCGACTTATGAAATAATAAAGAAAAGAGCAGAAATAAATAAACCCGCTGGCTTAAACGAATTATATAAAATGATATGGCGCGGGTCTATGCCGGCATTGTATGGTTCTGTGAATATTGAAAAAGAATTGTTTTACAGCTCATATATTCAGACATACATACAGAGAGATGTCCGTGACCTTGCTAAAGTTGGAGATGAAACTTCTTTCCTCAGATTTCTAAAAGCCGCGGC
>DFZN01000022.1 GCA_002382735.1 bacterium UBP11_UBA4055
ACTCTGCATTTTATCGTATCTCTGCTTGTTAAGATGTTCTCGTCAGGTAAAAACCTGTACATTGATATCAAAGGTTTGTCCGGACTGTTTCTGACAGCGGTCTCTTTTTTAATGTCATGAATATTGGAACTTACAGAATATCTGAACTTTAAAGTATCATCAGACTGTTCTTTACAGAGCCTGTCTTCGGTAAATTCGTTCACATCTTTGTTTTTAAAACTTACACCTTTGAAAGATATGAACCCCGATCTGTCCAGATCATACTTGAGTATTATCGGGTTGAATATCTCATAAAGGGCTTTAATGTCTGTCGAAGCTTCACCTCCCAGCAGAGCTATCTCGGAAAGGTCGGCCTTTTTAACAAAACCGGAAGTCATTGTGCCCTCTGAACCTTTGTAATGAACTGACCATGCATCTCCTGCTGAAAAATCCCTTACAAAAACAAGGTCGCCCGTTTTAAGAACACCGGCCGGAACTGCAGCCGCGCTGTCGGCAAAAACAACGGATGAGCCGGACTTTATCCAGTGAGGATTTTTCTTAAGATCGATATCGGAGACTGCCTGTTTTTCTTTTGTGTCCCCGAACGGTCTCCCGTAATATTTTATTTTTCTCAGGGTTCCGGCTCTTACCCAGCCTTCAATTATACCGTGAAATTTATCGAGTATCTTTATCTTGACAAAACTTCCGCCTTCCTCAACGATCTGGACGAACATATCCGCATCCAGCGTATAAACAGCTTCCGCGTTGTTCTTCGGAGCATCATAAAGAAAATCGTTCTGCACAAGCACCTGATAAAAGAGTACCTGAGTCGAATCCGACCTGAAGTTATTGTATGTCTGGTCAGTTCTGTCGTCAACAATTGATTTTCTCAGTCCGATATCCTGGCAGAATACCTGAAAAAATAATGAAAAAATAAAGAGTGTCAGAAAAAATATTGTCCTATTTACCGTCATGGCGATCGTCTCCGTTTAATATAGATCTCAGCCAAAATATACAAAGTAATCAAACTAAAAGCAACAGCCGCATGTTCCGGAAACAGAGATCAAAAAAAAAAAATATTTTGATTTGCGAATTATTAATTATGGACATATATTATGCACAGACCCGTACAGCAAAGAATAGAACGGGCGGAAAATATGCGTAAAATTATTAAAAATAAAGATGGAGTTTGTTATGAAAAGAAGCATCGTCTTAATGATGATCACACTATTCGCAACAGTCTTGTTTTCTCAAACAACCGGTAAGATCAAGGGTGTCGTACTTGACGAACAGGGAGATCCTTTACCGGGAGCGAACATAGTTGTTGTCGGAACAACATGGGGAGCCGAGGCTGACGAGGATGGTTATTACTACATCATCGGCGTAAGAGCGGGGACTTATACTCTCAAGGCAGAATTTGTCGGATACGCGCCAAAGGAAGCAAGAGAGGTAAAGGTCAGGGTCGGTCTTACAACAACTCAGAACTTTAAAATGTCTTCAGAAGTCATCGAGCTTCAGGAGATCGTTGCCGAAGTAGTAATGGAGCAAAAAGTTGAAAAAGATGTTACAACTTCAGTAAGAACAGTGGATATGGGCAACATTGAGACTTTGGCTGTTACACAGGTTTCAGATGTGTTGAAAGGCACCGCCGGTGTTAAAACCGACGCAGAAGGCGAACTTCACTTCAGAGGCGGCAGGGCAGGTGAGGTAAACTATGTAATAGACGGTGTGTCTGTCGGAGATCCGACTGGCGCTAAATCCAATCCTGTTGAGATAAACTTTGCCAATGTGGAAGCTTTCAACATTCAGAAAGGTATTCCCGACGCCGAGTACGGAGATGCTCTTTCAGGAAGTGTGAACATCGTTTATAAGATCGGCGACCAGGAGAAAACATCAGGCCATATGAAATATTCTACCGACTCCTTCCTCGGCGACAGCAAGCTTAATTTCAACAGGGGAGAATTCAGTCTGAGCGGGCCGATACCGCTACCGATGAACGGAATGAAGCCGACATATTACATAGCAACGGATTTTACTCTTCAGGACGGTTACGCAAGATCTTACAGGGTTAACGGAGATTCTGAAGGTGAATTTTTTGATTTTAAGGATTATGATCTGACGGGGTTCGGATTCGAATTGCCTCAGGCAAGAGAAAATAATTTCAACATTATGTTTAAATCAGCGTATGATTTCACGCCTACCATGAAACTCAGTGCGTCGATTACCAAATCGAGAACGCATAACTATGATTACGACTGGATTTACAGATATACGCCTGAGACAACTACCGAGCAGATCGAAGATATGACTATATTAAACCTCAACTGGAGGCATACACTGAACCAGCAGAGCTACTATGATTTTATCTTCTCCTATTTCAACAGAAAAGCTGAAAATCTGCCGGGCGGAAAAACACCGGATGAGTTTGTTTACAGCTCACCGGGACATGATTCTACGGATGTTTTCGAATCGTATGATATCATCAGCAACGGCGTCAGGGACGGCGGAGACGCAGAAGGTTATATCGATAATAATTTCAACGGATATTTCGACAGAGAAAATTTTACTGACGGATCGAACGGAAAGCCCGTGAACTCTAATTATGATGTTGGTGAAGACTTTGTTGACGCAAACAATAACGGCTTCTGGGACGGTGACAGGCTATTTGATTCCAACGGCAATAACGCATGGGATTACTGGGAAAAGGGAACTTCTTATTCAGGATTCGGTGGCGATTGTCTGACTGGAGAAATAGTAGAGGGGTACAGAGATACGAACCTGAGCGGTCATTATGATGAAAACCTCTATTCAGTTGCAGGAGACGAACCTTTCACAGACGGCGACCTCTTCACTGATACAGGAGAACCTTTTGTTGACCAGAAAAGATTTATGATAATTGCAGGTGAGATCGAGGAATATGCCAATAATGAGTGGGACGAAGGTGAAACAAGCGTATTATCGATCAAAGGAACTGACACATACGGTATTCCTTATGATTACTCAGGCCAGCTTACAGCCGGATTCTGGGATAGAATTGAATTTATCAAAACGAACCAGTTCTATAATTCAACGGTTACAGTTGCGGTTGACACTTCCAAAATAACAATTAATTACCCGAAAGAATATTTTGCAGACCTCAGATCATCACTTGGATCTGTAAGCCAGCCTGCTCCAAGATTTAACGATGTATATAATGTATGGTACGACGGTGTTTTCGATGAGTTTGAAGCGTACTGTTCATGGAGGTACAGCGGTTCAACGACCGACGAAGCTCAGCTGGGCTGGACAGCCGGTCATGCTCCGGGCGCAACAGATTATGTTGAGTTTGTTGGTTCTTATTCGGTTTACAGAGCCCCCGCTGCAATGTATTCAGATGTTCCCAATGTGGCTGATATTCAGTATGACAGCTATTCAACATGGATAGACAACAATAAGAACGGAGTTTTCGATAAACCTAACGACATATACGATTCCGGAGAAGACTTTGTTGACTACAACTATGATGACCTGTGGAATCAGAACACTGGATTTTTGAGACCGGGCGCTTATCTTGACGGGATCAGCTACAGTGACTACAACAACACAGTAATGAAGTTCAAGGGAAGCTATACGAACCAGATCAACAGATTCCATATGATAAAAACAGGTTTTGAATTTACCATGAACGACCTGGATTATTACAGGATAACAAATCCTTATTATTACTATGAGATTCTTGACGAAGACCTTTATTTATATGCGGATGATCCTTATCCGTACAGAGGAGAAGAAAAAACTCAATACAAATATGAACCTAAGGAATTCTCAGCTTACCTTCAGGACAAGATGGAATTTGAGGATCTCGTGGTTAACGCCGGTATCAGGCTGGATATGAGGATACTTGACCAGAAATCTGTTGACGATTATGAAGATAAATATGATGAAGGTGAATTCGGTTATGAGGAAGAGATAAATAAATACACAACTGCAGTAAGTCCCAGATTCGGTATATCGCACTCTATCTCTGAGACATCCAAGCTGTTCTTCTCATACGGACATCTTTATCAGTTACCGAACTATACCTTAATATATGACCCGAATACAAAAGCGGGAAGAAACCCGTTGTTCGGTAATATGAATCTTGATTACGAACGAAATGTTCAGTATGAACTTGGTGTGGTTAATGAGGTCGGCGACTACCTGATCGATATCACCGGATATTTCAAAGATATCTATGACATGATCAACACAAAAACTTACGAATACGGTGTTACAAACGCTACGATATACTACAACTCCGATTACGGAAAGTCCAGAGGTGTTGAGATAACGATCGACAAAAGCCTGAGCAGCCATTATTTATGGGGACTTTCTTATACATTATCATACGCTTACGGAAAATCGTCAAGCCAGACTTCAAACTTGGATGATGATGTTTACGAAGTTAAAGAGTTTGCGCTTAACTGGGACGAAAGACACACTCTGAATTCTTACCTGACCTTTGTCTGGGGAAGAGGAGAAACTCTTTTTGATGTTCCTTACACAGACGACTGGACTTTGAGTTTCTCAACAGATTTCGGAAGCGGAAAACCATTTACTCCAACAACTGATTATTTTGAAAATACAGTGGCTGCTGAAGATATCGAGACCAACTCCGAAAGAATGCCGTGGACTTCAAATACAGATGTTAAGCTGTCAAAGACCTTCGCTTTTGCAGGGGAGAACAATGTCTCTTACGGAAGGCTTAAACTGGATTTCGACATCTATAATATTTTCAACAAGATCAATGTGTTCTCGGTATATACTGATACGGGAAGCTGGTGGAGAAGAAGCGACGCATACTACGAACTGACAAGTACAAGGTCAAATTTTGTGGACATCTTCAAAAATCCCGAGAACATTGATGAGAGAAGACATTACAGATTCTCGGTCAGCTATTTATGGTAATTATATATTTTAATGTAATAGGAGAAAATTGATGAAAATCTTTAAAACCCTAGCAGTAATTCTGATCGTTGCGTTGGTATCGATCGCTGTGGCAAGAACTGCCCCACCGACCCAGAATGCCAACAGCAAATCGGTTTCGGACAGCAAAGCTGTCAAGCCGATCCAGGAAAACCGCGTTCACAGGGCAGGTCTTTTCTGGATGAACGTTACCAATAACGGTTATTTCGGAAATCCGGACTCCATGAGAGATCCTTGTACCGCAAAGATCGCTGTTTCCGGAGAGCTTCCGGGAGGTACAGGAACAGACTTCCTGTTTGTAGGTTCACTTCTTTTTGGGGGTTATTTAAACTCCGACACATTGGCTGTCGGTGCCGATCAGGCACATATATTCGACGGCCCTCTTGTCTCCACCTCGTATGAAGGGTGGACCGGAGAGAACGGAATTGACGATATGGCTAGAGAGTGCTGGCCGGTCATGTTCGATGAAGATGAATCAGGCGCAACTTTAGGCCATATGACTGAGTCTTCAAATGTTGAGGGAAGGATCAGCTGTCTTTTTGAGGAAGTTTATGATCCTTTTGCTACTGCCGAAGAACAGTTCAACCTGATGTACACAGACAAATTCGTTCAGAGATCTCCATACACGGGAATGGATGATTATGACGAAAGAGAGCATAAACCTCTTGGCATAGAGATAAGGCAGAAAAGTTACGCATGGTCTTATGATTACGCCCAGAAATTTGTCATTATTGATTATACCCTGTATAACAGGAACGAAGAAAACAAAGACATTTACGACTTCTTCATGGGTGTTTACCTTGACTGCGACATTGGTATGACAGGTGGACAGTGGACATATAATCATGCCGACGATCTTGGCGGTTTTATTCAGAAATGGGATAAATATATTGACCCTGCAACTGGCAATCTGAAAACAGTTGACCTGAACCTTGCATGGGCTGCGGACAATGACGGAAGGAACTACACAGGAACGGATTACTATTCAGCCAAGGGAGAGCCGGGTGCGGGGAAACCTCTTGACGGAGCAACTTCTATTGCTACGGTAAGAGTCTTAAGAAACCCGAACCCGAACCTGAGATACGCATTCAACATGTATGTTGCGCATTCTGATGACGAAGCTATAGACTGGGGTCCAAGATGGAAAACAGGGCTTCACGGGAGCGCAGACAATCCCAATAATAACCCCGTTAACGGAATAACTCCGGTACCTTGGCAATACGACCTCACACTTGCTCAGAAAGGTTATGACGATACGAACCAGGACAACCTGACGATATCAGGAAACAGCGGTTCGGCTCCTCTGGCAGGCGGAAGAACTGAAGGAAGGCCGACCGGAGATAAAGGAAGGTATATGGTCATGTCTAATGACGAGTTCGATTATGAGCAGTACAGATTAAGAGAGCTTTATGTTCAAGGATCTATTACAGATCCCGACTATATGGAACCGCCCTATTCTCAGGGCGACAAGTGGCAGATATATACAACGCCTGAGAATTTCGGACAGCCGGGAACAGGCAATCTGATCGACGGAACAATAGCTGGCATGAACGATCTCGCCAACGGTGCCGATGTTAAGTATATACTATCTTTCGGACCTTTAGGAGTCGAGACTACTACTAATGTGGCTATTGATACGAACGCAGACGGAGAAGCTGATGATTTTATAGCAAACAAAAAAGTGTGGAAATTCGAGCATGGTGACTCTCTAAAACTCACTCTGGCTTTCATTGTAAACGAAAACTTTCATACCGCTTTGGAACAGGATCCAAACTACACTACTCCAAACCAGGTAGTTGACGGTGACGGACTCGATGTTTCGCTGTACGACAAAGGCTGGTACGATGCGCTTTATAATGTGGTCTGGGCTGAAAGGGTATATGACATTCCGATGGCCGACACACCCGTTAAAAAATACGGTGAAGAAAAAGGCGACGGCTGGTACGGAGAAGATGTCGGAAAGGACGGAGTGTTCGGAGACCTCAGGAGCGATACATACTGCTGGTGGCTGGATACGGAATATTCAGGACCGGATGACGGAGAAGGCGATTTTGAACTTACAGACATTGTATCTGACTCTGCTTTAGTTGACATTTACGGGCATTCATTTGACAGCGAAGATAACATACTTCCGTTCGGAAGAGAAGTTGCCAGCCTGGACGGAAAATACGGCATAACCGGAAGCAGCGCATCCGGTGACAGAGACGGGTACGGATATATGGTAAAATACGATAAAGAAGGCGGAGTCTTGCCGGTTGGAACATGGGTAAGATACGGTTTTGACAGCGGTAAACTTGAAGCAGGAGACGGAGTTCCGGATTTTACAGGACCGCCGCCGCCGCCGTCACCCAAGATCGAGGTTTCATACGAAAACAACAATGTGGTTGTCGAATGGCAGTCTCTTGAATTTTTCATCAAAGATGACGGATATGAAGCATACACAGGACCGGAGAACTTTATTGATCCGTTCACAAGAAGCAAAGATTTTGAAGGATACCAGGTTCAGCTTTCTCCGGACCTTAATTCCCAAAACTATGTTGAAGTATTCTCAGTTGATAAAGTCAATAAGATTTATGAAGATGTAGGTATGGTAGGAGAGTATTATGATGTTCCTATACCTGCAGATACTGTAGCTGCTTATCCGGCTGATTATCCGCCGGTTATAACTAAGGAAAACAGGATATGGAGACTTATTGATTTCGGCGACAACAGGGGTATTCTTGAGAACCACTCGCAGGAAGGTGTATATTCCTATTCAGTCGAAAACCTTTCCAGGAATATTCAGATCTCTGCGGATGAAGTTGAGACCGTCAGCTATCATAGATACAGATTTGTACTTGAGAACAAGCTTTACGCAAAAGAGAATTATATAGCTGTTACCGCATCTGACTTCGGAGATCCCAAGACAGGAACTCCCGCGCTTAAATCTAATCCGGCAATAAACGGAAAATCTGTTATTCCGACAAAAGTGACCGGAACAGAAGAAGTCTATGTGGTACCTAATCCATACAGAGGCGATGTTGATTATGAAACTATGGGCTGGGAAAACATTGACGCATCAGACGAGTGGAAAGAACAGGACAGAAAGATCGTATTTATGAATGTTCCTCTAAGATCTGTTCTCAGAATCTATACATTGGCAGGGGACCTTGTAAAAACTATCGGTCATAACGGCAACACAAGGGTCACGGAAAGATACCAGTATGGAGAGTACGGAATTGCGTGGGATCTGATAAACGATAATAATCAGGCCGTTACTTCCGGTATATATCTGTTCAGCGTTCAGGATGTTGATGATGACGGCTATGAACAGATCGGTAAATTCGTGATCATAAAATAAAGGAGTTAGGAAATGAAAAAAATAATTCTACTATTAGCCTTTGTTTCAGCGTCACTACAGTTTTTTTCCTGCTCTACAGATTATAGTGGTTCTGAACCGGAGAACATGGTACCCATTATTAACATCTATGACACATCTGACATTACCAGCAGCAAAAAGACAAAAGTGCAGTGGTACGGTAACGATGCTGACGGAACAAAGATGACTTATTATTACAGCGTGACAACAGACACGACTTTAACCAAAGACGATGTTTTGACAGCGATGCCTCTGGGAGGCGTAAGCACTGACGGAAGGGATTTCTGGACAAGCACTGACAAAACCTACGCTTATGTTTCAATGCCTTACGGAGCATATCCCGATTCTACGACAAATGTATTCTGGATCGACACGGTTTACACAGATCCAACGATCGTAGAACCTATTCTTTTCAAAGCGGTATTTTCCAAATTTTTCGTGATCGGAAAAGATGAAAACGGTGCCTACACGGATATGACAGAGAAGTTATTTAGAAGGACTAACAGGATACCCAAGCATCCAATGGTATTTTCAAGCAAACTCGGAGTCAACGGTTATGATAAATACTGGATGACGGTTGGTCCTGATTCAGCTCAGATGATCTTGCCTGAGACAACAAGTTTCTGGAAGCCGATCGACTTTAAGTGGATGGGTGAGGATCCGGATGGAACAGATGTGGATCTTGAGTTCAGATGGGAGCTTTGGGAGCGGAACACTTCAATCGGCGACAGCCTTGTAATGAAAACTGCATCCTGGAGCATGGTTAACCTTTCAGCGAATTTTGATGATGAGATATACAACAACGACAAACAGGGTAAATATTCTTTCAGAGTTTTTGTCAGGGATGATGCTTTTGAGGAATCAGACAATCATGCCACGGTTAACTTTGAGGTTTACGCACCTAAAATGGATAAGGGGATACTCTTTATAAATGATACGGACCCCATCCTGTCAACAAACCCCAGCTATTTGTACTTTCAGGGAAATCCGGACGGACAGGCGGCAACTGATTTTTACAAACAGTTACTGGAGGATGTCGGTTTCACTGAAACAGACACTGATCCGTTCAAGAGGGTGGCTTTTGAAAAATTTACAGTTCAATACGATACTGCATGGACATATACGACCAATGTCGTAGGTGAAGACACTATTGTTACGGTTGACAGTACGATTACAAACTTCTATTCCCCGAATATACGGAAATTATCGGAATACAGGCTTGTGGTAATTGCATCTGATGACAGGAACAATGAAAGAGGAGTGGATTTCAACGGAAACGCCGACAATTTAGGTTATTCAGACTATCTGGCAAGATACCTTGATGTTGGCGGAAAAGTGTTCCTTGTAGGAAGCTCTGTAATGATGAAGAATTATCCGTATAACATGGAAGCCAGTGATTATATAGCTCCTGTAAGGCAGGTATTCGATCCGTATGCACCTACTATGACCCAGGTCTCAAACCTTACCAAAACTTTCTTCAGGGATTACTTCGGTATTTATTCAATGACCTTCCCTGAAACAAAAACATGGTTCTGTCAGGCTTTGTGGAATTTAGGATCAAACGGTCAGGCTCAGACGCCAGTTGACTATTATTTTCAGGATAATTATGATTTTATTGGGGTAACTCCTTATGAACATATTAGTGATCCTAAGATCACTGCTATGGGTATAGACAGCACAAAAGTTAATGACTGCTGGGTGAACTATTACCAGCAGCTCGGACCGTTTAATGTGCTTATGACCATGTCCTTGAAAGAAAACGGTTCTGTTTTAACAGGTATTCCTACTATGGAAGCTTTTAAGGGAGAAACTGTTTACAAGTACAAATCGATCTATGACCTGCCTAAAACAACTGAAGATCCTGATATAGTATATGATACAGATGAGAACGGTACTACAAATCATTCACTCAAATACATCGACCCGTTATTGACAGACGGCGACAACAGCGGTTATATCACAAGAAGGTCAGGATCGATAGCGACAAGATATATATCTGAAGGGGACATCTACAGAACGGCTTTCTTTTCATTCCCGCTGTATTTTATGGACAACAGGGATAAGGACAGCGACGGAGTAGGCGACATGACGGGAATGTTCAACTCGATGATCGACTGGTTTGATCTTGAAATAGATCCATTAAATAAATAAAAAGGAGGAGAAAATGATGAAAAGAATTATGGCATTCGCTCTGCTGACTCTGTTTACGTTTGCGGCTTATGCCGAAACGCAGACTTTTGTCAGAAAGAGCAGCACAGTACCAATGACCATGAAAGTAAATCCCGACAACAGATTCATGCAGGCGGCTAAAGGACCTTACACAGGACTCAACGGCGGTTCTTTTGACAAGGCAGGTCACGGGAACGGCTGGATCTACGGCTACAACAGAAAAGTACAGTGGAATCTTGACCCTGTAACAGGACCTATGGTAGGATCGATCTACAGACAGCTTAACGCAGTTAATCCTACATATTATGGTACGATCGGCGGTATGATAGGAACATTTGTCGATGCAACCATGAATAAAAAACCGGTTACTCTTTACGCAGCATCACAATTCTGGGGTCCGGTTCCCGGAGGAAGGTATCCCAATGCCAACGAATTTATTAACGGTTATTTTTTCGGTCAGTTCAATGATTTCGAAACAGTTAACGATTTGCTTTCCTGGGGTATGTACACTGTTGCTGATGCAACATGGGGATGGGACTGGTCAACATGGGCAACACCAAAAAGACTTGAAGCGACCGAGGGCGGAGCATCGATTCCCGGCGCATGGACGGGAACAGCGGATGTTGTATATGATCCCGCAACAGGATATTACTACTGGACCCAGGTTTTTGGAGAAGGCGGGCTTAGCGGAGGTATTGACGGCGCAACAAATTCAGTTTGCGTGGGAAGAAGCCTTACACCTGCGAATCTTGACAGCTGGGTATGGTCTGATTATCAGGACTTGAGATTCGACGGTTTGGATGATACAGTAGGTATAACTGCGATAAACGAATTCCATGTAGCTTACGCAAAAGACACTCAAGGCAACGGTACCGGATATGGAGTATGTATGGCTATTGCTAACGATGTGGATGATGTTATCGATCAGGACTCAATAACTTATATCCAGAACCCCAAACTCAGCTGGATGTTCACTACCAACTGGGGCGGCGACGATTCAACGGGCGACTGGCAGCCAAACTGGCAATATCCTGCACCCGATATGCTTTATCAGCTGGAAATGAAAGACATCTTTGACTGGTATAAAGAAACGCTCACAACATGGGATTCAATTGGGGTGGATTCTCTAGGTCAGGCAATTTATGATACTACTGAAGTATTGGTAATGGATGATCCTTTCATAACATGGAACATCTCTAATATCGCAACGGAAAATAACAATGTGCATGTGGTCTTTAAAGCATTTCCGGGTACTTCAGCAGGCGGAGGCGGATTTTTGTATGGAGCTACTGACGCAGGTTTCAGGTCAGGTTATTACCACTTAACCGGAAAAATTACAGAGAGCGGCATTGTATGGCGCGGAAAAGCAAAATATATCGGCTCTATAGTTGACATGGATAAGGGATTTGATGTAATAGAGTGGACTGCATCTAACAGGAACTGGATGTCTGTTGGTTATGCAGGAACAACTGATGAGGGCGGAGAAGTTCTTTATGCGCAATGGATAGATAAACCCACAAGCAGAGCCGTAGCAAATGAGTATGGACTTGAAAGTATCTGGCTTGATGACGCATTCTTTACATCTACCGTTGACGGCGGATGGAGCTGGGATTATGATAAGGAAGTTAATTTTGAGACAGGCGATCCTGCTTATCCCATCTGGACTCTGAGGTATGTTCACAATATCACAAAAACAAGTTCGCTTCATGAGATGGGTTTTGTATTGGCAAATCACGGAACCTTTGATGATTCTACAAATCCCATTACAGTCCAGACTTATGGCGCACACCAGTATGCCGATTTTGCAAATCCTACGGAACCGGTGGCGGACCTGAACGACTTCAATCAGTTTTTGCATGTTTGGAAAATAAGTGGAAATTCTATTACCGGAATTGAAACTGAAGAGGCTGTTATCACTGAAGGTTTTGAACTGCTTCAGAACTACCCGAACCCGTTCAACCCTTCAACACAGATAAGATTCTCGATCGATAAAGATTCAAAAGTTGATCTGATGGTTTACAACATCAAAGGGGAAAAAGTCGCTACTCTTTACAACAGTAAAATGGCTAAAGGCATCCATTCTTTCGATTTTGACGGAAGCAATCTGAATTCAGGAATTTATTTCTGCAGACTGACTGTTAACGGCATTTCACAATCAAGAAAGATGATCCTAGCAAAATAATTATTTTAAGGCCGGAGCGCTTAGTGAGCGCTCCGGTATTTTTTATGTTTGCTGCAAGGTATTATCAATAGATAGTCTCTTTCAGGAAATATAAAAAATTGAAATAAAAAAAGAGGTAAAAAATGAAAAAACTGCTGTTTTCTCTGCTGGTGGCGATGATACTTCTGCCGTTTGATTCTTTTGCGCAGGACAAAGCCGGAACTGCGGGTATGACTTTCCTGAAAATGGATGTGTCTGCCAGAGCTACTGCTTTAGCCGGATCGTTTATCGGTCTGTCTGATGATGCTTCGTGTCTTTACTACAATCCTTCGGGAATGATGAATTTAAAAAACATGGAGTTCGCTGCTTCATACAATATGTACGCTGCCGATGTTCAATATACATATATGGCAGGAACATATCCGCTGCCCATGCTGAACGCTTCTGCCGGAATTCAGGTTGCTTATCTGACTACCGGGGACATGGACGAAACAACTCCGTTAAACCCTGAAGGAACGGGAAGAACTTTCGGAGCAAGCGATCTTATGATAGGACTGTCTTACGCGCAAATGCTCACTCCCAAATTCTATGTCGGCGGTACTCTCAAGATGATAAATGAAAATCTGGCCGATGAAAGTGTGATTGTTCTTGCCGGAGATGTCGGAACATATTATAATACAGGCTGGAGATCATTGATTTTCGGAATGTCGATAAGGCATTTCGGAACCAACTATACGTATTTAGATGAAGATTCTCCTCTTCCGATGCTTTTCGTTTTCGGTGTGAGTTATACCGCGATGGATGACGGAGTAAACAAAATCGTTACTTTAGCAGAAGCAGCTCACCCTTCTGACAATTCCGAATATGTCACTATAGGCTGCGAGTATTCATATAACGACATGTTTTTCGCAAGGATTGGAAGAAAGATAGACAATGACGAGTACTGGATTATGAAAGACGATTCAGTTGATTTTCCCGACAATGCCGATCCGGCCGATCCTGAATTGAACTACGAGGACAGCGGAATTAACTGGATGGGTACAAGCCTCGGACTCGGTTTCAAAATGAATAATTTGGGAATGAAAGTCGATTATGCATGGAAACACATGGGTTACCTGGGCGGTACTCATATGATAACACTTGGCTATGCCATAAGATAAAGAAAATCTCCAAAAATGTCTAAAAGAGCCGCGATTTGCGGCTCTTTTTTATTTGCTAAATCCCTTAAAATTTGATAGTATTAACATAATAAAAAACGGGTGATAATTATGAAGAAGATCATATTAACGGCAATTCTCCTTGCAATGGTATTTTCCGCTATGGGAGATACTGCGGAAAGAATAAAAAAATATTCCGGAAAGAACTCTAAAAGCCTTCTGGAACTTTATTCTGCAAAAGGGACTTCAGAATATATAAAATTTCTACTGGATCACTCATCGCCCAATGATCTTGCTGTCTTGACTCCTGAATATATCAGCAAAAATGTCGAAATTGCCCTTAAGTCTAAAGAATTCAAGTATTCCGATATCTACGGCGATGATATTTTCAGACACTTCGTTCTGCCGCTCAGGGTATCGCAGGAGCCGTTCGAGGACTGGAGAGAGAGGTTCTATAAGGAGATCTCACCGATCGTGAAAGATGTCGAGGATATCGAGGAGGCGGCCATACTTGTAAACATCTGGGCGGAAGAGCAGATGACTTACAAGCCGACCCACGGGAAGGATCAAGCGCCCCTGACAACCATCAGAAGAGGGTACGGCAGGTGCGAGGAAATGATGATAATCTATATGGCCGCAGCAAGAAGCGTGGGGATCCCGGTCAGATCAGCGGGCACGCCGCTCTGGAATTTCACCGACTCGAACCACGCGTGGGTGGAGGTCTGGACGCCGTCGGGATGGAAATATCTTGGCGAACCGGCGGACAGGCTGAACAGCACATGGTTCACCCGTACGACCGAAAGGGCGTCTATGATCAGCTCGACAGCTTTCGGGTACTATGACGGCGACGATATAATCGAGAGAACCGCAAATTCGACTCAAATGAGCTCAATAAAATATTATACCGATCAGTGGGACAAATGCATAATCAGCATCGACGACGAGAATTCAATGCCTGTTGAAGGAGCCGATGTGGTATTCTACGCAGTATCGTGGGGAGGTATATCGCCGATGGCCGAGATGAAGTCCGACAAAGCGGGTCAGGTATTGCTGCCGCTCGGAAAGGGATCGGTGTTCATTACGGCCTAT
>DFZN01000036.1 GCA_002382735.1 bacterium UBP11_UBA4055
CTTTATTGTCATGGCAAAAGATGAAAAGATATACAATTTCAGCGGAGTTCTCAATTCCCGCGTGTTCATCGCGCCCGGTCTGGCGGCTCTCAACAACACTGACGACACGATATTTCTTATAGCCGCGGACGGACAGGCTTCTGACAGCGTAAGCTATGAAGGATTTGACGAGGACACGGGCAGAAGCATCGAGAAGATCAACCCGAAATTCGCCTCGAACGACCCCGTCAACTGGGTTTACTGCGTATCTGACGGTACTCCGACAATAGAGAACTCGGTCTATCAGGCTCCTGAAGACATAGGCACATCCGCCAATTTCAGCATCAGTCCCAAAACAGCCACACCCAACGAAGACGGGGAAGACGACAATCTGCTCATAAGCTACGAATTCGATTCCGCCTATGTTTACCTTACGATGAAAATATTCAATATTAAAGGCCAGCTGATCTCCATGCCCAAAAACGGCGACTACTGTTCATCTTCGGGCAGCATCGTGTGGAACTGCCGCTCAGAAAGCGGAAAAGTGATCGATACCGGCGCGTACATCTGCATGCTTAAAGCAAGGGACGACAAAAGCAGAACAACCGAGCTCAAAGAAGTATTTTATATCGCGAAATAATTATTGTTCTTTCACGAACACCATACCCTGCGGGCCGTTCCCCGTTGTAAGAGTGGTCTTCACGGAGTCATTTTCGAGTATGACCAGCTTGTTCTCATCAAATAGCGGAGCATAGACCCTGTCATAGCCGTCGATACATATACCGAGAATTCCGCTCGAAGCTGAAGAATAAAGCATATCGTCCTGACCGTTAATCACCTGATTGTCTATCGAATTATATTTCATGATGCCTCCGTAACCTGTCCAGTCGGGGTTCAGTCCCGATACCGCCACATAGACCATTCCTTCGCTGTTGACCGCAAAAGCTCCGGGCTGCGAACCGAGTTCTACGGTAGAATATGTATCAAAATTTATTGCGGCAAGGTCGAACACTCTTACAAAACCTTTGATATCATTACTGTTTCCCTTGCTGAGGACATGAAGCTCGTTTTCTTCATTGATCAGCATATCCGCAATGTTAATTCCGGCTTCAAAAAAGGTTACTACTGTGTCGGCAACCGCATTAATTACCGCAATGTGTTCATTATTATATGTAGTTTCCCATGTATCATAGTCAATAGAATAATTCTTGACCCCGGCAAAGATCAGATTTCCGTTCGAAAAAATCGCGTCGGTCCCGTTCTCCATAGGAATACCGTCTAGTGCAATGGTATAGAGAGTGTCGTTATCAAGATCGTAAACATCTATGCCCTGACCCATCATACTGGTCACATAAAGCTTTCTGTTGGAAACAGCAGCTCTCATGGGATTGGAGAGCGGGCTCAATTCGACCGATCCCGTGTTCTGAAGCGTGGAAGCATTGATCATCTGCACATTATTGTTGCCGGAGTTCGTGACATATATTATCCCGCCGAGCTCAAATATATGGTTCGGCCATTTTCCCAAACTCATCACATCGTTCTCGATCACGCACTGATCATTTATTACCGACATCGTTCCTACATCGTCTTTACCGTTTATCAGACACACGCTTCCGAAGGTGTCAACAGGATCGGTCGTTCCTTCATAATCCGTACATCCCAACATCATCGCCAAAGCTGCTGCGGCTGCTAAAAATCTTTTCATCTTTTCCTCCTTATTTTAAAATTTATATCTGACCGTTGTCTCGATCTTCCTTCCGGGCATCGGATAGCCGTATATCACCTGATACTGCTCGTCTGTGATGTTCTGCCCGCTCAGAGTGACCGTGAACGAACCCGGTCCTGCCGTAAACTCCTTTGAGATCACCGCGCCATAAAGCCGGTACGGATAAATATCGATCGAGTTCGTTTCGTTTAAAAACATCCGACCTGTATAGTCAGCATTTAACTCAGCATGCCATCCGCTCCTGTCGAATCCGGCTTTCAGCGAAACCGTCTGCTCAGGTTTGTATATTATTCTCTTTCCGTCGGTCGCAGGATCACCGGTAAACTGCCGCGCGTCCATAAAATTATGATCTGCGGTAATATGGAACATTTCCGATATGTCCGTTCCGAAAGAAATTTCATGCCCCGTTATCCTTCCTTCCTTCATATTCTCGGGCGTATATCTGCCGTCCGTTCTTTTTATCCAGACGATCAGATCCTTCAGGTCCTTTTCATAATATGTATAATTCAGCCTTAAAGTCAAAAAGTCCAGATCGAGAGAGTTCTTTACTGAAGCCTCGTACTGATCGCAGTATTCAGCCTCGAGGTCCGGGTTGCCTGAGCTGAAGAGGTTTTCCGCCCAGAAGAGATCGGAAAAAGTAGGTAAAGTATAGCTTTGAAAGTAACCGAATGAGGCATTAACGGTAAGTTTGTCTCTTGTGTATTCTCCCGAACACGAAGCCGAGAACAGAGGTCTGTCGAAATTCTGACCGGAGATAATGTCCTTTCTGACCGAGCCCGAAATCTTTCCCTTAACAGAATTTGTAATATTTTGAGTATATTCACCTTTCAGGTACGACGAAATGATCCGCCTCTCATGCTCATCATCCTGTAGATTCTCTGATCCGGCCGTTTCGTAAAAAAATCCTGCTCCCGGTCTGAAGACCAGCCTGTTGAATTTAAGTATTCCCGAGAGGTTTACATCAAAGTTTTGAAATATATCTTCAGAGTCAACATGGAAGATCGAGTCCGTCTCGGAGATATTTGTTCTTGAATTCAGTTTGCTGTATGAGGCTTTTAAAGAGGATGATATGCTTTCGGTAAAAAAATATTCAGTTCCTGCGCTCAGGATAAGGTTCTTCGTGTTTTTGTATGCCTCATAATAAGGCTGGTCGTACCAGCCGGGAAGACCGTACCGCTTTTCCGAGTACCCTGCACCCGCATTTATCTCACCCTTTTCGAGAGTGTAATTGTATGACGCATAGAGATCGTCCGAATCGGACCCGGAGTTCGACTGCTCTCTCGGCGTGTTCGGGTGATTGATGTAGCGGTACTCGTCGGCTTTCGCGGCGTTGATGAATGACCACTCGTTGGCGTTGCGCCGCGCATTGTATGAGAAAAACACACCGTGTTTTTCTCCGAAGCCGCGCTTCAGGCTTAACCCGAAACCGTGGTTGTTAAGCCTGCCGGTGCTGAAATTGTCCCTGTCGCTCTGAAAGAGCCCGTTAGTATAGAAAATTTCAGCACGGTTCGTGCCGGCGGCCTTTTTCGTCGTGATGCTTATCACGCCTCCGGCCGACCGGCCCGTCAGCGCGGCGTCGCCCGTTTTGAAGATCTCGATCTTCTCTATCATTCCCGCAGGGATCGCGGAAAGATCGCACGAGCCGTCCATGGCGGAATTTATCATGACCCCGTCGAGCAGGACCGCGGTGTGCCTGGTGTCGGTGCCGCGGACGGAGATTTTTGAACTTGAGCCGTCAATTCTTTCCACCCTTATTCCCGGCAGGCTTTTTACAGCCGCCTCAGCGTCCGCCGCACCGGAAGATGAGATGTCTCTTTCGCTCAATACAAGATCAGGCTTTGTTTCCCGACCGGTCACCGCGACTACAGGCTCAAGGTCTATCACTCTGCTTTTCAGGACCACATTCAGAACGATATCTTCTTTTGAGCCTGATATGATAAATTCCGAGGCTGAATAACAACAGATGTGCTCAAAAGTGATCTTGCGGCTCCCGTCGGGAATGTTGCTCATAAAAAACCTGCCCCCGCTGTCGGATACCGTGCCGTAANNGCGGAAAACACCAGCGCCGCCGTGCCCAGTAACACTATCAGTATCGCCCTTAAATTAAAATTCCTGCCGGGTAGGGCAGGAATGTATTCGAAAAACTTGCTTTTCAACTACATCTCCCCTCGAAGAGTCCGCGTTATTGCGGCGGCGGTTCGGTAAAGATCCGACTGTTACGGTTGCGGGGCAGTTTCTGAGTTTCACAGAATTCCATGACCAAAGGCCGATATTTCAGACAGAAATTTACGACACCCGCAGAAATATTGCAATAAGTAAATGAAAAATATCTATAATTTTTCTTGATTTGTTAAAGAAAGATTGGGATATTGAGTATTCTGCGGACCATGAAAACGAGAGGGCTTTTAGACTTGGGAGATAAGATCAGGATAATTCAGCTGAGCGACATGCACATAAGTTCCGCTGATGTAGTAAGGAACGGTGCTAACATACGCAGGAATTTCCTTAAGGCTCTTGAAAAAGTCAGAGAGATCGAGCATGATTTTATTGTTCTGAGCGGCGATCTTGCCCACGATGTTGACGATAATGATTACACATGGCTTAAAAAGAAAATGCATGACCTCAAATATTATGTAATTCCAGGCAACCATGACATTACGGAGATCATGGCTAAGAGTTTCGGTCTGGAAAACGACATTATAAGAGGCAGGATATTCTATAAAATATCTTTTAAGGGAAAGGATTTCATATTCGCCGACACCTCGATAGAGTGGCTGGACATAAAGACGCTTGACAGCCTTCTTGATAAAAAGTCGCCTGACGGCAGTACTTTTGTTTTCATGCACCATCCGCCATCACTTTGTAACGCGAGGCACATGGATACATATTATCCCCTCTCCAATCATATTGAGGCTACGGAATATTTTAACCGGTGCCGGCAGATCGAACATGTCTTCTGCGCCCATTATCATACTGCCCACCATGTAAAAAAAGAGAATTTCAATATACATATCTGCCCTTCGACCTGGTATCAGATAGGCAGAAAACCCAAGAAATTCAATATCCGGCACTCAAGACCGGGATACACTGTGATAGATATAGATAAAAGCGTAAATGTAAAAAATTATTTTATAAAATAAAAAAGGGACATCAATAGTCCCTCTCTCTCTCTTTCAATGCTTTCAGTTTCCGTTTCAAGAGTTCTTGTTTCAGCTTGGGCAGTCTCGAAACGAAAAGTATCCCCTCAAGATGGTCGTATTCATGCTGGATCACTCTTGCCATGAGACCGTCAAATCTCTCTTTATGCCTGTTCCCGTCAATGTCTGTGTATTCAATATTAACAGCTTCGGGTCTTTCGACTATCTCCCAAATTCCGGGGACGGAAAGACAGCCTTCTTCATATTTCCATGAACCTGCAGGCTCTTTTATTACGGGATTGATGAATACCTGTTTGAACGCGTGAGTTATTATCTCTGCATCCTCTGAGCTTTCAGGGACTACCACTACGAAAAAACGCTTTGAGACTCCCACCTGCGGCGCGGCCAGCCCGATCCCGTTGGACTCGGGACACTTTACGAACATTGCCTCAATAAGCTCCTTTATCTCAGGCGTGATCTCTTCAACTTCATCAGCTCTTTTGTGCAGAACCTCGTCCCCGTATATCCTGATGTCCAATTTCAATCCTATTTATTCTCGATCTCTTTAACATCCGAAAATTTTTCAGCTATGCTGGATTTTAAGAATTCCATATCCGTATTGTTCGATACTTTTACGAGAAATGTCTTTTCCCTTACTTCCAGAACCACGCCGAATATTCCCCCGATAGTCACGATCTTGTCGCCTTTCTTCAGTTCTGCGAGCATCTGCGAATGCTGTTTTGCTTTCTTGCTCTGAGGCCTGATCATCATAAAGTATATTATGAAGATTATCAGTACGAAAGGTATCATTCCCGCCAGACTGCTTCCTCCTCCGGGTGACTGCGACATTGATATCAGATTGCTAAAATTCATTTTATCTCCCTTTTATTACATTAAATATAACATCTTTCCGCATTTTCTGCAAATTTACAGAAAAGAAAAAAGGCGCTTTTAGGGCGCCTTTGGCGGTCCGGACGAGACTCGAACTCGCAACTTCCTGCGTGACAGGCAGGTGCTCTAACCAGATTGAACTACCGGACCTTTTCCTATTTTAAGTGGGAACTACTAGGCTCGAACTAGTGACCCCCTGCTTGTAAGGCAGGTGCTCTAAACCAACTGAGCTAAGCTCCCGAACAACGCGCAAATATACAATTATAATTTTTTGTTGTCAAGTCTTTTTTCCTGAGATTTCGAACCTTCATTTCTGAAGTTCTTCATTATCCCGTACGGAAATATCACAATGAGACTGAAAAGAACAAGTACCGGCGAAAGAGTAAGCGACCAGAACGAGTCGTAAGTCCCGACTGACATCAGGTAGAATCCGAGAGCCAGAACTCCAAGTCCTATAGCGAATATGATATAATTTTTTCTGGTAAAGTATAATTTTCTGCTCATATTATCTGTACATCCCTCTGTAATCAACCAGTTCAGCTTTTTCTACAAGACCGTTTATCCACTCTTCCACCATCTGCCTCTGAAGGTAGGATTCATGCCTCTGCCTGAAAGCGGTTTTCTCATCGTCGTATTTCTTCTGATCGAACTCGTCTTTATCAATAAGATAGATCACATAAGCTCCCTGAACGCCTTTGAAAGGGCTGCTGACCTTTCCTTCCTCAAGGTTCAGTGCTGTTTCGTACATCACTCTGTCCACACCCACATTGTCAACATATCCGTCAACTGCGAATTTTCCAGATATACCTGTCTTAAAATTTTTTTCAGCCGCAACTGAGTTCATTGTAAGAGTATCTGTAACAGAACCTGCTGCCTCCAGCATCTTCTGATAGGCTGTTTCCAGTCCTTTATTCTGCCTGAGCCTGTAAACTATAGATTTTCTTACTTCGTCAAGAGTTTTAGCTCTTTCCGGCTTGACCTCTTTTACTCTCATTATAATATATCCCGCATCCGATACCATGATAGAACTGATCGTTCCGGTCTCGCTACCGAAAAGAAAATCACCCATACCCGGAACTATACCAAGTTCAGTCGTCCGGTCGGTTTTCTGCATGAAAGGAGCTTCAGTTATCTTCAGTCCCAGCTTCTCTGCTGCAGTATTAAAAGATTCCGGACCGTTCCCGTTCCTGTATATCTCGTCCCTGAAATTTACTGCGGAATACTGAGCATCTTCGTATGTGGACGGATATGTCTTGAATTTGACAAGAATGTGACTTGCTTTAACTTCCTTGACTTCTTTCTTTACTTTTTTCTTATCCGTTACCTTGATGATATGGTAACCGAATTTTGTTTTGACCGGACCTACAACTTCCCCTATTTCGGCTTCGAATGCGGCCTCTTCGAATTCAGGCACCATCTTTCCTCTTTCGAAATATCCGAGATCTCCTCCGCTCTTTGCCGAAGGGTCTTCGGAATAATTCTTCGCCACTTCTTCGAAAGGTATGCCGTTATCAAGCTGCGTCAGTGCGTAATTTATATCGTCGAGGGATAGCGTTGAGTCCTTTGCAGTTGGTGCTGTGCTGAAAATGATATAATCAAAATTCCTCTGCTCCGCAGTTTTCGGAAATTCATTCGGGTTCTCATTAAAGTATTTTTCGATCTCCTCATCAGTTATCAAAGAATCTGCCGGCATAAAATCATTTGTGGCAGCCTTAAGCCATTTCACCTGTACTTTCAGATTCGACTGCCTGTATAGTTCCTGAAGCTCAAATTCAGACAGATATACCGAATTTCCCACTCTGTTCTGCAGAAGTTCCGCGGGCAACCTGCCTTCATAAGCATTTTCTATCATTTTGTAAAATTCCTGCATCTGCGGGTTGGGATTTTTTATGAACTGTTCCCATTTCTTCTGGTCGAATACACCGTCGGTCATGAACTGGGGCTGATTACGAAGTTCGGGAAGCGGGTTTGTCAGGATCTGATCGTAAACCTGTTCTTTTGAAACAGTGATGTTCTGTTTTTCGAGTTCCTGTCTTATGACGATCATTTTGACAAAATCACCCCAGGCTTTCTGCCTCTGTTCCGCGGCTTTGACACCTGAAATATCTTTATCGCCCAGGCTCTTTACATAACTGTCTTCAAGCTGCTTCAGCTCTGTGTATTTTACATCCTGACCGTTAATTGTGGCGATCAGTCCCTGAGCTCTCACATCGTTCGATCCGCCTTTAAGGCCGCCCATACCCCAGTCGAAGATAATAGTTATTATAAATGCCGCTATCACGATCCACATTACGATCGCAAGTTTTTCCCTGATCAGTCTTATCATCATAAGAAATGCTCCGAAGTTTTTATTTCAACAAAGAAACAACATGCCTGTTTCCAAAGGACATAGAATATAGCTCTATCGTTATAAAATGTCAATCAAAAAATATCGTAAAATAAGCATTTAATTATGAGTCATTTCGGCATTCTGTCCGTCACTTCAGAACGATCTCGCATCCCCTCACTTTTTCATCTGTCCCGAGAATATAGGAATATCCTGCCGATGTGATCCTGTAAGAATTCTTTTCAAAATTGACCTCTGCGCAGGCGGTCTTTAAGATTCCGCCGAGGCTCTCAAAATCGAGAAGCCTGTAATTTCCGGCTAAATACTCATGGTCCCTTCCGCCTACTATATTCTTTACGGGTATCTGAAGGTAATTTATTATCTCTTCAGTCTCAAACCACTCGCCCGGTGTGATAAGATAATCTATCTGCCTGACATTTGTACGGGATAAATAAGGATTTATGATCCGCGTGATATCCGACCGTTTAACACCGCCTGCGAATAATATATTCTCACCCCGGTTCCTCAAAACAGTGCTTTGGCCTGATGATGTTTTAAAAACATAAAGAACCCGATCGTTTTCAATTGAGTAAAACGAGATCCCGATCATTATTGTAGATGCAAAGACGGTGGCGGTCTTGTATCTGTGATCTTTTAAATAAAATACCGCGGCGAGGAAGAGTATCAGCGCAGCAGTAACAAGCGCGTCGGTACTCCCGTGAAGAGTGAATATTTCCGTTTCGGCGGTGCTTCCGGTTATGTACATTATGATCTTGATTATAAATTCTGCCTCATCCGCAAAAAATTCTGCCGCAAGGTTCACTTTATCGGCCGCAATTATCATAATTCCGGACATAAAGGCCGCCGCTGTTAAAGGTATCAGCAGTAAATTTGAGAAGATAGAAATGAAATTATATCTTCCGAAAAGATACAGCAAGAAAGGTAAAAGCCCGATCGTAACCGATGTCGAAAGCAGAAGCCCCTCATAGATTTTCCTCAACAACCTGTTCTCTGTCTTTAAATATCTGTTCAGCCTGTCTGAGAGAGGCTGGTGGATCAGTACTATCGATAGTACAGCCGCAAAGGAAAGAATAAATCCGGGCGTGAATATCTGATTGGGGTCGTAAGACAGGCTGATAAGTCCTGCCGTTCCGATAACATCCGTTGCGCGGAGCTTCCTTTTTAAAGGTTTGCTCAGCATCAGTATTATTGCCATCAGTACTGCTCTTATCACCGAAGGGCTGCCCCCTGTGAAAACAGCATAGAATACGAGAGCGGACGAATTTATGATTAGATAAGGCCATTTCTTTAGATGCAGAAAGGAATTAAGAATCCCCAGAAGAAGAACGACAAAGCCGACATGAAGCCCCGATACCGCCAGCAGATGGATCGTTCCGCTGTCGGCGAACTCCTTTATCCTGTTATCTTCGAGTCTGCCCTTATCGCCCGTCATTATGGCCGTCAGAAACCCGCCTGCAGTATAGTTCAGCCTGCGGTCAAAGATATCTTCAGCCTTTGACTGAAGACTGTTCATGAAATATGTCAATCCTGCCTTATTTTTCCTAAGTTCAGTCAGATAAGCGTCTTTTATCTCTGAAACTGTGTATTTTACGGTCGAAAGAAGTCTTCTGTCCGTCTCATATTTGTTCAAAGGTGCTTTAAAAGGCAGAAGTTTACCTGAAACCGCTACTGTGTCTCCCTCCGTCAATCCCGTCCTGTTCAGATATGCATTAAATTTTGACTCTAAAGCCGCGGTCCGGCCGGATATCCTTACGGAATCGGAGCTTATAACAACAGAGGATGACAAAAGGTATTCGTTCAGCCCTGATATCCTTCCGTAAACGACCGCTTCTTTTTCCTCCAGCCCTTCCATCATGTCCCTGATCATGATCTGACCGTGGTTGTGCAGAGAAAATATCGCCGAACCGGTTATAAAAGCAATTACAGGGAGTTTTGACCTTGAAGACAAGAAAAAAAGAACCGCTGCGGCAGGATAAATAAATATGTAGTATAAGGAACTGTAGCAAGCGAATGCTGTCACTATTCCCGCCGAAAAGAAAAAAAGCAGGGCGATATTGTCGGGCCGTTTTATCATGCAGGTTAATATTATTAAATAAAAACAGGGATTTCAACACAAAAAAATATCATTTTTTACATTGAATTATACCTGAAAAAATCATATAATTACTCATTCTGAAAATACCTGATAAAAAAAGGAATAAAATGGAAAGCGCTGCAGGTACAGTTAAATACGACGAGAGTAAAATACAGACCCTTTCTTCTCTCGAGCATATAAGGCTCAGGACGGGAATGTATATCGGAAGGCTCGGTGACGGAAGCACTTACGAGGACGGGATATATATTCTGTTGAAGGAGATCGTTGACAATTCGATCGACGAATATATTGAAGGTTACGGCAAAAGAATAGATATTAAAATATCGGAAAAAAAAGTGGCTGTCAGGGACTACGGAAGGGGAATACCGCTCGGAAAACTGATAGACTGTGTTTCAATTATAAACACCGGGGGAAAATTCAACAGCGATGTTTTTCAGTACAGTGTGGGGCTCAACGGGGTAGGTACGAAAGCAGTAAACGCCCTCAGCGATCCTTATATTGTCAGAAGCATCAGGGACGGCAAATTCAGAGAGCTTACCTTCTGCAGTGGCAAACTTACATCCGACACGAACGGTGATACGAAAGAGCCTGACGGGACTTACACTGAATTTGTGCCCGATCCCGAGATATTCAAAGACTACGAGTTCAATTTCGATTATATAAAAAAACGCCTTTATTTCTACGCGTATCTGAATAAAGGCCTCAAGATTTACTTCAACAATGATAAGATCGTGTCTTCAGGGGGACTTCTTGACCTTCTGACAGAGCAGGTGGAATACCCGCTCTATGAACCGATCTATTATTGTTCGGACTCGCTTGAATTCGCGTTCACGCACATTGATTCTTACGGCGAAAGTTATTATTCGTTCGTGAACGGCCAATATACGAATGACGGCGGCACACATCAGTCAGCTTTCAAGGAAGCGATCTTAAAATCCGTCAACGAGTACGCAAAGAAGAATTTCGAGGCTAAAGATGTGAGGGACGGTATCGTAGGCGCCGTCGCGGTCAAGGTCAGGCAGCCTGTTTTTGAATCGCAGACCAAGAACAAGCTCGGAAACACCGAGATCAAGTTCAAGATAATATCCGAGATCAAGGATTTTCTGATTGATTATTTCTATAAGCACCAGGATATAGCTGAGCAGATCTATCTCAAGATCGCCCTTAACGAAAAGATCCGAAAAGAACTCAAAGCCGTTCAGCAGGAGGCAAAGGAACTTTCGAAGAAAACATCGATCAGGATACCCAAGCTCAAGGACTGCAAATATCATTTCAACGAAATTCCGACAGGCAGGAAAAAGGAGCTCTGGAGGGGCGACGAGTCCGTAATTTTCCTTACCGAGGGTGACAGCGCCGCGGGAAGCATGATATCGAGCAGGGATGTTGAAACTCAGGCTATATTCGCTCTCAAGGGTAAACTTCTGAATGTTCACGGTCTAAAACGCGATTATATTTATAAGAATGAAGAGATCTACAACATAATAAAGACGATGAATATCGAGGACGGCATAGACAACCTCAGATATTCCAAGATAATTATCGCGACCGACTCTGACCCTGACGGACTTCATATAAGGAATCTGCTTCTGACCTTCTTTCTGCACTTTTATGAGAGTCTTATACTGAAAGGTCATATTTACATTCTGGAAACTCCGCTTTTCAGGGTAAGGAACAAAAAGGAAACCGTTTACTGCTACAGCGACAGCGAAAAGAGCGCGGCGATCAGAAGACTCGGTTCGGATCCCGAGGTCACAAGATTCAAGGGGCTTGGAGAAATATCGCCTAAAGAGTTCGGAAGGTTCATAGGTCCGGACATGAGGCTTATTCAGGTGAGCGTGGAGCATTTAAAGGACATACCCGACGCACTCGAATTCTATATGGGGAAAAATACACCCGAAAGAAGAACTTATATTATGGAGAATCTGCACAGGTTCGAAGAAACTGTATAATTAAGCATATCCTAACCTTTATTTTCTATCTGGAGATAATCTCTTATCTCGCGTTCATTGATTATATTGTCCCAGTTGAAGAACATTAAAGTTGCGTCCTTTGCCGACCATGTATAGCGAACATAATCCACCGGCACTTTATGATCCGTAGCGAACTCCTGGACCGCCTTCTGGAGAAATCCGCAGTATTCGATCTCGTCCGCAATCAGCCCGAAGAAAAGATCAGAACTGGTGTGACCGTACAAAATATGCCCTAAATTCAGAATGATCAGTCTTGATTCTTTCCCCGGCTTTATCTTTTCCTTCATCTCTGAATGCAGGTTGATAACCGGCATCTTTATTCCGCGGACGACCACATGATGCCTCATTTTTCCTGAACCGAATGGATAGTCCTTCAGAGTGTCATCGGTAATAATAACTGCTTCCATCACCGAGTTCATGCTCTCAGCCCAATAGGTTCCGCCTATCTTAAATACAACGAACGGAAGGGGCTCGGGAAAAGTCCTGTCGGGATTAAGCATAGTTAGGTTTTTTCTGTCTTTTGATATCTCTAAAATATTCTGAACCGATTCGCCGATCTTCCTTAATTCATCGCATAAAATATAAGCTTTGGAGTGATTGAGCCTTTTTGCTTCGAGAAGCGCATTCATTGAAAGCAGCCTGAGCATTGACCCGAGCTCCGCCATTCTTTCTTCCACACCGGAGAACGGCACATTTTCGAACTTGAGCCTGTTGAAAACATCCCTTTCAAACACGAGCATGAATTTTTTTACTTCGACCGCCACTGCTCCGATCCCTCTGCCCAGCTGCTTTACTTCAGAAGCGGCAATGTTGAGCTCGATAGAGAGGTACGACAGCACATTGATAATATTCTCAAGCCGCCACAATTTTCTTTCTTCGATAGTATCCATCATTTCTCCTTTTAAAATCAAAAAAAAGACCCGAACTTGCCGGGTCTTTTTTTTTGATGATATTACTGATTATCTTCCTGATTCCTCAAGCTTGATCTCTTTGATCGTTCTTTTTTTGATCGCCTTAACCTCGATAGTCTCAGGAGACTCTTTAGTAGGGTTTTTAGAAACGATCTGGAAGAACATTTTAGTCTCTGTGCCGGTGTAAGTATATTCACTTACCGCGACATTTGTCAGAAGCGTATATGTTCCGTAAGGATCAGCTGAAGTGTAAATATCATAAGTTTCAGCGTCTGCGGCATCATCCCACTGTATGAAGATATTTCCGCTTACGATCGAAGTTACGATATTTGAAGGAACTGCAGGTATAACGGTTCCGCTTGTTACAACAAACTGGACAGGTACATACTGTGTCGGTTCGTACTGGTCGTTCGAGGCGATAACGATATTCGCGTTGAATGTTCCGGCATCCATTCCCGTTGCGTCGTAAGTAGCTGTGAACTGTGTTGAAGCAGAAGCATTGATAGAACCTGAAGCGGGAAGAACTGACAGCCATCCGTAGTTAGCCGGGTTAAGGCCTTCCACAACGATGTTGTCGATGTTCCAGTGTGAACCGCTCTGGTTTTTCATGTTCGCTTTGAACCTTACCTGCATAGTAGCGCTTGTTGTAGGAAGCTTGATCCTCTGGTGATCCGGAGTTTCCGAAGCTCCGACTGAAGCAGTGTTCGTGTAAACATTTATCCAGTCTGTTCCGTTGATAGTGTAATCAACGAGGCATGAGCTTGTGAGCAGGTTCGCGAACTGATCGAAATCGATCCATACTTCGTAGCTCGTTGTTCCGTCAAATACAGGTGATGTCAGAACGCCGGCAGCCGAACCGTTAGGATCGTCGTCAGGATCAGCAGCGAGCCTTCCGTATGCTGTTCCGTCAAGATCATAGGTAAGATCAGATGACTGTGCCCATACGAGGTAATCTGAAGCTGTCCAGCCGAGACCTGCGGTGAAGTCGTTCGTCAGCAGAGTGAAATCGGCTTTTGAAGTAACATACTCAACGCTGATAGTGTAGTTCAGAGTAGCGTTACCGTCGTTAGTGATGTTGAATGTGTCTGAATCAGTTGCATTCTGAAGCGCTGCTCCTGCCATGTTCGCAACTGAAGGTGTGGCTATCGGAGACTGAACATTTACAGACCATGAGCCTGTGAATGAACTGTAGCCTGCCGCGTTCTTCGATCTTACTTTCCAGTAGTATGTTCCTACGGCAAGCTCTGTAACCGCCTGATAGTTAGTAGTAGCTACTTCTGTATTGATCTCCGGTGAAGAATAATCGGAGTTGTTGTCAACTACTACATTGTATGCGGTAGCATCTGTTACGGTTGACCAGTCGAAGTAAGGCGTAATATCGACAAGGTTCGATGCGTTAGCCGGGCTGACGAGTGAAGGTGCTGCCGGAGGTGACGCATTAGTTACCGTAAGTTCAACGAAAACGCTTTCGTTGCTGTAATCAGAAGTCAGCCTTATGTTAGCTGTGTAAGATCCTTCTGTCAGTCCAGCCGCGTCGAATCCGACTGTCATCGGATCTGATCCGCTCACTGCAACTGTTCCGGATGTTGTGGCTCCGCCGTCAAGCGTCATCCAGCTGAACGGTACCATTCCGTTTATCTCAACATTATCGATTGCCCAGTAACCGGAGCTTCTCGGTAATGAAACATGGAATCTGAACCTTGTTGTTGAAGTAACATATTGAGCAGGAACTGTCAGAGATTGGGTATTAGGAGTTCCCATTGCCCCGATCGCTGCGCTATTTGAATACACAGAGAACCAGTTAGTTCCGTCTGTTGACACTTCAACAGCTCCTGTGCTGCTTGCGGTACTTTTAACCTGCTGGAAGCTGATCGTAGCTGACCCGTAAGCAGACATATTGAACACCGGGGATGTAAGATAGGCTTCTTTTGTCGTATTAAGCCCAACTGTTGACGCTGTTACAAGTGCGTATCCCGTTGAACCGTTAACGGTTGGAGTAGCAGTGCTTCTCGACCAAGTTCTGTCACCGGAAGATGTCCATCCAAGAACTGATTCAAAGAGGTTTTCGTGAACGAGAGCTCCTTCAGCAAAACCGTTATAATCAATGTATGCACCGTACTGAAGTTCAAATCCGCCTATGTTGTTCACTGTAAGGATCTGTGAAGAAGTCCCGTCAGGAACAAGTGCCTCAGCAAGTGCGTTCGGGCTAGGATCGATGATAGGCGGCTGTATTTGATAGTTGGTGGTGATACATCTTATGTGATGATTGTACTGAGCCGACTGTTCCCAAGTGGGAGTACCGCTCAGATAGTAATTGATGAATGCCCTGCCGAAGTCGAATTCTCCCGCTTCTCCTGTCTGTGTCATAGTAGTTCTTGTAACTCCAGTTGCCGGGTTAGTACCACACTCGAATCCGATATAGTAGTCTCCTGCAATATCCTCAAGTGCTGTGTAGGCACTCAGATCCACATATCCCCATGCATTAGTGTCGGAAAGAGTTGCGGGGTTAGTGTAGGCAAAAGGAGTGATAAGTGTTCCTCCGGGAAGTCCACTGTTGTCGCCCCATACATTGATAAGCATCTGAGCGTTGTCTTCGGGCTGACTTGCGTCGTCGTACCCTCTTACAACAGCTCCTACGATATCATCGTGGAAAGATGAGAACTGAACTGCGTAGGATTTCTGGTCGTAATCGGCAGTTGATGTAACAACCTCGGTGTAATATGAAACTGTCGCGTAATCATATTTCTGATGCAGACCGTCAACATAATAGAACGGTCCTTTGTAACCCTGGTTCGGGGTTGAATAAGTATCCTGTACATCGAACCTGAACTCGATCATGTCACCGGGGTTCTGAACAGGAAGTTTCCAGAAATAAGTAGATCCGTTAACGCTTGTCGGATTGGCTGTAAGCTCTGTTCCGCCGTTGACTTTATAGAGAACATTGGCATAATCAATTCCAGTGAAGTCAGTGATCTGAGTTGTTATTTCAAATCCATCAGCGTTAGGCGAATAATAGTCTTTTGTTTTTGTGTAGTAAACATAAGGTGCTGATGAATCCACTGATGAAGGCTGAATAGAGAAGTTGTCAATGTTGGATCCCTGAGAATTGTAACCCGGGTCGGTCACAAGAATAAACCTGAACCTTACATTCGAATTGCCTGCGAAAAGACCCAGACTGATAGTTTCCTGATAAAATGTCGTTCCTAAAACCTCGGAACTCCATGTTTTTAAAGTTTCCCAGGTAACACCGTCGTCACATGCCTGGAAGTGAAGATAGTCAAAACTTTCTTCTATCAGATATCTCAGCCAGAAAGTACATGTAGCGTCTGCAGCTGCTGAGAAATTAAGACCGGGAGCGACTTCAGCCGCGTAACCTACCCATCCGCCTCCGAGAGAGTACTGGTCAGTATTGTCAACATAGTTAGCACCGGGGCTGTCTGACAGAGAATATGTTCCTGCGTATTTATACTGAGTATCAAGCCCCCATGCTCCAGATGTCGGGTTGAACAGCCACTGTGAAGATCCGCTTTCGAAATCATCGTAGAATGAAGTAACTGAAGCTGATACATAAGCATAAGCTACCTGTGACATATATGATGTGAAACTGTCGCCAATATAATATGCTTTTACTGACCAGTTGTGAGTCCCGTCTGATGCTCCGTTGTCAACATAGCTGGTAGTCGTTACACCTGTTGCGATCTGGGCTCCGTCCCTGTAAACTATATAGCTCATGTTCTTTGTGCCTTTGGAAGGATCGTCCCATGAAACAGTAACACTTCTGTTGTTGTTGAGAGCAAAAACATTTTCAGGAGCTGCCCAGTAACACTCAGTACCGAGAACAATCTCTGAAATGGCGTAATGCTGCATATTTGAATATACACCACCCCATGGCATGCTGTGAGCTGTAGGACTTGTATTCGTATCCCATGTATCTCTCAGATAAAGTGTTTGAGGTGAGGTAGAGTCGTCGTAACCGAAACCTATCATTGAGTGGCCTTCCACCTGAATGAAAACAGGTCTTCCGGCATCAACAGAAGCTTTATACATTGCAAATTCATAACCGCCGACAGCAGGTCCCATATCCGGATTGTCGTCAGGATCATCGTAGCCTGTAATAGTCCTTGTGTAGTTCTTGTCAACTGTAAGGCCGAGAGATTCATAGAACAGCCTTACGCCGTGAATACCGTCCCTCCATGCAGGAGTACTACCCTCAGCACCTGTATAATCGTAAACGCCTGATGCGCTTGACCATAAGGTAGTTGAACCGTCCGCGTTTTCCCAGTTGTACCACTGGTTGGTTCCCATAAAGTCGGCCGCTGCTCTCTGACCTGCTTCATGATCATGTTCAGTCCATGCTCCATAATACGGGTCAGTGGCTTCGTCAAGATATCCTGTCCAGTAGTCGTCTCCGTGACCTCTTGTCGATCTTCCGTCCACTCCGTTCTTGCTTGCTGCAAGAGGGCACTGGTCAGTATCGGGCTGCGACGCGGTCTGCCATACAGTGTTCGTCTGGGGAGCTACACCACCGTTGGCCGGCCCTGTATAGACCGTAGGAGCACCGAAGTTGTCGTAGTATGCCGCCATTATAGATGCAGCAGTTGCTGTACAGCCGTAACACCATGTGTACGCCGGTACATTTGAAAGCGTAAAAGTGGCCTTAGGATCTCCGCCTTTTACGACTCCTTCATTTGCAGGCGGCAGTTCCTTGGGCGGAAAACCCGCATACCTGTAAACATTTACCACATCTCCGTTCTCATCAACATAAGACTTGATCTTGAAAGAAGTTCCTCCTTCAGCGAACAGGCTTACTGAGAAAAAAAGCATGGCGATTAGCACTAGTAGTGCATTCATTCTGGTTTTTACCATAGATACTCCTCCACTTTGTTTTGGTTTTTACTTTATCATTGAGTTTGGCGTTTTATATGCACTTTTCATAACTTCTAACTTGACCTTCACTATCAATCGTACTTGCTTTCCCATCCAAGCAAATACAAAATATTAAATTTTTCCGGTATTGTCAACAGAAATATTTGAAAACAATACCGGGGCATTTTCCTCTATTTTACAAGAAGCATCTTTTTAGTCAGAGTTTTCTCAGGTGTCTTCAGAGTATAATAATAAACACCGCTGTTTAAACCTGACGCATTAAAGCTAACCTTTCTGAAGCCCTCGTTCATCTTTTCACTTATCAGTGAAGCTACTTTTTCGCCTTTTGTATTAAATACTGTCAGGCTGACTTCTCCTGCAACCCTGTTATAGAAACTTATGCTTGTTTCAGGGTTGAAAGGATTGGGGTAGTTCTGACACAGTTCTGTAGTTGATGAAACGAATTCGTTTTCTATTCCGTTAGGTATCTGAGAGACATACATTTTTATATAGAATGCTCCCCACAGGTTTGTAGTCCACTTCGTAACTGAATTCCACTGCCATGCGTGACTCTTGTCGCCGCTTTCATCAAGCATGATTTCGTTATAAACAGGGGTCTGAAAAACAAGTCCTACATGTCCGTATATCGGCGTATTTTTCCCGTTTTCAATATGCAGAGTATCTCCTCCCGCAGCGAAACTGTGAACACCCTGAAGTTCACCGATCACATTGTCGGTCGGTGCTCCGATCGGGTTTTCGGATTCATCAAGGTTTCCAATATTGGGATCAAATTCAACAAGTTTCCATGTAATATTATTGGCTGTATAATTCCATCCTATCTCGATCTTGTTGAGATAAAGGAATTCCTTCATTCCGAAATTCCAGTCTATCGCTACTTTGTCTCCGCCGTTTATAAAATCCGCCGGGTCGTCGTAATTTGTTCCTGTACTTCCCCATTCGAGAACTCCGTCAGAAAACCATATAATACAATAACTGTCAGATGTAGTTGTATTGCTGTAAACAGAATTATCTGTTGCGACCGCGTACCACGAACATTTAGTATCAATAGCCTGCCCCGGTATAATACCGGTAAATGAGTCGTTCCCATTGTCCGTCAGAACAAGTGCCTGCTCCGGCTGTCCTTCGATCGTGTAGTAAACTGTGACATTATTTATTCCGGAATAATCAGTGGCCTCGACGGTGATTGTGTAATCCTGTCCGGGATCGGCGGAATTGCCTGCATCAATCACATTTAAAGCCGGCAGTTCAGCAATACTGACATCATCCATATTCAAAAATCTGTCAAGTTTGACCGCAGTAGATGTATAATGATGCTTCCACATTATCCTCACATACTCATTCTCATAAGCTGAAAGATCGAAAGTTTTTTCATACCATGTGTTCTCATTTTCCAGTGTCGGGATAATAGAATCTTTCTGTATCTCCGTGAAGTTCTCAATGTCTGTGCCGTCACCCTCAACTGTAGAAATAAGGACAGACCACCTTTCTTTGTATTGTTCACCGATCTTAGTCTGGGCGTTCATATAGTATTTCAGCATCGGTGTTCCGTTAACTCTTATTCTCGGACTTACGATATAATTTTCTGTAAGCCATTCGCCAAAATTGTTCTGTGAAGCGGAAGTCACAGAATATTCACCGGAGTGAACATTTTGGGTCGCGACATCAACCTCCCAAGGTCTGTCCCAGGAACTTGTAACTTCACCGGTCTGATAAGTTACCCACCCGTCGGGCATCCATCCGTTAGGTGGAGTTACTTCAGGTCCTGCGTACTCAAAACCTTCCTCAAAATTTACTTCACCCCATTCAACATGGAAATGCAGAGATTCTCCCATTAAAGCGTAAGGTGTATTGTCGTACGCTTCGACCCAATATTCCATGACCGTTCCCATCGGCTGTCCCGGAAAATCGCAGATATATGTACCTTCATAATCGATGTCCGTGTTAGCTGTGAGCGGAAATGTCTGCTCCGGCTGAGTTCCCGTTCCGTCTGTAATTATGTAATGCAGTGCTAAATTGTCCAGACCTACAAAATTCCAGTCAACATCATACATCGTTCTGTCATAAGGCGCCCATCTCATGCTCACATCGCTATACGGCTCAACGATCTCAGGTGGTATAATGAAATAGTACTCGTCATAACTGAAAGTCGGGTAGTTGATAATTCTGAAATCATCCACTATTAAAGAGGAAGACAACTCAGTATTAACCTCACTGTTATAATGTCTGACTTTAACTGATATCTCGCTGTCCCAAAACCACTCGTTGTATGCAAAGAAAAATGGATTCATCTCGATCTCTACCTGTTTGTATTCACCGGCTGAAAGCGTTTCTTCGTATACAAGCATGAAATTTGACGGATCAACCTGGTCATCAGAGAAATAAATCTCGAAATGCTCAGGTGATGCTGAATTTGTTGAACCTATCCAAAAGTTCAGATATGTTCCCCTCTCCACCCATGTACTTGGAAATATCAGCTCGTTGTCGGGAGTTAATCCCGTACTTGCAGACTCTGCCCTGTAAGTTCCGGCTTTTCCGGGATTTGTAGTAACATGCCAGTTGTTCCCGTCACCGTCGATATCATTTGCGGTAGCGACACCCAAAGTACCGCCTTCGAAGTCCTCATCAAGATATACCATCCCCACAACACTCATTGACCATAAGAAGATCAATAAACACATCAATTTTTTCATAGAACTCTCTCCCAAAAAAATTATTAACTTTACTCATCAGCACTAAACTGATCCGAATAAGAATATAATAAATAATTATTTTTTGCGCAACATAAAAATATCTTCAGGAAAAAAGCTTCGGTAGCTCAAGTATGAGTTTCGGATGTTTTATGAGAACTGACTTGAAGATATTGATGAGAGTTCTTTTTTGAAAGGACTGCCCGTTGAGCTTGTCAGTTATAGAATTCAGAGTTTCGTCTTCAATATTTTCAATGATCCTTTTGATCAGGTAGAATTTATGGTTCGCTTTTCCCTGTTTTTTGTTCCATTTCCTGTCGTATTCCGATAATCTTTCAGCACTTACATTATCGATATTTATTGCAGAAACCGCCACTTCGGCCGCGATCCTTCCCGCTTTCATAGCGTTGATTATGCCTCCGCCGGTCACGGCATTTGTCTGATGAGCCGCGTCCCCGACGAGCATAATACCGTTCCCTGATATATTTTCCAGCGTCTCGCTGCAGACAACGCCTCCGCAGGTTGTTCCTATCACCGATGCTGCCGGATAATATCTGCTCATAAAATCATTTAGATATTTTCCCGCTTTTTTCTCTTTTGAGGCCGGCCCGTTAACGCCTACTCCGATATTGGCGGTGCCGTCATCTTTCGGGAAGACCCAGAGATACCCGGTAGGCGCCGTATCTTTTCCGAAATAGAAATCCATCCTGTCTTTTGCATAACCCTTACCGGAAATGTTGTACTGTACGCAACTTTCCATATCGGAAAAAGAGGGAGCGGTTTTTATTCCCGCCCACCGGCCCACCCGGGATTCGATCCCGTCGGCACCGATGACGATCTTTGACTTTATTTTATATCTTTTGCCCCTGAGTTCTACTTCCGCTCCCTCAACATACCCGCTATCCGTTAACAGGCCGGTGACATTTGCTCCGGTCATGACCGTCGCTCCGGCAGATGCGGCCATGATGCCGAGTCCGGCATCAAATATTTTTCTGTCCAGAACAGCCGCTTCGCTCTCGTGGTTCAGGTCCAGTGTCTTGCCGTTCGGGGCTATGAATCTTATTTTGAATTTCCTGACATACTTAGTCACTATCGGATGATCCGGATTGAAAAATTCAAGCAGTCCGGCTTTGCCGACCGCTTCGCCGCATCTGACCGGAACACCAATTTCGCGGTGCCGCTCCAGTAAAAGAACTGAAAGTCCTTTTTCGGCGCACTCTTTCGCTGCGACGCATCCGCCCGGACCGCCGCCTACTACGATAACATCGTACTTATCTTTCATTTTTCTGCTTTTCCGCATCTGGTCTTTTCTTTTTGGGAATAGAAGAGAGAACCATTTTCGTCATCCTGTTGTTGAGACTGTAGAATCTTTTTTCGACATCACCCGAAAATTCAGGATTTACCTTCGGTTTGTTAGCGGCATCGAACAATATTTTATTATTTTCATCCCTTTCATATCTCTGCATCTCGAATTTTTCCGCCCATGCGAATATTTCTTTGTTATAATCCGTGATCATGTCTGTATATTCCTGAGATCCGTACGGGACAGAACCGAAACGGGGTTCGTATTTGTCAATTATAGACTGCAAATCATCCAGCCTAGAACTCAGTGTATCAGATTTAAGAAGTAATGCCAGTGAAACAGAGACAGCTATTATAATGAGGACTGCTATAACACATAGTTTTTTCATTTTATCCCTTAAATTCTTCTTTTTTCACTTCATTTCCGTTCATAAAATACTTTTCATCAGTTATCTTACCTTCCTTATTCCAGTATCTGAAAACTCCGTGCTCGATGTCGTCTTTAAAATTCTCTTCGGATTTCTTTTCACCGCTTTCGTACCAGTTGTAAAAAGTTCCGTTCATTTTCCCTTCAGAATAAGTACCTTCGTACATCTTATTCCCGTTCAGATGCCAGCCGGTGGTCACGCCCTCAACTTTATCATCTACGAATCTGCCTTCCCCTTCAAGCTGGCCGTTCTCGTACCACATCCGTCTGTATCCGTTCTTTTTCCCGTCCTTCCAATCTTCCTCGAACCTTTTGTTCCCGCTTTCGAACCAGGACTCGTATTTACCGTCCCTGACGCCGTTCTTCACTTCTGATCTGAAATGAGGATTTCCGTTGTCATACCATGATTCCTGAACCCCGTCGAGTATGCCGTGTTTATAATTCTCCTTCAGTATCAGAGTTCCCTCTTTTGTCCATTCCAGCGACTGTCCGTGTTTATTGTTCTGAAGGAAATCAACTTCGAATTTCTTATTTCCGTTACCCCAGTAGTAAGTGGTCTTTCCGTGAAGTATTCCGGCCTTATATGTTTTTTCCCATGCCAGTTCTCCTTTAAATGCGAATTTCTGTCCGATTCCGGTGAAGGGAACCGGGCTGGCCGCCTCATACATTATACCGCTTTTATCTTTTAGAAGATCGATATTGATCTTTTTCATATCCTGGTCGGGATCTTTCTTAGAGCATGCGAATACCAGCAGTAAAAATATTGTAAGACACAATGGTCTGAGAATCTTCAATTTGTTGCCCATAAAAACTCCAGTTTAATTTCCGCAACCTAATATAATGAAATTATACCGACAAATCAAATGCAATAAAAAAAGACCGTCAGATGACGGCCTTTTTCCTGTATGGACAGCTTATTTATTCTTTTTCGACCTTGATCTCGATTTTTTTCCTTTCTTCTTCTTTCTTCGGCACCGTAACCTGCAGAACTCCCTTTTTGTAAACGGCCTTGATATTCTCATCGTCTATCTGGTCAGTGGGAAGCGGGATGTACCTTTCGAATGAGCCTTTGATGATCTCTTTTCTGTAGAAATCCTGTTCATTGATTTCATTTTCCTCTTGCCTTTTACCCGTTACTCTAAGGTAGTTCCCCTCGATAGTGATCTCCACATCCTTAGGGTCAATCCCGGGAACATCGATATCCGCCATTATGTTGTTCTCTTTCATATAGACATCCGCATGGCATGACGGGCACTTTATCGTGTTTACATTGTAGTCCTGGCCGAAGAAGTTGTTCATGAGTTTGTCCAGGCTGTCCAGTTCTTTCCATCTTATCAGGTTCATGGTACCCTCCTTTTTGTTGATTTTAACGGTTTATTATATCCGACCGTATAAAATGCAACAGCCGTGCCAATTATTTCAGGCTTGAACGGACTGTTTGCAAAAAATATTTTGTGACAGAGATGTCAGATATTGTCAGTCTTTAATACCTGCGGTTTTGAGTACCCAGGCGAACTTCATTGCGACTTCTTTATAGTAATCATAACGGCCGGAAGATCCTCCGTGACCTGCCGTATTCATATTAATAATGACTGTGTTTTTGTCAGTTTTGCGTTCTCTTAATCTGCTGACCCATTTTAAAGGCTCCCAGTAGCTGACCCTCGTATCATTAAGGCCGGCGAGAACCAGTATTTCAGGATAATTCTGGGCTTTTATGTTCTGATACGGGCAGTAGGACAGCATATAGTCGAAATAGCCCTTCTCGTTAGGGTCTCCCCATTCGTCATACTCGGAAACTGTGGCCGACAGAGTGGGATCGAGCATGGTGTTTATGACATCGAGAAAAGGAACATCGAGAACCGCGCCTCTGAACAATTCGGGTCTTTCGTTGAGTACCGCGCCGATCAGCATTCCGCCCGCACTTCCTCCTGTAATGATAAGTTTTTCTCCTGAACAGTATTTCTTCTCGATAAGGTACTCGGCGCATGAAATAAAATCGGTAAAAGAGTTCTTCTTGTTGAGAAGCATTCCGCCTTCATGCCATTTTTTACCTTTCTCAAGCCCGCCCCTTACATGCGCGGTACCTACGACAAAACCTCTGTCGAGAAGGCTGATCCTTGAAACCGAGAAAGACGGGTCGCTGGGGTCTCCGTACGCGCCGTACGCTTCAAGAAGCATCGGGTTCCCGCCGTCGTGAGAAAATTTATCCCTCCGGTAAACCAGCGATACCGGTACTTTTTCCCCGTCCCCGGCAGATGCATAAATAAGCTCGGAATGATATTTTGTGAGGTCGAAACCTCCAAGTACCTTCTGCTGCTTGAGGAACTTTTTTTCACCTGTTCTCATGTTGTATTCAACAATAGAGTATGGCGTGGTCATTGATTCATAAATATATCTTACTTTATCGGTATCGAACATGGGATTCGATTCAAGGTAAACATTGTAACATTCATCGTTGAACTTTATTTCTTTTCCCTGTAAAGACTCGTATTCAAGCGTTCTCAGCATTCTTTTACCGGCGCTTAATTCAGAAACAACGATGTGGTCTTTAAAAAGCTCGATGTCGTCAATGTAGGTCTCAGTTCTGTGCGGAATGTATGTTTCCCATTTGATCTTGTAAGGGTAGCTTTCAAGAACTTTCATTACCTTGAAATTGAAGGCTTTGTCCGCGTTGGTCAGAATATAGAACGAATCCCCCCTGTGATCAGGATAATACTCGATCCCTTTTTTTCTTGGTTCCATCAGGTCAAAAAAACCCATTGGATCGTCGCTTTTCAGGTAGTGGAATTCGGATGTGTTCTTGCTCGCGGTCCCGATAAGCAGATATTTTCTGCTTTTTGTTTTATCGATCCAGACATAGAATGCCTCGTCGTTCTCCTGATACATGATCCTGTCCGAAGTGACTTTGGTTCCAAGAACATGCCTGATAGCCTTATCGGACCTGTTGCTTTCATTCACGGTAGTATAGAAAAAAGTGTTGTCCTTTTCCGCCCATTCAAGATCATCAACATTGTCGAAAGTTTCGGCAAAATGGGTATCCAGCGACAGGTATTTGATGAAAAGCCTGTACCTTTCACTTCCCTCGTCATCTATGGAATAAGCAAGGTATTTGTGGTCGGGGCTTACCTTATACACTCCAAGCTCAAGATACTGTTTCCCCTTTGCGAGCCGGTTCAGATCGAGCAGTATCTCTTCTTCCGCGTCGAGGCTCTTGAATTTTCTGCAGTAAACAGGGTACTGTTCTCCTTTCACATCTCTTGAATAGTAGAAATAATCGTCCTTCTGAACAGGCAGCGAGACATCCGATTCGTCGATCCTTGAAATTATCTCTTTATAAATTTTTCTCTCTAAGTCAATATTTCCGCTAAGAACCGCCTTTGTGTATTCGTTCTCTTTTCTTATATGTTCGCTTATACGAAGATCCTCCAGTGGCTCTTTGCTTTTCATCCACGCATACTCATCGGCAAGGTCATAACCGTGTATGCTTGTGACGGAGATCTCTTTTTCCGGTACGGGATAATTTTGTGAGTATTGCTCAAGCTTCATTTCTTCTTCCTTTACAAGATTTTTATCCCCGCATGAAATAATAAGCAGTATCGACAGCGATAATTTAAAAATATGCCTTAATGCCACTGATACCTCCCCTAATTTCTTTCGCACCGGTGTAAAACTAACAAATTATTCCCGATTTATCAAGTACGATAATTTATGTTTTTTGTTGATAAAAATATTACTTGACTTGCTATATACTTAATTATAAATTGAAGACCGGCAACATTGATAAAAAAAAGAATTCAAACTAAAAAAAGGAGAATTAAAATGGCAAAAAGAGTTTACAACTTCGCGGCCGGTCCTGCTATTTTACCTGAAGAAGTCCTTCAGAAAGCCGCAGATGAAATGCTCAACTACGCCGATTCCGGAATGGGAGTAATGGAGTTGAGCCACCGTTCTGCTTTGTATCAGGAGATCATAGACAGCGCAGAAGCAGGATTCAGAAAACTCATAAACATTCCTGAAAACTACAAAGTTCTTTTCCTTCAGGGAGGCGCGTCGCTTCAGTTTGCTATGGTACCTATGAATCTTATGGTCAACAAGAAGGCCGACTATGTTAATACGGGAGCATGGTCGAAAAAAGCGATCGCCGAAGCTAAAAAATTCGGTGAGGTTAAAGTTGTCGGCGACTCTTCCGACAAGACTTTCTCTTACATACCCAAACTCGACCCCGCTACTTTCACAAAAGATGCAGACTACTTCCATATCACTTCGAACAACACAATCTACGGAACGAAGCTGATGGATCTTCCCGATACAGGTAATGTTCCAGTTGTCGCAGACATGTCTTCAAACATCCTTTCCGAGAACTTTGATGTCAAAAAATACGCCCTGATCTACGGCGGCGCTCAGAAAAACCTGGGACCCGCCGGAGTAACATTCGTAATAATCAGAGACGACATGATAGGCAAAGTCGAAGGCCTCCCGACAATGCTCGACTACAATACCCATGTGAAAGAAGGATCGATGTTCAACACGCCTGCAACTTACGGGATCTATATCTTAAGGCTCGTTTTCGATCACATGATAAAAATGGGCGGGATCGCATATTATGAAGAACTGAACAAAAAGAAAGCCAAGCTCATTTACGACGCTATCGACAATTCGACTATGTTCAAGGCTCATGTTCAGAACACAGACGACAGATCTCTGATGAACATTCCTTTCTTCATCAACACCGAAAAATACTCCAACGCGGATGAGCTTAACAAGAAATTCTTAAAAGAAACCGAAGCTGCCGGAATGACGAACCTGAAAGGACACAGAAGCGTTGGCGGAATGAGGGCGAGTGTTTACAATGCAATGCCTTTAAAAGGCTGCGAAGCACTGGCTGAACTGATCGCTAAATTCGATAAAGAAAACGCATAAACGGAGGTTCTTATGTCTAAAATAATTCTCGTAGCTACAGAAAAACCTTTTGCGAAAGAGGCTGTTGATCTGATGAAAGCCGTTGTTGACAAAAATGCGGGTTATGAAATGAGGCTTCTCGAAAAATATACCGAAACTTCACAGCTTCTCGATGCCGTTAAGGATGCACATGCCATGATCATAAGAAGCGATAAAGCGACAAAAGAAGTGATCGAAGCCGGAAAAGAACTGAAAGTTATCGTCAGAGCGGGAGCCGGATACGACAATATCGACCTTGCAGCAGCTACTGAAAAAGGTGTTGTAGCGATGAACACTCCCGGTCAGAATTCTAATGCGGTTGCTGAGCTTGCCATAGGCATGATGATCTATATGGCGAGAGGCAAATTCAACGGCAAATCAGGCACAGAACTTAAGGGTAAAACTCTCGGAATTCACGCTTACGGCAATGTCGGAAAATATGTCGCTGCGATCGCTAAAGGTTTCGGAATGGATGTTTACGCTTTCGATCCTTTCGTTAAAGATGAAGATATTACCAAAGACAACATAAAGGTAGTTCACAGCGTGGAAGAGCTTTATTCCAAATGCCAGTATGTATCACTTCACATTCCTGCGAACGAAAAGACAAAAAAATCCATTCACAAGGGACTTCTCGGTTCGATGCCTAAGGGAGCGATCCTTATTAACACCGCCAGAAAAGAAGTTGTCTGTGAAGACGGGCTGAAAATGGTGCTTGAGCAGAGACCGGATTTCAAATATCTGTCTGACATTGCTCCTGACTGCGCCGCTGAACTTGAAGAAAAATACGCTGACAGAGTTTTCTTCACACCTAAGAAAATGGGTGCTCAGACCGAGGAAGCGAACATCAACGCGGGGATCGCTGCCGTTGAGCAGATCATTGCA
This sequence comes from bacterium UBP11_UBA4055, assembly GCA_002382735.1. Classification (GTDB taxonomy): domain Bacteria; phylum UBA4055; class UBA4055; order UBA4055; family UBA4055; genus UBA4055. Next base: position 28,180 of record DFZN01000036.1, read on the forward strand.
TATTTTGAGAAAGGTGACAGGACATTCCAGGTCAACAAATAATAATTAGTTGCGATATGCTTGAAAAAGGCGGTCGTCAGATCGCCTTTTTAGTTGACCGCGCCGGATTTTTGAGGCATAAAACTCTTAACAATCTTTACCCGCAGGTAGAAATAATCTCCAAATTATTATTGAATTAATGCTGCGCAGAGATTTATGCCGAGAAATTACCGGCGCGGTCTGAAGGTACAGATGAATTGAAATTATCAATTGATAAATCGGCGAAATTTTGTTATTTTCCGGTTTTATAAAAAGGAATAAAATGAACAGCGACATAATTAAGATACTTCCGGACAGCCTGATAAACAAAATAGCGGCGGGTGAGGTCGTCGAGCGGCCGGTCTCGGTCATAAAAGAGCTCGTCGAGAACTCGCTTGACGCCGGGGCAAAGAACATCTTTATTTCGGTCGCGGACGGAGGAAAGACCTACATGGAGGTCTCCGACGACGGTAAGGGAATGGACGAGAACAATCTGCTTATGGCTTTTGAAAGACACGCGACCTCCAAGATATCCGAGTTCGACGACCTGGGAAGGATCAGCACGATGGGCTTTCGCGGCGAGGCACTGCCGAGCATAGCGGCCGTATCGGCGGTCGAAGCGGTCTCGAAGGTCGCCGGACGGGAAACGGGGACTATGGTCACGATCAAAGGCGGCACGATATCCGATGTAAGACCCGCTCCGTCAAAGTACTCGACTCAGATCAAAATAAGATCATTATTCTTCAATGTCCCCGCCAGAAAAAAATTTTTAAACTTCGACGACAGGGAATACAAATACATCTACTCATATTTCAAAAAAGCGGCACTGTCCCGGCCGGACATCGGTTTTAAATTCATGAACAACGATAAGACCGTCTTCGATATAAAGCCGCAGGACCTCAGTGAAAGGATTTGCGAAATATTCCCCGAGATCGGCAAAGAACACCTGCTCGAAACGAAGAACTCGCTGGGAGCCTATTCGGTCGCAGGATTTGTGGGAAAGGCCGAACTGGCAAGAAAATACAAGGATAATCAGTTCCTTTTCATAAACGGCAGGATAGTCGAAAGCAAGATGGTGAGCTTCAACATAGTCACTATGTATCACAACCTGATCGAAAAGGGATATTATCCGTTCTACATCCTGTTCATTCAGATGCCGCAAAGCGAGATCGATGTGAATGTCCACCCTTCAAAGCTGACGGTAAAATTCTCCGACGAACCTAAAGTCAAAAGGCTGATAGTCGAAGCTGTGGAAAGATCGTTAAAGCAATCGTCGTCTATCTTAGACCTCGGATCTCCGGAGCAGGCTGAAACTCAGCATACCTACAATAACAGCGAACCTGAGCCTAAACAGGTGAAGGAGAACAGCACCACCTACAATTCTGACAGGCAGGAAAAATTCTTCCGTCCGGACGAGAAAAACATAGGATCGCGGGTTTTGAGGATAAACAATGAGCTTATAGTGTCCGAAAACATCTGGCAGATGCACGACAGCTATATTTTCATTCAGGTGGAATCGGGAGCGCTTATAATCGATCAGCATGTCGCCCACGAAAGGATACTTTTTGAGAAAGCCATAAAGAACTTCGGCAGCTCAAAGATGGAATCTCAGGCGCTTTTGTTCCCGGTCAGGGTCGAACTTTCATTCGAGGACAAGCTTATCGTCAATGAGATAAAAGAATACCTTAACTCGGTCGGTTTTATCCTGAGCGATTTCGGGCAGAATACGGTCATAATCGAGGAAACACCGATGGGAATTAATGTAGGTGATGAAAAATCTGAGCTTCTGGGCTTGATCGACAATTATAAACTTTTTAAAAAGAACAAGATGGATTCGATGGAGGCTGCTGCGGCTTCTTTTGCCTGCAAGAGAGCGATCAAGGCGGGGATGAAACTCTCCAAGGACGAGATGCTCGAGCTTATCAACGACCTTTTTCAGTGCGAATTCCCGCATGTATGTCCGCACGGAAGGCCTGTCATAATCGATCTGTCCATAAAGGAACTGAACAAACGCTTCAAGAGGGAATAATATGCCCTCATACGATATATCCAGTCTTAATATACCTGTTATCTGCGGACCTACGGCGGCCGGCAAATCTGCTATCGCGCTCTATCTTGCGTGGGAATTCGGATATGAGATAATTTCCGCCGACTCCCGCCAGATGGTGAAGGGAATGGACATCGGGACGGCGAAGCCGACAACAGACGAGCGGAAGCTCGCGCCGCACCATTTTATCGACATTGTCGAGCCGGACGACGAGATATACAATTCGTATATGTACGGGAATGAAGTCCGTGAACTTTTATCGAAGCTTTATTCCGAAGGGAAAAAAGCTCTGATCTGCGGCGGGAGCGGGCTCTACATCCACAGCGCGGTGCACGGCTTCTTTGAAGACCTCGGGATCGACGACAGCGAGAAGTTCGAATACCGGAAGATCCTTGAGCGTACTCCGCTGACCGAATGTTATGAAAAGCTTAAGAGCGTCGATCCCGAATACGCTGCTGTAACTCCGCCTTCGCAGAAACAGCGTATCCACCGCGCGCTCGAAGTATTCCACTTCACCGGCCGGAAAATATCTGACCTCCACTCGGAACATCAGCCCGAGCAGTTCTTCCACCCGATCTATATCGGCATAAATTCCGAAAGAGAAATACTTTTCGATAAAATAAATTCACGCGTCGTAAAAATGGTCGATTCCGGACTGGTCGGTGAAGTCGAAACGCTCACGAACAAATATGGAACCGAACTCAAGCACTTCAAAAAGACCATCGGCTACAAGGAAGTCGTCGAATATTTGAAAGGCGACATCACAAAAGAACGCATGATCGAACTCATTCAGACCAACACCCGCCACTTCGCCAAACGCCAGATCACCTGGTTCAAGCGCATTCCCGAGATGCGCTGGTTCGATCCGGAGAATGTCGGGGAAATAAAAAATATTTTTATTGCATAAAAATTAAATTATAACTAAATTCAAATTAATAAACAATATGGAGGACTGTTATGAAAAACAAACAATTCTGTATTTTGATTTTACTGTCCGCTTTAGTTTTTTTGAACGGTAGGACAAAAATAATACCAGATGATTACGCAACGATACAGGAAGGGATCAACAATTCAGCTGACTCTGATACCGTGCTGGTAAACCCCGGAACTTACTATGAGAATATTGATTTTTCAGGAAAAAACATAGTTCTCGGATCACTTTTCCTGACAACAGGTGACACATCATACATAAGCCAGACGATCATAGACGGAGGAGGAACCGGGAGAGTTGTCAATATTTCAGGCGGAGAATCTTCCGATGCAGTACTCACAGGATTGACGATCACGAACGGTTATTCATCTCAGGGATCAGGTATCAATATAATCGATAGCAACCCTATGATCTCGAACAATTTAATAAAAGACAATGAAATGGCCTGGTACGGTTCAGGGTGCGGAATATACATGAAGAGATCCTCCTCTGAAATTCTAAATAATATCATCAAAAACAATGACGGTGCTTACCACGGTTGCGGTGTCAGAATAGACTCTTGTTTTGTAGTAAGTATCAAAAATAATAAAATATCAGATCATGTAACAAACAGCGGGTATGGCGTAGCCGGAAGCTGTGCAGTGACAATCGGGAATACCGACAGCGTTTTAATAGAGAACTGCCTCTTTAGCGATAATTATGTTGATCTCGGTCAGGGTGATATGATTGGCTCGGGAAACAGTACTGTAAAAGTTAAGAACTGCACCTTTTATAATAGATATAGCGCCGGATATAACCTCTTCAATGTCAGCGGTAATTTCAGCATTTCAAATTCAATAATATGGTCCGGTAATAATTATCTTGGAGGACTTTTTTATAACGAAGACAGCGTAAATGTCAGTTATTCAAATATTAGAGATGGTTATGACGGTATAGGTAATATTTCTGCAGATCCGAAATTTAATGATCTTTATTTATTCGGCCTTCAAATACAGTCACCATGCATAAACAGAGGCGATCCTTCTTCTGACCCTGACCCTGACGGAACTGTCGCAGATATGGGTTGGAAATCTTATGATCTTTCAGGCTACGGAACTGTGTCGGGAACGGTTACATTAGACGAAGGAATTGCGACAATGGAAAGTATCTGGTTAAATAGTGGAGAGGAAATTAGCTTCCCATTACAATCCGGTGAGTATATGCTTCATCTGCTACCCGGAGATCATGATATTTCTGCAAACTTGAGTACACATGAGTCACAAACAATCGAAAACATATCTGTCATTTCAAATGGAGAAACAACCGGAATAGACTTCCATTTGACCAACTCTTCTTTACCCGGTATCATTGAGGTTTCCAAAGACGGAACTAAAGATTTTACGATTATTCAGGATGCTGTCAACATTGCTCTGCCCGGAGATACGATACTGGTCCACGACGGAATTTATGAAGAGAGTCTGACAATCAGCAGTAAATCCTTTTATCTCACCAGTAATTATCTTTTTACTAATGACAGCCTTGATATTGCAAATACCATAATCGAGGGTAAAACTGAGTTCAGACCACTCTTCATTGAGGACTGTCCGGATACGAATCTGATTTTTACAGGTCTTACTATACGCAACGGTTATGATTACAATAAGGGAGGCGGATGCTATATTCTAAACAGTTCTCCCACATTTGAGAATTGTATAATAGCTTATAATGTCACCAATTCGCGGGGAGGTGGAGTATATAATTGGGGTTCCGGAGCGGTTTTTAACAAATGCAAAATTATAAACAATACAGCTGGTTCAGGCGGTGCTATTAATTCTTACTATTCCGATATTAAAATTCTGAACTCAGATATTTCAGACAATACCGCCAACAGCAGCGGAGCCATTGATAATTACAATAGTGATACATACATCGTCAATTCAGTTATAGCAGGCAACAGCGCAACTTATGCCGGAGCAATTACAAATACTTTTGATTCAGAGCTTATTTTGATCGGCTGTATTATCACTGAGAATAATTCAGTAAGCAGTACGATCGAATTTGACAGATATAACAAACCCGGATTAATAATGAATAACCTGATCGTCAAGAACAACATAATCGGGAACTCCTGTGTTGTTTATTTACGAGATTCAAGCCCGATATTTATAAATAATACAGTCGCAGATAACAATGTCGAAACCGGTTCATCCGGTTTTTATATTTATAGCCAGAATTCCCCATATTCACACCCTGAATTTTACAATAATATCATATGGAACAACATAACTGCCGACAGTACTCAGATAGTTATTTATGATGATGACACTGTTCCTTTTTTTCATAATAATCTAATTCAGTACGGAAAGGATAAATTCAAATTTCTGTATAACGCAACTGCTGAAGCTAATATTGGAGCATACACCGGAAACATAGACTCAGAACCGCTTTTTCTTGACGAATGGAACGGGGATTATTTTCTTACAGAAAATTCGCCTTGCATTGACACAGGTACTGAATCAATTCCTGACAGCTTAATATTCCCGGTTTACGACCTCGCAGGAAATCGGAGAATTTATGGCTCAACTATTGATATCGGAGCATACGAATGGAATGGAGTCGGAATAGAAAACTCTTCTGTGCCTCAAACCACAGAACTCTTCCAGAACTACCCCAACCCTTTCAATCCTGTAACATCTATAAGTTACGCTTTAGGTCAAGCTGGTCAGGCGGAGTTGAGTGTTTTTAATCTTAATGGACAACTTGTAAAACAACTTATGAACGGGAAGCAGGAAAAAGGCGCACATAAAGTTGAGTTCGATGCCGGCGACCTGACTTCTGGACTCTATATTTACACTCTTAAGGTTGACGGCAAACAAGTTCAGAGCAGAAAAATGATGCTACTGAAATGATCAGTTTCTGTTGAGCTCTCTTAGCTCTTCAGCAGAATAATTAAACTCCAAACGCCTGTTCTTGGTCTTCATGCCGAGAGATTCGTAGAATTTTATCGCGTTCTCATTAAATTTCCACACTGTCAGGTCGAGGATCGCAGCTCCTTTTTATAGGACTCTTTTTTTTATAATATCAAATAATATCAAAAAGTTGGGCTTAATGAACAAAATCGGGTGCTAAAATCGCTGTAGTATAGTAACTAATCTCCTAAATCCGAAGACCTAAACTTCACGCAAATTTAACTTGCCAGAAGGTTAATTTGAATTTATATTACCATCGATTATCGACCAAAATACAATAACGGTCGAAAGGTCTAAGCAGGAAAAATGGTTTATGTTTAAATAGGGTGTAATTTTCTGGAGGACTTAAATGACTGAAAAAAAAGAGAAAATACTGACAATAGCACAGGGTATATTTGCGCGTTTTGGAATTCGTAAGACAACGATGGATGAAATTGCTAAGAAATCGAGAATTGGAAAAGCAACATTGTATTACTACTTTAAAAATAAGGAAGATGTTTTTAGGGAGGTAATTCAAAAAGAATCAATAATATTGAAAGAAACTATTGAGGCAGAATTAAAAAAAGTTAAAACACCTCAAGAAAAGATAATCACTTATATCCTGACGAGAATGAAAATTTTAAAAAAGCTGAGTAATTATTATGAAGCTTTATTAGACAAAAATTATTTTGAGTATTATGAATTCATAGAAGAAGAAAGAAAAGAATTTACTAACTATGAAGTTGGCGTTTTTGAAACAATTCTTATTGATGGCATGTGTGAGAATGTTTTTATGGTTGATGATCCGAAGGAAACGGCACATATAATAATAATTGCAATGAAAGGCTTAGAATTCCCTCTCATAATGCAAGATAGCAGTAAAGATATAGAAAAAGATATTGATTTATTAGTAAAAATATTATTGAAAGGACTCGAAGTCCGGTAATTTTTTTTACTATAAATCGAACAAAAAACGAAAATAGTCTAAATGTAGTGTTGTGAAAAGAAGTAGTATCTTTGAAGCAAGGGGTTAGAGAAAATGATAAAATTATGACTTTCAAAAAGTAAAATAAAAGGACTTACAAAAACAATGAAAAAATTAGCAGAAAGGATAATAAAGTATCGGTTTATTATTTTGGTTATAGAAATTGGAATAACAATTTTTTTTGGATATCAGTTAAAATATGCAAAAGTAAATAGTGATATTTTAACATATCTGAGTCCAAGTGATTCTGTTGTAACTATGTTCAATCGTGTCGGGGAGGAATATGCTGGAACTGCACTTGTATTAGTGGCTATAGAATCTGAGGATATTTTTGAGTATCAGACTTTGCAAACGATTAATATACTCTCAGAAAAATTCAAATCCCTTGAAGGTGTAGCTAATGTAATGAGTCTGACAGATATACTGGATATGAAAAGTATAGATGGGGGGCTGGAGGTCGGACGGTTAATCGACAAGAATAAAATTCCGTCAGATACAGAAAATCTCAAAAAAATTAAAAAGTATACACTGTCGAAAAGTATGTATAATGGCAGGGTTGTATCATCTGATGGCAAAATCACACTCATAATTTCAAGGCTTAAACAAACTGCAGACAAACAGGTTCTAGCAAAAAAAATACGAGAAATAGCCAACCGGGAAGCAAGTGATTATAAACTTTACTTCTCGGGTATTCCAATGCAGATGCTGGAGATAAACAATATAGTTATTAAGGACATGGTGAAGTTAATTCCATTAGTTATTATAACTTTAATGCTGATGCTGTTTTTTAGTTTTAAAACTAAACGAGGAGTAATACTTCCACTGCTTACTGTGTTTATGAGTACCGTATGGACAATGGGATTAATGACTTATTTGGGCATTGATTTATCAATGATTTCAAATGGTATGCCTGTTTTACTGATTGCCATTGGATCGGCCTTTGGAATTCATATAATAGCTAAATACAAAGAAAACATACCTTTATGCGAGAGCAAACAGGAATGTATAAAAATGACCATTAATGAAATAGGTCTTCCAATTTTTTTAGCCGGAATTACTACTGTAATAGGATTCTTTTCGTTCATCGGTTCTTATCTAGTTATTGTATCTCATTTCGGGATATTTACTGGTATAGGAGTTGGCTTTGCATTAATTATTTCAATTACTTTTATTCCAATATCTTTATCTTATATGAAATACCCAAAGATTAAAAGAAGTAGCGACGGAGTAGAATCCAGTATGATCATACACTTTTTGGGTAAGTTGTCAAAATTTGTTATAAATCGAGAAAAACTAATAGTGGTGATCGGATTATTGATAGTTATAGCATCATTTTTATTGATACCGAGACTTCATAGAGAAGCAAATATGACAGAGTATTTTAAAAAAAATACAGATATTCGGATTGCAGAAGAAATGATGGAAGAAAATTTTGGAGGTTCTGTTCAAATTCAGTTAGTTGTGAATGGTAATATGAAGGATCCATTTATTCTTAAGGAAATGAGAAAACTCGAAAAGTTTATGGAAACAATACCAAAAGTAAGCAAATGCCAATCAATAGCTGATTTAATTTGTGAAATGAATGATGTGATGAATAACCATTATACCATACCAGATACTAAACAAGGTGTTTCCAATCTATGGTTTTTTATCGAAGGTGAGAATATAATGGAGCAGTTAGTAAATGCTGATTTAACAGAAGGTATGATACAAGCCAATTTAGGTACTGTAGAAACACAAAAAATTCGAAAAATAGTAAGATCAATAGATGAATATATAGAAAAACAGAATTACTCAGATTTGTTAATTGTTAATAATGTTGAAATTATTACTCCTAAACTTGAAAAATATTTAATTTCTCAAGTTTCATCGGGTATTATATCTGCTGCAAAAAAATACGATAAGAATTTAATGCTCGAGATTTCAAAATTGAGCGAAGAATTAACAATAATAATAGATGAAAATAAAACACAATATGAATCGACATTACTTGATAATATTTCAATCAGGATAAAAGAATTTTTTATGGATGAATCAGTAATTATTATTGATGATGAAAAGGCAGTTAATAATATAACATTATCTTTGGTTAATGAATTTAAAAAAGGGATTGCTCCAGATAAGAATTGGATCGAAACGATCATGAATAAGAATTTATCAAATCTTAATGGAGAAGATAAAGAGTTATTACCGATTACAGCAAAATCCGTTGAGTTTTTATTGAATGAATATTTTCGATATGAAAAATCCAAATCAATTACAAGTAAGATTCTGATCTTTTTCCCTGCAGAACTGCAGAAGAACTTGAGTTTTCAGAAAGATATCATGGATAATCTTTGGTTGCTAAATGAAATAAATTTTCTACTTCCAAAAACTTTGATTAAAACAGAGAAGTTAAGCGGAGAGAATTTCAACATCAATATTACACAAACAGGCATGCCATTAATTTTTACCAGATTGGATGACAGTTTAATTAATAGTCAAATAAAAAGTTTACTTATTGCTCTTCTTCTGGTGACTATATTACTAAGTTTTCAATTAAAATCTATAATCGGAGGATTAATTGCCATAACTCCAATTATAATAACAGTTTTATTTAATTTCAGTCTGATGTCATTATTATATATTCCTCTTGATATCGCTACAATAATGATTGCCAGTATTTCTATTGGAATAGGAATAGATTACACGATACATTTTACCAGTCGTTTTAAAGCTGAATTTGCAAAAGATAAATCTCAATTGGAAGCTTTAGAAAAAACAATGACAACAACAGGCAGAGCAATTCTCATTAATTCATTATCGGTAACTGCGGGATTTTTAATTCTGCTCTTTGGTGAAATGATACCGATGCAAAGATTTGGCTGGCTAACAGCTATGACCATGGTTGTTAGTGCACTTAGTTCAATTACTTTTCTTCCATCATTGATACTTCTCAGTAAAGCTGGCTTTATTGGAGATTTTTCTCGTTTTTCGATAAAAGATAAATTCACAAATTTAAAAACTCGAATAAAAAGCAATACAACAAACAAAAGTAGGAGAGAAAAATGAATTACCTGAGAACACTTGCAACACTGATAACTCTGATTGTAATCAGTGTGGTTTTCGCGGAAGATGCACAATCTGTAATTAAGAAAGTAGATTCTGTCATGTACGCACCAAAGGATCAGAAATCTACAATGAAGATGATACTGACTGATAAAAATGGTAATGTAACAAATCGAGCAGGTGTGGCTTTGCAAAAAGGTGATGTAAATAGATTAATTCGATTTACATCACCAGCGGATCAAAAGGGAATAGCTTTTCTGGAATTACCTGACGATATCCAGTACTTGTATTTACCTGCTTTTAGTAAAATCAGAAGAATAGCATCTCATGTAAAAAACACTAAATTTGCAGGAACAGATTTTACTTATGACGATTTAAGCTCAATTTATTACAGCAAAACTTATGATGTTAAAAAACTAGAAGAAGGTGAAGCCGATATTACACTTGAGTTAAAACCCAAATCTGAGAATACTGATTATTCCAAGCTTATAATGATAGTACAAAAAGAGAGTTACTATCCTTCTAAAATTGATTATTATGACAAAGGTAATAATCTTATAAGAACACTAAACCGAAATAAAATAACTAAATTCAAAAATTACTGGTTTGCACTAGAAGTACAAATGGAAGATTTTAGAGATAATCATAAATCTCAAATGATCTTTGAAGATGTGGAGTTTGATACAAATTTACAGGACGAATTATTTTCAAAAAGGTACTTAAAAGAGAGGTAGATTATTTCTGTAACTAATACTATTGAAGCCAAATCAAATTGATTTATAGTATTAAAATTTAGTACAGAAAATAAAAAAAGGAGTTTTTTAAAATGCACAAAATAATAACAACTATTCTATTTTTAACGATTTCTCTTCAAATATTTTCACAAGTGAAAATTAGCGGAAATTTGGAAACTCAAAATAGAATACGCATTCAAAATGAGGGCGAATTCACATGGAATAAAAATTCGATGGGATTAAAATTTGAAGGAAATCCTTCCGGAGATATACATTATTTCAGTGAAATAAGTTTATTTAGTCTTGGAATACCACAAGTTAATCAAACTTCAGATTTACAAGATAAGGATATTGCCTACACTTGGGGGCTCGAAATTAATGAGCTATACTTAGATATGTATTGTTTTTTATCAGATAACTTAGACATTAGAATCGGAAAACAAATAATTGCATGGGGTACTGCAGATAAATTAAATCCAACAGATAATTTAAACCCTGATGATATGTCTGATATATTTGATTTTGGAAAACACTCAGGGAGTAATTCTATGATGCTAGCATATTATCTGGGTGACTATACACTATATGGTGTGTTCGTACCAGTTTTCCAACCTTCAACTTTGCCTTCGGATGATTGGAGTAAAGCTTTTAATACTCCATTGGATACTCCAACAGGTATGAATGTAGTTTCATTTGAAGATAATATTCTCTTACCGAAAAATGAGTTAACTGAAACTTCCAGTTACGGATTTAAAATCGCAGGGAATATGTTAGATTACGATTTATCTGCAAGTTATTACTATGGGAGGGATGATATGCCATTACTTTCATCTGTGAAACTTAATGCTGTGGATACTTTAGAAAATTATGATGCTGAAGCAGAACTTGTTTATCCACGAATACAAGTATTTGGGGCTGATATCGCCGGCTCTATTGGAAAAGTTGGAGTATGGGGAGAAGCTGCTTTGATTTTTCCTGAGGAGCAAAAGCTAAAGTTCTATGTCAATTCTGCATTAGGTGGCGAATCAGTTATACTTGAAGACAAACCATTTATTAGGTTTGTTGTGGGTGGCGACTATACATTTAAAAACAATGTTTATCTGAATGCTCAGTATATGCATGGATACATTCATGAGAGAGGTGTTGACGAATTAAATGATTATTTCATATTAAGATTAGAAAGAAAATTTATGTACGATAAATTAAATTTAGCACCGGTTAGCGCAATGGTTGAAATTCCTGATTGGGATGATATTGAGAATATTTATGGAATTGCCTTAGGATCTGAAATATCATATTACCCATACGATGCATTTGAAATAACTTTAGGTTCATACATTTTGGACGGTAAAGGTAATTCTATTTTCTCAAAAGCTAAAGAAAATGATGAGATATTCTTCAAGTTGAAATATAGTTTTTAGCGATGTTTTAAGGGGAGAGTAAGTTTCTATAGTCGAATTAGCAACTAAATATCAGTGGGTTTGAAATGAAAAATATACCATCCGAAAAAAATAAAATAACATCCCTTCTTTTCGATTTTATTTACGGTTTATACCAGTGGGTTTTTCTATTCCCATTTATATTTGTAATAACTCTTTTTCTTGGAACAGCCATTATTCTTATTTCTTATATCACAAGATCTAAATTGTTTAGTCATACTCTGGCGACATGGTGGGCAAAGCTAATTCTTTTTTTCTCAATTGTTAATATAGAATGCACTGGAGCAGAGAACATAACAAGAAATCAATCTTATGTCATAGTTGCTAATCATATCAGTGCCTATGACATATTTATCATGTATAGTTGTTTGAAGTATCATTTTATTGTCATCATAAAGAAAGAAATAAGAAAAGTACCATTTTTTGGATTACTTTGTGAAAGATTAGGACACATCTATGTTGATCGTTATAGTGGAAAGCAGGCTTTATTATCACTAAACAGAGCAAAACACAGTATTAAAAATGGCACATCAATACTTTTTTTCCCTGAAGGAACAAGAAGTAAAACCGGAGAACTTGGAAATTTTAAATATGGTGCATTTAGAATGGCACATGAATTAAACATACCTATTTTACCGATTACTATTTCCGGTACTCGAGAAATATTAAAACCTAATACTTTGAAAATTAGACCTGGAAAAGTTAAAGTAGTAATTCATAAAGAAATTAATACAACAAATTACAAAAGCAATGAGAATGCGATTCAGAACTTGATGCATGCCGCAAAAGAGAGTATTCTTAATGATGTATAAAAATATCTAAAAATGAGCACTGAATAGGAAAACTATGAATAGTAAAGTAATTGGAACAGGATCGTATCTACCAAAAAAGATTATGACAAATCATGATCTTGCACAAATTATTGATACAAGTGATGAATGGATAAAGGAAAGAAGCGGAATCAGGCAAAGGCATATTATCGCAGATAATGAAGCTACTTCAGATCTTGCATCTAATGCCGCGATTAGTGCTTTAAAAATGGCAAATTTAGAGCCAAGTGAAATAGACTTAATAATTGTTGCTACATTTACAGGAGATAAACCCCTGCCTTCTACAGCTACAATGGTTCAAAAGAAAATCAATGCTGTAAATGCCGTAGCTTTTGATGTTTCTGCTGCTTGTACAGGATTTATATATGGGTTAACAATAGCAGATCAATTTATCAAAACAGGTTTCTATAAGAACATATTAGTTATTGGTGCTGAAACATTGACCCGTTTTACTAATTGGGAAGACCGATCTACTTGTATTTTATTTGGAGATGGTGCTGGAGCAGCCGTTCTTACATCTGATGATGATCCTAACACAGGAATACTACAAAGTTGTTTGAATTCTGATGGTTTTAAACCTTCAGAATGGCTTGATATTCCTGCAGGGGGTTCTCTTAAACCAACTAATCAAGAATCACTTTTTAGTAATGAACATGTAATGAGAATGAATGGGAAAGAAATATATAAATTTGCTTCAAAGGTTATCGTTGAATCAATCAATGAAGTATTAAAAAAATCAAATCTTTCTATAACTGATATTGATTATATCATACCACATCAGGCTAATCTTAGAATTGTTGAATCTGCTTCAAAAAGATTTGGTATTCCTATAGAAAAATTTATCGTGAATATTGATAAATGTGCCAATACATCTGCTGCATCTATCCCAATTGCTTTAGATCAAGCAATTAGATCCGGGAAGATAAAACGAAACGACAAACTGATTTTAGTAGCTTTTGGGGGTGGATTAACATGGGGTAGTATATTGCTTCATATATGATGTTGCCGATAGAGGATGCTTATGATTTCGGTATCGTACCCGGTTATACTTACGGATTTGAAAGTATCAAAAATGTACCTAATCATAATTGTTATGGCACGAGTTACAATTTAGCGTTTTATTTCGGGAGTTAAATTTGTGAAATTAAATAAACAGAAGAAAAAGATTAGTTTGGCTTTAGGTGGTGGTGGTGCAAAAAGTTTTGCACATCTTGGAGTTATTGAAGTATTACAAGAAAATAATATTCCCATTGATCATCTCGCTACTTGTAGCGGAGGATCAATAATTGGTTCGTTGATTGCGTGTGGGGTATCTATTGAAGAAATAAGAAATGAATTCTACCAAACTGTCAAAAAAGTCAATTGGTTGCGACCTAGAGTAAACGGCAAAGGTTTTTTTTCACAACAAAATGTTATTACTATCCTTTCTAAATTTTGTGAAGATAAAAAAATTGAAGAGTTAGAAATTCCTATTAGCATAGTTTCTACAAATCTAAATAATGGAAAGCTCAAAGTATTCACGGATGGAAACCTAATAGAAGCCGTTTGTGCCTCAAGTGCATTCCCGGGAATTTACCAACCGGTAGAGATTGATAAACAGTTGTATATTGACGGAGGTATCCTAGACAGCATTCCTGCCGATATAAGTCGCAAAGAGGTGGGGAATAATGGTATAGTGATATCAATTTCTCTAGACGAAAAGTTAAATGATAATATTGATAAAAATAATACATTAAGTATCGTTCACAGAAGTATTTACATTCCATTGATAGCAAATAGACAAAAAATAATTAATGAAAACTCTGATATTAAAATAAATGCTTTTGCAGATCATGATTTTGCATTTAGTAATTGGAAAGATACATTAAGATTTTACTCAGAAGCCAAAATGGAAGGTTTTTACATTAAAGGAAAAGAAGCAGCCGTCAAAAGAATAGACGAAATAAAAAAGTTAATTGATAAATAGTATGAATGTTATCTAATGAAAATAGCATTATTTGCAGATATCTTTGAAGAGGGTTACGGAGGAGTTACTGTTTACATAAGAACCCTGACTAATTTTTTGATAAACCAAGGTCATGAAGTTAAAGTATTTGTATGGGAAAGTAAGAACTTGTCAGGTGAAGATCTTGCAAAATGTTATACTTTTCATGCTTTTGATGTAGTTAAGAAAGTTAGAGGGAAAGCAGGATTTTCTCCTATTAAGATGCTCTATCTAGTAAAAAAATTCAATCCTGATATAATACATAATCATAGTCAATATACAATGGGATTACATGCCATTCTTGTTTCAAAGACTTTAAAAATACCCATAGTAAATCATTATCACATGTATCTTGAAAAAACAACAGATTATTTCCCGGACATATTTCAGAAAACTAAAAAAATTACTTTTTATGCGATATCTTTAAATACAAAACTATTTTTCAATTCATCAGATTTAGTAATAACACCTTCTCAAATAATGAGGAATCATTTATTAAAAACAGGAGTAACAAAACCAATAGAAGTTATTCCCTTTGGTATTAATTTATCACAGTTTAATCTTGAAAGAAAAAAAAATGACATTTTTACTTTTATACATGTAGGTCGGCTAAATGCGGAGAAAAACATAGTGAGGTTAGTAGAAATATTTTATCAATTTTCAATTGATAAAAATGTTAAATTAAAAATAATTGGAGACGGTCCCGAAAAAGATAAGATTTTATCGTTTGTGGATGAATATAATATATCTAATAAAATAGAATTATTAGGTTGGATAAAAAGAGAAGAACTGCCTAAAAAATATGCATATTCAGACTGTTTTATTACTTTATCGGATTCGGAAACATTTGGTATTGTTATTTTGGAAGCAATGGCTAGTGGATTGCCAATTATTGGTGCTAATGAAGCCGCAATACCAAATCTTATAAAAAATGATTACAATGGTTTTTTGGTTGATATTAATGATAAAAATAAAATTATTAATTGCATGAATATTTTATACAAAAACGAGGAATTGACGAAAGCATTTTCTAATAATTCGAAAAATATGGCGAAAAAATATGAGGAAAGTAAAGTTTTTAAACAACTTGAACAACTTTACTTTAAACTTGTAGAAAAAACAAAAGCATAGTATAATATTCTATGCTGCTATCTTAATTAAAACAAAACGGAGGTATATCATGTTAGACCTACTAAAAAAAGGAATCTTGACAGGAATCGGTCTTGGTATCATAACCAAGGACAAAATCGAAGAAGTAGTTAAAAAAACTATCCAAGAAGCGAAATTGTCAGAGGAAGAAGGGAAAAAATTACTTGCTTCACTGCTCGAGCAATCAGATGAATACCAAACTAACCTTGAAACAAAGATCCATGAACAAGTAAATAAAGTGATCGGCAAGTTAGATCTTCCATCAAAGAAAGAGTTTGAAGCTTTAAAAAAGGAACTTGAAGAATTGAAAAATTCTAAAAGTTAAAAGCAGGCGGATATTTCCATATCACCCCACCCGGTCAGTTTATTTTTCAATTTTCCTATAAATACCCTCTCAATTCCATCATGCCTTTTTTCTGCACTTTACAATATACCCGTTCCCTGTAAGCCATGCATCCGAATGAGACTTTTTCTCCATATTCTTTCTGATCTTAAGCAGTAAAAAATCAAATAATGTATCCAAAGGGTAGGGCAGCAGCGAGAAGTCAAAATAATTATGCGAAATTTTCTCAAATCCGCTGCTCTTCAAAAAATCATCGAACTCTGAGGGGCAGTGAACTCTCGGCCTGAACGGGAACCTGTTAAGCTTCTCTTTACCAAGCAGATTCGTTTTTATAAAATTCAGTACAAAATAGACACCATGTAAAGACTTGACCGCAGTAAAAAAAGGCATCGTCCATCTTCTTACCGCATATTTGTTCGTAACATTTACTATCAACAGTCCGTCAGTTTTGAGCACTCTTTTGACTTCTTTTATCCATAGATCTTCATTTTCGAGATATTCTACCACACCTGAGCAAACGACTACATCAAAATAATTACACTGAAAATCAAGTTTTTCAATATCTCCCACCCCGAATAATATTGATTTCCCCTTCAGATCCCGTTCGTTCTGTTTTTTGACTGCGATCCTGATCATTTCGTCAGAAATGTCAATCCCGAAGATATTATTAAATCTTTTTGAGAGATCAATGACAAGCTCGCCGGGTCCGCATCCGGCATCAAGTATCGTCGAATTCTCAGATAAGCTTTCTTCACTGATCATTTCGAGAATGTATTTATGTCTGAACTTGAGCGGAGGATATTCGTCGTCTTTAATGTAAAAAATATTATTATAATCCTCAGCTTCCATGTCGTAATAGTTCTTTACTTTTGAATTTTGAACTTTATCTTTCACTTTTTCAGTCCGAATCTGATTAATATTTCTTTAACATACCTTTTTATAAGCTTGAAGTGAAGTCTGTTTTCGCATTTATTCCTGATACTTTTCATTGTATCTGACGGTTCAACTTCGATCCTGAACAGCTTATACTTTGTTTGTGGAGAATTACGGATGCCGTGCCTGGTAGTACAAGCTGAACTGTAGCCTGTTCTTTTTAAAACATCGCCGGTTCCACTGCCAAGGTCATTCAACTGACCGAACGGATAACTGAAATGTCTGACCTCAACTCCAAGCTCACTTTCAAGCATTTTCTTTGATTCGGTCAATTCATCTTCAATCTGAACTTTTGTCAAACTTGAAAATCTTTCGTGAGACAGACCGTGAGAACCGATCGTCACCAGTTCTGACCGCGAAATTTCTTTCAGCTCTTCCCAGCTCATTATTTCAATTCGCTGTTCTTTATCCCATGAATTGTATTTGCCGATATGATCAACAGGCACAAAAAGAACTGCCGGGGTATTAAATTCGTTAAGCAGCGGGAGTAAATGTTCCTTAAAACTCTTATACGCGTCATCGACCGAAATAACTGCATCCCGTTTGTTGAAATCCGATATATATTCGTCTATACTGACTATGTTGTATCGGCTTTTAATATATTCAAGCTGTTCACGCAGGTTTTTCATAGAGACCGTGTTGAATCCGACATCTTTATCTATATTATGGTACATCAAGATCAATGTACTTCTCCATGTAAGTTAATTTGAAATTTAACACTTTATTCATATATTTTCAACGAACTTTTTGAAATAAAAAAAACCGCAGTGTTCTGCGGTCTTTGCGGGAGATGAGGGACTCGAACCCCCGACAAACTGGTTAACAGCCAGTTGCTCTACCGACTGAGCTAAGCTCCCGTCTTTTGACAAGCGCTAAATATACCAAATCGCAAAATAGTTGTCAACTGATATTTTACTGATTTTCCTGTTTCGATACCCTTTCCTTGAACCCTCCCCATCCGAGCTTTTCACGCAGAAGGTGGTAGTAGTCGCTGTCATGGAACTTTATGAATTTTGATGTGACAGGTGCTTTCTTTACAGAAATAACCGAGCCTGACGGGATCGTAAGACTTTCCTGTCCGTCGCTTGAAAGAATTATCTCTTTATAGTTACTTTCTGCCGTAATGGATATGACCGAGTCGTCGGGAACGACTATGGGTCTCATAGCGAGTGCGTGCGGGGACATGGCCGTGATAACGAAAGCCGGCACGCCCGGCTGGAGTATCGGCCCGTGTGCGGACATATTGTATGCGGTCGAGCCTGTGGGTGTTGATATTATGACTCCGTCCGAAGTGTAGGTCGTGAAGAATTTCCCGTTTATGCTGACCGCGGCTTTAAGTACCCTCTGCGAATAGCCTCTGTCGAGAACAATATCGTTGAGCGCATACAACTTCCATCCGCCCGTTTCGGCCTCAAGCATTATCCTTTCCTCGATAAAATACTCCCCCTTTTCGATCATGAGTATCCTGTCCGCTATCTCGTTCTCCTTCACATCCGCAAGAAATCCGAGTTTTCCGTAGTTCACCCCCAGAAACGGTTTTGAAAGTTCCGCAGCGATATGTGCAGTCTCCAGCATTGATCCGTCCCCGCCGAGTACGATTATAACATCGGACTCTTCGATGAGTGCCCTTCTTTCTTTGACGGGAAATAATAACCGTGAAGTATAATCGCTGTTCTTGTTGATCACAAAATCAAGTCCGGTTCTTTTGAGTTCGGTAAAAAAAGTCTTCAGGTTTTCCGTGCAGTGATCGCTTTTAAGATTGTCGATTATACCGTATTTCATTGTTGCGCCCTCTAATATTTACCATAATTTAATCAAGTTTTTATTAAAATGAAAGTGCTTATATTTCATTTGGTTTTGGTTCACTTTTTTGTTATATTATGAGGTTGTATAATTTGTAAGGGAGAAGACTATCACAGGTAAATCATTAAAATTCACAGCACTGCTTCTCCTTGTTCTCAATGTTCTTTCCGCAGAAGTCTTCAGACTGCCGGATAAAATTATTTTCGCCGGAAGAGAAGTTCCGCTTGAAAAAAATGATGTAAGGGAAAGACTGCAAAAGGTCTTTAATATTCTCACGCATGACAGAAGGGGATTTTGCCAGAACCTCATAGATGTTCAGAACAGCTATCTGCCTCAGGCAAAAAGAGTCCTGTCGGAGTTCGGAGTGCATCCCGATCTTGCGTACATCATACCGGTCGAATCGGAGTTTGACCCGAGAGCACTTTCGCCTGCTCAGGCTTCAGGATTGTGGCAGCTCATGCCCGCAACAGGGAAAATGTACGGTCTCAGGGTGGACAGCTTTATAGACGAAAGGAACCATCCGGAAAAGTCCGCGAGAGCGGCTGCCGAACATTTGAGAATGCTTTCTGACATTTTCCCCGATGATCCGTTCCTCGTCCTCGCGGCATACAATAACGGTGATTACAATGTCAGGACCACTCTTGAGAATCAGAAAAGCCGGGACTTTTGGTCTTCCCGTTCAAACAGCGAAACCGAGCTCTATGTGGAAAAGATTATCATTTACAAACTTTTACTTTCAGACCCTGAAGCATTCGGCTTTTCTGAAAATGAATTTCAGGATCATTCAAGTCGCGAAACATGCACGATAGTACTTGGGCAGCAAGACCTTCCGTTCTCAAAGATCTGCGAATTGGCGGGCATATCCTACAGAGAGCTTTACAAGATGAATCCGCACATCAATTTCGGAAGCTACAAAGACGGCGGAAGTATAAGTAAATACACTTCGGCAGAATTAATTCTCCCTGAAGGAAGGTCTGACAGACTGATCGCAGAACTTAAAGACAATAACTACCTTACAGGTTCGGATGCTGATACTTCACAAAGCGGTTTGAGCATACTTGAAGATATTTATGAAGTAAAATTCAATGACAATATAGAAAGCATCGCGTTCAGATTCAGGACGGACTGGAGAAAGATCGCCGAAATTAACGATCTTAAGATAATCACACTTTCTTCTGGAACGGAAACAGCGGAAGTGACAGCAGGCCAGAAATTGAGAATAATAAGATGAGAACTTCTAAGGAAGACTTCGACAGACTTTTTGCGGCGGCAGTGACGGCAAGAGAAAATGCCTGCGCGTCATATTCGAAATTCAAGGTAGGCGCGGCTGTCTTAACGAATAATGGCCATATCTATTCCGGCTGTAATGTCGAATCTTCATCCTACGGACTGACCGTGTGCGCCGAGAGAAATGCACTGGCGGGAGCTCTATGTGCGGGCGAACGGGAATTTAAGGCGATCCTGATAACGGCTGACACGCCCGGACCCATTTCTCCATGCGGAGCATGCCGGCAGGTGCTTTTTGATTACGCTCCCGGGATCGAAGTGATCATGACCAATGTAAAAGGAAGTTCGGCAACCGAAGATATCTCCGGACTTTTGAAGTATCCGTTCGGTTTAAGTGAACTTAAATGATGTTAAAATACAGGAGTGTCATATGTTCGAAGATCTAAAATGGCTTGTCGTTCTGCAGAAGATAGATAACGAGATCTACCAGCTCACAAGTGAAGAGAGAAATATGGACAGCCATATATCAAGGATGAAACACGAGATCGAGGAATCAGCGATCAAGAGAGTTAAACTGATCCGAAGGCAGCGCGAACTACAGGAGGACAAAGATAATTACGAAGCCGATATCGTTGACCACAAAAGGATACTTGACCAGAAGCAGATAGACCTCGACAATGACAAGAAGACAAAAAAAGAGCACATTAAGAGAGAGGTAAAGAAGCTCGAGAAGGCTGTTGAGGTATTCGATGAAAGAGTGGCAGAGCTTAATGCAGAGATCGAAAATATAAAATTCGAGCTGGTTACTATAGATAAGAATATTTCAAGGATAGAGAAAAAGATCAGAGCGGAAAATAAAAAGAAAATCGAGATAGGAAAACTGACCGAAATGAGCGTCGAAAAACTTATTCATAAAAAAATGAGCGTCGAAAAACTCGTCAGAGTGCCTTTCCTGAACCATTATAACAGAATAATGCAGATCAGGAACGGAATAGCTATAACTTTCGTTACGGAGGAAGGCCTTTGCAACGGATGTAAGATCCATATCCCGTACCAGCTCCAGCAGAAGATAAAGCTCAAGGACGATTATAACATCTGCGAAGGCTGCGGCAGGATACTCGTCGATATTGAAATGCTCGCTCAGCCCAAGCCGGAGAAAAAGGCAGTTCCGAAAGAGGATATTAAACCGGCCGCAAAAGAAGAGAGTAAAACGAAAGCAAAGCCTGTAAAAAAAGCTGAACCGCAAGAGATTAAAAAACCTGTTAAAACAATTACTAAACCCAAGCCGAAAGCCAAACCAGTTGCTAAGCCTAAACCTAAATCGAAACCTGAACCTAAAACTAAAACGAAGGCCGTGGCTAAACCGGTAAAAAAAGCCATACTTGAGCCAAAAACTAAACCTAAAGCCACTAAAAAGAAGAAATAGTATTTATGCGGAAAAGATCGCTCCTCGGCTACAGATTTGACGAACTCTGCGGTATTGTTGAAAAAGCCGGGGGGAAAAAATATTCCGCAAAACAGATCTGGTCATGGCTGTATAAAAAACTCGTGACCGATCCGGATTCAATGAGCGATCTTCCAGTAATTCTCCGCAATTATCTCAGCTCGGAATTCTGCATACTGCCGCTCAAAATCGAAAGCTCCTTAAAAAGCTCCGACGGTACGGAAAAACTTCTGGTCAGACTTTATGACGACAACTTCGTCGAATGCGTAATAATCCCCGAAAAAGACCGTGTTACATTGTGTATTTCGTCGCAGGCGGGATGCAGGTTCAACTGCGCTTTTTGCGCAACTGGAAAGTCCGGATTTAAAAGAGACCTGGAGGCATCGGAGATCGTAGGGCAGGTGACTGCGGCATCTGAGTTTTACGGCAGAAGGATCACCAATGTTGTTTACATGGGTATGGGCGAACCGTTCGACAACTATGAAGAAGTGATCAAAAGCGCCGACATCATTTCTGACGACTCGGGGCTGGCCATTGGCAAAAGAAAGATAACGATTTCAACTTTCGGGCACATTGACGGGCTGAAAAGGTACATTGAAGAGGATGTCAGGTACAAACTCGCGGTTTCGCTTCATAACCCCTTTGACGACGAGAGAAACAGACTGATGCCCGCCGGCAAAAAATATCCGCTTAAGAACCTTTTTTTAGTGCTAAAAGAATATGCCCTCAAGTCAAATCGTAAAGTGGTCTTCGAATACATATTGATGAAAGGAGTCAACGATTCTGAAAAACATGCGGAAGAACTCAAAATGCTACTTTCTACCCTTCCCTCAAAACTTAATCTCATTAAATATCACGGCGTGATAGGAGGAGATTTTACCCCTCTTTCAGATGTATTGTCTCTGAAGTTTTACAGATACTTCTCAAAAACTGACTTTCCGGTGGTGTTCAGGTCAAGCAGGGGCGAAGATATTGCCGCTGCATGCGGTCAGCTCAGCGCTGACAAAAGAACGGAGGTGCCGTCTTGAAGTCATCACTACTTCTCTTTGTTCTGATATCATCGGCACTCTTATTCTCTGCAGCGGAAAGAGACAGCGTTTATTTTGAGTATTCCGATTTCGGTACATACGATGTCTTGTCAATTCGTCTTAATTTCAGCCAGAACGATTCGCTGAGCAGCATAAATCTAACAGGGAACAGCATAAAAACTAATTATGACAGATACTCAAAAAGCGATCTGGGTATAAACGGAGATTTTTCGGTCAGGCACGGATATATGAAGTACGGGATGATACTTTCTAATGACTATGTCTCTAACAGTTCGATATCAAGGCCGACGCAGAACAATATAAGGATTCTTCCCATGGCCGGATATAAAAAGAACGGACTGAGTCTAAGAGCGGCTTTCGGCTACCTTGGAAAAACAGACGAGATCTCGCAGCGTACGGGAAGCATAGTGATATTCGACGGCAGCTACGAACACAAACAGCCTTCGGAGAACATTTCGCTGAACACATCTTTCAAGGGCGACGATACCGACACACGGTACAATTACGGTTCTGATAACGACATTCTGTATTTCAGGAAATTCGAGGATGGGTCGGGGAATTTTTCTGCGGGCGGAAACGGTAATTTCAACCGTTATCACTTCAGCGATCTCCAGTCAACAGGGTACATGATCAGCAGGTATGAATACGATATATTCTCAAATTTATTTTACACACCGTCCCCCAACATCCGCAACAGCACCGGAGTAGCGTTCTACAGCAGGAACAGGGATTCTTTTAAGGCCGGAGAAGAGATCGGCTACAATTCCAACTCCGATCTAAAAATAACGGATGAAATATTTTTCGACAGAGGCAGCTTAGGTTTAAGCCTCAAAGCCGATTTTGACACGGGCAACGACAGATTTTCAGTCGATTACGATGAGAATGACAGGTCTCTTTCCTTTTACAATATCGCGTTCTCAACAGGTGCGAACTACAGGTTCAAAGATTACACTTTCAGGATGTACGGACGGTTCGTCAAACACGAATATAAATCTCTCACATCATCCAACATCGAGGACAGGGACATTGTTAAGATATCACTTACTCCCGAAGCTGTCTATACAAAAACCGGCAATTTTACCTTATCGCAGTCTTTCCCTCTCGAATACTATAAACTGGTGAACATCTCATTCCTGAGAAGCATCAACAATTATACTGACAGGGCGGTAAACTCCAATACAGATTTCAGATATGACATTATTAACGATCTTTACCTTACAGGGAGCATAAAATTCAGGACATACTACAGGTCATACGATTACGATAAAACCTTTTCAAGCAGTTTCGTAATGAAAAATTATTCCGTTTCAGACACAATATCCTACAATATCTCAGAAAAAGCTGTCTCGAAACTTTCAACAAGATACATTTATGAGGAGTTCGGGAACTTCAATTACAGCGATTTTACAGAAAATCCAATAAATTTCAAGCATCATTACTATACTTCGGCATCCTTCTACTTCAATTTCTACAGTCACCTTAACCTAAGGTCGGAATACTTTTTTTATGAGATCGACAGCTACGATTTTGATCAGGATGATTTTGACAGGCACGATCTTTCGAGGGTTTACATTTCGCACGGACCGAAAATAGGCATGGAATTCCGGAAAAGGAACTTCTTTATTTTCTCGGGACTCGAGATCGAGAACTACAGGCTGTCTGAACGACAGATAAAATTCAGGCTCGAAAGTTACCTCTCGTTCAACTGATCACTTTTCTATACCTCTGGCTATATCGGCTATCGCTTTAAAATCGTCCTTCTTAAGAGAGGCTCCGCCAATAAGTCCTCCGTCAATATCCTTCTGACCGAGAAGTTCGTTAGCGTTCGAAGCATTAAGCGATCCGCCGTATAATATTCGTGTGGAACCGGCAAAAGCCTCTCCATAGTGCACTTTTAATAAATTTCTTATATATTCGTGCATTTCCTGAGCCTGATCCGGAGTGGCTGTTCTGCCTGTTCCGATCGCCCAGACTGGTTCATAGGCTATTACGATATTCAAAAGATCGTTCAGTTCTATCCCATACAAAGCGCCTTTAAGCTGTGCCTTTACCACATCGTTCTCCATTCCGGCCTCTCTCTGCTCAAGCTTCTCACCGACACAGATCACAGGCACCATTCTTTCCTTCAGTACCGCCTTGATCTTTTTATTAACAGTTTCGTCGGTCTCATGGAAATACTGCCTTCTTTCGCTGTGCCCGATAATGCAGTATTTTACTCCTGTCAGCTTGAGCATCTTCGCGGAGACCTCGCCCGTATAAGCTCCGGAGTTTTCCCAGAAAACATCCTGCGCGCCAATGTCTAGGTGAGTTTTCTTCAGCTCCTGATATACGGGCCATATAGAGTTGAATACAGGCGCTGCCATTATTTCCACATTGTCGTCGTTCGGCATTACTTTCTTGAGCTCCTTCGCGAACCTGATCGCTTCCTGCGGCGTCTTGTTCATCTTCCAGTTGCCGGCGATGAGGAATTTCCTTTTGCCGTCAAAACCCATCGGTGTCAGACAGGCTATTCCGGGAAGTTTCTTTCCCTCCATGTATTCCATAGCCGCGCCGCCGCCTGTCGAGATGTGCGAGTAATGCCCGTCAAGACCTGCCGTTTTCACAGCCGCCGCAGTATCCCCCCCGCCGATTATCGAAATAAGGCCGTTTTCCTTTGTGTAGCCGGCGATGATCTGCGCTATTTCGAAGGTCTCCTTGGCAAAGTTCGGGAATTCGAAAACGGACATCGGGCCATTCCAGATCACCGTTCTGCAGTCCGCGAGTTCATCCTTATACTGCTTAACCGTTTTGGGTCCTATACCCATCGCGATCCAGTCTTTTTCCTGTTTTTCGGTATCGCAGTATTTAAGTTCGGTCTCGTTCTTGAATTCCTTTCCGCAAAGCATGTCAAAGGGAAGAAGTATTTTCGTGCCCTTTTTCTCCGCTTTCTTCAGTATTTCTTTCGCCATATCGACCTTATCGGCCTCGACTAAGGACTTGCCGACCTCGATCCCTTTCGCCGCCAGCATCGTGTTCGCTATACCGCCGCCAATGAATATTTTATCGGAGATGTCGATCAGCTTCATTATCACATCGATCTTGGACGATATCTTGTTGCCGGCGAGGATAGTCGCCAGAGGACGCTTCGGTTCCTTCATCGCACCGCCTATGTATTCGATCTCGTTCTTAAGAAGATATCCGGATGCGACCCTGTCAAAATATTTCGCGATGATCGATACTGAAGCGTGAGCCCTGTGGCATACCCCGAAAGCGTCGGAAATATAAACTTCACCCAGCTCAGCTAGCTTTGCGGCGAACTGCTCATCGCCGGACTCCTCCTCTTCGTGGAACCTTAAGTTCTCCAGAAGAATCACATCGCCGTCCTTCATGCCGTCAACCAGTGCTTTGACCTCATCACCGATGCAGTCCGGAGCGAGAACAACTCTTTTCTTTATGAGTTCGCCGAGTCTTTCTGCGACCGGTTTAAGGCTCATTTCCGGAACTACTGTACCTTTCGGCCTTCCGAAGTGCGACATAAGTATCAGCTTTCCGCCTTCTTTTATGACCTTTTTTATCGTCGGCAGAGCGTCAACGATCCTTTTGTCGTCCCTGATCTTTAACTCATCGTCTAAAGGAACATTAAAATCGCACCTTACAAGTACTTTTTTCCCTTTGAGCTCAAGCGAATCGATAGTTAAGGTATTCATGTAAAACTCCCTTTATTTCAATCTTTTTAGTTGTCAGGTCAGATAATATAAGTATTAAATTTCAGGTTTCAAAAAAATATTTAATTAAAATTTTCTTTATTTTTTAGAATTTTTTAGATAGATTGAAATAAAATCAGAAGAACGGTCGTTAACATAACCGGCGGGAAAATAACTGTGGGCGCTGTGAAAAAAATAGCGGAAGAAAATGACAGGGAGCTTGTTAAAAAGTATGTCGAAACAAAAGACCAGAAGTATTTCGCTCGCCTTATGGTGCTTTACGACCGCAAACTGTTCAATTACATAGTAAGAAGGATCGGAAGCGTTGAGAATGCGGCGGATGTTTATCAGACCGTTTGGCTGAAAATAGCGTCGAATCTGAACGGATATCGCGATGAGAACAAATTCTCCAACTACCTTTTTTTCATTGCGACTAATGCCTGTTTCGATCACCTGAGGGGCTTGAAAAAGGATAATGAGAACTTTTATAAGCCGGTCGTAAGGGACGAAGATGACGGATCTGATTTTATCGAGAACATTTCTTCAGACGAAGACGGACCGGAGATCGAGAACGAGAAACGGGAGGACAGGGAAAGGCTGGAGGAAGCGCTCGAAACCCTGCCGGACGAACAGAAGGATGTGATACTGCTCCGGGCGAAAGGGCTCTCTTTTAAAGAGATCGCCGAAATGAAAAGTGTTTCGATCAACAGCATATTGAGCAGATACAGGTACGGAGTGGACAAAATTAAAAAGGCGGTGAGATCATGAACTGCGGAAAATACAAAAATATGATGCCGGAATACATTTCGGACGAGCTCGAAGATAATGCGAAAGCGGAATTCGAATCTCACATAAAAGAATGTACCGACTGCAGGTCAGCTCTCGAGACTGAAAGAGCTCTTCTATCTTTAATCGCCGAAGATATTTACGATATTCCCGAAGGTTTGAATTCCGACTTATTGTCGAAGCTGCCTGA
The DNA here is from genome assembly GCA_002382735.1 of bacterium UBP11_UBA4055. Classification (GTDB taxonomy): domain Bacteria; phylum UBA4055; class UBA4055; order UBA4055; family UBA4055; genus UBA4055. Next base: position 55,730 of record DFZN01000036.1, read on the forward strand.
CAGAAAACATTCATTCCGGATAAATTTCATGCGCTATGCGGTAGCAGCCTCATTTTTCTTCATACTGATAATGTCTTACTTTATGTTCGATATCGATCCTGAGCCCGTATCTTTCGCGGCAGTTCAGACGGAAAAAAATGCCTCAAATTATAGCAGCGGCTATGTGATAGGCTCGGAATACGACGAACTCATATCATTCAACTCTGAGCTTTACGACGAGGAAAAATGGGTCTCCGATGAAACCGGGATCTTCGAATCCGAAAGCGATCTGATAAACGACATTCTTACTCTCGAGGAGCTTGAATCGTACGACAGCTATCTTACTTTGCTGTAATAACTTTTTGAAGTTTGGCTGGATAATCNNTTCCCGTTGCTGTTGTATTATAGTGACGCAGAGTTTTATGACAATTCTTTTATAATATGCTTTGCAAGATTTTCATCTATATCAGAATGCCTCGGAATAGGCTGTTTCCTGCCTGTTTTGGGATTTATGTATAAATCATGTCTGCTTCCATGTCTTACAAGAATACAACCTTCTGATTTAAGCTTTTTTAGAAGAGTATTTCTTTTCATACATTGATCGCCAGCTCTTTCACTTCGTGATTCTCAGGAACATCATCTAGTGTCATAAGAGCATAAGCATCTCTTAGATTCTCTTCGAGCTCTTCGATAGTTTCGCCCTGAGTCATAATTTCCGGATGCTCCAAAAGTTTACCTACCCAGAATTTTTCACCTTTCCAGTATATCATCTTGAGATTAGTTTTCATTTCACACTCCGAAAATAGTAATTTATCGGCAATATAACAAATTCTTTCCCCGTTGTAAACTGACAATATAAAAAAATCCGCTTTGTGCTATGGAAGGCGAACAACACGGAAGCCGAGGCTGTTGTGGCTGTCCTCGCGGAATTCTTCTCTGCAGGCGTCAACGAGAAGAAGAGATTTTTTTACACCTTTTTTCTTGAGTGTGTTCGTTACTTCAGATATCATAACGCTCGTGTTGAAAACATTGTCGGGGTCGGAATCAGTCATTAAAAGATAGCCGTTGCCTGTCTGATCTGAAACTCCGTGGCCTGAAAATGAAAATACAACAAGGTCTTCGGGTTCCAAAAACTGCTCAAGATATTTGAGTTTTGATCTGAATTTTCCGGTTGAAGGATAGTCAACACTTCTCGGGTCTTCATCGGTCATCGTAAAGACATAATCGAACTGCCCGTAATCTTTTAATACTCCTCCGAGTGCTTTTGAATCAATTATTATGCAATCCTGTATTCGACTTTGTTTTTTGTAAAATGAAATGACTTGATGCCTTCCAAATCTCCATGAAGAGAACTGCCGACTTCTTCTGGATCAGATAAAATTCTATTCAACTGATTTTCAATAATATCCTTCTGGACAGATTTATCCAGTTTTAAAATGATCTTAGCTATATCTTCGACTTTAACATCCATTGCTATCTGAATACAGACTCCTGCTGACTTTTCAGTTAAACTAAATATAATAAAATTTTCAAGCGATGTTAAACATCAAAAAAAACTGCAAATATTTATTAACTTTATCTGTTTATTTTTTACGCGCAATACCTTATATTACAGACCTTTAAAAGAACTTAATGATTTCTAATTAAAAGGGAGCCTGAAATTGGAAAGATTTTTCGAAGAATTCTCCGCTGAAAAGGGGAAGGAAAAATGGATGGAGGAGGTATTAAAAGACCTCAAAGGAAAAACCTACGACAGAATATGGTGGAAGACCTACGAGGGATTTGACCTTGAGCCTTATTACAAGGCGGCTGACCTTGAAGGGATCATAATACCTGACGACTGCCCGGGCGAGTTCCCGTACCAGAGGAGCGCTAAACCTGTAGCGGAAGAAAATAAATGGTCAGTCTGCCAGGAGATCTCGCAGAGAGACCCCGGTGACGCAAAAAAAGCGGTCGCCGATGCGGTAAAAGGCGGAGCGGAATGCATCGACTTAAAGCTTAACTGTGAACTTTCTTCGGGTAAAACCGGCTGCGGTTGTAAGTGCGGATGCGGACCTGAATACACAAGAGGCACTGTCATCAACACAAAAGATGACCTGACAGGAATTACAGCATCTCTCGAAAGTGCAGGGATCAACATTGATGCCGGAGTCGCATCAAAAGAGATATTCGAAATGATAGAACCTAAGCTCGGTGAACTCAAAGGCTCCATAGACAACGACCCTTTAAAGGAACTTGCTCTTAACGGAGAGTTCGCAAAAGGTGAACAAAAGAGGTTCGAAGAAGCTGAATATATTTTTAATAAGTGCTCAGAATATAAAGATTTCAAAGGAATGACAGTTTCCGGAGTTCATTTTCACGATGCAGGAGCGACCATAGTCCAGAAGATCGCCTACATGCTGTCAACGGCAGTTTATTACAAGGAAAGGATCGCTGAGAACAAAAGTTTCGCGGATTTTAATAGAAATATAGGGCTTTCTTACGGCGTCGGCCAGTATTACCTTCTCGAGATCGCGGGTCTTAGAGCTTTAAGAACTCTTTGGTCGAACATAGCCTCGGCTTACGGCGATAAAGATTGCGCGCCTGACATCCACGCAGTGACCGGTCTGTTCAACAAGACAGTTTATGATCCGTATGTTAATATGCTGAGGACAACTACAGAGGCTATGTCGGCGGCGGTAGGAGGCTGCGGCTCAATGACGGTGCTGCCCTACAATGTGTGTATAAGCGAAACCGACTCTTTTGCCGACAGGATCGCAAGGAACACACAGCTTATTTTGAAGAACGAGGCAAAATTCGACAGGTTCGTAGATCCGGCAAAAGGCTCCTATTTCATCGAGAAAGCGACCGACCTGATAGCTAAAGAGGCTTGGGCACTTTTCAATAAGATCGAATCGGAAGGCGGAATCTTTGAGTCGCTTAAAAAAGGAAATATCCAGAAAGATCTCGCCGAACTCAAAAAGAAAAGGTTATCGAATTTCTCTATGAGAAGAGACAATCTTGTAGGCACGAACTTCGTTCCCAATTACAGCGAAAAATCAGTATGCCCTGAAATAAGAAAAGATATTGAACAGAAACTCGATATTTTCGGATGTGAACTCTACAGTTCAGGCGGTGTTAAGATAGAAAAGGTCAAACTATACAGGATCTCTGAAGAATTCGAATCTCTCAGAAAGCTTACGGAGAAATTCAGCGAAAAGAAAGACAGACCTGTTTCGGCATTCATGGCGACTTTAGGCAATCTTACAATGAGGAAAGCCAGAGCATCGTTCTCAATGGGTTATCTTGCCGCAGGCGGATTCTACATCATCGACAACAACGGTTTCAAAGACGCTTCGGAAGCTGCTGATGAAGCATTGAGATCGGGTGCGGAAATAATCGTGATCTGCTCAAGCGACGAGGAATATCCTGCAGTTGCTCCTATAATAGCCTCAAAAGTAAAAGCCGCCGACCCGAAAAAGGTCGTAGTCCTCGCGGGCTACCCTAAAGAGATCATTGACGATCTTAAAAAAGCGGGAGTTGACGAATTCATTCATCTTAAGTCCGATTCGCTGGAAACTATCAGGAACATCCAGTCAAAAATCGGCATTACTGAGTAAAAATTAATTAAAGGTGAAACAATGAAACCTGATTTTTCTAAAATTGAACATAACGAGGCTCTAAAGATCTCAACCGGAGCCTGCAGAACAGTTGGTCCCGCTTTTGAATCGCAGGAGCTTATAGCCGTAAAACCGTTCTACACAAAAAGCGAGGCGGACGGCCTTGAATTTCTTGACTATGACGCAGGCGTAACTCCCTACCTCAGGGGGCCTTTTGCGACAATGGGTTCGACAAAGCCGTGGACGATCAGGCAGTACGCCGGATTCTCGACCGCCGAAGAGTCGAACGCGTTCTACAGGCGAAATCTTGCCGCGGGACAGAAAGGGCTTTCGGTCGCTTTCGACCTCGCGACACACCGCGGCTACGATTCCGATCACCCGAGGGTGAAAGGGGATGTCGGGAAGGCCGGTGTCGCGATCGATTCCGTACTGGACATGAAAATATTATTCGACCAAATTCCTCTTAACAAGATGTCGGTATCTATGACTATGAACGGAGCAGTCCTTCCCGTCATGGCGTTCTACATTGTCACCGCGCTCGAGCAGGGCGCTAAGCTCGACGAACTGTCAGGTACCATCCAGAACGACATTTTAAAGGAGTTCATGGTCAGGAACACATACATTTACCCGCCGAAACCTTCAATGAAGATAATTTCCGACATTTTCGAATATACTTCTCAGAAAATGCCTCTTTTCAACTCGATCTCCATCTCCGGCTACCACATGCAGGAAGCGGGAGCGACTGCGGACATCGAGCTGGCATATACTCTCGCGGACGGCTGGGAATACCTTAAAGCCGGTGTCGAAGCCGGACTGAACATCGACGCGTTCGCGCCGAGGCTGTCGTTCTTCTGGGCGGCGGGAATGAACCATTTCATGGAGATCGCCAAGATGCGCGCCGGAAGACTGCTCTGGGCTAAGATCGTGAATAAATTCAACCCTAAGAACCAGAGATCGCTGAAGCTGAAAACTCATACGCAGACTTCCGGCTGGAGCTTAACGGAGCAGGATCCGTTCAACAATGTTGCCAGAACCTGCACAGAAGCTCTCGCGGCGGCTTTCGGACATACTTCGTCGCTGCACACGAATGCTCTCGACGAAGCTATCGCCCTTCCGACGGATTTCTCCGCCCGTATAGCGAGGAACACTCAGATTTACCTTCAGGAAGAAACAGGTATTACTAAAGCTGTAGATCCGTGGGGCGGCTCATATTTTGTTGAAAAGATGACGGGCGAGCTGGTTAAAAAGGCATGGGCGCTCATCGAAGAAGTCGAAAAACTCGGCGGAATGGCGAAAGCCATCGAGAGCGGTCTGCCCAAGATGAGGATCGAGGAAGCCGCAGCGAGAAAGCAGGCTAAGATCGACACGAACGAAGAAGTTATCGTCGGCGTGAACAAATACAGGCTCGACAAACAGGACCCGATTGATGTTCTTGAAGTTGACAATTCTGCAGTCAGGGATGCTCAGATCAGAAGGCTTGAGAAACTCAAAGCTGAAAGAGATCAGGCAGCCGTTCAAAAAGCGCTTGAAGCGATCACGGAATGCGCAAGAACAGGCAAAGGGAACCTGCTTGAGCTCAGTATTGAGGCCGCAAAGGTCAGAGCAAGCCTCGGAGAAATATCGGACGCATGCGAAAAAGTTTTCGGAAGACATAAGGCGGTGGTAAAAATGATATCCGGAGTATATTCAGGTGTCGCAAGAGATAATTCAGCTTTCGACAAGGCAAAAACACTTGTTGATGAGTTCGAGCAGATCGAAGGGAGAAGACCTAGAATAATGATAGCGAAAATGGGTCAGGACGGGCATGACAGAGGAGCGAAAGTGGTGGCAACAAGCTTCGCCGACCTCGGTTTCGATGTCGATATGGGTCCGCTCTTCCAGACTCCTGAGGAATCCGCGAAAGAAGCTGTTGAGAATGATGTTCACATATTCGCCGTATCGTCTCTCGCCGCAGGCCACAAAACTCTCGTTCCCGATGTGATCGAAGAGCTTAAAAAGCTCGGCAGAGAGGACATCATGATAATCGTTGGCGGTGTGATACCTTCTCATGATTATGACTTTTTATACAAAGCTGGAGCGGCGGCAATATTCGGCCCCGGTACCGTCATAGCGGATTCAGCCATTAAGATACTTGAGATACTGATAAAAAAAGTTAAACAGGACAGAGAATAAAAATTTTAGGGCGGCCTGACCGCCCTTTTTTTGGATCATGAAGAGAGACGGGGAAGAAATACAGAATGGCAGCATATCAGGCGTGACACTGAAAAGGATAATGGTATTCTTTAAGGGCCATACCAAAGCACTTGTTTTTTCGGTCCTTACAGTTATTCTCGCGGTTGTGATGAACGCGTCCTTACCGCTTGTGTTCAGAGAGATGGTCGATAAGGCTATTCCTTCAAAGGATCTCCGATTTGTTCTATTGTTCGCTACATTCTACCTCCTTCTTCTCGTTGGACTCGGAGCGATACAGTATTTACAGCAGCTCCTTGTCGGTTATATGGGCATAGACATCGTCAACAATATCAAGCGCGTGATATTCAGGCATGTTCTTACACTTTCAATATCGTTCTTCGACAAGCAGGGCACAGGCAGGCTGATAAGCAGGATAGAGTCGGATTCACAGAAACTTTTCATGCTTTTCTCATCGATCGGACTTTCACTTCTTGCGGGATTTTTGAACATCATCATAGCCGTTAGCATAATGCTTTTTACGAATGTCACTCTCACGCTGATAGTTCTTTCAATAGCTCCGGTCTATCTTCTCGGAGCCTATATCGTTTTCAGCAAAATGAGGCCGATGTTCAGGAAAGACAGGGAACTCTACGCACGGATAATCGGTTTTTTAAGCGAGCATATCAAAGCTATACCTCTTCTGCGTAATCTGAACAACCTGCAGTGGTCGATAAACAAATTCGATAAAGCCAATCAGGAAAAAAGATGGTACGAATTCAAGATATCCATGCTCGAGCAGAGTGTGTGGTTCGTAATGATGCTTTGTCCTCAGGTGGTCATTTTCCTCATTCTCTACAACAGCGTGGAATGGATAAAGCAGGACGCGATAACGATAGGTACGGTCTGGATGTTCATTCAGTATATTCACCTTGCCGTTCAGCCTCTCGTTATGATATCGGAACAGATCAGGGAGCTTCAGAGAGCGTTCGGTGCGGCGGACAAGATATTCGAGATCCTCGATACCGAGCCTGAAGTAAAAGAACCGCTAAACCCTAAACCCATCGGCGGGTTCAAGGAAAAGATCTCGTTCAATAATGTCTGTTTCCACTACGACGCCGATAAGCCCGTGCTCAAGAATGTGAGCTTTACGATAGACAAGGGATCGACCGTAGCCATTGTTGGCGCAACAGGCTCGGGAAAGACCACGATCATATCGCTTCTAACCAGGTTCTACGACCCCGTTGAAGGCAATATAACAATTGACGGCGTTGACTTAAAATACATTAGGTCCGATGAGCTCCGCTCGATGATGAGCCTTGTGCTCCAGGATATTTTCCTCTTCCCCGGGGACATTATGGACAATTTAAGAGTTCTCCGCAAGGACATACCGGAAGAGAAGGTGAAGGAAGCGGCGAGGATAATGGGGATCTATAACTATTTAAGCGAATTCCCGAAAGGGTTCAATACTGTGCTTTCGGAAGACGGCGGCAACCTTTCGTTCGGTGAGAGACAGCTCCTTTCCTTCTCAAGGGCCCTGACATTCGATCCGGAAATTCTCATCATGGATGAGGCTACAAGCTCGATCGATCCATATACAGAAGCCGAAATTCAGCGAAGTATGGAAAAGCTGCTCAAAGGCAGAACTTCAATAATAATCGCCCACAGGCTATCCACGATCGAGGAAGCAGACAAAATAATCGTGCTTGACAGGGGCGAACTGGTAGAGCAGGGCAGCCACGACGAGCTCTTGGCGATGAAGGGACTTTACGCAAATCTCTACTGGACACAGACGGGTATAGCGAAATGAATCAATTTATTATTTTCTTGACTTTTAAATAAATATTCACTAAGTTCATTATACAAAACATACTGGAGACATGAAATGTTTAGAGATGTTATTTTGATATTGTCTTTGATGTTATTTACTTTCCTTTATGCGGAAAAATACGCGATCATTTACACCGAACTGCAGGAAAACAGCTCGTCGAAAGTAATGGAAGCCGCTTGGAAAACAACTTTTCTGAAATGGGAAGAGTTATATCGCAAAGACAACTATAAACTAGAAAACATATATGTATTATATTCCGACGGTATAGACTACAGCAGCACCATATATGGAATAAACCTCGACCTGAGATATTCACCCCATCAGTACGGAATTGACTATATCTGCTACAAGAAAACTCCCGCCAGTAAAGATAATATAGAAACGCTTACTGAGATCTTAAAAGATAAACTTAAATCTGAAGATGAGCTCAATATTTTCAAATATGATCCCGATACTAGCAAACTTATTGAATCAAAATGAAAAAACTTATATTTATACTTCTTATTTACGCTTCACTTACTGCTCAAACAGATTGGAGCACTCCGCGAACCGTATCCGGAGTTTACTCATGCAGCGAATCCGCCATAGCTATAGATAACAATGGTGTCCTGTCCGCCGTATGGTGTAAGAAAACCGATATCGGAGCAGATTATTACGGTTCCGTATATTTCTCACAATCTTTTAACGGCGGACTTTCCTGGACAGCGGAACAAAACATCACTCCAGATTACTTCATTGACCCGATCTGGGAAATAAGAGCAGTCACTGATTCAGACAACAATATTCACATCATTTATTGTAAGGGTTTAGCTATGGATAAGCTTGTATATAAAAAATATGACGGAGTAAGTTGGTCTGATGACTATGTAATAAACTTCGGATTAGATACGAATTTGCGTTTTGATATCGACAGCACAGATAGGTTGTTTGCTACATGGTCATTATCAAGAACAACATATTATATGGACCATGATGCCAATATCGATTCAATAAATTGGTCTACTCCTCAAATTATACATCCGTCCATTGACTACACAATAAAAGATTTCGCATTCGACAGATCAAATAATATCCATGCTATTCTCAAAATATACACAGATGATAGTTTATTTTACGGCCCATTCACTGCGATTTTTAACAAACAAAATGACCAATGGCAGGATTTCGAAGAAATCTCCAATTATCAGGAAAGTAATATCGGTTGTGCCCTTGCTATCTCAAATCAAGATACAATTTATGCAAATATATCAGTTGGACCTTACATAGATGAAAATATTGATCTATGTTTAAAAAAAAACATGGATGATTCATTATGGACTACACCAGTAGAAACAGGTGCAACAAATAATTGGTGGAATAGAAAGATGTTTATTGATTCAAAAAATATCATTCATATTTTTGAGATTAATGAAGAAAGTAGCATTTACAGTTTGAATCATACTTACGGCAAAGGAACCTCATGGCAGAATGAAACTATCTTTTCTGATTCAGATTATTTTATTTTCTGGTTCGATGTAAAAAGAAAAGTCTTTGAATCTTACGATCAATATTATGTTTTATACTGCCTAAGCAGAGGCGTTGACGGTGTTTCTTACAGCAGGATCAACTTTCAGACTAAGCAAGTATCAACAGGAATAGAAAACAGCGATGACGTATTGATAAATAATTATAAGATAGAACAGAATTATCCTAATCCTTTTAATTCTTCAACAAACATCAGCTATTCTCTTCAAGCAAACTGCGAAGTTAAAATAAGTATTTATAACACTAAAGGCGAATTTGTTCAAAATTTAGTAAATGAAAGACAAGAGAAAGGTAAGCATTCAATTATTTTTGATGCAAGTACTTTTAAGAGCGGTGTTTATTATTACAGATTAAGCACAAATGGCATGAACGACGAAACAAAGAAAATGTTGTATTTAAGATAATTGCACCAGAGCAACCGTAACTAAGGTCTTTAATGAAATAAACAAGCCACTGACGGACAAATATAAGTTGACATTTTAGATTTGTCCTATTATATTACTTCTGAAGAATAATTCGGGAGATATGATATGTACATTAAACGAAATGTCGAAAAAAAGCTTTTGAAGTTTGCAAAGCAGTATCCTGTTGTCACAATAACCGGACCGAGACAATCAGGTAAAACGACCCTTTGTCAGCATGTTTTCCCGGGAAAGAAGTATGTTTCATTAGAAGATCTTGATAACCGGAATTACGCATTGAACGATCCGAGAGGATTTTTGTCGGAATATTCAAACGGCGTAATTATCGATGAAGTTCAGAAAGCACCCGACCTTCTTTCGTATATTCAGGGTGTTGTTGATAAGAATAAGATTAAAGGAGAATTCATTCTGACGGGAAGCTCACAGTTCGAATTATCCCGCACAATTTCACAGTCTCTTGCAGGCAGAACGGCATTATTGAAACTGTTTCCCTTTTCATATCTCGAACTGTTTGACTCTTCAGAATATTCCGCGCAATGGATAAACAGAATTCTGTATAAAGGATTCTATCCGAGGATACACAGCGACAACCTTGATGCATTTGAAGCAATGTCAGCTTATATCGAAACCTATGTTGAAAGAGATGTCAGGCAGTTGTATGAAGTAAAAGACCTTAATCTTTTCAGTACTTTTTTAAAACTTTTAGCCTCAAGAACGGGACAGCTTCTTAATTATTCGAATATCGCGGACGACTGCGGTGTTACTATACCCACAATAAAGAACTGGGTCTCGATCCTTGAGCAGAGTTATATAATATTTCTTCTGCAGCCGTATCACAGCAATATAAAAAAAAGACTGATAAAAACCCCAAAAGTCTATTTTTACGATGTTGGTCTGTGCGCTTACCTTAACGGCGTAAAGCGCGAGGAGCATATCGGAGCATTACCCGTTAGAGGTTCTCTCTTTGAAAATTTTGTTATTGCCGAAATTTTAAAAATGAATGCCCATAACAGCTTCGGAGACGAATTTTATTTCTTCAGGGATAAAACTAAAAAAGAAGTCGATCTGCTTATAAATAAGGGCCTTGAGATCAGGCCTGTCGAGATCAAATCGGCTCTTACATATAATTCTGACTTTATCAGGAACCTGAAATATCTGGCTGAGCTGATGAAGTCAGACTCTATCGGTGATGTAATATACGGCGGTGAAACTCAACGAAGATCAGATCACACAGTTTTCAATTATTTTGATTTTTTTAAAGAATATATCAGCGGATAATGAAAAGTATCGATTAATTCGGCCTTTTTCTTTATATTTCAGTCTTAATTGAGGGAGCAGAAGTTAAATGTTCAATTATTTCAAATGGTTCTGGAGATTCTGGGGACAGGCTAAAGGGAAGCTTGCGGCGGTCCTGTTTGTGAGCGCTCTGTCTATATTCGCCAAGACCGCATTTCCCGTATTTCTTAAATATATCATAGATATGTTCGAGACAGATTACGACCCGACAAAACTTCACCATCTGATATTCCTTTATCTTCTGGCTGCGTTCTTTCACGAATTCATCTCGGTCGCGCTTCCGAATTTCAGGGCATTTATGAACCTTCTGTTCACAGTCATGATCAGAAATGAATATTTTAAAAGCTTTACGAAAAAGAATCTGCATTTCTTTAAAAAGTTCAGGACGGGCGACCTTCTCACAAGGCTGACTGACGACATTGACGGTGCGTGGGACAGAATTTCCTGGTATTCGTGTTCGGGTGTAATGAGGCCTATCGAAGCAATACTGATCCTCGCTTTCACTTTAAGCG
>DFZN01000023.1 GCA_002382735.1 bacterium UBP11_UBA4055
GTTTACAACTGAGATAAAAGATGTTATATTATAGTTGAAATTCAATAAATGAGAAAATATTCATGGAAATGGTTATAACAGTCACTACCCAAGCAGAACAAGAGAAAAAAGACAGAGAATACTGGAGAAGTCTTACTCCTGAACAGAGGCTTGATATAGTCGAGCAGTTAAGAATTGAATCGGGGGAATTTTTATATGAATATCCAGCCAGACTTCAAAGAGTTATTACAGTTACTCGAAAAGCATAAAGTCGAGTATATGATAGTTGGAGGTTACGCCGTAGCATTTTACGGATATCCGAGATTTACAAAAGATATTGATATTTTTTTTGAGATCGATCAGGAAAGAATTGACAGGTTAATTAGAGCACTGATAGAATTCGGATTTCCAGAGAAAGATTTGAACAGAGATTTGTTTTGTACAAAGGGAAATGTAATCACTTTTGGAGTAGCTCCGGTAAGGGTAGATTTTCTTAACGAGATAAGCGGCGTTGAATTTTCAGATGCAAAAAATTCAAGGATACGCGGTAAATACGGTGATTCAGAAGTATATTTTATAGGTAAAAATGATCTCATAAAAAATAAATTGTCAACAGACAGGCTTCATGACAAAGCAGATGTAGAAGAGTTGAAGAAAAATCTATAATAATTTGGGAAAGTTGAAAATGAAAAACTATATTTTATTCGTCCTCTTAATTTTTTTTGTAGGCCTTTTCGCGGCTCAATCGGTAATCGTCGAGGCAACAGGGATCGCGAGCATGGGAGACACGAAGTCAAAGAAAGAGACTGCCGATGAGGCTAAGGCGAACGCGATCAGGAACGCCTCCGAGAACGCGGGTACTTACATTTCTTCTGAAACAAAGGTCAGGGATTATGCCATGGAAAGCGATCTCGTTGAAGCGTATTCTAAGGCTGATGTAAAGATACTTGTTGAGAAAGGCGAATGGTTCAAGGACGAGTCATTGGGCGACAGCTACAGACTGACGATCACAGCTGAAGTTACGCCAAAGGAATTCAAGGAAAAGCCCGGAAAAAGCGGTATGGCCGACGATCCCAACGCGCCTCTTTCGGTAAAGCTGTGGACAGATAAAAATCAGACGGAGTTCAAAGCGGGTGAGAAGATAAGCCTGTTCATGAAGGGGAATAAGCCGTATTTCGCGAGAGTGGTTTATGTTCAGAACGACGGCACTCAGGTACAGATACTGCCTAATCCTTACAGGAAAGACAATTACTTCGAGGGCGGGACAGTTTACACTCTGCCTTCAGGTAAAGACCAGTACGACCTTACAGTAAGCCCTCCGTTCGGCGAAGAAAAGATAATCATTTATGCTTCGACTGTGGAACTTGGAGAAGTCAAGGCGGAAGACGCAGGCTCGGTATTCGTTATCGGCGGAAGTCAGGAAGATACCGGAGTCAAGACCAGAGGGATCAAGATCACCAGGAAAGATAAAGGCTCGAACAAAGCCGCAGAATTCTTCGAATCGGAAGTCGGTATCAGAACTTCAAAATAACCGGGGTCTGTCATGCAGGAACATTATTTTAAGCAATTTAGTTTCCGGCTTATTTTGCTTTTAGGCATTATAGCTATATTTATTTCCTGCGAAAAAAAAGAAATAATTGAGGAGTATTTTCCGGAATCGTCTATTACTGAGATCGCCTCAGAAATCAGTTTTCTTAATTCAGACAGCCTTGAACTGACACCTGAAATATTCGTCCAGATGGGGCATGTTTCGGGATCATTCAATTATACTAACGCTGTTGAATTCTTACCTGGCGGGAAGTATATTCTGACTGGGAACGGCGACGGGACTGTTAAATTATGGGAAACAGAAACAGGAAGAGAAGTCAAAACATTCAGATGTGATGATGATGTTACAAATCTCGATGTAAGTCCAGACGGGAGATATTTTGTTTCCGGTGATATGAATTTTGTAAAGAATATTAATATCTGGGATGTTTCATCTGGGAAAATAATCAGAACATTTCAGAGCAGAAATTCATGTAACGGTTATCCTGCGCTTTTTTGCAATAAAGATCAGAACATTCTCGTAGGCGGCGGTGACGAGAAAATCAGTTTGTGGCATATAAGATCTGGAGAGCTTCTCAGGGAATATTTAGTAAATTCCGAACATGATTCAGCTAGGATCAAACCAGATGTTTCAGCTTTAGCTGTTACTCCTGACGGCAAAAAAATTATAGCCGGATACCGATACAATTCTTCTGATCATCTTAATAGTCCTGATCATACAATACGGGTCTGGGATTTTGAAACAGGCGAGCAGATAAATGCTTTTAACAATACTGGAGGGTGGATAGAAACTCTTTCAATTATGCCCGATGGAGAAAGTGCTATATCCGGAGACTGGGAGCAGGACAGCGTAAGAGTTTGGGATTTAGATTCAGGAAAACAGTTGAAATCTTACCCGGGACATACAAGCACTATCGATATAAGCGCAAAAGGGAGATATGCTCTATTCGGCGGATGCATGAGTTTCAGACTCGTAGAATTGGCAACCGGCAAGCCGATAAGAAGGATAGATAAAAATATTGACGGATGGGTACGCTCGATCAGATTCAGTCCTGACGGGAAATACGCGCTTGTAGGAGATGACACTTCAAAGCCTAAACTCTGGGACCTGGAAACCGGAGAAATAGTCAAGGAATACGGCGGATATACGAGTCAGCTTCAAAATTTAAAACTAAGCAGAACCGGTGACATCATGCTTGCAGCTGACGATTATAACGATTTAATAAATCTATGGGATTACAAAAACGGAAGAATGATAAAGACTGTAGCCCGTGACAGCGGATGTATAATGAGTTCTGCAACTATAAGCGATGACGGAACGCTGATGGCAACAGGAGGCTGGAACGGAAGAACTTCAAATGCAATTATCTGGGATGTAAAGACTTCAGAAAAACTGGTCAAAATGGAGCTTGATGAAGAAACTCCACTTCATACTGAGCATCTTATTTTCAGCGATGACAACAAATATTTGGTATGGGCGAATCAAAACAGATTTACGATCAGTGAAGTAAGAACAGGGGAAAAGGTAATCTCCATAACCGATTCTCTTTTAAGGGTTTCAGATATGATTATTAATGAAGAAGATAAATATTTTATTGTTTTTTCAGGTTTTTCTGGTCTAAAAACAAGACAGTATTCTTTTCCTGAAGGTAATTTTATCAAATATTTAGATGTTTCCGGTTTTATAGAAGGAGATGATATTTTGTATGATTTTTCATCAACAAGTGACGAATACGGTCAAAATGAAGAAAATTTTATTGAAATATATGATAAGGAAACTTTGGAATTGTTATCAAAAAGAGAAGTGAAAGAATTAGGCGGAGGAATTGAATTCAGAAAAGAATATATGTTTTTTAATTTCGGTCGAAATTCTTATGATAGCATAGCAAAGTATGATATAAAAGACGGTAAAGTAATTAGTGAATTTAAAGCACATGAGGCCAGTATTACTAACCTCGAAATAACTCCGGACAATAAATTTCTTTGTTCAGGGAGCAGAGACGGTACGGTAAAATTCTGGGATCCTGAAACCTGTAAAGAAATTGCCCAGTTCATTGCTTTCACAGACGGTGAGTGGATAGTCATGACGCCTGAAGGGTATTTCAACGCTTCTCCGAACGGAGCTAAATACATCAATGTCAGGATCGGAAATCAGGTTTACTCGATAGATAATTTCTATGAAAAATATTATAACCCGGCTTATGTGGCTTCAGTCCTGCAGGGAAAAGATATCCGGCCTGTATCTGATATTCGCGACGGAGTCGCTTTGCCGCCTGAAGTGAGGATCGTTTCGCCTGAAACGAACTCGGAGTTCAAGAGCGAGGAAGTTACTATAACCATTTCGGCAAAGGATATGGGCGGCGGGATAGATGAGATCAGGCTGTATCACAACGGCAAAGCTGTCGGCGAAGATACGCGCGGAGTAAAAATTGTTCCCAAGGTCGATATCAGCACTAAAGATTATACTATAACTCTTGTTGACGGGACAAATACTTTCAGAGCAGTCGGCTACAGCAGGGACAGGACTGAGTCAAATCCGTCTGAAATAGTCATCAAACTGCTTGCGCCGGAAAAAGACATTTCGCTGTTCGTTCTGTCGGTCGGGATAAACGAGTATAAAAATCCTGCGCTTAATCTGAATTATGCGGAACCGGACGCTAAGGCTATAGCTGATTTTTTCAGGCGCAGTGGAGATGATCTTTTCAAAACATCCGAGATAAGAGAAATATATAACGGTCAGGCTACGAAGACAAAAATATTGTCCCTGCTGAAAGAGCTTGAAAATTCAAGCCCGCAGGATGTTGTACTTATATATCTTGCCGGTCACGGTGAGAATATTGACGAGAAGTGGTATTTTATACCTCACGAACTGACTTATCCCGAACGCGAGGAAGATGTGATAGCTAAGGCTATTTCTTCGGATGAGTTGTCAAATTCGATCAAGAATATCAAAGCCCAGAAGATACTTGTGCTCATAGATGCCTGCAAATCGGGAGCGGCACTTCTTGCCTTCAGAGGATTCGAGGACAGAAAAGCACTGTCTCAGCTTTCCAGAGCTACAGGAGTTCATGTGGTCGCCGCATCGTCAAAAGATCAGTTTGCGGCGGAAGTCAAAGATCTCGGGCACGGTGTATTCACTTATACTTTACTTGAAGGATTGAACGGTAAAGCTGCGACAAAAGGCGAGAATGTGACTGTGCGCAAACTGATGGGCTATATAGAAGAGCAGCTTCCCGAACTTACAAAAAAATACAGACAGGAAGCTCAATATCCCGTGGTGGATTCGAAAGGAATGGATTTCCCGTTGGTGAAAGGAAGATAAATGAAAAACTTCGCACTCATAGGTAATCCCGCCGGGCAAAGTAAAAGTCCGGCGATATTCAACCATCTTTTCAGGCACTACGGAAAGGAGTGCTGGTACTTAGCTGTTTCCATGAATGACGGTGAAGGATTTTTCAGTCTGATTCGTAAATACGGATTTTACGGAGTCAATGTTACTTCACCTTTCAAGGAACAGATCTTCAGCTTACTCGGCAGTACGGATAATATTTCTAAAATTATCGGCGCCGTGAATGTTGTCATAAAAAGAAATGATTCTTTCTACGGAATGAATACAGATGTTTACGGTGTTGAACATACTCTCGTAAATAACGGAATGGTTGTAAAAGACAAAAAATGTATAATTCTCGGCGCGGGCGGTGCGGCAAAAGCTGCCGTTTATGCTGTGAAAGAGCTTGGCGGAGATGTTTTTATCTGCAACAGGACCGATAGTAAAGCCGATAAAATATCTTCAGAGCTAAAATGCGGCTGTATAAAATTCGATGAACTAAAGGATCAGCTGAGTGACACATATCTGATGATCTCCGCAGTGCCCCAAATACCTGAATTTCTCCAAGGATCTCTCAGCCATACAATAGTCCTGAACGCGAATTACTCTGACGAGAGCTTAAAACCGCTCTGCAAACGATACATAAGCGGATATGAATGGCTCATATATCAGGCTGCAAAAACATACGAGCATTTTTTCGATATATATCCGGATATAAACGATATGAAAAAGACCCTTGAGATACAGGATGAGCGTAAAAACATAGCTCTGATCGGACCTACTCTTAGCGGTAAGACGACTTACGGTAAGATAATAGCAGGTCATTACGGGATGAAATTTATAGATACGGACGAGACTGTCGAAAGAACTTCGGGCAAACTGATAAAGGAGATATTCAGTTCTGCAGGAGAAAGCGGATTCAGGAGGCTCGAGGAAAAAGCATTGGAAGAGGTATGTTCACTTGAAAATACGGTCATCTCGGCAGGCGCCGGAGCATTAAGTTCAGAAAAGAACAGGAAAATATTAAAAGAAAGCTGCTATACGGTACTTTTGGATATCGGGACCGGCGTTGTACTGTCGAGACTCAACAAAGCGGAATTGACTAAAAGGCCGATGTTCAATATTGACGACCCCGAATCGGCATGGGAGCGCATGTTCGGATCAAGAAAAAATGATTATATTTCATGTGCCGACATTATAGTTCAGGTCACAGGTGAAAAAGCGGAAGTTCAATCTGAAAATATAATAAGGGAGATCGATGCCGGAAAGCATTTTTATAGATAAAGGTACTATATCGGGAGAGATCACTGCATATCCTTCAAAAAGTCAGATACAGAGAGCATTGTTACTCGGACTTTTGAATAAAAAAGGAATAGAGATAACAAATTATGGAGAAAGCAGCGATTCTGAATCCGTGTTGAGCTCTGTTAAGAGACTTGGAGCGGAGTTTATTTATTTTGGTAATTCCTTTAAGATCAGGGGACCTGAAAAACTGAACATAGCAGATGTTTTCTGTAATGAATCAGGTTTATGCCTAAGGCTTTTCGCGCCGGTTCTATCGCTTTATGAAGAATTTTACAGGATTTTCGGAACGGAAAGACTGTTAAAACGGGGAAATCAGCATGTTTGCGAAGTGTTGTCAAAACTCGGAGCGGAGTGTATTCCGGATGAGAAATGTCTTAAGATCAGAGGACCTTTGAAAAGCGGGAAAGCAGCTATTGATAACCCATCAGGCTCTCAGCTGATCTCAGGTCTCCTTTTCGCACTTTCGATAGTGGAGGGCGACAGCGAGATCATATTAAAGAATCCTGTCAGCTTTCCTTATATTGAGATGACGGCTAAACTTTTAAATCAGTTCGGCGCTGAAATAAAGCTGGACCGCGAGAAAAAGATCTTTATCAAGGGGGGAAGGGAGTTTATTTCCGGCAAGATTGATATTGAAGGCGACTGGTCTTCGGCAGCCATTTTTCTTGTCGCCGGAGCCGTAGCAGGATCAGTAACAGTGAGAGGTCTGGATAAGGATAGCCTTCAGGCCGATCGGTCAATAACAGAATTCCTAAAGCGGTCAGGCGCGGAGGTAATTTCAAATCAGAGTTCAGTCTCGGTCAGCAGAAGTGAGTTAAAAGGGATCAAGGCCGATATTAAAAACTGTCCCGATCTTTTCGTTCCTCTCGTGATCCTTGGCATAAATGCCGGGGGCGAAACAAAAATATATAATTACGAAAGGCTTAAAGATAAGGAGTCGGACAGGCCGGAAGTAATCGCGGAAGAACTTAAAAAAGCCGGCGCCCGTATTGAGTTTAGAAGAGGGTATATTTCAGTCAGGAAAAGCGAACTTAAATATGCCGAACTCGATCCTCATAATGATCACAGGATAGCTATGGGTATGGCTGTCTCGGCTTTAAATTCAGAGGGCGGTCTGCTTATTAAAGACCCTGAATGTGTCGGCAAGTCATTTCCATTTTTTTTTAAGGCACTGAACTATTTGAAGGAGCAGCAGAAATGAACAGTTTCGGGACAATTTTCAGGATACATATTTACGGAGAATCGCACGGCCCGTGCGTCGGAGTCATAATTGACGGATGTCCGGCCGGAATAAGCTTGAAAGCAGGGGACTTTAAATTCGATCTGGACCGGAGAAAACCGCTGACGAAAGGTACGACGGAAAGAAAAGAAAGTGATATTCCAAACATAAAAAGCGGTGTTCTTAACGGAAAAACCACAGGGTCGCCGATATTAATTGAGTTTGTGAACGAAAATACACTGAGCCGCGATTATGAAAAGTTCAGATCAGTACCGAGGCCGGGTCAGGTTGATTTTGCGGCCGGAGTAAAATTCGGCGGGTTCAGCGATCTCAGAGGCGGCGGACATTTTTCCGCTCGGCTGACGCCGGGTCTTGTAGCTGCCGGAGTAATAGCGAAAAAGATACTTAAGGGAGTTAAGTTTCACGCAGAACTGGTACGGGCGGGCGGTTCGGACGATATAGACGAAAGTGCCCGTAAAGCAGTCAAAGAGGGTGACAGTATCGGCGGCGTCATAGAATGCAGTATTGACGGGATCCCAGCAGGTTTAGGCGAACCCTTTTTCAATTCGCTTGAGTCGGTGATATCTCATATAGTGTTTTCGATCCCGAGCGTGAAAGGTATAGAGTTCGGGAAAGGTTTCGCCTCGGCCGGCATGAAAGGCAGTGAATATAACGACCTGATAGTCGATACTTCAGGGAGAACCGAAACGAACAGCTGCGGAGGCATAACCGGAGGAATATCGAACGGTAACCGTGTATTTTTCAGAACCGCAATGAGGCCGCCGTCATCTATCTCAAAACCTCAGAAAGCACTGAATCTGGAAACGGGGAAACCTGAAATTCTTGAAATACAGGGAAGGCATGATTTGTGTCCCGCTCTCAGATCGTCTGTGATCGTCGAAGCCGCAGCCGCGACAGCAATCTGCGACCTTTACCTGATCAGTAAATGTATGGTCATAAAAAAGAAAAATTAAATTTAATTTGCATAGTGATCGGTTTATTGTTTATATTATTCATAGAAAGTCATTATCTAAATTGAAAAAAAATAATAGCGGGAGGTAGTGCTATGAAACTGAAGAGTATAATAGTAATTGTTCTGGCAGTAATTGTTCTTTCATGCACGAAAGATGACAGCGGTAATGTAAAAACAGTGGCTATCTCTGTAAAAGACTGGTCAAATCCTGAGAAGATTGATCCAATGGATAAGAACATCGGCGATTTTCTGGAAAAAGACCTCAGGGATTATATGATAGCTGCAGATCAGGCGTATTGGGAAAAAGATTACAAGGAAGCGGCTCAAAACTATCTTTACATTCTCAGCCACAATATCTATGATATAATCGCGACATACAATCTCGCCTGTACTTACGCTCTTATGAAGGAGCCCGAACTGAGCACAAAATTTTTGTACAGGGCAGTTGACCTGGGATTTGTTGATTTCAATTACCTCAAAAAAGACCCTGATTTCGAGTCCGTCAAAGGATTGCCCGTATTCGATAGCGCTATAGACAGCATCGGCCAGATGATCAAAAATCTCGGGGACGATATCGTCATCGAGACAAAGACTCTTTTAAAATGCCGAATAACTAAACCGCTTGCATTTTATCCCGACAAGAAATATACTGTAGTTATAGGGCTTCACGCATATTCGAGCAATCAGAATCAGATGGTCAAGATATGGAAACATTTTGATATGCCGGAATTTATTTTTGTTGTTCCTCAAGCCCCTTACGGTGTGCCGATAGGTCAGGCCAATGAGTTCAGATGGAATATTGATGAAATGGACGAATCGCTGATAGGGAAATCTGAGAATTTAAGCGTGAGTTACATAAAAGATCTGATAACTGAAGTCAAAAAAAGGTATAATGTGAAGGAGATTTATCTTCTCGGGCTCCATCAGGGTGCGACAACAGCGATCGACGCGGCAATAAAAAATCCTGATCTTGTAAAAGGTGTTATAGCTTTCGGCCCCGACTATGATATTTCAAAAGTATCAGACGAAGTTTTAAACAAAGCAAAGAATGTTAAATTTTTCGTAGTTTCAAGCCCGAACGACATTTATGTTCCTCAGGACAGGTGCGATGCAATTAAAACTAAGCTTACAGACATCGGTTATGATATAGTGTGCAAAGAAATAGACGGCGAATTTTCGATCAGCAAGGCGAGTCTGAAAGAATCCGAGAAATGGTTTCTAGGCAAAAAACAGTAAAATTATTTTTTGGGTAATTAGGGGGCTGAATGAAAAAGCAGATTACAGAACTTGAAAAAGTTCTTGATAAGACGAACGGTAAAGAAAAATTAAAAATATTGATACAGTTGTCTGAAGTTTATGAGAAGATCTCAGTGGCAAAAAGCATTAATTATGCTCTGGAGTCTCTTGAATTCCTGCAATATATTAAAGGAAATACGAAAAAAGCAGAAATTTATATCAGGCTGGGCGATCTCTACAGAACGGTAAATGAATACGATAAAGCGCTGACTTATTATCAGACCGGACTTGAACTTTCAAAAGCATCAAGGAACGACAAAAAAAGAGCAGAGTTTTTGAACAGCGTAGGAGAAGTCAGTTTCCGTCTTACCAATTATGATCAGGCACTTGAATTCTATCTGAAAGCTCTGAAGATAAGAGAGGAGATACACGATAAGAAAGGAATATCGGATTCACTTAATACTGTCGGTAATGTTTATTTCCAGCTGAAAAATTATAATAAAGCTCTTGATTACTATCAGCAATCTCTTAAAATAAGGCTGGAGCTAAAAGAAGAGATCCCTATTGCAAAATCATACAATAACATCGGTAATATGTACTCGACACTGAAAGATTTCAAAAAGGCTCTTAAGTATTACCATGATGCACTTAACCTTTATATTAAAAATGACGAGAAAAAGCTGGTCTCCTCCGTTCATAATAATATCGGGATCATCTACAGGGAAAAAGGAGATCTTAAATTGGCACTGGGGCACTTTAAAAGATCTTTGAAGATAGCAAAAGAGCAAAACCTTCTGTATAATCTTGCCAACACATCGAACGAGGCGGCCAGGACATATTTTGAAATGAAGGAATACAAAGAGGCCGAGGCTTATCTTAAGGCTGCTCTGGCGCAGGCAAAGGTATTAAGCGCGAGAAATGTCGAGCAGGAAAGTTATCAGATATTCGCCGAACTGTATTTTGAGCAGAAGGATTTCAGATCCGCTTATGACAATTATAAGAAATTCAGCGAACTCAAAGACTTGATATACGGAGAACTGTCCGGAAAAATAGCCGAGATACAGTCAAGATATATTGCAGAGCAGAAAGAGAAGGAAGCCGAGATCTACAGGCTGAAAAATGTTGAGATGGCTAAATATATTAAAGACCTTCAGAAGGCTAACGATATCATCAAGAAGAAGAACAGGGAGCTGACAGAGGCTTATATGAAACTCGATCTTCTTGCCCGTACAGATCCGCTTACAAGGCTGTCCAACAGAAGGGATATTCTCGACAAGATAAAATATGAGGCTTTAAAATTCGAAAGGAGCGGTGAAAAATTCGTTCTCGTGATCTCTGATATTGATAATTTCAAAACCTTTAACGACAGTTACGGGCATGATTGCGGAGACTTTGTCCTGGTCAATCTCGCTAACCTGATGCGGTCAGTTCTGAGAAAGCAGGATTGTATCGGAAGATGGGGAGGAGAGGAATTCATTTTCCTTATGCCTAAAACCGAGCTTGAAGGCGGTTCTCTTGTGGCGGAGAAAATAAGAAAAAAGATAGAGAATGAAACATTTTACTATCGGGATATCAAGCTTAACATCACAATGACTTTCGGCGTGAATGTTTTTGATGCTATAATGGATATAGATTACTGTATTAACAAAGCAGATGAAGCATTATATCAGGGAAAATCAAAAGGAAAGAACTGCGTAGTCAGCTCGGATGAAATAGATTAGATCCAAAATAATGAATAATAACGGTAAAATATCGGACAGGTCAGATAAGGGCACAGTTTCTGATTTTGATGAAGTTAAGAGAAAACTTCACGAGGATTTAAAAGACAGCAAGGGTGATCACAGGCTGCGTACTCTGCTTGATCTTGGAAGTTTGTATCTTGAAGAGAAAAAGTTCCAGGATTCCGAAAAATATCTGCTTGAAGCTGTTAACATCTCAGATAAAGGGACTGACCGGTCTATAGTATCGCTTCTGTACAAGAATCTTGGGGAAGTATGCTTGAAACTTTTCAAGCTTCCCGATGCTCTGAACTATTTTTTAAAGGCACTTGAACTTACTCCGGAAAAAAATAAAATAGCTGTTTCATTCATTTACAGCGGATTAGGCGACGCAATGACCAAAATGACAAAAATGGATGAGGGCTTAAATTATTATTTCAAATCGCTCGAGCTCCGAACGCAGCTTAAATTTTGGATGGGTATTTCGGAAGTAATCAACAAGATTGGTGTGAATTACTTCTATCAGAGTGATTACAATAAAGCACTGGAATATTTCAATCAGTCACTTAAGATTAGAGAGAAAAGACATGAGAACGAGGAAGCTGTCGCAGCCTGTCTCAATAACATAAGTCTTGCCTGTTACCATAAAGGAGATTACCCGAAAGCTCTTGAGTACTGCCTGAAGACGCTCAGTATTTACCAAAGAACAAGAAATCCTGAAAAGCAGGGGATGTGCTATAATAATCTCGGTCTGATTTATTTTGAGACATCACTGTTCTCAGAAGCTCTGGAATGCCAATTCAAAGCTTTGAAGCTGAAGGAAAGAACGAACAATCCGCCCTTCATTGCAAATACTCTCTCGAATATCGGAATGATATATTCAAGGCTGTATAATCTGGAAAAAGCTCTGGACTATTGCCTTAAAGCTCTTGTAATGAGAAAGTCGGTCGATGATAAAAGGGGTATCGCGAACTCATATAACGATCTCGGAAGGATCTATGACAAAATGAACCAATTTGATAAGGCAGTTCCTTTTTTTGAAGAGTCCATCAAAATGAGAAGGGATATGAATTTCCTCTCAGGTTTGTCAGAATCTCTTGAGAATCTCGGAATGCTGTATTTAAAAAAGAACGATCTGCTGAAAGCCGAGACTTATCTTTTCGAAGCGAAAAATATTGCCGAGAAAATGGATTATAAAAAAACAGTTTCAGGTATATACAGAAACATTGCCAGTCTTTATATGATGAAAGAAATGTATGAGGAAGCTCTTGTTTATATAAAAAGATCACAAATGATAGCTGAAGAACTGGGTTTGAAAGATAAGATCAGGGATGCGAATAAGATCCTTTCAGAGATATACGGCAGAAGAAATAATTTTAAAAAAGCTTTAGGCTACTATGTGATGTATTCAAAGCTTAACGAAGAAATATTAAGCATAGAGAAGCAGCACGAACTGAACGCGATCTCGCACAAATATGAAAATTATAAAAGGCAGAAAGAGAATGAGAACTACAGAATAAGGAATGCTGAACTTTCAAGACTCAACAGGGAGCTGAAGAGATCAAAGAACGAACTCATGAAGTCAAACTCTGCCAAAGATAAATTTTTCAATATAATCGCCCATGATCTCAAGAACCCTTTTTCAATACTTTATACAACATCCGAGATACTCATCACATATTTCGATGAGCTGACCGTTAAGAAGCAGAAGGAATATATAAAGACGATAAATACATCGACCCTTCACCTTCTGAGGCTTATCGAGAATCTGCTTGAGTGGTCAAGGACACAGAGCGGGCTCAAGAATTTTAACCCTGTCGAATTCGATTTTTCTGAAATTGTCAGGTCAAGTTATGAACTTTTAAGACCCGGTGCTGAATTGAAGAACATCGCTTTGAAAATGAACGATCCGGGAGAGGTTTTTATTACAGGCGATAAGAATATGCTTAAAACGGTGATAAGGAACCTGATAACCAACGCTGTGAAATTTACTAAACCTGAAGGCCGTATAGAAATAAACTACAATATTTCAGGGCGCAGACTCATTTTTAAAGTGACCGATACGGGAGTGGGTATCAGAAAGAAAGATATATCGAAAGTATTCGCTATTGACAAGCACTATTCTACGACCGGAACATCCAACGAGAAAGGCACCGGGATCGGGCTTCTTCTCTGCAAAGAGTTCATAGATAAACACAAAGGTAAAATGACGGCAGAAAGCATCTTCAGGAAAGGAAGCACTTTCGGATTTGAGCTGCCGTTAAAATGATCTACTCTTCTTCAGTCTTTTTCTCAACAGGTTTCTCCGCTGGAACAAAATCTTCAAGACCTTCATGAGCTTTTACCGCATCAAGCTGTTTTGCTGAGCTTGCAGCCTGTTTAGCCTTCTGAGATTCCATAAATTTTATCGGGTTTTTGAGAGTTTCAGTAAGATAGTCTGAAATATCCTGAAAAAGGTCTTCGGTGCCCACACCAAGTATTCCGTAGGTCAGTTTGTAGGATCTCGGTGTTATAAGATTGTCCGGAAGCCTGCGAAGTACGGGTAAAGTATAAATAAAAGAAAATATTACAGAATAAATAATTACAGTTTTCAGTACCGCAAAAATATAAGTTACGACCAGCCCTGTGGATTTGGGGATCTTTTTACCGGCCTCGATAATCCTTTTACCTGCAATTGAAGTGAATACGAAAAAAACTACTACGGCTACAAGAGCGTAGGACGCATATCCGGCGAAACTGGGGTTGTTAATAAAGTTCATCAGGATCTTTGATACCGGCATATAAAAAGCCCCTGCCATTCTGACGATCAAAAAGAAACCGATCACGAAGTGCATATCCTCGGTGCATCCCTTTTTGCCCGCCCTGTTCAAAGTAAGGATAAGCATTAATATAAGAAGGATATCGAATATCATGTTTTAACTCCCTGTTTTTTAAATTCCGGTAAAATCAAGACAATTGTAAAATAACAGTATTTATCATTTATGTCAATACCATAAACAAATTATTTTTTATGCGTTCAATCTATCATGAATGTTGCCGGACCGTTATTGACCATGCTTATCTCCATGTGCGCGCCGAATACTCCTTCGGAGATATTCAGACCCGTTTTTTTCAGCTCCTTAACAAATGCGTTATATATCACTTTTGCTTTCTCCGGCGGCGCGGCAAGAGAGAAGCCCGGTCTCCTTCCCTTCCTGGTATCTGCATAAAGAGTAAATTGAGAAACAGCCGCGATATCTCCTCCGATATCTTTAACTGAAAGGTTCATTTTGCCTTCCGCATCCTCAAATATTCTCAAATTGGTAATTTTATCTATAAAATACGGGATTGAACTTTCATCATCGTCAGCCCCTATTCCAATGAACAGCAGAAGCCCTTTTCCCGAAGATGAAACCGGCGATCCGTCCGCCATTATGTTCACGCTATCGGTTCTCTGAAGCAGAATTTTCATCATTTAATCCTTGCAAATTTCTTTTCTTTTCTCCATATATAATTTATAATAAAAAACCGGAGATGTAAACATGAAAAGAGATATAATCAAGCCGGATAATTTCAGAACGGATATTTTTGAACTCTGGGATAAGCAGTGGCTGCTCCTTACGGCCGGAGAGCTCGATCACGAAGCGTTTAACTCAATGACAGTTGCATGGGGGAGTATCGGCGTAATGTGGAATAAACCTTTCGTTCAGGTAGTTGTCAGACCGACAAGACATACCATTAATTTTATTGAGAAATTCGACACCTTCACCTTATGTGCTTTCGGAGAGGAATTCAGGAATAAACTGAGATATTTCGGCAGGGTCAGCGGGAAGGACGAAAATAAAGCTGAAAGATCAGGATTGAAAGTAATTCCTTCAGAAAAAATTGAATGTCCGGCTTACGATGAAGCTGAACTGATAATCGAATGCAGAAAAATATATTCCTCAAGATTCACCCCGTCAGAATTTATTGATCCCGTCATAGAAAGCAAATACCCCGATAAAGATTACCATCATGTTTTTTACGGGGAGATATTAAAAATCTCCGGCACTGATAAGTATTCCGGGAACTGATTAACTGCGCCAAAACATAAAAACATTTAGTCTTGACTATATCGGGTAATTTCATTATTTTTGATACTTCATGTAAACGCACAGGGATATATGTGTATCTTTATTAAAAATATGCGTGAAAAAAACAGAAAAACGACCGCCGGCAAGGGCGGTTTTTTGCTTAAAAATGAGGTGGACCTATGGAAAAAATACTTGATACCGGACTGACATTCGACGATGTTCTCCTGCTGCCGATGAAAAGCTCGGTTCAACCGTCTGAGGCTGACACAACTACATTTCTGACTAAGAATATCAAGCTGAACATCCCGATAATATCTGCGGCAATGGATACAGTTTCGGAGTACCATATGGGGATAGCAATGGCAAGAGAGGGCGGAATGGCCGTTATCCATAAGAACATGACACCAGAGGAACAGGCGGTCGAAGTAGATAAGGTCAAAAGGTCAGAGAGCGGAATGATAACTGATCCTGTAACGATCGGTCCGGATGCCCGTCTGAGGGAAGTATTCAGCCTTATGGAAAAATTCTCCATATCAGGAGTTCCAGTAGTTGAAGGCACAAAGCTCGTCGGGATAATAACCAACAGGGATATCAGGTTCGAATACAAGGACGATATACAGGTTAAAGATATCATGACGAAATGCCCGCTTGTAACAGGTAAGGAAGGGACATCTCTGGAAGAAGCTAAATTAATTCTTCAGAAGAACAAGATAGAGAAACTGCCTATAGTTGATGATGAATATAATCTTAAAGGCATGATCACTTTCAAGGATATAAAAAAGAAAGAGAGTTTCCCGAATGCCTGCAAAGACAGCGCGGGGAGACTGAGGGTAGCCGCAGCCATCTCGGCGAACGGCGACGATAAAAGGATAAAGCTTCTGATGAACTCCAAGGTCGATGTTGTTGTTATCGACAGTGCTCACGGGCACCATGAGGATATAGCTAAAGAGATCAGAAGGATCAAGAAGAAATATAGTATCGAGATAATTGCAGGCAATATTGCAACGGCCGAAGGAGCCGAAGCACTGATAAAGGCGGGAGCGGATGCGGTCAAGGTAGGCATCGGACCCGGCTCGATCTGCACGACCAGGGTCGTGGCGGGAGTAGGCGTACCGCAGATAACGGCTATCATGAACGCTGTCAAAGCGTGCAAAAAGCACGGAATACCCGTTATCGCGGACGGCGGGATCAAGTACTCCGGCGATATAGCCAAGGCTATAGGAATGGGAGCGGACTGCGTGATGCTCGGCTCCATGCTCGCCGGCACGGATGAGGCTCCGGGCGAAATGATCCTGTTCGAGGGCAGGCAGTTCAAAGCTTACAGGGGAATGGGATCGATAGGCGCTATGAGGAAAGGTTCGGCGGACAGATATTTCCAGCTGGCCTCCACAAAATTCGTACCTGAAGGGATAGAAGGAAGGATACCTTACAAGGGGAGGGTCGCGAATACGATCTATCAGATGGTCGGAGGCTTAAGGCAGGCTATGGGTTACTGCGGGGTCAAAAATATTGAGGAAATGAAAGAAAAGACTCAGTTCATCCGCATGACACACTCGGGTCTTATCGAAAGCCACCCTCACGATGTTCATATAACAAGAGAAGCTCCGAATTACGAAATAAGACACTGAGAAAAAATTTTACGGGATCAGATATATGGCGGAATTTAAAAAAACAGCGATACCGGTCACGAGGGAGGAAGATTATCCCCAGTGGTATCTTGAAGTGATAAAGGCGGGTGAACTTGCAGAGAACAGCGATGTGAGAGGTTGTATGGTGATAAAGCCCTGGGGTTATACGATCTGGGAGAATATGCAGAGAGAACTTGATCAGATGTTCAAGGATACAGGGCATGTGAACGCGTACTTTCCTCTTTTCATACCTCTCGAATACCTCCAGCAGGAGGCCGATCATGTCGAAGGCTTCGCTAAAGAATGCGCGGTCGTGACTCACCACCGGCTTTCGGTCAACTCAGAAGGCAAGCTCGTTCCTGACGGAAAGCTCGATGAGCCCTTGGTCGTCAGACCGACCAGCGAGACGATCATAGGCGCGTCTTACGCCAAATGGGTCAATTCATACAGGGACCTTCCGGTCCTGATAAACCAGTGGGCCAATGTCGTCCGCTGGGAAATGAGGACGAGGCTTTTTTTACGAACCACCGAATTCTTATGGCAGGAAGGCCACACTGTCCACGCCACGAGAGAAGAGGCGATGGAAGAAACATATAAAATGCTCAATGTTTATAAAGAATTCGCCGAAAAAGTTTTGGCTCTTCCTGTGATCGAAGGAGAAAAAAGCGAGTCCGAAAGATTCCCCGGCGCAGTGTCAACCTACTCGATCGAGGCGATGATGCAGGACAAAAAAGCTCTTCAGAGCGGAACATCTCATTTCCTCGGCCAGAATTTCGCGAAAGCATCGAAGATCAAATTTCAGAGCAAAGAAGGCAGAGAGGAATTCGCATGGACGACCTCGTGGGGAGTCTCCACAAGGCTCATCGGCGCACTCGTCATGGCACATTCCGACGATAACGGTCTCATTTTGCCACCCAGGATAGCTCCAGCGCATATCGTACTTCTGCCGATCTTCAAGGACGAAAATGAAAAGAAAGCTGTGAACGAATATATCGACGAAATAAAGAAAGAGATTTCGGGATTGAGACTTTTCGACCGTAAAATCGTAATCCTTGTGGACAACAGGGACATCAGAGGCGGTGAGAAGAACTGGTACTGGATAAAAAAAGGAGTGCCTCTAAAGATCGAGGTCGGACCCAAAGATGTTGAGAAGAACTCGCTCGCGGTGGTAAAAAGGAACGATCCGGATCTTAAAAAGAACTTCATAGGAAGGGATGAATTCATAAAAAACCTCATCGTAACATTAAGCACGATGCAGGATGAAATATTTGAAAAAGCTCTCAAGTTCAGGAATGAGAACACGATAGAGATAGACAATTACGATGATTTCAAGAAAATATTCACGCCTAAGAACGAAGAGAAGCCTGAGTTGCACGGTTGTTTCGCGCGGTCGCACTGGTGCGGGAACAGGAAATGCGAAGAGGCTATCAAGGAAGAGCTGAAGGTTACCGTAAGGAACATCCCTATGTCTGAAAAAGAATCTGAAGGTAAGTGTATCTACTGCGGAGCTAAAAGTTCCAAAAGAGTAATCTTCGCCAAGTCTTATTAAAAAAACCGAGAGGATCTTATAGATGGACCTTTTAGGCAAGATAGAACCTTTTGACAGAGTAATTATCCCCATTGAACCGATGGACAGGTTCGCGAGAAAACTCGCTAAAGAACTTAATCAGCCGTGGAAGCCCGAGGGACTTATTGCTCATTTCCTGCACGAGGATGATGATTATGATCCGAAACTTCTTCTCGAAGGTAAGGACGGTTTTAACGATGAGCCTATGAACAGGCTCGCCGGAAAGCATATTTATCTCGTAGCCAGTCACAAACAGTGGGAGCCGTCTCAGCATCTTGAAAGGATATGTCATACCGCAGATGTTTGCAGGGTGAACGGCGCAAAAGAAGTAAATCTGATCTGGACAAATGTAAGGCTCAGCGGCAATCATTTACGACCCGGAAGCGGTATTAACTTTACGCCCAGAGACATACAGAAGTACGACGGAAAATCTCTCTCGACTTTAAGGCTCGCGAAAAGATTTTTTAACGAAGGTGTATCAAAAGTGATGACACTTCACTCTCACAGCAAGAATCTGACCGAAGCGTTCGGCGAAGTGTATTTCGGCGACATGAATAAAGGCTCAAAAGCTCTCATAGACCTTCCGATAGCGCCTATCATAGCGCATTACCTGTTCACATACGGCAAAATAAAGAATAAAGGCGAACATGCGGTTTTCGTATCCACTGACGACGGGTCAAAGGAATTGGGAACTGATGTTCTGAAGAACCTTCAGAATCTCAATCCCGAATATACAGAGATCAGCTGGGTGAGGTTCAAAAAAGAAAGAGATCCCGTCACAGGCTATCTGAAGAATATTTGTATAGCTGAGAGCTCACCCAATTATAAAGGTCATGAAAATAAAGATAAATTCATTTTTGACGATATTGTGAGAAGTTTCGCCTCGATGTACGGAGTTATTGAGAAAATGGGAGGCGACAGTTTCACTATGTTCGCGACTCATGCGCATCTGACGGGAAGATCGCAGAACCTCCTCCGCTCCGAAAAGATCAAAGAGATTATTTTTACAAATACTATGGCCGGCAATCTTGAAGACCCTTATTATGAGCATCAGCTTTTCGGAAAGACCACAGTAATAAAGATCGGAAAATATCTGGCCAACGCCGTGCTGAATATAATGGAGGACGGGAACGACGCCGAAGAGTTCTATACCATAAAATCTCCCGCCGACATACACAAAATAGAAAGGCTCTACGACCTCAGAAGACCGTTCAATTAAGATGTATTTAAGAAGATTAAGCATAAACAATCTTGCTATCATCGAAAATCTCGAAGTATTTTTTGATAAAGGTCTAAATATCATCACAGGCGAGACAGGCGCCGGAAAATCTATCCTGATCTCATCATTAAATCTCATACTCTGCCATAAAACCGACACAGACATGATCCGCTCGGGAGAAGAAAAACTTACGGTAGAGGCTGAATTTGCAGAACTTAATCCCGAAATTATAAAATTGCTCAAAGATCACGATGTCGAAGCTGAGGACATCCTTGTCATCAGGCGCGAGCTGTCTAAAAATAAGCGGAGCAGGATCTTCATTAACGACAGTCCTTCGAATTCCGAGATATTAACTTCAGTCGGGAACAGCCTTATCGACATGCACGGCCAGCACGATCATCAGTCGCTTCTGAATAATGAGACGCATATAAGGATACTTGACGGATACTGCAAAGTGTCGGTGTCCGAGACAGAAAGTCTCTATGATGAGATAGTCAGTCTTAAAAAAGAGATCGACAGGGTAACAAAAGCAGAGAAAGATCTCAAGGATAAAAAGGAGCTTCTCAGCTATCATTCGAAGGAGATAGACGAAGTATCGCCCAAAGAGAACGAGGATGCTGAGATTTCGGCAGAACTCAACAAGCTCGACAGTATTGAAGACCTGAAAAAGCTTTGTCAGTCAGTTACAGATGCCACTGAGGGTGAAAGCTCGGTTCTGAGGGGAATAAATTTTATTAAATCTAAGTGCGAAACTCTGAGTATTACCGACAAAAAATTCGCTCCGTTCGTTAACGATATCGAATCATCCTATCAGGCTGTAAAGGAATTTTCATCAGCCTGCGAACTCTATTCTAATTCGCTTGAATTCGACGCCGAAAGATACGACATGCTCAGCGAAAGGTATATCTCTTTAAAGAAGCTGATGAAGAAGTTCGGGCCTGATATCGCTGATGTGATCAGATACGGAAATGAAATTTCAGTCCAGCTTGATTCTATCGACAACATAGGCACAGACAGGGAAAAGCTTGTTAAGGATCTCAATTCTCTTGAAGAGAGCATGAAAAGGGAATGCGCCAGGCTTACTGCCGCGAGGAAGGCAGGAGCAAAGAAATTCTGCTCCGCGATAGGAGAGGAATTTGCCGAAGTCGGTCTGAACGGAGCCGAGATGAGCATAAGGATTTCGGAGAAACCGGTCTCGCCGGACGGCGCCGATGCGGTCGAGTTCTACATTCGAACGAATGTCGGCGAGGAACCTAAGCCGCTGTCAAAGATAGCCTCGGGCGGCGAGGTGTCAAGGATCATGCTCTCGATCAAGAATATTACCGGCGCGGGCAGTGAAGCTCAGGTATCCGTCTTTGACGAGATAGATTCAGGTATCAGCGGGAGAGTTGCGGAAAAGGTTGGGGAAAAGATGCAGAAGCTCTCTTTTACCCGTCAGGTCATAGTTATCACCCATCTGCCCGCGATAGCATCCAAAGGCGGCTCGCACTTTTCGGTCAGAAAGCGCGTTGAAGGCAGCAGGACACAAGTCGGCGTCATAAAGCTCAATAAAGCTCAGAGAACGGAAGAAATCGCATCGCTTATCACGACCGGAAAGGCAGGGGACGACCTCAAAAAGCTCGCCGGGAAAATGATCGGGGACTGAATGCTTCAGGTAACAGGCTAAGAACGAAAATCAGAGTGAAAGCACGCCCCTTTTTCATCGTACTGAATGTTTCAGGTAACAGGCTAAGACCATGTCTTTGAATAAATTCAAATCAAATATCCCGAAGGCTTATACCTACGATTTTTTAAAGAACTTCATGCTTTTCTCGGGCGTGCTCGTTCCGTTCTTTACGCAGTGGGGAGGGATAAAATTCTCGCAGATCATGATCCTGCATGCGCCTTCACTGCGCTCGCGTCCGGCGCGGACACGGCTCTGGTATATGACTCGCTCATTCAGACCGGGGAGGAAAACGGGTCAAAAAAGATACTGAACAGGGTGGAAAGCATAGGGCTTTTCGCCATGGTGTTCGCCGCGCCGCTGGGTAGTCTGGTCGCCAAATACATCGGGGTCAGGTGGGCTATGATCCTTTCAGTGATACCGATCTCTTTCTCGATCGTCATTGCGCTTACTTTTACCGAGCCTCCGGTCGTCCGTAAAAATGAAGAGAAGGATTATTTTAAGATCCTCAGGTCAGGTCTCGCTTACTTCCGGGGACACAGGATACTCAGGCTGCTTACGATCGACTATGTCGCAATCATGACAGTATCGTTCTTTCTCATCTGGGTGTATCAGGTCGTACTCAAAAGCCTCGATTTCCCGCTCGAATATTACGGGTTCGTCCATGCGGGGATAGTCATAGCTGAGATCATAGTGCTCAACGGCGTGATAAAAATGGAAGCCGTCGCAGGCAGTAAAAAAAGGTATATTTTCATCTCGACACTTCTTGTCGGGGTCTGCTATCTCGTTCTGTCATATACTTACAACATAACAGCAGCGATCGTCTGCATGCTGATCATTGCCGGATTCGGGCTGACCGTCAAACCTCTATTCTTCAGCTACATGAACAAATACATCGAATCGGAGAACAGGGCGACAGTGCTTTCAGCTGTCTCAATGGCAAGATCCATCGTTACCGCCGCCGCAAACCTGATCTTCGGATATTTCGTCGATATCAACTTACGATATACACTTTTCGCGCTCGGCATCATCACCCTCGTTTTCGCCTTCACTTCAAGAGTCACCGAAGAGCACTTGAAGGATTAAAATGAAATATCCGCTTGATTTTCACTTTGGGATTTAATATTTTCTTTATTAAATAAAAACGAGTAAAAGCGGTATGAGTAAAGTCCTAATTAATCAGTATTACCAGAAACTTGAAAGAGCGCTGCTCGAAAAGAAATTGGCATTTGAATCTAAGCTAGTCAGGAAAGACTCAGTCAGAGTATTAAACGATTTCGAAGATATCCATAAAACTGAAACAATCGTTTCAGAAGTAACTTACAGAAGACGGAAGGTTAAATGAGTAAAGTCCTTATCAACAAGTATTATCAGAACCTTGAAAGAGCGATGACTTACGGGAAGAGCTCGAACGAGATGAGCATCAGGAACCATTTCTGGACGCTTCTTAACGAATATGCGCACGAGTATAACTACGAAGTAGTGCCGGAAGTCAAAGTACTCGGTACTAAAGGGAAAGCCGTAACGCCGGACGGAGTTGTGAGAAACCTGTGGGGTCTCGATGTCGGTCTTTGGGAGAGCAAGGACGAAAAGGACGATCTTGACTCAGAAATTGATTCAAAGGTAAAAAAGGGCTATCCGTTAACGAACATTCTGTTTGAGGACAGCAGGCAGGCGGTACTTTTTCAGAGAGGCGAAGAACTTGTCAGAATAGATATGCGCGATCCGGATAAGCTTCACGGAATTTTGCTTACTTTTATTACCTTTAAGAGCGAAGTCGTTTATAAATTTGAAGATGCGATCGAGAAATTTAAAGCAGATATTCCGGCGATCGTAGAGGCACTCAGAGCAAGTATTGTCAAGAACCGCGAAAACAATCCTAAATTTATTGCTGCGCAGGAAACATTTTTTGAATTGTGTAAGGCTGAGATCAACCCCGATATTACGCTTGACGATATTAGGGAAATGATGATCCAGCATATTCTTACCGGCGATATATTTAATAAGATATTTGACGACCCTGATTTTCACAGGCATAATACCATCGCTTCAGAGCTTGAAAAGCTGATCGAGACTTTATATACTTATCAGGACAGAAGAAATTTACTGCACAGTATTGAGCATTATTATGAGGCTATCAATGCTACTGCGGCAGCTATAACTGATCATCATGAAAAACAAAAATTTCTCAAAGTACTCTACGAAAATTTCTACAAAGTCTATAATCCCAAAGCTGCGGACAGGCTCGGTGTCGTATATACCCCGAATGAAATCGTTCAGTTCATGGTAAAAAGCACCGATTATCTTCTTCATAAGCACTTCGGAAAAACGCTTGCTGACAAAAATGTAGATATTCTCGACCCTGCGACAGGTACGGGAACGTTCATCTGCGAGATCATGGAACACGCAATTCCTAGCCAGAACCTAAAATACAAATATGATAACGAACTCCACGCCAACGAAGTTGCGATCCTGCCTTATTACATAGCTAACCTGAATATCGAATACACTTTCAAGCAGAAAATGCAGTATTACGCTGAATTCAACAACCTCTGCTTCGTTGACACTCTCGATAATGTGGCGGCTCTGCATTATGAAGGTAAGGAAAATGATCTCTTCGGACTCACATCGGAAAATACAAAACGAATCAAAAAACAGAACAGCAAAAAAATATCGGTCGTGATCGGAAATCCGCCTTACAATGCAAATCAGCTCAATGAAAATGAGAACAATAAGAACAGAACCTACCCCGAAATAGATAAACGCATCAAGAACACATACATAAAATATAGCACCGCGCAGAAAACAAAACTCTACGATATGTATTCAAGATTCTATCGCTGGGCAATGGACAGGCTCGACAAAAACGGAGTATTAGCCTTCATAACCAACCGAAGCTTTATTGACAGCAGGACTTTCGACGGCTTCAGAAAATGCATACAGGAAGATTTCAGCAATGCCTACATAATTGACACAAGAAGCGATGTCAGAGCCAATCCGAAAATCGCAGGCACAACGCACAATGTATTCGGCATCCAGACCGGCGTAGCCATAATGTTCCTCATCAAAAAAGAAAGAAAAGATTCAAACTGCAATATCGAATATGTAACCATGGAAGACAACTGGCGCAAAGAAGAAAAACTGGGCTGGCTACGAAACAATCCGATAGAAAAAATACATTTCACCCATATCATACCGGACAAAAATAACAACTGGATAAATTTATCTGAGGATAATGACTGGGATGATTTACTGCCTACTATTAGCTATGAAGTGAAGAATTCAAGTGAAGAGAACACTTTATTTAAAACTTTTTCTAACGGGATAGCTACGAATAGAGATTCATGGGTTTACGATGAAAATAAGAATAATTTAAGAAATAAAATTAAGTATTTTATTCAATGCTATGATAGATTTCAGGCAGAGAGAAATACTGATAAAACGAAAATCGTTTTTTCAGACGAGATTAAGTGGAGTCATGCTTTCAAAAGAAAATTTGAAAATTCACGGAGCCTTTCTTTTGATGAATCGAAGATAACTGAAGTATTTTATCGACCTTTCAAAAGATTATATTATTATTGTGACTTTGATATGAGTGATTTATTGACTTCGACTCACTTTGAAATCTCAGGCGAGAATTTGAAAAAAAAGAATGAATTAATTTGGTTTAAATGCGGGCTTGGTTCTTATTTTTTCTCTCTTGGTATTGATACTGTTCATGATATTATGCCTAATGGCGGTTCGAAGTGTTTACCGCTTTATCGCTATGATTCTTCTGGAAGCAGGCACGACAATATCACAGACTGGGGATTGGATCAGTTCGTTACACATTACAAAGACAAAAAGATCTCGAAAGAGGATATTTTCCATTACACCTACGCTGTTCTTCATGATCCTGCCTACAGAAAAAAATACGAGCTTAATCTTAAGCGTGAATTCCCAAGGCTGCCGTTCTATGCAAAATTCAGACAGTGGTCAGACTGGGGCAAAAAGCTTATGGAACTACATATCAATTACGAACAGGTTGAACCTTACAAGCTTGAAATAATAGAATCCGGCACAAAAGCAGAATCTAAAAGACAGAAAGAATTTTTCAGCATGGTAAAGGAACCTGAAACGCTATACGGGTACAAACCTTCGGTTAAAGCTAAGCTGAGAGCAGACAAAGAAACCGGTATAATAGAAATTGACGAGCTTACTTTCTTGAAAGGTGTGCCAAAATCAGCATGGGATTACAAACTCGGTAACCGCTCGGCTCTTGAATGGGTGCTTGACCAGTATAAAGAAAAAAAGCCTTCCGATCCGACCATAGCCGAGAAATTCAATAATTACCGCTTCGCGGATTATAAAGACCATGTGATTGATTTGCTCAAGAGAGTTTGTACGGTAAGTGTTGAGACGGTGAAGATCGTGGAGAGTATGGGGATAATTTAACTGTGAGGTTCTTTAATGCCTATTATAAAAGATAGAATTATAGTAAAAAATTATAAATGTTTCGATGATACTGGAGGTGGATTTGACCAAATCTATCCTATAAATATTATTATCGGCAAAAACAATTCAGGTAAAAGTAGTCTTATTGATTTGGTCCAATTTATAGTTAATCCCAATAGGGCATTTATAGAAACTGGAAGAGATAAGTCTACTTCAGGAGTTTTTATTACCCACAATTTAACCGAAGATGATATAGCTTCTGCCTTTAGGAAAAGAGATCGTGCTTCACGCAATCCTAAAGAAAACGATTTCGAGTATGGCAAAATGTTTATTGATACTGGCTATGTCTATAGTATTGATGAGGGCAACAACAAAAAATATTTAAAAGTCGAAAAAGATTATTTAAATGTTTTCTTACCACACATTGAATCATTACTAAGTAGAATGCAAAAACCATTTATAAATAAGGTATTTTGTAATATTACTGCAGAAAGAGATATCGTGCCTGAAAAAAGAAATAAAGAAATGTATTTTTTGCCAAATGGGATAGGTGCAACTAATTATGTACACCAGATAATTAGTAGAAAAGGGAAAAACTTTAATATAATTGAAAAAGAATTGTTAGAAGAAATAAATAAAATTGTTAAGCCCGATATTGAATTTACTCGAATACTAACCCAAGATGATGACAATGAAATATGGGAGTTATTATTTGAAGATCAAGAAAAGAAAAGAATAGCACTTTCAAAAATGGGTAGCGGCTTAAAAACAGTTTTGTTAGTGCTTCTTAACTTAATAGTAAGACCAAAAATTGAAGAAAAAAAGAAGAGTGATTATGTTTTTGCATTTGAAGAACTCGAGAACAATCTACATCCTGCTTTGCAAAGAAGGCTCTATCAGTATATTATAGATTATAGAGAAATTCACTCGTCTTATTTCTTCCTTACTACTCATTCAAATATAGTCATTGATGCGTTTAGTTCATATAAATACGCTCAAATGATGCATGTGACAAATGACAAAAATAAATCCACAACAACTACTATTTTTGAATACCATGAGAAAGATAAAATATTAAATGATCTTGGGATAAAAGCTAGTGATCTTCTACAGAGTAACGGAATTATATGGGTAGAAGGTCCAAGTGACAGGAATTATTTGAATAGATGGATTGAGCTTACTGATTCAAGGTTAAAAGAAGGTTTTCATTACTCGATTATGTTTTATGGAGGAAGGAATCTAGCTAATGTTTCACTTGATTACGATTGGATTAACAAAGAGATAATTCCTTTGTTGAAAATCAATAAAAATGCATTTGTCGTGATAGATAGAGATGGTGCATCAGAAATTACACCGCTTAACGAAACTAAAGAGCGAATTAGAAATGAAATTGGAGAGGATAATTGTTGGGTAACTGCTGGCAGGGAGATTGAAAATTATCTGAGTAATGAAACAATAATAAATTGGCTAAAGAGCGTATATGAGTTTGATGCTAATTTGAAAAATGATATGGATTCAAAACTTGAAGATAATATAGTTTTTGCTAACGATATGATACATTTTAAATATAATTCGAATAAAACTAGGTATTCTTCTGAAATTCGAGATTTCATAGACGAAAATTCGCTTTATTTATATGATCTCCAAAAGAAGCTGAAAATTTTAGTTGGTTTTATAAAAAAATGGAATTCGATGGAGTAGAAGTATGAAAGATTTTCTTAAAGAATTATTAGATGAAATCAATTTGCCTAAACAGCTCATTGATAAAGGTGAAAAATTTGCTGTTACTATTTTTGGACCTTCTGTAAAAGAAGTGAGCCTTTTATTTGCTGATAAAATCAGATACAAACGATTTAAGAATCAGGTCGAGATACTAAAAAAAGCCTTTAAAATAATAGACGAAAATCATCTTGAAGCCAGAGAATTGAACTTGAAAACTTTGGTTCCTTTGATTGAATATTCTTCACTAGAAGACGACAAGTACCTTCAAGATAAATGGTCACAGCTGCTTGCCAATATTTGTTCATCTCCTGAAACTGGTTTAGAGCCCAAATTAGTTAAAACACTCTCAAGCCTATCAGCTTTAGAAGCACAAGTTATAGATTTTATCTATGAATGTTTCTTAATTGAAAGAAGAAGCCATTTTGAAAGAATAAAGAAGGGCTTATATTCTAAATACAATTCTGAATTAGATGTTAAATTAGATTATATAACTATCAAAATTTTGTCAATTAAAAACAAATTTAGTATAAACGACGAATTTACCGGAATATGTATAAATAATTTGGTTTCTTTAGGTTTGTTAAAGTACGAAGAACCACAGGTTAAGCAAGAAAGCTGGAGTAATACATTTGATGTAAAAGATTCTGAGTCAGGGCCATATGTTGAAGTTGACTTGGATATATCGTATAATCAATCTGAAGATATTCATCTGACTGCGTATGGACAATATTTTATATCACAATGTAAAATTGAAACAGAAAACAAATAAAAGATGAGCTGATATGGAAAGGAAAAATTGTCCAGTATGTAAAGAGCCTTCTAATGTATCCCATAGTGCGAACGGGAGTAAAGAGTATAATACTTATGAATGCCTGCGTTGTGGAGTTTATGAGATCGAAGTAACGGATGAAATAAACCTCTCTCATAGAGTTCTTAAAAGTATCGGGGCTGTAAGTCATTTTATAAGAAAGAATTACGAAAACAATTGCTTGCCGGGGTGTCATTATTTCGAAATCACACACGAGGTGTATGAAAAAATATTATTTAAACTTGATAAGACAAGTCCTGCTGAGCAAGCAGATAATCTAATCTTGTATTTAGGGAAAAAGCTCTTAGAACCGTTTCGTAGCCATTCTGATATGTTGGATTT
Source organism: bacterium UBP11_UBA4055 (assembly GCA_002382735.1). Lineage (GTDB taxonomy): Bacteria > UBA4055 > UBA4055 > UBA4055 > UBA4055 > UBA4055. Next base: position 28,742 of record DFZN01000023.1, read on the forward strand.
TGAGCATAATGAAGAAATTAAATTATGTTCAATAACCGGATGTGAGAATAAAGCAGGTTTGTATTATATAATCGAGCACCTGAGAAATGGTTTAGTGATCTTGCTCAATGAAACTACGGGTAATGGAAACGCAAGACCGATTGAAAAAAGAAAATTAGGGTTAACATTTGAAGGATGGCAGAAATATAATGAATTATTAGAAACCAGCAAAGACAGCAAACAGGTATTCATGGCTATGCAGTATAACGATCCTGAAATAGATGATTTCTACAATAACTATCTGAAGAATGCCGTTCAAGAAACAGGTTTGGTGTTAGTTAGACTGGATGAAGTTGGAAGAGCCGGAATTATTGATAATAATATGAGGGCAGAGATTAAGAAAAGCTGAATGTTGCTAGCAGAATTATCGCACGGGAATAAAGGTTCATATTGGGAATCCGGTTATGCCGAGGGATTGGGGTTACCTGTAATATATCTGTGTAAGAAAGATATCTTTGTTAGCAAAAAGAATGAAATTAAACCGCATTTTGATACTAATCACTGCACAACTATCATTTGGGAAAAAGGAAAAGAGGATGAAGCTATGCGGAGCTTAAAATCAACTATAAGAATCAGTATGCCGGGAAAATCAAAATGAATATTGTTGAGATATAAAAAAAGGCAGCTCGCGCTACCCGGGGGAATCCTACTTTAGAGTCGAGCTCCATTTCAGATTCAAGTGTAATTTACAAATATTTTTTTAAAATACAAAGAAAAAAAGTAAAAAAAAACATGAAACTCGCTCTCTGCGTAAATCATATCAGGAAAGAAATCTTACAGAATATCGAATCCATGAAGAGGTATATCAGCGAAGCAGCTCACAACGGTGCTGATTGTATCGTTTTTTCTGAAGCTGCATTAACCGGACTAATTAATATTGACGATCCTTCTCACGATCTGGCTCTGTCGTTCTATTTGGATGATCCTGAGATCAAAGGAATTTTCGAGTTCTCTGCAAGCTGCGGTATTGATGTTGCATTCGGTTTTTTCGAGAAGAAGGACGGTTATATTTATGATTCGGCCGTTTATTTCGACCATCAGACAAATTCAAAGTATGTATATAGGCGTATCTCGGAAGGCTGGTTCGGTCTGGAAGCGGATAAAAGTGTTTATAAATGCGGCTCTGGGACTGATGTTTTTTCTACGGGGATCGGGAAAGTATCCTTTCTTATCTGCGGAGATTTATTTGACGAGAAACTTGTTGAGGCTGTTAGGACAAATGATTCCGAATTAGTTATAGTACCGTTTGCAAGATGTTTTGCTGCCGGAATTGATCCTGTTAAAGAGTGGAATTCAGTTGAAAAAAATGCTTATGTGGCGCAGGTCAAGAAGATCGGTAAAGAAACTGTGCTTGTCAATTATATTTCAGGCTGCGGTCAGGAAGATTATTTCGGCGGAGCAATGTATGTTGGTAAAGACGGGAATATTAGGGCTGAAAAACTGTTATTTGAAGAAGGGATATTGTATGTTGATTTTATGGAGTTTTCTCGATAAGTTGGAAAAAATGCTTATAACTACTTAAATATAAGATGGAATAGGGAGTATAGAAAGTTATTAAGAGTTGAATTAAAGCGAAACATTTTGTATATTTTCGTTCAAGAGGTATAAATTATGAAAAAGAAATCATAAACCACATAAAGATTGGGAAAAATATTTCTTGCCTTTTGGTTGACAAAGTATTAAATTATATGTAGATATGTCAACCGCAAGGGAGTAAAATGAAAAATATCTTTTCTAAAAGGCTGAAAAGCGCAAGGCTGATAAAGGGCTATTCGATGCAGGATCTTGCAGTTATGTTGAATGTGTCGAAACAGATGGTGAGTAAATACGAGAATGGTAAATCTATTCCGGACAGTTCGGGTCTGATCAAAATGGCAAAGGCTTAAGAACAGAATGCGGATTATTTTTTCAAGCCGTCAGCAGTGGAGTTGAAAGAGGTTAAATTCAGAAAAAAATCTTGTTTTACCGCAAAGAAGCTGAAAGCTGTGGAAGAAGAAGTTCTTCAGAGGGTCGAAAATTACCTTGATATTGAAAGTATTCTAGCTATAAAATCTGATTTTAAAAATCCTTTGTCCGGTTTTGCTGTCAAAGGATATGATGATATCATGAAAGCCGCAGAGTATTTGAGAAAGAACTGGGATCTCGGACACGATCCCATACACAATGTCATCCAGCTGCTTGAATCTAACCTTGTTAAAGTGATAGAGATCAAGACCGAAGAAGGCAAATTTGACGGGTTATCCACTTTTATTGATGAAAAATATCCCGTTATCGTAGTTAATAATGCCATGAATGCGGAAAGAAAAAGGTTCACTCTGTTACATGAGCTCGGACATTTGCTTCTGAATTTAAATGACGATGTAGTGGAAAAAGATCAGGAAAGATTCTGCAATGCATTTGTCGGCAACATGCTTCTCCCATCAAAAGTACTGAGAGAAGATTTCGGCAACAAAAGAGAAAGAATATCTCTTCAGGAATTTAAGGTCGTACAGGAGAATTTCGGGATCAGCATACAGGCTATTGTATATCGACTTGTAGATGAAGGTATAATAACTAAAAACAGCCAGCAGTATTTTTATCAGATAATGAATTCTAATCCGGATATTAAAGAGGATGTTGATTCTCAGAGATACTGCGTACCTGAAAAATCGGAGAGATTTTACAGGTTGGTTTACCGAGCACTGACCCAGGAACTGATCTCGATCGGAAAAGCAGCATCGCTTCTCGGTAAGCAGCTGTCCGAAGTAAGGAAGAATTTTTCAGTGGTTATTGACTGATGAGGATAGTGATCAATGACGCTAATATTCTGATGGATCTTGCCGATCTCGATATGCTTGACCTCCCAAGTTCACTGGAATATGAATATCATACAACAGATTTCGTTATAGCTGAAGTAGCGACAAGACTTGAGAAATGGGAGAAGAAATGATATCCATTAACCCATTCACCCTCAAAAGTGCGGAAGATATGGTCAGTCTTTTCAGTACTGACGAGATAGTCAGAAGTGAGCTCGGGCTCAATAAGACCAAATTCTCAGCTGCCGAAGAGTTTGAATTTGTTCAGGATTGGTGCAGAAAGAAAAGTTCGGAATCGTTCGAGATAAGGTGTGCTAATGAATTCGCAGGAATGATCAGCCTCAGCCATATTGATCTCGAAAATAAAATAGCCGGTGTCGGTTACTGGGTCGGCAGTAAATTTAGGGGAAAAGGAATAGGAAAGAAGGCTTTTGAGCTTATTCTCGATATAGCCAAATCAAAGGATGTTGAAATTCTTGGATCGGACATTGATAAGACTAATGCTCCGTCGTTGAAGATATGGGAAAAATACAACCCCAAAATTATCGAAAAGAATGAAAATCAGGTTACTGTAAAGATCAAAATTTAATCTCTTGGTTTAAACATTATATTTTATTATATTATGTATATGATACTATCAAATGATACTATCAAAAGCCTGAATGGAGGAAAATGAAGCCGCCTTATGATATCGCATCGGCACAAGAAATAATTGTGGTCAAAAGCCATTTTGTTTTGTATCTTTTATCGGGTATAAAATAAAATGGAGGCACGATGTCAGCACTGAAAACCTTACCGGCGGTCGTATTTTTAATTTTCGCGCTAATTCAGCCTGTTTTTTCACAGAACATGCACATCCACAAGAAAGATAATACGATAATTTCCATACCGGTCTCGGATATTTCCAAGGTCACATATTCATCCTCGACACCGGATGTCAGCACACCTTCAACATCTGTCCAGCCTGCTAACACCGTAATGGATGTCGAAGGAAGATTATACAGGACAGTGAGGATAGGAAGGCAGACTTGGATGGCTGAAGACCTGAGGACGACCAGGTTCAGTACAGGAGGTGTGATACCTAATGTGAGAGATGCAGGGGACTGGAAGGATATGTCCACGCCGGCTTATTCATGGTATGACAATGTTCCGGAACTCGGAGGTGGGTACGGGATACTTTATAACGGCTATGCGGTCGAGAACGGATTTCTCTGTCCGAACGGATGGAGAGTGCCTAAAATGGATGACTGGGAAATTCTGATAAAAACATGCGGCTCGATCGCTCAGGCGGGAGCGAAATTAAAATCAACTGAAAGCGAGTACTGGACAATACCGAATTCAGGAGCGGAGGATAAATTCAGTTTCAGAGCTCAGGGTACGGGCTACAGGACGAGCACAGGAAATTTTGCGATGAGAAAAGGAACAGGATTGTGGTGGTCTTCGACAGCCGCGACATATTCAAATTACTCCACTATTGCCATGTATTACAATTATTCTTCAGTCGCCAAAGGAAGTTATCCCAAGACTCAGGGTGCCTGTGTAAGATGCGTGAAGGAAGATTATTAGATAAACTGCAGGGGGTGTGATGGAGACTGCATATACCGTGGCGGGGAAGAGGTACAGGGGAACACTGGTTCACAACAACCCTTCCGCTCATGTTAACTCAAGTCTGTCAAAAGAGGAACGCAGCTTCGAGATAGTTGCGGTCGATATGGGTGCTTTGGGAAACGGACAGACATCGATGCGAAACACATGCTTTTCGGACCCGGAGTTGACGCATCGCATTCATTCGAAAGACTGCATAAAGAATCTTTGAACGCAACGACTGATCTGACAGTAAAATATGTACTCGAAAAAATAAGATTAACAGGAGTCAACTATTAATAAAATGAATTTTTAGAACCGCCTAAAACCCGTTCATTGACATAGTCAAGACAGTCCAAAAAAATTACGCTATTTCAAAGAGCTTAAAACATTGATTTTATGGCTGAGCAGTTGCCGGATAAACAAAATGAGTTCTGTTTTTAAGCAATGCGAACAAAACTCTCAACAGTTTATTTGCTGTGGCGATAAGCTACTTTGGGGAATCGAACTTTTCAGTATCGCCGACTTCAGCTATGAAACTGCTTGAAGTGCTCTTGCCGATGCCGTCAACTGAAGAGAGGATAGTAAAATCATCGTCGTCATTCTTGCTCATTTCTTCTTCAATAATACGGTCGAGTTTTCTGAGTTCTTTCATCAGAGCTAAAAGCCGTTCAACCTTTGACACGAGTTTTATTTCTGCAAACCTGGCATCAACGCCTATTGATTTTGACGCTATATCGAAAAGCAGTTCGGCACTTATTCGGGTCTCGTTCAGAGTAATTTTGTTAAGTTCCTTTCCAAGCTTTTTAAGATTGTATTTCTTTACGCTCTTGGCACTCGGGAAAACTTTAAGGACTTCCAGGTTGCTCTGCGTGAAGATATTCGTGACATTTTCAAGTTCGGGGAAGAGATAATTGATTATAGATTTACTTTCGGTTTTGAGCTTTCCGATATCTTGCGAAATACTTTCTCTTTCACGCATAATGATTTTAAGCGAATCTAAGAAATCTCCCTCGATCAGCTTGATCCTGTCAAAAGATCTTGCGGCGAAATTAGCTATTGCAAGAGCATCCTTCTTATCGTTCTTCGTTTTACGCAGTGTGTCAGCCTTGATGAAGTTGTTTATAAGGTACGGATT
>DFZN01000072.1 GCA_002382735.1 bacterium UBP11_UBA4055
ATCGGCGCAGGACTGGGCGGCGGCTCGTCCGACGCGGCGGCGGTGCTAAAAGCCCTCAACGGCCTGTGGGAATTAAGGCTGAAGGACTCTGAACTTGAGCATATCGGGCTTTTACTCGGCGCCGATGTACCGTTCTTCATTAAGGGCGGGTGCGCATGGGCAGAAGGCAAAGGCGAGATCCTTACTCAGATCCCGCCTGTACTGAAGAACGGTACAGTCCTGCTGGTCTATCCCAACATCCATGTCAGTACACCGTGGGCGTACAAAAATCTTAATTTGAACTTGACAAAAACTACGGGCAGTGTTATATTTGCCGAGGTCTCAAAACCGGGGTTTGATCTGAACGGTTCCCGTGCGGGTTTTACGAACGATTTTGAGAGCGCGGTATTCGCAGAATACCCTGAAATAGGACGGATCAAAGAAATATTGCTCAAAGAAGGAGCGGAATTAACCGCGATGTCAGGCAGCGGCTCGACAGTTTTCGGATTCTTCAATACATCCGGCAAATTGTTTAATTCTCTAAAATTCCTTGACGATAAATACTTTGTTAAAGCCATTAATGTATAGCGGAGGAAACATTGGAAATCACTGAGATCAGAGTAAATTTGAGAGACGAGGAAAAGCTTAAAGCTTTCGTTCATGTTACTTTCGATAACGCTTTCATAATCAGAGGGCTCAAGATCATCAAGGGTAAAGACGGACTGTTCGTATGTATGCCGAGCAGACAGCTTCCTGACGGGACCTACAAGGACATCGCGCATCCGATAGTGGACGATTTCAGGATCAAACTTGAAAAAGAAATACTCGATAAATACCACGAGGAGCTTTCAAAACAGGTTGTAGAAAAACCTTCTGAAAAAGAGGGAATCGAAGACTGAGTATAAAGTCTAGGGGTATAGCCAAGCGGTAAGGCACCGGGTTCTGGTTCCGGTATGCGGGGGTTCAAATCCCTCTACCCCCACTTTTTTATAGGGACAGGGGCATGGCCAAGCGGTAAGGCACCAGGTTTTGGTCCTGGCATCCGGAGGTTCGAATCCTTCTGCCCCTGCATAAGTCTAAATTACAGAAAGGACAGCATAAGATGTCAGAAAAACTACAAGCACAGATCAAACAGAAAGACAGCAAAAGAGCTATTACCGCAAAAAGGAAACTCGGCCTCATTCCGGTAAACCTCTACGGACCCGGTATAGAGAACAGCCATTCCTACTATATCAATGAGATCGATCTGAACAGAGCCATCAAATCAGGTAAGAAGATCCACGAGATCACATCCGAGATAGGCGATTTCAATGTCGTGTTCAGGGAGATCCAGAGGCATCCTGTAACATGGAGACTTCTTCACATAGATATGCTCAGCCTCGCGCCCGGTAAAAGAGTCACTGTAAAAGTTCCCGTAAGATACGAAGGAATTCCGTACGGCGTTAAGAATATGGGCGGTGTCCTTATCGTCAACTCAAGAGACATTCAGATCGAAGCCATGGCCGAACATATCCCGAACGAGATCTTTATCGATGTATCACCCATGAAGCTTAAAGATACAGTTCACGCTTCAGATGTCGTCAGGGAGAATATCAAGGTCGTTTCTCCGGCCGGAATGCTCCTCTGCAGGGTCGGAATAACCAGGGCAGCCGTTTCAGCCGCCGAAGGTGACGCCGGTGTTCCTGCCGCAGGTGCTGCTGAGGCTAAACCTGCCGAAGGCGCAAAACCCGCCGAAGGCGCTAAACCTGCCGAAGGCGCTAAACCCGCTGAAGGCGCAAAACCGGCAAAGAAGTAATAACTGATAATTTAAAATAGAAATTACTGTGCATATAATTATCGGTCTCGGAAACCCGGGTTCAAGATACGAAGACACATGGCACAATCTGGGTTTTGCGTCCGTTGATGCGTTTGCGGAGAAATTCGGTTTCACATTCAAAGCCGGAAAAGGTAAATATTTTGCCGCTTCCGGCTTTATTAATTCTGAGAAAGTTATCCTTGTCAAGCCTACTACCTATATGAACCTCTCCGGAATTGCCGTCGCCGAGGTATTGAATTATTTTGAAGCCGAGCCTAAAGATATCATCGTAGTCTTTGACGATATAAACATCCCGTTCGGTACTCTGAGGCTCAGAAAATCAGGAACGGCAGGCGGGCACAACGGAATAAAGTCGATCATAAACAGCCTCGACACCCCAGAATTTCCGCGCCTGAGAATAGGTTTCAGGACTGACCAGATCGATTCGATCCTGAATAAGAACCCCGATGTTCTGCCCGACCTTGTTCTTTCAAAGATACCTTCCGTGCTTAAAGAGGATGTGCGCACCATGGCGGATAAAAGCGTCGATGCTCTTCATTTCTGCCTGACTGACGGCATGGAAAGGGCAATGAATAAATTCAACACTGCCGAGGATTGAAATTTTCCTTAATTACCTGTCAAATAAATATTGACATATCTGAAAAAATAGCGTAAATTTGGCGCTTGAATTCTTGCCGGCGGAACGGTTCTGCCGGCCGTAAGACCAAAAGAAGGAGGCAAAATGAAGAGATACGAAACTGTTCTGATCATTGATCCTACACTTGATCAGGAGAAGATCGACACTGTCATTTCCAGATACGAGGAAATGATAAAGACCGACGGAGAGATCACTGAGATCGATCAGTGGGGAAAGAAAAGGCTAGCCTACCCCATAAACAAAAAACCCACCGGATATTATGTTCTGTACAAGTATAATGCCGGAAACAAGATCCCGCAGAAGCTTGTTGACGACATGAACCTCAATTCTTCCGTGATAAGGTACATGACGACTTTGATCGACAAGAAAGTCATGAAACAGGAAGAACTTGACAGGACTGGAGCGGCAAAAGCCGCCGCTAAGGAAGAAGCTGCCGCTGCGGCACCGGCCGGCGAAGACAACTAAATAAACGGTAAGAGGGCTAAAATGATAAAAGACAAAAAGAAAAGAATATGCAGGTTCTGCGAAGAGAATGTGGTCTATATCGATTATAAGAACGACAAGATGCTGACGAAATTCACGACGGAGCAGGGCAGGATAATCCCGAGAAGGACTTCCGGTGTATGCGCCAAGCATCAGAGAATGCTTACGAACGCTATAAAAAAGGCCAGGATAATCGCTCTTCTGCCTTTCGTTGACAACACAGCAAGATAAAAAAGGAGATAATACAATGTTGATCATATTAAGACAGGACATTGAAAAAGTCGGAAAAGCCGGAGAGGTGATAAAGGTCAAAGACGGTTTCGCCAGAAATTATCTCATACCGAATCAGCTTGCTTTCCCCGCTACCGACGCGTACATGAACAGATATAAAGAGACCACAAAATCGAAAGGATATAAAGCGGCTCAGATAAAAAAATCCGAAGAATTTTTGAAAAAGATGCTCGAAGAAAAGACCGTGACGATCAAAATGAAGGTCGGTGAAGAGAACAAACTTTTCGGTTCGGTAACTTCCCAGAATATCGCTGATGAACTCAAGTCGGCGGGTATCGAACTTGACAGAAAGAGGATACAGCTTGAAGAGAATATCAAACTTCTCGGTGAATACAAGATATCTTACAAGTCGCATTCGGGTCTTGATATGCATATTACGGTTAATGTCATACCTGAAGAAGAATAAAACTGAACTGATTTTCATAAGTGAGCCGGTTAATTCCGGCTTTTTTTTAATATTGTAATTGTTTTTGAGCTTTTCTTTTATTACAATTCATATACTTTTATATTATTCTGCGGAGTAGCCTATGTTCACCAAAATTTCCTTTGAAAGCGAGCTGGAGAGCGAGGAAAGAGCCACCATTCTCTTAGTCGATGACGAACTTATGATACTTCAGTCTCTTGAGCTGGTTCTGGAAAGATACTTCCGCGTTATCAAGGAGACCGATCCTGTAAAAGCGCTTGACATTCTTGAAAAAGAAAAGATCGATGTGCTCATTTCAGACGAAATGATGCCCGGATTGAGAGGCTGCGATCTCGCCGAGAGAGTCCACCACCTCTACCCCAACATCTGCAAGATCATATTGAGCGGCAACTCTGATAAGAAGGATATTGTAAAGGCAATTAACAAGGGTCATATCTATTCTTTCCTTTTCAAACCCGTTGATGTTAATCAGCTTCTGCAGTCGGTAAAGCACGGGCTGGAGAACAAGAAGATGAAGGAGCTTATCGAACATCAGAATAAGATCCTTGAGGAAAAGAACCGCGACCTTGTTGATGAAGTGCTTACAAAAAGCAGAAAGATCATGGATATGGAGAAATTCTATGAGCTGGGCAAATTCTCCGCATCGATAGTTCACGACCTGAACAGCCCGCTGCAGACCCTTATTACCGGATATCAGCTTCTTGAGGATGAACTTTCAAATTCCGGAGCGGAAGATTCAAACGCGAACAACATAATGACCCTGATCGACAGCAGCCTCGAAACATTGGAGAATATGATAAAAAGCATTTCGAACAGGATCAAAAGCTCGATATCTGAAAAACAGGTAGAATTCGACCTGAACGACCTTATCGAGAGGAACATCGGCTGCATGAAGATAATGCCGAAGAATTCATATCCTGTAGAGATCAGCTTCATGCCTTCTCAAGACCTTCCGAAAATGAAAGGCGTTCCTCTGCACTTTGACCAGATATTCGCAAACCTTTTAAAGAACGCCTACGACGCTGTTGAGAAGACCGAAAAGAAGAAGATCACCGTCAAGACGCTTCAGAAAGGCGAAATGATATGCTTTTATATAAAAGATTCGGGAACGGGCATAAGACCCGAGGACATGGAGAAAATATTCGAGACCGGATTTTCTACAAAGGAAATCGGAAAAGGCACGGGACTCGGACTTGTGATAACTAAGCAGATGGTCAATTCCTACAAAGGGAAGATCAAGGTGGAATCCGAATTCGGAAAAGGCACCGCGTTCCTCGTATGTTTCCCCTCAAAATAATTTATGAACTATAACGACAGTCAGATACAGGCGATCGAACATTTCGAAGGGCCATGCCTCGTACTTGCGGGAGCCGGGAGCGGAAAGACCAGGGTCATCATCGGCAGGATCGAAAGGCTGGTATCGTATCACCGCATTGATCCGGAGAACATTCTGGCCGTAACTTTCACGAACAAGGCGGCCGAAGAGATGCGCGACAGGCTCTCGAAGTCGATCAGCGCGCATAAGGACATTACATGTTCGACTTTCCACGCGCTGGGCGTCAGGCTGATCAGAGAGAATCTGGACGAACTCGGCTACACAAAGGGATTCTCGATCTACGGCTCTCCCGAGCAGCACGCGGCCATAAGGAAGGCGATGCACAATTTGAACATCGCCGACGACATGTTCGACCCCAAGCTTATCAGCTACAAGATCTCGTATTTCAAGAACCGTTTCACCAGCCTTTCCGCCGTCACCGCCATCGACCCCGTCACGAGCGTAGCCAAGCGGATCATGCCCGAGTACGACAGGATATTAAAGGCGAACAACGCGCTCGATTTTGACGACCTGCTCCTCAAGATGCTCGAACTCTTCGCAAATAAGAAAATACTCGAAAAATATCAGGATCAGTTCAGGTTCATACTCATTGACGAGTTCCAGGACACGAACCCGGTCCAGAACAGGATAGTCTTGACGCTCGGATCAAAATACTGCAATGTTTTCGTGGTCGGAGACGATGACCAGTCCATATACGGCTTCAGGGGTGCTGATTTCAGGAACATCTTAGACTTCGAGAAACACTGGGAGAGCTGCCGGACGATAGTACTCGATGTCAACTACAGATCGACCCGGACGATACTCAAGGCCGCGTCAGCCGTGATAAACAACAACACCGAAAGAAAGCTCAAAGATGTCCGCACCCTGCTTGATTCACACATCCCGATCGAATATTTCACGGCGGTCAACGACAGGCACGAAGCCGATCTCATCAGCGAAAAGATCAAGGACTCGGGATCAAAATTCTCCGATTTCGCCGTCCTTCTCCGCACGAATTACCTTTCAAGAACGATAGAGGAATCATTCCGTGCCAACAGGGTGCCTTACAAGATCGTCGGCGACTACAAATTCTACGAAAGGAAAGAGATCAGGGATATTCTGGCCTATATGAGCATCATAGTCAACCCTTCCGACGAGGTGGCGGCCCTAAGGATCATCAACACCCCCAAAAGAGGCATAGGCGAGGATACGGTTTTTAAAATTTCGAACTACACCGAACAGAAAAAAATCACATTTTTCAATGCGCTTCAGGATTTTAGGCATATCGACACGATCTCAAGCTCGAAACACCACAACATCGCTGAATTTCTGACACTCGTAACGGACCTTATCGACATTTCCGGTTCGCACAACATTACCGAGACCGCGGCTAAAATAGTTGAGCGCACAGCCTATTACGATCACCTCAAAAAGGAGAACGATAAGGGCGCTGAATCCCGGAAAGCGAATGTGGAGGAGCTGCTCACTTCCGTCAAAGAGTATGATGACCAGACAAAGAACGCAACTCTCAAAGGCTTTCTTGAGAAAGTTTCGCTTATCCAGGACGGCGACGACACAGAGCGCGGCGAACAGGTGATCGTGCTCACCGTTCACTCGTCCAAAGGACTTGAGTTCGAGAATGTGTTCATCGCCGGCTTCGAGGAGGGGATATTTCCCCACAAGCGCTCCCTCGACGAGGACCATGTGGACGAGGAGAGGCGGCTCTGCTATGTTGCCATCACGAGGGCAAAGAGGCGGCTTTTCATTTCATCCTGCAGTGCGAGGATAAAATACGGAGAGGAATCCAAGTCGAAGCCTTCGCGCTTCCTGTCCGAGATCCCGGACGAGCTGTTCCTCTACCCGCCGTCGCAGGCGTCGGCAAAAGCCGCGGACAGCGCTAAATCCAAGATCCGCGAGATGATGGAGCGCCTCAGGAACAAGTACAAAGATGAAAAATAAATTTTGAGCAGGAAAATGAATCGCGAACTTTTCAGAATACAGCCGTCTTTTAAAGCTGAAAAACTACAGCCTGAATACTATTAATTCATACAGTCACTGCTTTGAGAAATTCCCTGATCATTTCATAGGAAAAGAGATCGACAATTTTACAAAAGAACAGGTCACAGAGTATTTATACCGGGAATCACAGAGGTGTCAAGCAGTACGCTATGACTCATAGCCGCCTCTCAATTCTTTGAGCCATTTATCTTCGTCTATACCTTTCCATGTATCCTTAGCTTTATTGATCAGCTTTGAAAGGTAATTTTTGGCAATACCCACATCGCGTTTAGTTTAGTAGCCCACTGGCGGAATTTATCTGAAACAATTCAGCTATCATCGGCTGAGTCAACCAAACAGTTTCATCCTNNCATCCTCAGTCTCGTAAACAATGAGGATTTTCATTTAAATTCTGAACAACTTCTCAGACTGAGACAACGAGAGAACTTTATATTTTTCTACATCAATATCATCAGGCAGCTTGTCTTTTAATACCGGCAGAATATATTGGCAGTTTACATTACTGACGATCTCAGTCAGAAGATTTGAAATCTGATTATCATGTACATTTTCTATCTGATCGTGAAGTATGAAATGCAGACATTCGATATTATTCGCTTCTGCAAACTGAATATAGGCCAGGTCGAAAGCTGCGATCTGACCCTTTTTCTTTCCTGTGCCGAGGTTACCGCTTACACTGCTGATATTTAATTCATACCCTTTATCGTTTTTTGCTTCACTTAGCACAAAAAGCTCTCCGTAAAGTTTATTCGAGATCTCCGAGAAGTAATTATTAAAACTCTCTATTCTTTCCTTTATCAAACCTTCTTTTGAACCGATGCCCTCATTGATATTTTCGAGCTCATTATTTATCTCTGACAGCTTTTTCTCTGTTGACTCCCAAATAGAGTTCAGTTCTTCGTATCTTCCCTTTTGCTCATACGCTTCGTTTAGCTCTTTAACAAGAATATTGATATCTTCGACGAATTCTTTCTTCTTAAGAGAATGACTTATCGCTTTTTCCGCAGTCAGTTTCTCCGCCATTTTTCTTTTCAATTCCGAAATATCAGCTTCAACCGAAGGCAGTTCTTTTGTTACATATTTTATTCTTTCGTCTATCATCCGGTTATGGAATTCAAGCGTTTCCTCAAAAGTTTTCTGCAGCTTGGGAATTAGAGCTTTCGCCTCTGAATATATTGCTTTAACCTGTTTCATATCAATGTCGGCTTTATCTTTCGCAAGATCAGTTTTGCTTTCCAATATAAGTTCTTTTCTGAATTCAAGCCTGCTCAAAGCAGTTGACAGCCTGTTGATATCCGATTTTATCAGGTTAAGCTCGTGTATTTCTTCTTTGTAGCGGTTATTTATACCAAAATCGTTCTTCTTGTTTTCAAGCGTTTCTATTTTTCTGTTTAGAACAATAAGAGATTGCTCTATCAATGGTTTTGTGCTGTCTTTTTTTAATCTTGACTGTAGATTTTCTTCAATAGTTTTTTCTCTGAGAAGAGTCTGTTTTCGGGCATTATTATCAATTTCTATTCCGAGCCAAAACAGAAACAGAGCTTCATATTCTTCGTGTCTTGTATGCGGATCAAGAACTTTGAGAGTATTTATCAGTCTGTTTTTTTCATCTCTGATATTTTTTGCTATGATCTGCCTGAATTTAGGTTTCTCGCAATCAGATTTGAATAAAATCTTTTTCAGCTTTGCTGTAAATTCATCTTTTGGAAGCTGAACTCCGTTTACTTCCTGTATCTTCAACTTACCTTTTAAAAAATTTCTGCGTATATGGACTTGTTCGGCATTTTTATCACTGATATCAGATGTAAGCACAAGACTGATGACGATATTATTCTCTGAAATAAATTTTTCTATTTCCGCATTGCTCTTTATCTTGAATTCGGGATCGCGATAAATATTTTTCCCGTCACCGCCTAAACATTAGTCAATCAGTCTTAACACGGTAGTTTTCCCTACGCTGTTGCCTGATTCTTTTCGATCGCTTGTTTTGGTCTCATCAATTATTAGATTTATTCCTTTATGGAATTCAATATTTCTTATGACTGTGCCGTTATTCTCTATTTTTAAACTTTTCAGAAACATTTTTCGAGTTTTCCTTTTCTGTTTTTATTTACGGCACCTATCAAAAATAACCAGTCAAGAGCAAGAGTGAATAAATTCATGGAAATCTTCTCTTGCATATTCATCTTCTGGAAAGTGTCGAGAATGTCTATCTCTTTATTGGCATCAGCCTTGAATAATATCGAGTACTTTTGCACCGATAAAGTAGATGTTTCTTGCCGGATTTGTATCTTTTCCTAAAATCATAAGAGCGGAGGCTCCTCAAGTATTTTACATCTTATGAAAGCATCTGTCATAACAATAGAAACTCCATAAAATAT
>DFZN01000016.1 GCA_002382735.1 bacterium UBP11_UBA4055
GGTACGGCAAGAAATGTGATGTATATGGTAAAGACAGCTGGAGATGCTTACTATAATTTCAGCGCTGCGCCTTACGACAACATTACTTACAGAGGATGGATCACATCAAGACCAACAGAAGTGCTGAATGAAAAATCTGCCGGATCAGGATATGAAACATTTGGTATGGGGCTTTCTTTTGTTTTCGTAAACATCGGTAACTTTGCAACTCCTTGGGCGGCAGGCGACTTTGTAACATTCAGAGTTCAGCAAGTTGATGACGCTACAGCTACTTTTCCAATGCCGATCTACGACGAATTGATAACTATCACAACAGCATTGGACGGAACCGTAGACGATGTTTTAGGTGGTGCTAGTGTAGAATTAGGGGATCCTAGTTTAGGACCGGCTCTTCTAATGGACTCACCATCTTCAATTGAAGACAGCGTGGTTCCGGTAGAGACAAAACTTCACCAGAACTATCCTAACCCTTTCAACCCGACAACAACAATCAAGTTTGATCTTTCAAACGACAGCGTAGTTAAACTGAATGTTTACAACTACAACGGCCAGCTTGTTAAATCTCTTGTTGACGGATCAATGAAAGCAGGAATTCACACTGTTGAATTCGACGCATCAAACCTTTGTGCAGGCGTTTACTACTACACAATGGAAGCTGGAAACAGCGTTATGGCAAATAAAATGGTTCTTGTTAAGTAATTAACTTAAGAACTGAAAAATTGTAACAAATAACATTTCGCAGATATTGCTTATTACAAAAGGGCTGAAGAGAGAATCAGCCCTTTTTTATTTTCTTGTGTCGGATGGGTTATAGAATGACTTTTCTAAAATGGAGTGAACTATCTTGAGATTGTAGGATCTGCGGTAAGGTTCGAACCATTCCTTTTCCTGATCCTTTGAGCCCTTATAATCTTCAATAAGATATTCTCGTAAATCAATCGTCAGGCCTCCTTTTACTTTGTTTTGAACATCTTTTCTCTTTGTATATCCGAGATCATCTGTTATAAGCGGTCTTACCTTGAAAATGTGTGTGTAGAATATGAGACCGTGAACATCGTCAGTTTTTACTTCAGGAATTTCTTTTTTCATTTGTACAGCTACATTGACTGATCGGCTTATGTTATCAAGAGCGTTCTTCACATAAACAGTATCACCGTCAAAATGCGACAGAACAATACCCGTGTTGTAATACGAAGCGTCGCATGCGGTAGTTATGTCTTTTTGTGCAAGTGACCTGAAGTAGTTTACAAAATCGGTGACCTTCTGGCTGTCAACGAAAACATTATACCTGTCTAAAAGGTAATTTTCCCAATCATTGTTTATTCTGTCAAAATCATCTTTGTGTTTTGAAAGGATAGCGTATCTGATATTTTTCATTTCCTTTTCAAGACTTCCAAGCTCACCGTTGGGCAAAATATCGTTCAATTTTGCAATATGCCACCCGAATTTTGTTTTAAAGGGCTCTGTTATCTGTCCGATTTCCAGCTTAAGTACGGCATCTGAAAATTCAGGAACGAAATTTGTTATAATATTCCATCCCAAATTTCCGCCGTTATCTTTATTGCTGGCATCATTTGAATACTCTTTGGCATATTTACCAAAGTCATTGCTGTTTGTTCTAATATCGTTATAGACCGATCTTGCGGTTTCCTCATTATCAAAAAGTATATGGCTGATATTGTATTTATTTTTCAGAAGATCATAAAATTCATTTATCCGTTTTTCAGTAACGATCTTGTTTTGGACGCTGTCTGTGAACAGGGTGTAGTTATACGCCGTACGGTAAAGTCTTCTTTCATACGCATCTTTTATTGCTTTCACCGTATCTAATTTTAGGCTGTCATAGATATTCCATATCATTTTAGAGTTGATCATAATATCCAAAGCTTCTCTTTTCTTATCCATGTGGCTTTCAGCAGCCTCAACAGGGTCTGAATTAAATGAGTTCCTCAGCGCGAAATCCTCAAATTCCTTAAGCGTTATCTTTCCCCCGCGCCAAGTGGCTACTATTTCGTCTTCGCTTGAGGCTGAAGCGGGCATGTTGCATGAAAGTATTATTGCGAAAAGTATTATGGTGAACAGTATTTTTTTCATTCTCGGAGTCTCCTTTTTACTTGTAAATGTATAAAATCCGCGCAGGTTATTCAACAAAAAATTTACGCATAAGTTCTGTCTGTTGATTATACGGGCGTTTTTGGTTATATTTCAGTCCGAAATTATTTGAAGGGATATATGGCATTATTTAAACGGAAGCGTGTCAGGGATTATCTTGAGGAAGCGGATATTGAGCTTTCCGATGTTAAGGTAGAAACGGTCGAGGTGAAGCCTGAGCTGTCGGTTTTCGAGAAGCTTTCGGGTTCTTTAAAAAAGACCAAAAGCAGTATTTTAAGCAAGCTGGGTTCGATAGTTTTTTCAGGGAAGATGGATGAAGATACGCTTGAAGCTCTAGAGGAAGCTCTGTACACCTCCGATATCGGCGTTAAGACGACTGAGAGTATAATCGGAGAGGTGAGGAAGAGATCGTCAAAGGGAGAGGATATAAACGATGTTAAAAAGCTTGTATATGATGTCATCATCTCGATGCTGGATAAAAGTTCCGGGCCGGTACAGGTCACGGCGAAGCCGCATGTGATACTGGTCGTCGGAGTGAACGGCAACGGAAAGACGACAACGATAGGGAAGCTTGCGCATTATTACATGAATATGGGCAAGCGGGTGCTGATTGGGGCGGCGGATACTTTCAGAGCGGCCGCCATTGAGCAGCTCGAGGAGTGGGCGAAGCGGACGGGTGCTGATTTTATTAAAAATCAGCCGAACTCGGACCCGGCGGCAGTGGCTTACGATTCGTACAAGGCCGGCGAGGCGAGAGGCGCGGATATCGTGCTCATCGACACTGCGGGAAGGCTTCATAACAAGGTAAACCTTATGAACGAGCTGGAAAAGATATCGAGAGTGCTCAAGAAACTGAATCCTGACGCGCCTCATGAAGTCCTCCTCGTCCTCGACGCGACGACCGGACAGAATGCGCTTTCGCAGGCAAAGCAGTTCAGCAGAACTTCCGGCGTGACCGGCATCGTCCTGTCAAAACTCGACGGAACCGCCAAAGGCGGCGTTACGATAGCGATAAATCAGGAAATGGACATTCCCGTCAGGTTCATAGGCATAGGTGAAAAGAAAGAAGATCTTCAATTGTTCGATCCCGAAGTATTCGTCAGATCGATATTCGAATAAAAAAAGGTTTATAAAGGATTTTTTCTCGGTCTTCCGCGCTTCCTTTTTACAGGC
>DFZN01000060.1 GCA_002382735.1 bacterium UBP11_UBA4055
TGCTGCCGTTCAGGATCGGCATAAAGGAAGCTTACGCAGAATTCAAAAAATGGGCAGGGAAGCTCTGGTTTGCACCGAACAACCTCAAAAAGTCATCTCTCGGCACGGACATGTTCAAGGGCATCTATCTCCCCTACTGGACATTCGATGCGGACACATCAAGTTCATACACCGGGCAGAGAGGCGACTATTACTATGTAACGGAATCTTATCAGACGACCGTAAACGGCAAATCGGTGACAAAGACGAGAAGAATAAGAAAAACAAAGTGGTCATTCGCTTCAGGAAGAGTAAAAAGACTTTTTGACGATGTTCTTGCAGCCGCTTCGAGATCATTACCCGAAAAATACCTCTATGCTCTTGAACCATGGGATCTGGAGAACCTTGTTCCTTTTGACGAAAAATACTTGAGCGGATTTATTACAGAAAGATACCGGATAGAATTGAGTGAGGGTTTCGATATCGTAAAAAATATAATGGACGGTGTCATAAGGCAGGACATAAGAAGAGACATCGGCGGGGATGAACAGAGGATAATGACCGTGAACACTTCGCATAAGGACATAACTTTCAAGCACATCCTTCTGCCTGTCTATATAAGCGCATTCAAGTTCAGAGATAAATTATACAGGTTCATGGTGAACGCGAGAACCGGCGAAGTACAGGGTGAAAGACCGTACAGCGCAGTCAAAATAACTCTTGCCGTCATAGCTGCACTGGCAATTATTGCGGGTGTTGTTTACTTTGTAAATAAACAAGGTTAGATATTGACTTTAGCTTAAGCTTGTATTAAATTTTATATGGTCGGTGTCATATACTAAAAATGATCACAAAAAATAAATAAAAGAGGAGATCGATATGTCAGTCAACGAAAACGAAAAGATCAGACCCGTAATTGAAAGATGTGAAGACAAGATGAAAAAAGCCATCGAGCATCTTACTCACGAGTTTGAAAGAGTGAAAGCCGGAAAAGCCCACGCTCATACTCTTGATCCGGTCAAAGTTGAATCGTACGGATCGCTGGTCCCTCTGAACCAGGTCGCTAATATTGCCATACCCGAACCGAGAATGATAGTGATCACTCCGTGGGACAAAACACAGACCAAGAACATTGAAAAGGGCATAATAAACGCCAATCTCGGTTTCAATCCTATAAACGACGGCAATGTCGTGAGAGTTCAGATACCCGCGCTTACGGAAGAAACAAGAAAAGACCTTGTAAAGAATGTCAAAAAGGAAGGCGAGAATACAAAAATAACTATCAGGAACAGCAGAAAAGACACAAATTCAGAGCTTGACAAAATGGTCAAGGAAGGCGTAAGCGAGAACAGAAGGGACATTGAAAAAGACAATGTTCAGAAGCTTACCGATAAATATATAAAAGAGGTTGATATTCTGGTCACATCCAAAGAAAAAGAGATCATGACGATCTGATCGGTTCAGGGAGAGAATGAACAGAATAAAAGATTCGATATTAGAGAAGATCACAGGTTCTTTTCCCGCATTGAGGGACCTTGCCTCAGTTTCGTCATTCGAGGTACCGAGAAATCCGGAACACGGGGACACGGCTCTGCCATGCTTCAGGTTTTCAGCAGTATTGAAGAAACCGCCTGTGGCTGTGGCGGAAGAACTGAAAAAGATCTTCAGAGATGACGCTTTATTCGAAAGCGTAGAGAATATAAGCGGATATCTCAATTTCAAATATTCGAGAAAAGCCTTCGCGGAGACGGTGCTTTCCGACATTAACGACGGTTCGGTCTATTCAAGGCTGAAAGAAATAGGGTCAGGCAGGACTATGGTCATAGACTATTCTTCACTGAACATAGCTAAGGAGCCCCATATCGGACACCTGAGATCGACTATAATCGGAAATTCGATTTACAGACTCTATGATTTTCTGGGCTGGAAAGTTATCAGGATCAATCACCTGGGCGACTGGGGCACTCAGTTCGGAAAGCTGATATATGCTTTTATATCTTGGGGCAGCGAAGAAGAGCTCGGAAAAAATCCCGTTAGATATCTGCAGGAACTATATGTCAGGTTCCATAAAGAAGAAGAAAACGACCCTTCTCTTTCGTCTGCCGCAAGAGACTGGTTCTTAAGGCTCGAGAACGGCGATCCTGAAGCAAGGAAATTATGGCAGAGGTTCAAGGATTATACGATCGAAGGTATAAAAAAGACTTATGACAGGATAGATGTGTCTTTCGATTTCTATCGCGGCGAAGGTTATTACGAGTCAGGATCAAAGGAAGTTATTAAAATGGTCGAATCGAGCCCTGTTTCAAAGATCAGCGAAGGGGCACTTGTCATTGACCTTGAAGAATACGGAATGCCGCCCTGCATAGTAAGAAAAAGCGACGGAGCCTCGATCTATTCGACAAGGGACCTTGCCGCCGCGATAGACAGGCACAGAGAGTTCGGGTTTGACAAGATGATATATGTTACCGAGCTCAAGCAACAGCTTCATTTCAGTCAGGTATTCAAATCCCTTGAACTTCTGGGATATGACTGGATCAAAAAGGCCGAGCATGTTGGTTTCGGATCAATACTCGGGATTTCCACAAGAAAAGGAAATGTCGTTTACCTTGAGGATATTTTTGACGAGGCTAAGAACAGGGTTCTTGAGATAATGAAGGACAAGGACATCGAAAAGACCGAAAAGGAGACTATCGCCGATAAAATAGGTATCGGAGCGGTGATATTTCAGGACCTCAGCCGTTCAAGAGTAAAAAATATTGAATTCGAATGGGAGAGGGTTCTTTCATTCGAGGGTGAAACAGGACCTTATCTTCAGTATTCATATGTCAGGATAGTCCATATAATACAAAAAGCCGGTGCTGAACTAAACGGACAGCCTGATTTTTCTCTTCTCTCAGACGATGTTACCTATGAACTGGTAAAAACGATGTCCTATTTTGAATCAAAACTGATCTCAGCGTACAGCGAACACGAGCCTTCAGTAATAGCCTCATATCTGATAGATCTAGCGAAAGATTTCAACAGGTTCTACAGGGTAAACCGGATAGTCGGAGAGGAAAATGATGTTGCCGGGTCGAGGATATTCCTTCTGATCGCGCTTGAAAGCCTTTTCAGGAGATGTCTGCAGATTTTAAATATTCCGATAATCGATAAAATGTAGGGTTTTATGGCTGATAATGTTGAAATAAAGAGCATTGACAATAAGTACAAGGTAATAAAAAAGCTCGGAAAGGGCGGATCAAGTACAGTTTATCTCGTCGAGGACTATAATTCCAACAAGCTTGCCTTAAAACTTCTGAACAGGCATTCGACTCAGAAAAAAATTCAGAGGCTGAAGAACGAATTCAGGCTAATGTGCGCTCTGAACCACAAGAACATCGCAAAGGTATATGATTTCGGTTATGACGCAGATCTCGGTAACTACTATTTCACACTGGAATATATACCCGACGGCAATTTCATCACCTTCAACCAGCTGTTCAATTCAAAGGAAATGAAGCTCGAATCCTTTTATCAGCTTCTTAGCGGATTAAGCTACCTTCACTCCAACAATTTCATTCATTATGATATTTCACCGAACAATGTGCTCATTAAAAAGGAGTTCGACGGTTTTACGGTAAAGATAACGGATTTCGGTCTTACAACCCAGTTCGACACTCCGAACTACAATTACGCAGGCACCTTGAACTACATGTCGCCTGAAATGATCAGAGGACTCACGACAATAGACTCCAGAAGCGATCTTTTTTCGGCCGGACTCGTTCTTGCCAACCTGCTTAATTCGGAATTCGTTTACACTCCCTCATCTACGATCCACGAATTCTTCGACAAGAGGGTCAAGTTCGACGAGAATCTCCTGCATGAAAAGCTGAATAAGATAGAAGATCCCGATTTTAAAAAATTTCTCAGGAAGTTCCTTGATGTTGAGCCTGTAGGAAGGTACAGTTCCGCCAATGAGGCGATCTCTGAAATGAACAAGATATTCGACAAGAACTACAATATTATATCGTCCTACAGCACAAGATCGACTTTCTCGGACACAACTATCTTCAGAGAAAACGAATACAGGACGATACTTTCCGTTTTCAATTCATCCAAAGAAAAAACAGGCAAAAGAAAATTCATTGTCCTCACAGGCGAATCGGGTTCCGGAAAAAAGAAACTGGTTGATGAGTTCAAGATTAACTGTCAGCTGACCAACCACGATTTCTACAGAATAGACTTTCTCGAAAAACCGGAGAGCAACAACCTTGAGCCTATGAAAAACCTTATCATGTCGATAGGAAAGATCATCAGGCACAATAATCCTGATACAAGAATCATAGACAGGCTTTTTTATGCTACTGACGACATAAAAGAAACGGAGATCCCCGAAATTCAGACCGTGATCGGGAGATTCATAGAGGATGTCTCTCCCGGAAATATGCTCGTTGTCGCTCTGAATAATATTGAGTATGCAGATAAATTCTCGCTCGATTTCATCAACCTCATCATCAACAGGTTCTATAGCAAACTCAACATTTTTCTGATCCTGACCGTGAATCCGAGAAAGATCAGAGAGAACAAAAAGGTACTTTACGATATTCTCAACTCTCCAAATGACTCAAGATCAGTGATCACGATACCTAATCTTAACCTTGAGCAGATAAAAAAGATCGTCAACACATATTTTTCCAATCTTAAGGACGCACCGGAGTTTTTTTATTCAAAGCTGCAGAATGTAACAGGCAACAGTGTTCAGAGACTGATAGATATACTCAAACTTCTTTATTCGAACAACATAATAATCAGGACATACAGCGGATATTCTTACAAAACATCAACAAAATTCGAGGATATGCTCAACGAATTCATAAAGAATGAGATCATTTTCAATCCTCAGACCCTTGCGCCGGAAGAATTATCGGTACTAAGAACATTAAGCGTTTCACTTGTTCCGCTTTCAGCCGAACATATATCAAAAATCACTGACATTGCAGTTTCTCAAGTTAAGGATATTCTTGACAGGCTCTTCGAGGATTATTTCATAAGAGCTCAGGGTGAAGAAGCTGATCTTTTCTCGATAACCGAAGATATTTTAAAAAGAATGGTCATAAACGCTTCCGCCGCTGACGAGATAAGACATTACCACAGAAAGATATCATCTGTCGTATTCTCGGATGTAGGTGTAAAGGACACGACTAAGAGACTTTACAGGTTCATTCATAAACTGGCCGGGCACAGGAATGTTAATATTGATGTTATTAAAAAGATCAAGGTCGTGAAGAATGCCCTTATAAACAGCAGGGATATCCCGAATCTTATCGAGCTTTATCAGACGCTGATATACAAGGTTGGTCTCAGCACAGATATCAAACTCAGATTGCTTTTTGAGGTCATTTTCGTGATTTTCAAGAACCTTGTGCCTGAAAGCAATCAGCATCTTATCGAGGAATACCGCAGCCTGCTTTCTAAAAGCGACAACTCCGGTGAATTCGACTTTGAGACTGATGTGATAAACCTTATTGACCTCAACTATGCCGAAAATTTTGACGAAAGTAATTCTATCATAACCAGGCTCAAAGAAAAGCTGACTGACAAGGAAAAGAGAGAGTATGTGGTCGAGATCATGGTGTATGTAATGCATCAGTCATACAATCACAGAAATGAATACCGGTACTTAGATGAACTTTTGAACTACACCTCCCAAGTCCCTCTATTCAGGACTTTGAACCAGTATCTGACAATGTATGATCTTTATAACCGCAGAGGACAGGAATTCGAGAATGATCATGACAGATTCGAATCGCTTTTGCTTGAATCTTTTGAAAGTCTGAAAAGGTCTGCCGATAAAGTTTACGCAGCCAGAGCTTACCTCATTATGGGATTCTTATATGAGAAGACCGATTACTCCGACAAAACGGAAAGATTTTTCCAGAGAGCGATAGATTTTTATCAGGAGAACAGGTTTCCTGTCTTCATATTTTTCACGAGAAATGCTTATTCCGCCTATCTTGAAAGACACAATATGTTCAGTCGCGCCGTCGAAGAGGCTAATAAAGCATTCGTTTTTGATGTAAATTACAGCTTCCTTTTCAGTATTATCGACCTGATCGAGAGCAGATCACAGGTAAGGATGATGCTTGAGGACCCTGTTCAGGAGATAATCAATGACCTTGTGATGCTGATCAATATCAAAACAGGCATTAAAAGCAGTATAAGCAAGGTCTATCAGAATATTATCAATCTTTATTTCGAGGCCGGTAAATTCAACGATATGATGGAGTACCTCACTTCTTACATTATCTCCATGAACAGCCGCAAAAGAGGTGAAGACATCGAGAGCCTCACTTTCTATATCCGCTCATTTTTGAAGAACTACACGATCAACGAGATATTCGATTATACAAGACAATACCTTTCGGAAATGAACATAACAGAGGACAGATTTCTTGACCTTATCTATTCGGTCAGAGAAAGCATGCAGAAAGAATCCGGGCATGAGTCTGAAAAAATGACTAATGATCTTCTTATAAGGGCCATTTCTGATATTACGGACGATAAAAAAGTAAATTTCGACAGCATATACAAACTCATGGACGATTACGATAAAAATTCGCCTCTGTTTAAAAGAACCAACCTGTTCCTGTCCATGCATTTTAACAGCGATTACATAAATACTTCTAACCAGCTTCACCAAAATATAATTCTTCTATACGGAAAAGGTTATTCCAACATGGCTCAGAAATATTCGACCGCTCTTGCCAAATATATGTTCTATAAAAAACAGGACAACAACGCTTTTCTGTCTTTTACTAAGCTGGCCATGAAGATCAACGGCGAAATATTCATGAACTCACCCCAGAATGTTAAGAACGCGATCCTGAAAGATCCCGATGTAAAACTGTTAAAAGACATAATCAACAATCTCAAAATGAGATTTCAGAAATAATGACCCGTAAGATCGATACAATAGTGATCCACTGCAGCGCGACGGAGTACGGCAGCAGATCTCTTTTTAAAAGATGGCACAAAAAGCGGGGCTGGGACGATGTCGGCTACCATTTTATAATTACGAACGCTTATCCGAGAAAGAAATACTGGTATAACATGACCCCCGATTTCAGTGCCGACGGCCGCGTGGAAAAAGGCCGCCCGGTCGAAATTGCCGGAGCGCATGTAAAGCTTCATAACGAGAACACTATAGGTATCTGCCTTGTCGGCGACAGGACTTTTACCGCAAAACAGTTCAATTCGCTACGCAGGCTGGTCAAACGCCTCACATCCGAATACGGCATCAAAGCCGTTCGCGGTCATTACGAGTACGACACGGCTAAAGAGCAGGGCAAGACCTGCCCTAATATCGACATGGACTACTTAAGAAAATTACTTAAATAATTATAATATCCCATAAATTTTCTCAGATATCTTCAACGACGATCGCAATTTGAGCCAGTCTGTTTTTCATTTTATTCCGTAACTTCTCTTAGAAAACCGCTGATATATTTATGAAGTACGCTGCCGATCAGAGTCTGATAAGGAATACCTTCTTTTGCAGCCCTTCTTTGTAAAGCGGAGAGATCATTTTCGGATATTCTTATGTTTATCTTTTTATTCTTTTTTAATGTCTCAGATGCAATTGCCTGATAATCTGCAGAAGTTTCCGATACTTTGAGCTGTCCGTTCTCATAAGCTTCAAGTATTTCATATTCATAACCATTGAGCTTCATCATTTTATTTTTTTTTGTCATCATAGTCTCCGAAGTATTTTTTTGTTGCCTTCCGGCTTGGTATTATTGTTTTTAAAAAATATTCGTCTCCTGTGATCACACACGGAACTAAATATGCGTATCCTTCAACATCAACGATCAGAATTATCTGATTGGGATACTTTTCTTTATTCGGATGATCTGTTTCTGTTACAGAAGCACCAGCCTCTATCCTTTGAATAATCTCCTCAAAAGTGATGCCTCTTTCTCTAGAAAGTGCTTCGTTTTTCTCTGCATTCCACTTGAATATCTTCATAAAAGCAATATAAGGCATTTGGCATACATTGTCAATTGTAAATAGGATTTAAAATCCCACAAGTTTTTGGAATAAACATGTAAAAGCGGGAAAGCAAGAAAAAAATAGCGAAGAATTTTAAGATTTACCTCAATACCGCAATTATATAGGATTAAAGTTTTAGGCTTTTTATTACCTTTTTAAGAGGAACGGATTTTTCTCCTTTGGAGCTTTGTTTAGCTTCTCTCAGATCTCTCAGATCTTCATAATCTTCTATCATTTCTTCTAATATTTTGAATTCTTTAACCGGAATTACAACAAATTCCTTCTTTCCTTCTTTTTCTATGATCTGAGTATGCAGTTTCATAAATTCACCTCTTTATAAATAAGCTTCTTTTCTGTGTTTTATCCGGTATATGATAATTTTTTCTCCTTCAATTTCAAAAAGTGCCCGATAATTTCCAACTCTTAATCTGTATTCCGGTGTGTAATTTGTTAATTTCTTTATATCGCCTTCTAACCCGTTTTCCAGATTTTGTATTCTTTCAAGTATGGTTTTTGCCTGAGCTTTGTCAATTGATTTCAAATCCTTTATTGCTTTCGGCATTATTTCCACACTGTAAGGCATCCCGCTTCCTTTTTCTTTACTTACCTGTAATATACTGCATTATCTTGATCAAATCAATCAAATAACTCCCTTGGCTATCAGATCGCATCTCAACTCATAAGTGTTAAAATATTTCAGATAGCCGGTTATGCTCTGAGCTGACTGTGTAATTTTTTCATCTTTGATCTTGCCTGCTGAATATAAATTCGCTTTTATCCGCATTTTCCTGACCGATCTTTTTAGATTAACCGCATTTATTCTGATTAAACTCGGAAATATCCGCATTCCCAAAAATGACAGCCCGTTCAGTCGTTTGTTTATGTAAGT
>DFZN01000057.1:0-17551 GCA_002382735.1 bacterium UBP11_UBA4055
CTAGATAATGGCAAGAGAATTTATTCACAAGCTAAATCGATAGTAAGAATAGATGACTATTCTAATGTAATACGAAATCTAAATAACAGTTTAAAAAGCTTATCTGATGCTGATAGTAATGAAGTTGAAAAATTAATTTATGTTACAAATACACCTAATCCATTCAATAACATCGAGACAATGAGTGCTTTTTATGGTTATTCTCGAAAATCTTTCGACTCTCTGCCTGATATATGCAAAAATAGGATTAACGAAATATTAGTTTCATTGAATATAAATGCTTTAGAGAAATCTAAACTGTTCATCTTTGTTATACCATTCCATTCCGATGATTTGAACGAAAGATACAAAGTTGTTAAACAAATTGTACAAGAATTTTTAACTGAATTAAATTCAAACCTATCAGGTCACACTAGAGAATTATTGAATATATGGCAAAATGATTTTTTTGAAAATGCTTCGATCATCGATAATAGTAAAATAATAAAAAAATCAGAATTGATATGGCCAATAATTGTTATTAGTTCTCAATTAAGATCAGATGATGATATAATTGATGAACTTAACGAATCAGATCAAATGGATTTAGAAAGGCAGTATAATGATTTTATTGACAATACGGTTGACAGGTTTGAATTTGCTACGAAAGTTCTAAGTGACTATCAAAGCTTCCAACCTGAAAATACGACAGGCAAAGAAAAACAAAGATTATTTGTTAATGAAAAATGGACAAACTACATTGAGGATTTTGGAACCGAAAATGAAAATTTAATCAAGGTAGTGATCAATAAAATGTTAAAGCAGAAAAATATTATAAATAGTATTAAAACGAAGGTGAATTTATGAACTTCAAATCAATTAAAATAAGTGTCGGTAATTTTTATAAAGAGATTGATTTTTCCGAGAAAGTCAATCTCATTTATAGCAAAAAAAACACAGTAGGCAAGACTACATTATTAAGATTGATGCTTTATGCAATCGGTTTTTCAATTCCGAGCACACGGAAACTCAAATTTGAAAAATGTGAATTGAGTTGTAAAATTGAAAGTAAAAATGTAGAATATTTCATCGTAAGGAACGGTGATTCTCTAGAAGTATCGCATGGTAAAGCTAAAACTATATTTTTATTACCTTTTGAATTGAATAATTTCTTAAGAGATATTTTTAACACGAACAATGAGAATATAATATCAAATCTGCTTGGCGCTTTCTACTTTGATCAAGAAAAAGGGTGGACATTACTTAATCGAGGCACAATTATTGGAAAGAATTCATTTAATATCGAACAGTTAGTTCGTGGTCTATCAGATGTTGACTGTTCAGATCTTGAAGATGAACTCAAAAAAGTTGAATCTAATCTTATGAAATATCAAAAATTATTTGATATAGCAAAATATAAAAGCGAAATACATGAATTAAAAGGCGATATTGTATATGATAGCTATGATGATGAGCTTGAAAAAAATATAGCTTTGTTTGATTCAGAATCTAAAGCAATACGAAATGAGCTTTCAAAAGTTGAAAAAGCAATGTCTAATAATAAAACTTTTGTAGAATATATTAAGAAAATGGGAATCAGTGTTAAATCAAAAAGCAGCGAAATTATACCTGTAAATGAGAATACCATCATTGATTATTCAGATTTTGTAGATATTTTGATGGCAAAAAAAAGAATAATTTTAGGGGAGCTTTCCGAAATTACAAAAAAAATTGAAGACATGAAGCTAAAAAGAAAAGATGACAAAGGATTATTTAAAACAGAAAATTTACTTTTGAGTTATGAAAACCAAGTTACAAAGATGGATATTGACCAGGTCGTAATTGAGAATTATATAAAAAACTTAGAGGAAAGGCACAGAGATTTAAAGAGTAATATTTTTGATTTAACCAGAAATGATAATAAAGTAATTGAAAATATATATAAGACTGTTGAAAACTATGCTAACGAACTAGAGTTTTCCGACTATATTAGCACAAATAAAGATTTTATCTTTACAAGTGATTTAAAATCACTTTCCGGTGCGGTATTTCATAAAATTGTTTTTAGCTTTAAGTTAGCTTACATAAAAGAAATTGAAAAGAAACTCGGATTGAAACTGCCGATAATTATTGATTCTCCGAGCGGAAGAGAAGTAGAGCAAATCAATATTGACAATATGATTGAAATATTAAAAAGAGATTTCTCCGAGAATCAAATAATAATAGCCTCAATAAATCAATATAAATTCGATGAATGCAATATTATTGAGCTTAAGGACAGCTTGATAGATGATGAAGTTAAGAATAATTAAATGAGGAAGTAGTTATATGAAATTTTCTCAAAGATATGGTCATGTTGAAGTAAAAAATAAACTACAGATTGAATCAGTCGATGAAGATTTAAAAAACAGTATATGGAATGCCTTGAATGTAGTGTATTGGGATAATGTCAAGTATGTTGATATCGATTTTAGTCAAATAAAAATTTTGGATGATAGATATAACTCTGACATGAAACTCTTTGTAAGACGATTATATTTCAATTTTTACAAAATTCCATTAAATAACGTGAGTTACGAATGGAATAAAGAAATCAAAAAAATAGCTGATTTTTACTTTGTAAAAGCTAAATGGTACGGTATATATGATTTTATAGAGTTCATAGTGAATAATTATCCAAATGAAAATGCAAATACCAGCTTTGTCGAATTATGCAATTCAGTATTAGAAAAAGAAATGTCGGGTTACAGATTTGTAGATAAGATAATCACGCTAATAACAGATAAAAACGAAATAAAAGCAATTGAAGAGTCTGCTTTAGTTAAAATTGATTCTGTAAGGAATCACATGATCAGATCACTTGAACTTTTAAGTGATAGAAAGAATCCGGATTACAGAAATTCGATAAAAGAATCAATTTCAGCTGTAGAGTCATTAGTCTCAATTGTTACGGGAAATGATAAAGGTACCCTCGGTCAATTGATAAAACAATTAGATGAAAAGATAGAAATCCACGAATCTCTAAAGCAAGCATTTTCAAAGCTATACGGTTATTCATCAGACGAAAGTGGCATAAGACATTTTTTGAAGGATAAAGAAAAAGTTGA
Source organism: bacterium UBP11_UBA4055 (assembly GCA_002382735.1). Classification (GTDB taxonomy): domain Bacteria; phylum UBA4055; class UBA4055; order UBA4055; family UBA4055; genus UBA4055. The sequence goes on from DFZN01000057.1 coordinate 3,087, forward strand.
TTTTGAAGATGCTAAATACATGTTAGTATCATGCTCAGCATTCATAAATTATGTAAATGGGAAGTTGAAATGATTGCAAATGACTTATTAGGTTAAAACTTGAAGATTCAGGAAATGGGGAAGGAGAAAATGAAAGATGGTAGATGAAAAAGAATTAAATGAATTATTTCACGATATTTTGATGATTCGTGAAAAATACAAGATCATTAATGATTTGACTCAAGATAGATTTAATATTTTCCGAATACTAAGAATGGAAAGTGACGAAGTTAATACGCACTCTGCTTTTATAGCAGAACTACTTAATCCAAATGGATCTCACAATCTATCGTCAGCGTTTCTTGAAGAATTCATAAAGATGTTTGATGTCCACACAATAGATATAAAAACTGTGAAAGTTTGTAAAGAAGAGTATATAGGCAAGGTAAGAAATGGTAGTACTGAAGGTGGCAGGATAGATTTGCATATAAAGTCGAATACGGGTTCTTTTATAATTGAGAATAAAATTTTCGCAGAAGATCAGCCGAATCAATTGTTGCGTTATCATAACGCTTATCCACAGGCAAAGCTCTTTTATTTAACACGGAATGGAATTGAGCCGTCTGAATACAGTAAAGATAAATCGGAAATTAAATTTGTGGCTATTTCGTACATGGAGGATATCATTAAGTGGCTGGATAAGTGCGTAGGCATAGCTGCCAATTATCCTTTAGTAAGAGAGACGATAAATCAATACATAAACCTGATAAAATCTCCGACAGGTCAAACAAAAAATAAGGATGAAGAAATGGATATTCTGAAAATAGTAACTGGAAGCGAAAAAAATACTTTGGCTTTCCTTTATCTCGATAGTAACAGCGGCAAAATAAAGGAAGCTTTAAAAGAAAAGATGATTAATGAAATTAAGGATTTAGCTTCGGAGTTAAATGCTGAAGTTAAATTTGATAAATCCCTTGGTAAAATCTATAATGGATTTAGTTTTAGGTTCAAGGATTTCGAGAATATACCTGTCAGTTTTGAGCCACAAAGAAATGGATTGCAGGATATAATATTCGGATTTGTTAAAAATCTTGTGCCTGTAGATCGGTTAAATACTCTTATAGTCAATTTTAAAAAAGAATTATCTCAAGATAAGCATACTGATGCTTGGCTTATATATGGCAACTGGCATGATTACAGATGGTGGGATAACTTAGAATATGAAAAAGTAATAACAGGTCAATTTAAAAATGATCTCAGAGAAATATTGGAATCGTTTAAAAAAATATTAGTTCAGAGTAAATTATAATCTTGATTTTAAAAGTTCGAAAGGTTAATTTTAAATAATTATTTGAGATATTGAAAAATGAGGTTAAACGAGATAAAATTATACAGAATGACACACATTGAGAACATACCACATATTCTCAGTCATGGTATTACGCACAAGAACTCACCGAATTCAAATCCTGATTATGTTACGATCGGAGATACAAGTATTATCGAAACCCGAAGGAATAAAAGAGTAACGGTCAACAATGGTGATTATCTGAATCCGATAACAGAAATTGTTTTGGGTGATTTTATCCCGTTTTATTTCGGCGTACGCATGCCGATGCTTTATGTTGTTCAAGCTGGAGGGAATAATGTGTTACAACCCACCCCTCCAACTAAAATTATTTATTTAATGTGTATGCTAACACAAGTAGGCGGGTCTTCTGGAGAGTTCTATTATTCAGATGGTCATGCTTTAACAACCTACACATCTTTCTACGACAGTACAAAATTGAATGAACTTCCGAATATAATTGACTGGGAAGCAGTAGCATCGCATTATTGGGGAGGGTCAGAGAATCTTGTCCGGAAAACAAAAAAAGAGGCTGAGTTACTGATTCGCGGTGATCTTAGTCCAGACCTTATAAGTGAGTTCATTTGTAATGGTCTGACAGCAAAACAGAAACTTATTGATTTCGGGATAGATGAAACTAAAATTACGATAAACCCCGAAGCGTATTATTAAAGGAGGCTTATAATGATTAAATACATAACTGGAAATATATTCGAAAGCGAGGCTGAAGCTCTTGTTAATACGGTTAATACTGACGGTGTTATGGGTAAAGGTATCGCTCTGCAGTTCAAAAAAATGTTCCCCGGGAATTTTAAAGCATATTCAGAAGCGTGTAAAAATAATGAGATCGCCATAGGGAAAATGGTAGTTGCTGAGGACAGCAGTCTGCATACCGGAGATAAGATCATTATTAATTTTCCTACAAAGAAAAGCTGGAAGAAGCCCTCGGAATATTCATTCATTGAAGAAGGTTTGGATGATCTTATTGATGTTATTAAAACAAGAAAAATTAGAAGTGTGGCTCTGCCGCCTTTGGGATCCGGTAACGGAGGATTGGAGTGGGAGAGAGTGAAAAGGATAATTGAACGAAAATTGGGCAGTCTCGATGTTAATGTATATGTTTATGAGCCTACAGCGCAGATCAGGGAAGAGTTAAAAAAAGAAAGGGTGAAACTGACTGATGCCAGAGCTCTTTTGTTATATGTGCTTTACGATCTCGTGAGGAACGGAGAATATGTTTCCGAATTTTCCAGCGAAAAAGTCTGTTATTTTCTACAAAGATTCGGTGCCGGAAAGTATTTCAAACTCGAATTTAATCCTAAATTTTACGGACCGTATTCAGGTAAAGTAAGATATGTGCTTATTGCTCTCAACGGCAGCTACATAATGGGTTTCAGTGATATGAATAAAAAACCTTTCGATCCGATGACGCTTATATCTGACGGTTACGAAACTGTTAAAAATCATGTTGAGAATAATGATGAGCTATTTAATATTGCACAAAAGACTATTAAGTTCCTTGAGGGATTCTATTCAGATTTTGCTTTAGAACTTTTATCTTCGATTGATTATCTGGCTGAGAAGAGCAAAACTACTGATATAAAAGTGATTCAGAAAGGAATTGAAAGCTGGAGCAGCAGAAAAAGCATCAAATTTTCAAACCAGAAATATCTTGAAATATCTTTGAAACATATTAGAGATTCCGGGTTCGCATATTAGAATTAAGCGTTCATTTGCATCTAACGATAATTTAAGTCGCAAAAACACAATGATTTGCAACTAACGATAATTTAAGTCGCAAATACAACACTTGGCATAATGGACTATAACGACCTTACATACTGGATCGCAGTGGCTCATCTGAAAGGGTGGAATGTTGAGAGGATCAACCGGATGGCTGTTGCTGTTCTTCATGAAAATGAGGCTGTAAAAATCAGATTAAGCAAGGAACTTGTTACTATATATGTGAGAAATGGTATAGGATTGAAAGAGCTTATGAACCGATTTGATATCTCAAGAGCTACCATGCAAAGGGATATCGCCATCTTAAAAAAATACAGTTTAATACTATTTTCCGGTGCTGCGAAAACAGGAGTCTATAAGTTAACTGATAAATTAAAAACTAAGCTTGACAGTATTGCAGGCAATTGAAGTATTCTTTGAAGAAAAAAAAAATCGGACAAGAGCACAAATGGACATTCTGACAAATATTGAAACGCTAATAAATCAAAATGAATAAGGAATAAATTTAGCTGCGGTCAATCTGCTAAAAAATATTTTAAGTTATGAAAGAGATCAAAAAACTCCTGAATTTTTGAAAATCGGAATTTTTAAAATCAAAAATTCCCGAATTCTGTATATGTCAAATAATAAGTACTATAGAGAATCGGAAGGGCTGAAACCGTCCGTGGCGTCGGTCGAAACCCTTATACTCTTTTAGCGCAGCTACAAAATAAGCTCAAAAAATCGCTTGCTTTTGCATTGTTTTGCAGTTAAATTGTCTTTAACGAAAATAAATTACCGGAGGATATTATATGTATCTCTTTTTTGACACCGAAACGACAGGTCTTCCCAGGAATTCTTCTGCGCCTACTTCTGACTTTGATAATTGGCCGAGACTTGTGCAGCTTGCCTACTTGCTTTACGGAGATAACGGCAGCTTGATCGCTTCGGAGGATTTTATTATTAAACCTTCCGGGTATGAAATTCCTTTTGAGTCTTCAAAAATTCATGGGATCACAACAGAAAGAGCTTTGATCGAGGGGCATGAGGTAACGGTCGTATTGAATAGATTCGCGGAGTTTGTGCAAAGATCCAATTTTCTTGTAGGTCATAACATATATTTCGATAAGAAAGTAGTCGGCTCGGAATATCTTAGGAACGGTCTGGAAGACAGCTTGCAGTATAAGAAGAAAATATGCACGATGACGGGTGCGACGAAACATTTTAGGGGCTGGATTACGCTTTCGGATATGCACAACAGGCTTTTCGGTTCGAATTTTGAAGAAGCTCACAATGCATCTAAAGATATTCAGGCAACCGCAAAATGTTTTTGGGAATTGAGAAGGTTAGGGATATTATAGAGGAAAATTAAAGCAGGGTAATAGGAGTCAGAAAATGTTGGAAGAAAAGACCATTGATGAAGTTAAGCATGCAAAGATATTATCGCTAAATGCGGAATATGATCATGTTCCCGATAAGATCGACGACAATGACCTGCTGATAATCCGATTCGACTCCGGAATTGAAGATCATTATGTGTATTTGGGTCAGATCGCGGGTATGGTTTTCTCAGATGAAGTTCGGTTCTCTGTAGCAGTGTGTGTTGGTTCCGAACCTCCGGACGATATACTGTTGAAATGTTTCGATAAAGTGATATCTGTGTCTTCGGAAATTGAGGCTGATCAGGCTGTGAAGTCTTTGATAGAGGATTATGGACGGCATGGTGACAGATGAGTTGTCTGTGCGGTGCTGTACCTCATGCATCTGAATAAATAATCAAAATATTTCATATTTCTTATGAGGCGTGTCACGATTTGACACGCCTAGTGTTTTATATTGCGGGGAAAGTTAATGTGGAGAAGTGCGTTATGGCAGAATATGAAGTGGAGAAGTTTGAAGAGAGTCTGAAGGATAAGATATATTCTATTCCGCGGGCATCAGGTAATGCTGGACAGGGACTTGGCGGAGCTTTATGGAGTGGAGACTAAAGTGCTCAATAAAGCAATGAAAAGAAATAAAGAAAGATTTGCTTCAAGTTTCTGTTTCAAACTCGATAAATCTGAATTAATTTCTTTAAGGTTCCATTTTGGAACCATAGAGAATAAACGAGGTCAGCACAGTAAATATATGCCATATGTTTATACTGAGCAAGGAGTAGCTATGCTTGCAGGAATATTGACATCTAAAACGGCTATAAAAATCAGTGTATTGATTATTGAAATGTTCATCGAAATGCGAAAATTCCTTCAATCGAATGCTCAGGTGTTTCAAAGGCTGGACAGGGTAGAGCTGAAGCAGATCGAGAAGTCGGATATGGAGGTAATAAGCAGGCTGAGAGATTTTGAATAAGGAAAAGTAACATAAAACGGGAGGTAAGAGTGAAGAACGGTATAATTGAAGTGCAGGGAAGAGATATCGGGTTGCTGTCGGTCTGTGGGGAAGATTATATTTCTTTGACAGATATTGCGAAATCAAAAGAGGGCGATTCAAGGTCGGCAGATATAATAAAGAACTGGATAAGAAGCCGCACAACGCTTGAATTTCTCGGCACATGGGAGCAATTGTATAATCCTGATTTTAAAGTGGTCGAATTCGACCACTTTAAAACACAGGCGGGCCTGCACAGTTTCGTTCTGAGTCCCGGTAGCTGGATTGAAGCGACAATGGCAAAAGGAATAATCGTAAAACAAGGTAAATACGGCGGTACTTATGCGCATAAAGACATTGCTTTTGAGTTCTGTTCTTCCATAAATGCGGTATTTAAACTTTTTTTAATACGGGAATTCCAGCGGCTCAAAGAAATAGAGAACGACCGTTTAAATCTTGAATGGAGTGTTCAGCGGACGATATCCAAGATCAATTACAGGATACACACTGATGCGATAAAAGAGAATCTGATCCCACCGGAAGTTTCAAGATATCAGGTTCAGTTCATATATGCTAACGAGGCAGATGTTCTCAATGTTGCTCTTTTCGGTAAAACTGCGAGAGAATGGAGAGAGTCAAACCCTGCGAAGACAGGTAATATCAGAGATGATGCAAGCTTAGAACAGCTCGTGGTACTGTCTAATCTGGAAAGCATAAATTCGGTGCTTATCAGGCAGGACTGCGCTAAAAGGCTGGATATGTTTTTAGAGTTCGACGACAGAAAAGTATTGAAAGATGCAGGTGAAATTTCTTCGCAGATAGTCAAAGAAAAAGCGGAAACAGAATTTGAAAAATACAGAATATTTCATATTTTTGTTTGCTATGACACTATTTGGCATACCTCTCTTTTTATATTGCGGGTAAGTAATGTAAAATTATGGAAATTAAAGTTTAAAATGCGTATATTGACTGATAAATTAAAATCTGTGATTGCATTATGAACATTACGATAAATATTGAAACGCTTCTTAATCAATGAAAATGGGAATTATAAAATAATGACAAGAACTGAAGCTGAAATAAAACTGAAAAAGCGATTCGGGATCGAGAAATTCTATGATTCTCAGTGGAATGTGATCGAGAAGCTTCTTAGTGGTAAGAGAATTTTATTCATTGAGAAAACCGGTTATGGTAAGTCTTTGTGTTTCCAGTTCGCTTCTACGGAATTGGATGGCGTTACTATTGTTTTTTCTCCTCTTATAGCTCTTATGCGTGATCAGGTTAGGAGTATGGGTAGTAAGGGTATTCGTACTGCGGCTATTAATTCAAATCAGACTTTTGAAGAGAATGAGCAGGTTATTGAGAAAGCGAAGCGGAATGAGCTGGATATTGTTTATATTGCGCCCGAAAGATTGGAGAACGCAGACTGGATAAGTAGTGCTATTGATATGAAGATAGCTATGGTTGTTATTGACGAGGCTCATTGTATTTCTATGTGGGGTCACAGCTTCCGTCCGAATTACAGAAGGATCGTTAAGCTTGTCAGGCTTCTGCCCGAGAATTTTCCTGTTCTTGCTACTACTGCCACTGCGACTTTGAGAGTGCAGGAAGATATTATGACTCAGATAGGTACGGATATTGAATTGATCCGGGGCAGACTGCTGCGTTCAAATTTAAGGCTTTTTGTTGTTAAGGTTGAAAGTGAAGAAGAGAAATTTTACTGGCTGGCAAGATACTTGCCTAAGATGAGAAAAGCGGGAATAATTTACACAGGAACAAGAGCAGGAACAGAAGTTTATTCAAACTGGATACAGTATCTGGGCTTAGATTCAGCTTTTTATAGCGGAAGATTGGATTCTGAAACAAGGAAGAGGATCGAAGATTCATTTATAAAGAACGATTACTACTGCGTAGTCTCGACAAACGCGCTTGGTATGGGTATAGACAAGCCGGATATAAGGTTTATAATTCATACTCAAATTCCACAGTCACCAATAAATTATTATCAGGAGATAGGAAGAGCGGGCAGAGACGGCAACATTTCTTACGGCATCTTGCTTTACAATCCAAATACTGACAAAGACCTTCCGATGAACTTTATTAACGGCAGCAAGCCTGAAAAAAAGAATTATGAAAAAGTCATTGCAGCAGTGAAAAAGGAATTGTTGAGTAAAAGAGAAATAATGAAGAAAACAAACCTGAAAGAGACAGAAGTCAGCGTGATTCTCGCAGACCTTATTGATCAGGGTATTATTAATGAAATTGCCGATAGAACAAAAAAATACTTTTTCAATCCCAACAGCCCTGAATTAGACATGTCCTCTTTCGATAATCTAAGACAGATTCAATTGCAGGAACTGGATAAAATTCTTGAATATACTGACCTTAAAACATGTAGGATGAAATACTTGTGCGAATATTTAGGAGATGATAATCAAAAGGAATGCGGGACCTGCGATAACTGTAAAAGGGAAAATTTAAGCGCAAGACCTACGGAAGAAGTTATTGAGAAGTTTAAAACATTCAAAGAGCAGTACTTTCCGATTCTTGAGGTAGAATCTCAAAGAAGTGCTATAGTTAACGGGGTTGCTTCTTCGCTATACGGATTTTCAAATGTAGGCGCAGCGATCCATCATTCAAAATATGAAAGCGGAGGGGATTATCCCGACTGGCTTTTGATCCTGACTTTAAAAGCGTTCAGAAAGCACTTCGGAAGTAAAAAATTTGACATGATTGTTTATGTGCCTTCGACAGAATCAGGCAGTCTTGTAAGAAATTTCGCCCAGAAAATATCTGATACTTTAAAAATTCCTATTTCGCACAAGCTGGCTAAATCAGAAAAAACTAAGCCTCAAAAGGTATTCAGAAATAATATTTCTAAGAAAGACAATGTAAAAGATAAATTTATCTATCAGAATGTGCCTGAAGTAATAGGCAAAAAGATACTGTTGATAGATGATATATTCGACAGCGGTCATACGATCAAAGAGATCGGAAGATATTTAACTACCTGCGGAGCTGAAGAAATAGCTCCCCTGGTAATAGCAAAAACTGTAGGCGGAGACATAAAGGATGACTGATATGAACTATAACGACCTTACATACTGGATTTCAGTGGCTCATCTGAAAGGGTGGAATGTTGAGAGGATCAACCGGATGGCTGTTGCTGTTCTTCATGAAAATGAGATGAAATGGGCTGATTTTTTTGAGCTTGAGAGTGCGGGATGGAGTGAGCTTTTTGCTTTTACTGAAAAGGAGCTTGTTGATCTTGAGAGCGCGAAGAAAGTGCTTCCGCATGCGTCTTTTACGGCTGAAAAGCTTCAGAACGCGGGGATAGATATTATTCCTGTTGACCGTTCGGATTATCCTGTTGTGCTTAAAGAGAATCTGAAATTGAAAAGTCCGCCGGTTTTGTATATTAAGGGCAGAAAGAGTCTTTTGGATGAGGAAGCTGTGGCTATTGTGGGTTCAAGAAAAGCGGGAAGTGCAGCTCTTGAGTTCACGGATTTTATTGCAAAGAAGAGTGTTAAAGAGGAAAAAGTGGTTGTCAGCGGATTTGCCAAGGGAGTTGATAAGCAGGCTTTGGACAGCACTTTAAGTGTATATGGTAAAAGCATCATCGTTCTGCCTCAGGGTATTCTTACATTTCAGACGGGATTTCGGCAGTATTACGAGCATATTGTGAGCGGGAATGTTTTGGTTTTGAGCACATTTCAGCCTAATGCGGGATGGGATGTAGGGCTTGCTATGGCGAGGAACGCATATATTTACGGACTGGCAAAAGAGATATATGTAGCTGAATCTGACGATAAAGGCGGCACTTGGAACGGTGCTTTGGGCGGTCTTAAAATGAAAAGAAAAGTATATGTGAGAATGCCTGAACCTAAAGAGAAAAATGCAAATTTAAAGCTTATTGAAATGGGCGCAGTCGGAGTAGATAAAGAAGGCAATCCTGTTGAGAAAGTTCAGAAAAAGGTAAAGCAGGAATATCTTTTCGATCAGTTGTCTGAAACTGCGGTTGGAGATTCTGTTGCTGAGTACAACAAAGAAATGACATCTGAAGAAAAAATACTCGAGCTGCTCGGGAAGGGAAGTTATACAGCCAAGGAAATAATCACCGAGCTTAAAATTGACTGGAGCAGCAATAAAATTGCCGCGTTCTTAAAGAAAAATCCCGAAGTCAGGATAGAGAAAGGAAAAGCAAACAGATATACTATGCAGGAAAATGAAACACCGACTTTGTTCGTGTAGCAAATGGTAAGTATGAGCATTCTGAAAACTCACAAATATTTTTGAAAAAAATGAAATATTTTTTGAAAGTCATGAATTTTTCAATTAAAAATCCTTAAATTCTGTATGTATCAAATAATAAGTAATATAGAGAATACAATGGGCTGAAACCGTATATTTGGGCGGTCTAAACCCTTATACTCTTTTAGCGCAGCTACAAAATAAGCTCAAAAAATCACTTGCTTTTGCATTGTTTTGCAGGTAAATTGTCTTTAACGAAAATAAATAACATAAGGAGTCAGAAAATGTTTGAAGAAAAGACCATTGATGAAGTTAAGCATGCAAAGATATTATCGCTCAATGCCGCCTGCAATTCTGTTCCCGATAAGATCGACGACAATGACCTGCTGATAATTCGATTCGACTCCGGAATTGAAGATCATTATGTGTATTTGGGTCAGATCGCGGGTATGGTTTTCTCAGATGAAGTTCGGTTCTCTGTAGCAGTGTGTGTTGGTTCCGAACCTCCGGACGATATACTGTTGAAATGTTTCGATAAAGTGATATCTGTGTCTTCGGAAATTGAGGCTGATCAGGCTGTGAAGTCTTTGATAGAGGATTATGGACGGCATGGTGACAGATGAGTTGTCTGTGCGGTGCTGTACCTCATGCATCTGAATAAATAATTAAAATATTTCATATTTCTTATGAGGCGTGTCACGATTTGACACGCCTTGTGTTTTATATTGCGGGGAAAGTTAATGCGGAGAAGTTGAAAATGACGGAATATGAAATGGAGAAGTTTGAAGAGAGTCTGAAGGATAAGATATATTCTATTCCGCGGGCATCAGGTAATGCTGGATGTACTGGTCACCCGGAAACCGATGTGATTTATTACATTGTCACCTTCTTTCGATTTGATTATATTACAGAAGATTATTAACCAAAAACGGAGATGAAATTGAATAAAACAGTTTTCGCAGCTATGATGACCTGTCTGGTTTTTCTTCTAAGCTGCTCAAAAGCGGATGAAAAGAAGAATTCCGCCCGTCCTGAAAATAAATCCAGTATTTCCGAAACAGAAAAGATCGAGAAAATTCAAACTGTAAAGGACACTGTCGAATCCTCTATTAAAGGCTTTATGCCTGAAAAATGGACGATCAAGAACACATACAAGGTGCCTGATGATAAGCTCGATTACTACAGTAAGACCTTCGGGGGAAACCTGATCATGGTCGAGAATAATTTTATCAGCTCATCAGAACCGTATAATCATTATAAATTTCAGGTGAATCTGTTCAGAGCTTCCGGCAGTGACGAAGCTGAGAAAATATTTAATAATCTGGTTTCAAAAACAGCGAACAAAGATAAATACATCCTGAGCGGTGATGCCGTGTATGAAGTTCTGGCAAATGATGATTACATAAAGAGATGCAGGTCGATCTTCATGCCTGAGAAAGAATAAATTTAAATGGGGAGAATAAAATGAAAAAAACAACGGTAATTCTATGCCTCGCGATCGCGGCTCTGGTCACGGCAAGTAGATCATGAAGCTGCTTATCCCGGTAATGCTGATCGCTTACAGGCTCTTCGGACAAGTCTGGTACGGCGATAACAGAACTTATGAATGGGAACATTACAATGCCGTTCTGTGGAATGTGCTTGAAAGTCCTGAAGAGAGAGCAGTTTATGTCAATGTGAACGATTTCGGCATAGAATACCCTGTAAATATCAATGCGGTGAGCACTTATCTTTGGGAAGCCGGCAAACCCTTCAGTTTCAGGATCTACGCTAAAGACGGCACGAGCCTGCTATACCAGTCCGCGGACAGCATATCAATAATAAACTACAACGATGTCTATCTCGACTCTGTTCTGGTAATGAACGAAGATTTCTGGATATCACTGGTACCCGACAGCACCGGTTCGCCCTGGAGCATAACGGACAGGTACGACACAGCGGATCCTCATACTTATACGGGTCCCCCCGGATCATGGACTCCGTATATCAAAGAGATAAGCACGAGGTTTTTGATCGAACAATACGCGGGAACCGACATTTATCCGCCTTCTGTCAGATATGTGAACGGAACCTCAGGCTACAGGGAAACTGACCTTGAGCTGAGCGTTAAAGTCCAGGATCAGAGCGGGAGCGTATCGCCCGCCGAAGGCGCATACAGCCTGAACGGGGGTCAGTCATGGGAAACATTTTATGTAAGTTCATCAAAAGCGACTGACTATTTCAGGGGAACCATACCGGCTCAGCCTCACGGCACATCGGGACTTGTAAAATTCCGTTTTGAAGATACGCTGAACAATTCGGCATGGTCGGAAGAGTATCCGCTTTCATGGTCAAAGGACAATTATCTTTTCTCTGAGGGTTTTGAAGATGAATTTCTGCCGTATCTCTGGACTGAGGATAATACAGGCGCGGGGTTCATAAGATCTCAGGCGGCCTCATACAGCGGAAAATATTCACTGGCTCATCTCAACGATGCGGGATCTCAGGATGACAGGCTGATGAGTCCCAAGATCCATATCCCGGACTCGGTGTCGGCCGTCCTTGAATTTTTCCAGAAGGATTCTCTTTCCGATTCGTCCAACGGTATCCACGAGGTTACGGTCTCGTTCGACAAAATCAGCTGGACAGCTTTATGGCAGGGTACGGCGGGTTATGTATTCTCGGCACAGAAACTGCCGCTCAGCGCATATTCCGGCCATGATATTTATTTTTCCTTTCGCTATACGGGGAACAGCAGCGATGTCTGGTTCGTTGACGATATAAAGGTCATATGCGATGACGAAGACCCCTTCATTTCAGATATTTACGCGAATACGGCTCTCATTCCCGATATCGGAGCCTACCTCAACAACAACATGGAGATCAGAGCAGTTATTTCATCCAGAGTAGGCATAAGCTCACTGAAGGGATACTGGTCTTTCGACGGCGGGACAACTCTCGACAGCACCGTATTTGAATACTCGGAAATTTACTCTGTATGGTCAGGTATCGTACCGGCGCGCGATTCAGTCTCGTCAGGCACGATCTACTTCGATATCACCGACTCGGGAGAGAGAACGGCAAGATCAGGCACATACGCGATCGTTTTCGAAGAGGACACATCGGCTCCATCCATTACGGCCGTCAGAGGAAGAACGGCTCTGATAAACAAAGAAGCAAAGATATCCGTTTCAGTGAACGACGAATCTCTCATAAAAAGCTGCCGGGGACATTACAGCACGAACGGCTTTCTTGATCAGTACGATTTTGACCTGATTATGCCCAAGATGAACACTTATGTCTATGAAGGTCTCATACCGGCCGAAACGCAGGAAACTGCGGCTGAACTCAAATTTACCATAGAGGACGCCGAAGGTAATATCCGTGTTTCGTCAGAATATCCCATGAGCTGGATATCGGTGCCTCCCGACAGTTTTGATCTGAGGATCTCTTATGCCGAAAATTATGTGACTTCGGTAAAATACCAGCTCGGCGGCACATGCTGGGCGCACGGGACCATGGCTTCGGCTGAAAGCAGTCTGCTTATGACAGGCAAATGGGGGCATTACGGCGAGGACGGTGAGCCCGATCTGGCCGAATACCATCTTGACTGGTGGAACGGGTTCAATCAGCATAATAATGACGATACCGATCCGGTTACAGGCGGCGGGCTTGTAGTCCATGAGGGCGGAGATTACCTTGTGGCGGCTGCGTATTTTTCCAGAGGCGAAGGTGCAGTGAGGGATATTGACGGGCAGTCTTATACTTATCCGCCCGAAAGAGCTTCGGGGTCGTACCATTATTACTATCCCCGCCACATTGAATTCTATTCCGCCGGCGAGGACCTATCGAATATTTCCGAAATAAAAGAGAAGATCATGACCGCCGGCGCTCTTGCGACATGCATGACGAGCAATGCGGGATTCACTACGGATTTCATACACTACCAGCCGCCCTCAAGCGAACTCGAGCCGAACCATTCCATAGCTATCGTAGGCTGGAATGACAGCCTCGTGACCCATGCGCCGGAAGGCAAAGGCGCGTGGTTGTGCAAGAACAGCTACGGATCGGCTTGGGGACTCGACGGTTATTTTTGGATATCTTATTATGACAAATATGCGGCCAAACATCCTTTTATGGGGGCCGTATCTTTCAGAGATGTCGAAATGATGAAGTATGGAAATGTTTACTACCATGATTATCACGGATGGAGAGAAACGCTAAGCGGAATAAGCGAGGTGTTCAATAAATTCACTGCTGAAAGTAACGGAAATATCGAAGCTGTAAGTTTTTTTACCGCCGAAGACAGCGTATCGTACGATGTGCGGATATATGACGGATTTTTAAGTGACAGTCTGCAGAATGAACTCAGCTCTGTTAAAGGAATAGCCTCAAATAAAGGATTTCATACGGTAAATCTCACTGATTCGGTATTCGTTGAGTCAGGGAACGATTTTTATTTATATCTCAGTCTTTCATCCGGAGGTCAGCCGATAGATACTACTTCCGATATTCCCACACTCTTGGGAGGCGGATCAAAAGCGATAGTTCAGTCAAAAGCTTCTGTGGGTGAAAGTTATTATCTTGAGAACGGCGAATGGAAAGATCTGTATCTATACTCCTCAATAACCTACCCCGGTACAGCGAATTTCTGCGTCAAAGCTCTGGGGAACACTCTCCAAGTTCCTTCAAATGTCATTATCTCGGCCGACGGAACGAATGTTGTTCTAAGCTGGAACGCAGTTCCCGGAGCCGTTTCATACAGGATCGAGGCTTCTTTTGATCCGTATGGGCCTTATACTGATGTAAGCTCACAGGG
>DFZN01000057.1:17605-69795 GCA_002382735.1 bacterium UBP11_UBA4055
TTAATTATTAGGAGACAGCCATGAACGAACAGGTACAAAACGCAGAGATTTATATTCAGAAAGCAATTGATCTGGGTATGGAATGGGGTCCCAAACTGATCGGGGCGATATTAGTCCTGATAATCGGTATGTGGATAGTAAAAATGATCACAAAAGGATTCGGCAGAACGCTTGAGAGCAGAAAGGTTGATCCGTCTCTCGTGCCTTTCCTGAAAAGTCTTACAAGTACGCTTCTCAAAGTTCTTGTAGTAATTAGCGTTATGGGCATGGTGGGTATTCAGATGACATCCTTCATCGCCATCCTCGGTGCCGCGGGTCTTGCGGTAGGTATGGCTCTTTCGGGTACTTTACAGAATTTCGCAGGCGGAGTCATAATCCTTATCTTCAGACCATTCGGAGTAGGTGATTTTATTGAAGCTCAAGGCTACATGGGAACAGTAAAAGCGATCACTATTTTTACCACAGCACTTAATACTGTCGACAATAAACTGATTATAATACCTAACGGTCCTCTTTCAACAGGCTCGCTTACCAATTTTTCTAAAGAACCGAAAAGAAGAGTGGACTGGAAATTCGGTATAGCTTACGGCGACGATATGGAGAATTTCAAAAAAGCAATGAACGAGTTTATAGCTGAAGATTCAAGAATTCTTAAAGAGCCCGCACATTTTATCGGACTTTCGGAACTTGGAGACAGCTCTGTGAATTTCGCGGTAAGAGTATGGGTGAATGCGGCTGATTACTGGGGAGTTTTCTTCGACATGAACGAAAAAGTTTACAAGAGATTTAAAGACTACGGACTTAACATTCCGTTCCCTCAAATTGATGTACATCTTGATAAGTAGGAAATGATAAAAAAAATTATAAGGATTTTCAATTGAAAAGAGTTATTTCCTCATTATTATTAATAGTTTCATTCGCCGTGTTTTCGCAGACGACTGAAGCGGAAGCGGTTTTAAAAACAGAGTTAAAAGCTGAGCATACAGGATGGAAAACAGGCGGAGTCGTCAATGTGAATTTCTCGCAGGCCGCTTTTTCAACGGCATGGTCTTCAGGCGGAACAAATTCGATGGCGCTTAACGGACTTGTAAGTATCTTTGCGAATGACTTGAACGGCGATCAAGTGAGGGACAATATCGAATCCCAGATAGGCGGTTATTTAAGAGTCGTTTATAAGCAGCCGCTTATGGAAAATATCAACTTCGAATCCAAGCTTGAAGCTTTCTCTAATTATGAGGAAGATCCGCAGAACATGTACATAACATGGGACAATCTGCTTACCATGAAAGTGAACGATTATGTCAATGCCAACATAAGTTTCAACATGATTAATCGGCCGGGAATGGAAGTTGTTTATAAAGAAGTACTCGGTGTAGGTTTGTCGTATAAATTCTAAAAAAAGGAGAGAACAAAATGAAAAAGATCATAATACCGGTTCTGCTGGTGTTAAGTTTCTGTCTTATGGCGGAAAAGCCGTTCCAGATCGGAGTAGTCAATCCGCTTCAGATCGTTGGCGAAGGCGAAAGCATCAAGGGATTGAAGCTCAATCTGGTCCACAGCGCTAACGCAAATGTAACAGGGCTTGACATCGGTTTCGTAAGCCAGGTCAACAATGATTTTAAAGGTATCCAGTACAACTGGGTGAATTTCAATAAAGGAAATTCAACAGGAATGCAGCTTGGGATATTTTCAACTTCGAGCAGTATGAAAGGATTACAGTGGGGAACGATAAATCATGCAGGACAGAACATGGTAGGTCTGCAACTCGGTCTGATCAACATCGTACAGGGCGGCGGCCAGAACTTCCAGATAGGTCTTATAAACTACAACAAGAACAGCGCGATCTTCTTTATCCTGCCGTTCATCAATTTCAATCTGTAATAATTTCTTAGAGTATCAAATCAAAGCCCGGCAAATTCCGGGCTTTTTTGTTTGTTTTTCTCGCCTTATTGTTTATATTTTAACGATCTTTAAATGAACGGGGATATTTATATGAAGTTTATGATCTTTGAGGCGGTAAGTAATTGAGGATACTGTATCTCTACATATTCCGCGAACACATCTTCCCGTTCTTCATGTCGCTGGGCATGATACTTTCCCTTTTCATATTGAATATCGTCATGAAGATGATGACCACTTTCGTAGGAAAAGACCTCGACCTGCTCGTGATAATCGAGTTCTTCTATCTTAGCATGGGCTGGATACTCGCGCTGGCCGTACCGATGTCAGTGCTTGTGGCCTCGCTGATGGCTTACGGAAGGCTCTCGCAGGACAACGAATGGTCGGTCATGCAGTCGAGCGGCATATCGGTCTATCAGGTCATGGCTCCGTCACTTATCGCCTCGATATTATTAAGCTGGGGAATGATATTTTTCCACAACAATATACTTCCGGAAATGAACCACAAAAGCAAGATAATCAAAACTTCAATAACAAGAAAAAAACCTCTTGCAGTGATCGAGCCGGGAATATTCATAACCGACATTCCGGGATATGTGATAAAAGCCGAATCTGTTGACCATGTGAACAGCGAGCTTCACAAAGTGATACTGATAGAAAGTTCAAAGACGGGAAAGGAAAGGAACACTATTACTGCCGATAAGGGAAAGCTCATCTACGACCAGGCGATAAAGAGGTACAGGATCACTCTGACCGACGGGGAGATCGCGAACCTTGATCCACAGAAGCCCGAAGGATATTTCAGGTCGAAATTTACAAAAATGGAGCTGACGAAGGAAGTTGCGGGCGTCGATTTCGAAGTCCAGGACAAAAACTATTACGGCGACAGGGAAAAAAGCGCGGACAGCCTTTCAGCCAAGATAGAAAGGCTGAAAGCGAGGAAGGCCTCCCCGCTGCTCATAGCTCAGGTCGAGGTGGAGTATCACAAAAAGTACGCGCTTTCGATCGCCTGCATCGTAATGGTGCTTATAGGCGCGCCCCTCGGGCTCATGTCAGGCCGGGGCGGGATAGGCGCTTCAGCCACAATGAGCATACTCATCTTTATGATCTACTGGTTCTTCCTGATCTCAGGCGAGGACCTGGCCGACAGGGGAAAAGTCGATCCCGTCATCGCCATGTGGAGCGCCAATGCGGTAATAGGCCTGCTGGGGATAGTTCTGGTCAGATACGCCTCAAGGGGAGTAAAGATCAGCTTTTCGTGGATCGGTGCCTCATTGGAATACATTTTGGTCAAGTTAAGGATAAAGGCTAAATGATGAAAATACTTGACCTTTATATGATAAAGAAATTCACGGTCACTCTGGCAGTCTCGCTGGCTACCATGATCCTTATCTATATAATTATTGACCTCTTTGATCATCTGAATAAATTCCTTGACGCTGATATGCCTCTTATAGGCTACATTCTCTATTACACTCTTAAAATTCCCGAGATTATTTCGCAGATACTTCCGCTCGTCAGTTTCATGTCTCTACTTTTCACCCTCGGAAGCCTGACCAAATACAACGAGATAGTGGCGATGCTGTCTTCAGGAATGAGCCTTTTCAGAATATCTCTGCCGTTCGTGGTCTTAGGGATACTTCTTTCCGCAGGGCACTTTTACTTCACCGAATCAGTCGTTCCCTACGCCTCAAGAAAGCACTACGAGGCAAAAGACTATTATCTCACAAAATCTTCAAAAATTCACAGAAGATACAACGAATTCGTATATCAGGAAGGCAACAGCATAGTTTACATCAGCACTTTTGACGGCAACAGGAAAATAGCGGGGGGAGTTTCGATACAGGCTATAAACGAAGGCAGGATCGATTTCAGGCTTGATGCCGACGAGATGCTTTATGAGAACGGAAAATGGAAGCTCAAAAAACTAATAAAAAGAACTTTTGAGGCGGACTCGACGATCTTTGAAAGGATGGATTCGCTTTCGATCTTTCTGGATTTCGAGCCTGAAGATATTACCAAAACGGAACTTAAACCGATCGAAATGGGATTTTTCGAACTTTCGGAATACATTGAGAAGAAGGAAAGGCTCGGCGCGGACATGACCAAATGGAAGGTCGAGAAACATTCAAAGATATCCTACAGCCTGATAAACCTTGTTCTAATACTGATAGCGATACCCTTAGGAACGGGCAGGGCGAGAAGCGCGGCTTCGGTCAACTTCGGGATATCGGTCGGAATAGCATTCATCTATTACCTGCTGATAATAATGTTCAAGAACTGGGGGGCTGTAGGACAGATCAATGTGATTGTGTCGGCCTGGGCTCCGAACATAATTTTCGGAATGACAGGCATTTATATGATAAAAAGGGCGAAATAATGTCTCATGTCAAAGTGAATATTCCCGACAAGTTCATTGAAGAAAAGAAATATATTTTCGATATTATCTCGTCCTTTACCGGTATAGAATTCGCAATCGGGGGACGGCATGAAGATTATGAGCTGATCCTTCCCAACGGTAAAAACATAGTGATAAGGGACAGTTTTTTCGGCGAGCTCGGAGACAAAAATACATATCTCGATCCTGAGCTGATACCGGATTCTGTAAAATACCTTTCCTGCGTACATGCTGAAGACCTGCCCGTTATTTATGGGAACGATTTATTCTGCGAGAACGGGAACGGAGTGATCATCGGCGCGGATATAGTCGCGGGAATTTTCTTCATGCTTTCAAGATGGGAAGAAGCGGCTTTGACCGTAAAAGACGACCATGGAAGATTTCCAGGATCAGAATCTTATGCGGTTAAGCACAAGCTCATCGGAAGGCCCGTCGTCGATGAATATATTGATTTTTTGATTAGAGTGATACGCAGTCTCGATCCGGGCGTGGAGATAAAAGACCGCGGAAGCCGGGTTATCATAACTTCGGACATCGACTCGTTCGAAAAATTCCCGTGCGGCAAAACACTAAAGATATTCGCCGGGCATCTTTTAAAAAGGTACGACCCGTTCCTTTTCGCGGCGGACCTGTACAAATATGCCGCAAAGCTTTTCGGCGCAAAAGACCCTTACGACACTTTTGACAGGATATATTCCGTCGCAGAAAAGTTCGGCACGAAGCCCGTCTTCTTCATTCTCGCCGCGCCTGAGGGGCCGTACAATGACGGCTGGTTCGCGCGTTCAGCGCACGATGCCGGCGTGTTTAGTTCTCTCGCAGAAAAGGGCGCAGATATCGGACTTCACTACGGCTATTTCTCCCTTCTCAGCGAAAATAATATCAAAAGCGAGAAGTTCGAACTTGAGAAAAAGTACGGGATCTGCGCTGAGAAGGGGAGAGCCCATTTTCTGCAGTTCGACATAAGAAGCTCCTACGGGATTCTGGAGCTTTCGGGAATAAAAGAGGACTTTTCCATGGGATATTCCCGCCACGCCGGCTTCAGGTGCGGGACAGGCAGGGCGTTTTCGCCCTGGGACATTGACCGCAAACGGGCTTATGAAATAAAAGAAAGGCCGCTCGTCGTGATGGATACAACATTTTACGCGCACAACAGGATGAAAAAAGATCAGATCAGAGCTGAATTCGAATATTTTTTAAGAACAGCAAAAAAATTCGGTACAGATATTACATTACTTATACATAATTCGAGCCCGGCCTTCGTATTTGAGGCTTTGGAAGATACATTTAAAAAAATAAAATAAGGTAAAATCGAGCATGACATCGACGAACAGAAAAGAAAATTTTATTGGCAAAGTCAGCGAACTTTTCAATCTTCATCCCGTCCTGAGCGGATTCGTTCTCAGCCTGATCTCCGCAGTATTTCTTGCGTCACTTATCATCAACAGAGGTATAATCATATCGAACATGAGGGTCGTGGCCTTTATTTCGTTCTTGGTTCCCGGCGCGGTCATCTTCATTTTCACAGGACTTTATATCGGGATTCAGCTGAACAGAAGAAAATTAAAAGAGGCTATGAAGGAAGAATTCGAGATCGGTCTCAAGCTTGGAAGCGTAGCATTTTACCATATATGGATGAAGGATGTAAACCTCGGTAAGGATTTTCCTGCCGTGAAAGGCCCTTGCTGCCCCGTCTGCGGAGAGGATTTCTGGGAAGCTGACAGGGTAGAAAAGAACGACAGGCTTGTTTTTGAGTGCAAAAAATGCAGGAACATAAATTCTGTGCGGATAAGAGACCTCGGCAGCGTCAAAGAGGAGGTTGACAGAACTCTTCAGAGGGCTTATGAGCGTATGACGAAATTTAAAGATAAGATAACCGGCGCGTAAAATGAAAGAAGGAACAGCTTATGTCTAAAATGACTACAACCTATATCGGTGACCTTAAGACCGAATGCCTCCATCACCTTTCCGGCCACAAAATAACCACCGATGCTCCGCCTGACAACAACGGGAAAGGCGATTTTTTTTCACCGACAGACCTTTTCGCTGTTTCACTGCCGGCCTGCATACTTACGATCATGGGCATGGCCGCGCAGACGCAGGGCTTCAACATCGACGGAGCCGTAGCGGAAACCGAAAAAATCATGGCCGCAAATCCCAGGCGCGTGGCAGAGATCAGGATCACTATCACTTTCCCGCACAACGATTACACTGACAGACAAAAACGCGCACTACAGCATGTCGTGGATACCTGTCCCGTCTCCTCCAGCCTCAGCAAAGAACTCAACAGGGTCGTTGAGCTGAAGTATAAGGGAGAATGATTTGAAGGATAGCAGGAACTGATATGACTGTCAATAAAGTCAGACTTATACCTGAATACGAAAAGGTCTCGAAATTATATCTGAGTTTTGAAAACGAGTTTTTCAACACGAGGTTCGAATACGGCAAAGCTATATCAGATATTGTTAAAGCTGTAAACGGTAAACTGCCCATTGAAATATTTGTAAAAGCTGATGATGAAAATATTCTTGTCGGGGAATTTCTGAAACACAGAATATCTCTCGAAAATGTGAAGATAATCAATAAATATTCCGGAACATCCATTACTACCTCTGGTTTTCCTATCTTCGGTGAGCGGGTTTCTGATTCCAAATCTGTCGGTATCACATATAATTATCTCAGAAGTCATGAAAATTACGAAAGTTCTTTCAAAGAAATAGAGAAGTTCGGAAAATGGATCATCGAAAAAGAAGGCCTTGTAGAAATAAATCTGAATTTCGATTTTAATAGCGCAGCCGTTGCAGTTATGGATGAAGTTGTGCTCGTTTCTGAAGATATAATTGAGAAAAACAGAGAAACCGAAATTAAAGAAATACTCAGGAAATTGTTCGCGCAGGATGTCCATTTCGTGCCTTCTCTCCCGGGAGACTTTACAAGAGATATTGACACCTATCTTATGCCTCTGAGAAATAAGATCTGGATAGTTTCGCAATATCCGAAAGGCTCTGATCAAAGAACTGCGATTGACAAGACGGTTTCTATTTTAAAGGATTTAGGGCACCAGATCCATTTTGTACCGGGATTGAAGATCATAAAATATGATGACATAGACACTATGCCTAATTATGTGAACAGCATCATTTTGAACGACCTCGTTCTAGTGCCTGAATATAAAATCGGCGAAGACAGTTTCATTAAAGAGATACTAATAAGTTATGGATTTGAAGTTGCAGGCATAGATTCAAGAAAAATAGTTGAATCGAACAGTGTTTTACACTGCATATCCAGAACATTGCCCGTATTTGAAAGAGGAATTAGCACATGATGATCGAGAGAATGGAAGCACTGGACAAGTTCATCAACGAAGTAGATTTTGATCAGCTTTGGGATGGATTTTCCAAGACGAAGTACTCACTTTATGATGAAAAGAATTTCTGTCTTGATGGCAAAATTGGAGTAACCGACGAAAGGTTTATGGGAAATACTGCAATAAAGATCGATAATGAATATGTTGCGATATGGGACATGCGTACAGATCACGGGTTTCGATCCGATGAATATCGTCAAAAGAGATAAAGAAATTATGCATCAATCTTTCCTGAGAGTAATTCTCGACAACAAAGAACAGATCATAAAAGGTCCTGTGAAAACGGAAATCGGTGATAATGTATTTGATATTAAAAGAATGGAATGGCTGGGAGAAGCATGAAAAAGAGTATTTTGAAAAATCGTGATATTTAAGCCTGTCATTACACTTTTCTGGAGATAAATTCATGTCGTATCAACACTTTTTTGGAGATAAAATAACATTCATCTTGCACTTTTTTGGAGATAAATGTATATTACTTCAACACTTTTTTGGAGATTGTCATGAAGAGAAAGATCTATAATGAACTTCTTGACTGGAAAAATAATCCGGACAGAAAGCCGCTTTTACTGCAGGGAGTAAGGCAGGTCGGAAAAACATTTATAGTCAAAGCATTCGGGAAAGATCAGTACAAAAATTTTCATCATTTTAACTTTGAAAAAGATCCTATACTTAAAACATTCTTCAAAGGCAGCCTTGATCCTAAAACGATTTTAGACAGCCTGAGTTTATACATCGGAAAAAAGATCGAAAATTCGGATACATTAATTTTTTTCGATGAAATACAAGTTTCGCCTGAAGCAATTACGAGCCTGAAATATTTTTGCGAAGAAGCTTCAGAATATCATTTAATTGCAGCCGGTTCTTTGCTGGGAGTCAGTGTTGGCAAGAAAAGTAGTTTCCCTGTCGGTAAGGTTGATTTTATGACACTATTCCCTATGAGCTTTTCCGAATATCTTTCAGCGTTCGGAGATGAATTGCTTGCCGATGAAATAGAAAAAAACGCGACTATGGAACCGTTCCACGAGGCTCTACACAATAAACTGATCGAAAAACATAAATTATTTCTTTTTTTGGGCGGTATGCCTGAAGTTCTTCAATCTTACCTCAAAAACGGAGATATTGCCAAGGTCAGAAATATTCAGAATTCAATACTCGACGCTTATAAGAGAGATTTTTCCAAATATGCCGAAAGCGAGCAGGCAATAAAGACTTCGGAAATATGGAATTCAATACCGTACCAGCTGGCCAAAGAGAATAAGAAATTCAAGTACAACGATGTCAGAAAAAATTCAAGAGCTTCAACTTTTGAGAATTCGATTGAATGGCTTAAGAATGCGGGACTTATTTACCCGGCATACAATATAAGCACTCCAAAATTACCTCTTGCAGGTTATACCGACCGTTCGAAATTCAAATTATATATGGCTGACACCGGACTGCTCGGAGCCATGCTTAACCTGACTTCAGATATCATTGTAAAACCGGCAGAAATTTTTAGCGAATACAACGGAGCTTTTATAGAGAATTATGTCGCTTCTGAACTTATGGCTAAATACAATAAAGAACTTTTTTACTGGACTTCAAAGAACGATGCCGAAGTGGATTATGTTATAGAACACAAAAATAATATCTATCCTGTCGAAGTGAAAAGCGGTTTGTCGGGGAACATAAAAAGTTTAAGAAGTTATCAGGATAAGTATAAACCGAGGCTGATAGTAAGGCTGTCTCCGAAAAATTTCGTCAGGGATAAAGAATTTATAAATATCCCGCTTTATGCAGCAGCAGAAATAAAGAGAATAATCGGGTCATTGTGATGAAATATAATTCATACTTTAAATTTCCTTCGAATAATGATAAATTTAAAATACAATTTAATTTCTTTGAAAAATGGTAGGGAATGATAGGCTTAGAAAAAGGGAAAGTAATATTATCTGAATACGATATTAATTGGCCTTTAGAATTCGAGAAAGAAAAGATAGTAATTCAAAATACGCTTACTGAAAACGAAATCAGAATTGAACATATCGGCAGCACATCGGTAGAGAATATCTGCTCGAAGCAACCGGTTATACATACAAAGTAGAAGAATGAAACCGGGTGGAGCAATGGCTGTCGGCGCAGGTACCGGAGCCGGACAAAATAATACTCTTCAGGATATATACACATGGATGTTAAGTTATGGGATGATCTGCGTACCGGGTGAACTGAATGGGGTGACTGAAAGAGCCAGTGCCGCAGGTGAAATAATTCACGATGAAAAAAGGCTTAGACAAGCCGGAATTCTTGGCGGGAATGTGCTTGAGGTAGCGAGAAGGATGAAAAAGTAAGGGGATAAATTATGTTTTCCAACACACCTGAAGAACGAAGAATATAAGGAGAAATGACTTATGACAGAAAAACCATTTTGGGAAGAGAGCTACAGCAACGATAATGTATCTACATTTGCAAAACGACCGTCAATTGATGTGCTGGAATTTTTTAAAGATGTTGAGCCGGGTAAAACAGTTATTGATGTAGGGTGCGGAGAAGGCAGGAATTCGATATATTTGGCAGAACTGGGACATAATGTCGATGCTTTCGATATTTCAGAAGCCGGAGTTAACAAGGCTAAGAAAATTGCAGTTGATAAAAATGTTTGTGTGAATTTTTGGGCACAAGATCTGGCAGAGTTTGTATTTGAAAAAGAATATGATATGATAGTGTCGCAAGGTGTTTTACATTTACCGGAAAAGGATGTCAGGGATAACTTTATCCAAAGAGCAATGCAGAATACTAAAGTTGGCGGTTATAACCTGATAGGTATTTTCACTAATAGACTGCCTGCAACTCCCGATAACTCACCATTTACAAAAAGTCTTTTTGATGTCGGGGAATTACCGGAAATTTATAAAGATTGGGAAATAATCAAGCACGAAGAAAAGACATTAAAAGATGAGCATCCGGGCGGCATTAGACACGAACATGCCATTGAAAGTATAATTGCCAAGAAAGTAGTAAGTAATTAAATGCCAATAAATTCAAACATAAAAAAACTAAGCATAATTCAGCTATGCCGATGGTTAATGTTTCCAAGCCCAATTGTAGCTATATTCTATTTTAGATATGGGCTCACGATGAAGGACTTATTTCTGATCCAGGCTATTAGCTCAATAATGATTTCAGTATTTGAGATACCGACCGGGTATATTTCCGATAAGTATGGTCGAAAAATATCACTGATTTTGGGGCTGTCAATAAGCTTATTTGGATTTATAACGATTGGATCATCCTTTGGATTTGTAGGCTTTTTGATTGGAGAATTATTTCTCGGACTCGGAATTGCTTTTATTTCGGGATCTGATTCTGCAATTCTTTATGAAACATTTTTGGAAGCAGGTCAAATAAAAGATTATAGCAAAGCTGAATCAAAATTTCAATCACTGCATCATGCAGGAGAGTTTATAGGTGTAATCTCCGGAGGCTTTATTGCCGCATATAGCTTTAGAGCAACTTACGCCGCAAGAAGTTTGTTTATTCTGTTAGCCATTATCGCGGCATTTACTTTAATAGAACCTTCTCGGAAATCAATATCTGTCGAAATCAAGAAATCCGTTTTGCGCTCTGCCGGGGAGTATGTTTCTAATCTATGGTATGTTTTTGGAATTTCGGCTTTTCTGTTTGCGCTTATGATCATTGGTTTTTGGTTTGTTCAGCCTATACTTAAGGAAGAGGCTTTCCCGATAGTAGGTTTTGGAATTGCGTTTGCTTTTTTAAAAATGGTTTCATTTATTTCAGCAAGATATTCTTCTTCTTAAGTAGATAAGTTGAATATTTCGGGCACTATTGCAATGATGTTAATCCTTATCGTTATAGGATACTCGGGGCTCTGGTTTTTTGAAGGTTATTATAAATTTTTGTTTATTTTACCTTTTTATCTCGTTGGCGGTTTATATTCTCCAATAATGAACAGTACATTTAACAAGCTGATTGGATCAAAAAGTCGGGCTACGGTTCTGTCTATCAACAATCTTTTCGGAAGATTAGTTTTTTCCGTATTAGCTCCAATGATCGGATTTTATTCTGATGTAAACGGGATGAAAACAACATTTCTCATGATAAGCATATTCACAATAATAATCGGCAGTATTCTTTGGATGCGGTTTTTCACGGGAAATAAAAAGATTGCTCTTGAACTACAAAATTTATCTGAATCCTGATGAAATTCTCAGTTTATCCGAAAAGTGGACAGCTTGCGCGATTATAAGTAATATTGTAATATTTTTTGTTTTAAAAGACCGAATTATTTATTATATTGAATTATGAAAATTAAACTGGAGGTGTCGCATGACAACAAAGGAATTATATAAGATCGAAATAATGAAAGAGCTTGGACTCTTACCGGAAGACAGCCTGAAAAATGTAAAACTTTATATTGAATTCATTCTTAACAAAAGTTCGAAAAAACCTCTCAAATCTGTAAATCTGAAAGGTATCTGGAATGGATCAGGTTTTGAAAAGGTTGGAAATCTGGATAAAGAAATAAAAAAAATGAGAAAAGATATTTCGGAATCTATTCTAAATAAAGGTAATTTATAATGCAGTATTTATTAGATACTGTTACCATCATCAGGCATTTTACAGGCAATAAAAATATCGGTGCATCTGCAAAGAAAATTCTAGACTGTTCAGACGAAGTAAAGTTCTATATTTCTCAACTTATAGCGTCTTTCAGAGTGGAATTGGCAAGTCTAAAAGATATTAAAAAAAAGCCTGATATCGATAACGCAAAAGAAGAATTACAAGATTATATGAATTGCAAATACCCGATATTCGTAGCAGAGAATAAAGATAAATTAATAATCGGATATATAGTTTGCAAGATTGAAAGTGAAGTCGTTTGGGCAGAATCACTTTATGTCTTACCGGAATATAGAAGAACCGGAATAGCTTCATTACTTTTTAATGAGGCGGAAAATCTGGCTCAAAAACATGGAAACGATACGGTCTATAACTGGGTGCATCCGAATAACCACAGAATGATCAAATTCTTAGAGAAAAATGGATATGATGTGCTCAATCTTATAGAAATTCGAAAATCCCGGGAAGGAGAAACAAACTCGAGGAAAATAAAAGTTGATACTCATGAATTCAAATATTGATTTTTAATAACAAACTGGAAATTATATGCAAAAAAGAATGGAAGCACTGGACAAGTTCATCAACGCAGTAGATTTTGATCAGCTTTGGGATGGATTTTCCAAGACGAAGTACGCACTTTACAATGAAAAGAATTTCTGCCTTGATGGCAAAATTGAAGAAACTGATGAAAGATTTATGGGAAATACTGCAATAAAGATCGATTCGGAGAACATATATTTGACATTAAAAAAATGGAATGGCTGAAAGAGAAGAATATTTAATGAGGGAACATGCAAATGATAATTCGTAAAGCAATTATGTCCGATGCCGCCGGGATAGCTAGAGTTCATGTTGATACATGGCTTTCCACTTACAGAGGAATTATGCCCGATGAAAAACTGGACAGTCTTAATTACGATCAATGTGAAAAGAAATGGCAGAGAAATATTCAAAATTCGTTTGAAGGAAAAGAAATCCTACTCGTAGCTGAAGAAGATGAAAAAATAGTCGGTTTCTGCGGCGGTAGTGAAAATGATGACCCCTTAACGAAAGAATCCTATGCTTCCGATCTTCGTGTACTGTATATTTTAAAGGAACACCAAAGAAAAGGGATCGGTAAAAAACTGGTTTCTGAATATGTATCAATAATAAAAGAATTGAATTATACTTCTATGATAATTTGGGTGCTTGAAGACAATTCTTCAAAGAAATTTTATGAAGTGCTTGGAGGAAAAATAATAACCGAGAAAGATTATGAAGTTTGCGGGAAGAAATTGAAATGCAGCGGATACGGCTGGGAGGATCTGAATGACTTCATGTAAGAAATGTTATGAAATATTAAATTGCCCTTTTAACGCGGGTGAAGTACCTAAAGGGGCTAAATGTCCGCCCTTTGATCTAAAGATCGGTTGTTGGGAATATGATTGGTCTGAATTCTATAACAATATGCCTGATTGTAAAGAAAAAACAGAATGGCGTGAAGGAATGATCAGCAGATGTAAGCAATGTAAAGTCTATCAAGAGCATAAAGATGAAATGGATTTAATTTTGGATAAACTATGACTGAAAAAGAAAAGATCAAATTCGTTAAAGACATTAAGAAGTTCGGGGAAAAAGAGCTCGGACTGCATTTCGGAGGGTCATTTTCGAGAACAGCAAAAGATTCATTTTCCTGCAACTGGATCTATGCCTGCTACAAGACAAAAATGCAGTCTGTGTTGGGTGAAGGAAGGCCGTATGAGTTCTATCCTAACATGGAAAAAGCTTTGGAGAGACAAAAAACTCTCGATAAAAAAGGTTATGATACATATTTCTATCACGCTGAAGCTCATGGGGGCGGAAAATGCCCGATCACGAAGGAAATGCTTGAGTCTGACAGAGCAAGACAGTGTTATGTGGTTCTGCATGAAGCCTGGCATTCAACATCAAGCCTGAACGATTATAATTTTCCATATTCATTCGAGGAGTCGTCGGGAAGAGTGGTCGGTCTTTTCGGCGGGATCGAGTTCGCGAAATATCTAAGAGATGATGAGCTTCTGAGGATTACGACAGATCAGGAAAAAGCATGGTCGCTATTCGCGGAATTTGTAAATGAAAGCTATCTCAGGCTAAAGGAACTCTCCGACAATAAAGCCTCTGCCGCAAAATTTACGAAGCTGAAAAAGGAGCTCGATCTTGAGGCTGAAGAATTGTACTGTACCGTGCCTGAATCTTGGGAAAAGTCAGAACTGAAGAAGAAAATAAACAATGCGTTCATAATACGATATCGTGACTACACTGTTCACTACCCTCTCGCGAAGAAGATCTATCTGAAAAGCGGATCGGTGAAGTCGGCGATGGAAGCATATTCGAAACTGTTCGTAAAAGCTAAAACCGATAAACAGGCGATGAAAGTCATAGAAAAGCTTAATAAAGAGAATTCTTGAAAATCGTGATATTCAAGCCTGTGATTACACTTTTCTGGAGATGTTTTCCAAATTTAATTCTTGACATATACTAACTTATACTTTAAATTTTCCCGATAACTGAAATGATTTTAAATAAGGAATCTATATGAAGATAATTAAACGAAATTTATATCTAAAGAAAATAGAACCGTTTATTGGCAAGCCTATTATTAAAATTCTGACAGGAATGAGACGCGTCGGCAAAAGCGAAATGCTGAAACAAATCTCTTCTCAAATTTCAAAGGTTCATCCCGACAAAAATATTATCTATATAAATAAAGAGCTGAGAAAATTTAATTTCATTAAGGATGACGAAGATCTTAATGCTCATATTGATGAGTTGAAAGGTGATGCTGATTCTGTAGTTCTGATAGATGAAATTCAGGAGATCAAAAATTGGGAGCGTTCGGTAAATTCATTTCTCGCAGAAGGTATGGATATATATATAACAGGGTCAAATGCTCATTTGCTGTCGTCGGATATTACTACGCTGATCTCAGGGAGATTTGTCGAATTCAAGATATTTGCCCTAAGCCTGAAAGAGTTTATAGAACTGGGCAGTTTTGAAGATAAGAAAATCGAAGAAGTTTTCAGAAAATACATTAAGTTCGGAGGATTACCGGGCTTGTTTCATCTGGACTTCCAAGAGGCTGCAACATATCAGTTCCTCGATGCGATCTATCAAACCATACTTTTAAAAGATATAATTAGAAGGTATAATATCAGAAATGTCAGTCTTCTCGAGGATGTTACCAATTTTGTTTTTGATAATATCGGTAGTATTTTTAATGCCAGTAATGTTGTCAAATATCTAAAAAGCCGGAACATTAAAACAAGCGTACCTACAATCCTGTCGCATATTCATTATCTGAATGATGTTTTCATAGCTCATAAAGTCCGCCAGTTCGACTTGAAAGGCAAAGAATATCTGGACACTAATGTCAAATTTTTTGTAGGAGACCTTGGACTTAGGCACGCTATTCTGGGATTTAAAGACTCGGATATAAGCGGAATACTTGAGAATGTTGTTTACCTTGAATTATGCAGGAATGATTACAGGGTCTCGATAGGCAGGATAGGGAATAAAGAAGTTGATTTTATAGCTGAAAAAGAAAATGAAAGAATTTACATTCAGGTTGCTTATATATTGAACAGTCCCGAAACTGTTGAACGCGAATTTTCAGTTTTAGAATTAATCAGGGACAACCATCCCAAATTTGTTATATCTTTAGATCCTTTGCAGATCACGAGAGAATCAGGCGTAAAACATATCAATTTATACGATTTTTTGTTGAAGGGATTGAATAACGAAAAAGGAAATTAAAAAGGAAAAAAATGGCAATAAAAGCTATACGAGAGTGTAATGCAGAAAATTAAAGAGCACTACCACAAAATAACTGACGACCATTCTGAATTCGATTTAGTTTATTGGCAGGCTCAGGGTCCTAAGGCTATTTTTAAGGCTGCTGAAGATTTAATAAAGGATTATTTTTATCAGATGGGAAAAGCCCCTTTAAGGGTGGATGTTCTTATGTCAGCAGCCGGAATTGCGTTTGAAGAGAGTATCAGGGACAGGATTTATTCGATCAGGGGATTTCAGGTGATGCTGGGTTCCGATCTGGCTGAGTTGTATGGGGTTGAGACGAAAAGGCTGAATGAAGCGGTCAGAAGGAACAAAGACTTGACAGGGTAGAGGTCAAGCTGCTTGAGAATGACCAGAAGTTCGAGAAAGTGTTCGATGCCTATAAGTTCGTTTCCGATCTGTTCAGGAAAGCGGAGAAGTCCATCGTAATCGTAGATAATTATGTGGAAGATACGGTGCTGGTTCTTTTGAATACTGTGCCTAAGGTTGTTCGGGAAAGTCCTAAACCGCCTTGTCGGCGAAATAATATTCGAGTACTCTGAAAGGTTCCTCGACATCGGAAAAAGTGTATTGCCTGCCCTGAGCGTCGGGTCTGTTCTGACTGTAGAGGTTATAATTGCCCTTAAGGATGAGCCAGTAATTGTAGAAAGGGTAGTTGCTTAGCGTGAATTTGTGCCCGAAAGCAAGCGAAACAATCTTCAGGCTCTGCCTTGATTTGGTCAGATCGATTCTTGATAGTTTCTCGAAATCCTCCGTTGAGCCTTCAGGCATATATTTTTTAATGAATTTTTCATCGAAGTGGAGAAGTGAAGTTTTGAGCACCTTCTTCTCGAACAGTGCGTCAACTGCTTTCTCTGTTTCGGCTATCAGGTTGACATCGCCCTTTTCACTGACGAGCCTGAACCATGTTTCGATCAGAAGATAAAGATCGGTGATGTGGAGTTTCTTTGCAGAAATTATATACCGCGCCGTCCTGTATCCCGAGAGTATGAGGGAAACGGCTATTATAAAAATGAGTGCGTAATAGAAATTCATTATTCGCTTTTTCTGATTATATCCGCACCGAGCGTGTTGATCTTTTTCTCGATCTCCTGATAACCCCTGTCGATCTGACGGATGTTCTTTATGACCGATGTGCCTTTTGCCGACAGAGCCGCTATTAAAAGGGCCATTCCCGCCCTTATGTCGGGCGATGAGAGTTCTACCGGCTTAAGTTTATGTGGGCCGGTTATGACCACCCTGTGGGGGTCGCAGAGGACGAGTTTTGCTCCCATCCTGATGAGAGAGTCAACGAAATAGAGCCTGCCCTCGAACATCTTTTCGTGGATCATCACCGTCCCTTTCGAGAATACGGCCGATACGACCATGATGCTCGTGAGGTCAGCAGGGAAGCATGGCCACGGCTGGTCTGAGATGGACGGTATCTTTCCGCCGAAGTCATCGCTCACAACGGGTTTCTGCGGGCCGGGCACGAAGATGTCGTTCCCTTTCACCTCAAACTCTATACCGAGTTTTCTGAAGGCTGGAAAGATAACTTCCATGTGAGGTGTGTACGCCTCTTTTACGGTCACGCCCCCGCCTGTGCAGGCGGCAAGGCCCATGAACGACCCTGCCTCAATGTGGTCCGGGAGTATCCTGTGCCTTGTGCCGTGAAGCTTCTTTACGCCCTTAATGACGAGCCTGTTAGAGCCGGCTCCCTCTATATCCGCACCCATTGAAACAAGCATACCGCACAGATTCTGCACATGCGGCTCGCAGGCGGCATTGTAAATGACCGTCGTCCCGGGCGTCTTCACGGCCAGCATGACCGCGTTCTCCGTCGCCATGACCGACGCTTCGTCAAGCAGGATCTCTGCGCCTTTGATCTTTCCGGCTTTAAGAACGACCCCTTTTTTACCCTCGACAATCTTAACGCCGAGCTTAACAAAGGCTAGAAGGTGCGAATCGATCCTGCGCGCGCCGATCCTGTCTCCTCCTGCGGAGGGGAGAGGTACTTCCCCTTTCCGTAATAAAAGCGGCGCTAGGAACAGAAGCGAGCTTCTGATCTTTGACGAAAGATCCATGTTGAGCCCGCTGCCCTTGAGATCATCAGCCTTAAAGCTGAAAGTGTTCTTTTTAAGCTTCTTCACTTTCACGCCCAGGTCCGAAGCGATATTTATCATGATGTTAGTGTCTATTATATCAGGGATGTTGTCGATTATGACCTCATCTTCCGTCAGAAGCGCCGCCGCTATAACAGGCAGAGCCTCGTTCTTGTTCCCCGACGCGTAAATATCGCCTTTAAGCTTACGGCCGCCGTTCACTGTAAAATAATCGTTAGCTGGCATGATATCTCCTATACATTTCTTCTCGTTCTGACCCTTCTCCTAGCCGAAGGCACGATCTTTTTGATCTCCGACGGTGTCTTTTTCGATTTACTGCCGATCTTATGAAGCATCCGGCTGGTCTTATTGAACTCAAGCACAAGATTGTAATCGTCAACATCGTTCGAAAGTCCGGAAAGCATCTCGTTGAGCTCCGCACACAGTTCGGTTTTTCTTCTTTTTATAAGATTCGAAAGGAGGAGGAGAGCAGATTCAAACACCAGATCGGACTTTCCTTTAATCATCTCACCGAGTTTTTTTATTATACCCGCCGCAGAGGCGTCATTATCTTTTTTTACGATATAATCTATTACCGACCCGATAAGCACGCAGATGTCCTTTTCTTTCCCTCCGCACTGAACCAGCTTTTCAAGAGCTTCATCGTATTTCTCCATTGAGGCAAGAACGAGAGCGGATTTTATTATGAATTTAGATGAGTGTTCCCTTGAACCGGACTTTTTGTTCTTTTTTTCTGCTGTCTTTTCAAAAGTTTTGACCGCGAGGTCTTTTTCGTCGTAGAACTGATAGACCGATCCGAGTTCGTACAGGATCTCGTCCTTCAGTTCGGGCTTTCTTGTTCTGTCGTTCAGAGATTCCAGAAGAGATACAGCCTGAAGGAATTTATTCTGATAGCCGTATAATCTGGCAAGAAGAATGTTCGTTCTGATGATCCTTTCCGCATTGGACGGGGACTCTTTCTCGGATGCGAGTATATATTTGCAGTATTCCTCAGCCGATCTGTGATCCCTTTTCCTCATTGATATTTCGACCATCATCATGGTGACCTCTTCGGCGTAGGTGAAATTAAGCGTGGAAACAAAAAAATCGAGAAGTTCTCTGAATATCCCGTGCGCCGTATCAGTATCGTTCTTCATAAATGACACTCTGGCTTTGAGATATTTGTATTCTTCGGAATCGAGTATGTCTTTTCCTGAGCCGACCTCTTCTGTCAGAGCATCGAACTGCCTTACCGTTCCCGCTTCATCTTTCGAGTTGAGCCTCAGTATAATGTCCAGAACTGAAATTTCGTGTTTGTGGTGCAGAGATCCGTGTTTATCCGCAAGTTCAAGCCCCGCCTTTATATACTGTGAAGATTTTTTTGATCTTCCGGATGAAATGTAGCATTTGAGAAGTATCGGAAAAAGGTCGAGCGTGAGTTCTGTCTTTTCCGACTTTATAAGATGATCAATCGCTTTCTCAAACCTTTTTACAGTGTCAAGAGGGTTGTCTTTGTCAAAAAGGTACTTTGTAAGTTTAAGATTGTTCAGCCATATTTCTGCCGGATAAGCGTTCTCCTTCATGCACAGCCTGAAAAGAAGCTTGTCTGCGATCTCCAGGATGTTCTTAAGCGCGTTGAACTGTATCGCCGAATGTGCGCGCGAAAGGATCTGCGGGAGAAGTTCGATCAGTTTTTCATAATTTTCAGCCTTAAGATAGTGCAAAAAGACCTTGAACCCGAATTTTTCGAACCCCTTTGTCTCGAAAAGTTCGCCGAGAAGCCTGTGGATCAGCTTTCTGTTGCTCTCTTTTACGCCTTTGTATATCTCCGATATGACAGACACTTCGGCCACGCTGAAATGATCTCCCGCGTTCTCGATGATGCCCCTCTCTTCAAGTTCTCTTAACGCAATGTTCTCGTCTCCCGAATAATTGAGTATGTGCAGAAGCCAGTCGAGATCGCTCGGATAGAATTCTTCGCCGATTATCGATATTATCTTTAAAATGTCTGAGGCGTTCTTTGACAGCGACGCGGCTTTTTCAAAGAACATATCGTTAAGATTGTCAGGGATGTTCTTTATATCGGGATAGTTTATAATGACTTTACCGTCATTTATGCTTATGCAGTCCTTATCGGTGAGATACTGAATGAATTCTATAACAGTGTAGAGATTGCCTCCGGTTGCCCTGTGAATGAAATCCGCGGCCTTTCCCTCCACTTTCATTCGAGGGAACAGCATTTTCAGCATTTTTGAGACCTGTACTTTATTCAAATCCCCTATGTGAAGGTATTTTACGGGATGATCAGGGTTGCTGAAATTGTTCCTGTCATCCGAACAGAATACCAGTCTGATCCTGTCTTTCGCGTTAGAGAACATTTCCATGATTATATTCTCGCAGTTCCTGCTCACCCACTGATGATCATCGATTAGGACAGTGAAAGGGTAAGCGTTCAGTTTCAGACAGTCCAGAAGTGCTTTTTTAAGGCTCGTTCTGTATGTACCGTAGTCGAAAAGTATGGCCTTTTCCTGCTCGTTCTCGCTGAAAAGCAGGCTGACGAAATAAATCAGGTTCGACCTGTTCATCGGCGGCAGGATGGAATTGTCAATCCTTCTTATCACATCTTCGATTGTATCCGGTCCTCCGTGTCTTTTTGTGAAAAGCAGGTAATAGATCAGCTCGTGGACGAGTTTGAATTCACGGGTCGAATGTTTTCTTTCGTTCAGATGCACCAGTCCCTGAAATTCATTCCTCTGCAGCACTTCCCGTATAATTCCTGATTTACCCGATCCCTTTTCTCCCCAGATGTAAAGTATGCCGCCGAAAGGTCCGTTAAGGAATTCCTCGAGAGCGTCCTCTTCATCGCGGTTGAAATAGATGTTCCTTATCTTTTTTATCCGGTTGATCTCGATCCCGTTGGTCGTCCAGATGTTCCTGAGTCCGCAAGCCTGTATCTCATAATTCTCTATTATTGATACAGATGTCTTGTCAGAAAGAAGGATGTCGGGTATGCTGTCCGTTTCGTCCGAAGGCAGATTTGACCTGAAGGGATGCTTTTTGCCTGTCTCTTCGTCAGTGATGATCCCTATTTTGACCGGCACATTAGTTTTTAAGTCCTTTAAAAGCGACCTTACCCTTGTTATGATGCCCGCGCATTCAACAGCGAGCGAATATGTCGTTTTAAAATCGTCCGAAACTGTACTTTTGATAAGTATAGACCTGTTGTCGGTCTCTTCAGCACGACCGGAGAGGTTCTCGAGTTCGGTTTTGATATAAGACGAGATGTTCTCAGAGAGAATGTCCAAGTCCTTTCCGTAAACATCCCTCATTGCTCTGTAGCTGGTTAAAAAAATGTATAGTCTGTATCCCATTAAGCGCTGTCCTTATTTTAGTAGGTTCCGTAAGTTCTTCTGTATTCTTTCATTCGGCCGATCATCTCCGGACCGACAGTTCTGTTCTCTTCAAGGTATTCTATAATCTCTTTAATATTTACGATGGGATAGAAATTTATTCCGAGGCTCTGATTCAGCTCCTGAATGGCTGAAAGCTCTCCGGCACCCCTTTCCATCCTGTCAACAGATACGACCACGGACACTATTCTGGGGTTATTGCACTCTTCCAGCAGGGCAATGGTCTCTTTTATTGCGGTCCCGGCGGTAATGACATCGTCTATCAGAACTATTCTGTCTGACGCTTCGAGCTGTTTTCCCACGATCATTCCGGACGCGTCGCCGTGATCTTTCGACTCCTTCCTGTTGAAAGAATAGGATCTGTTCATGCCGAATTCCGAAAACAGGGAAGAGACGCACGATACTGCCAGAGGTATCCCTTTGTAGGCCGGGCCGAAAACAACATTGAAGTCTTCTTTAACTCTGTCCTTTATAGTCTCGGCGTAGAACTTTCCGAGTCTGTTTACCGCTTCTCCCGAATAAAGCATACCCGTATTTAGAAAATAAGGGGACATCCTGCCGGATTTGAGTTTGAATTCGCCGAACTTGAGAGAATTGTGTTCGATCAGAAAACTTATGAACGCTTCTTTGTACTCTTTCATCTTTATCCTTCCGTTTATTCTATTTCTATTTCCTTAAGATCTTCCGCGAGGACTATCGTACCGCTGAATTTTTCGGCACATTCTGCTGCGAATTCTCCCGGATCGGGATGAGAAGCGCTGAAGTGATACAGTATCAGCTTCTTCACGCCGCTTCTTTCGCAGACATTGCCTGCCATGCGGGCGGTCAGGTGCGTCCTTTCCTCCGCGCGGCTCTTGTTCTGTTCAAGAAAAGTGCTTTCCACTATAGCCGCGTCGGCGTCCTGAACGCAGGCGTACAGCCCCTTGCACAGGTAGGTGTCCCCGGCGAAAGAAATGATCCGCCCTCTCTTCGGCCCAGTCGCCACATCGGCCAGAGTAACTGCTCTCCCGTCCGGGGCGGTTATCTCTTCGCCGGCCTTCATGCGCCCGCATACCGGGCCTTCGGCGAGCCCGTATGCGGCGAGCTTCTCTTTAATTATGTTGCCGGGTGTGTCTGAGAATTGCAGCCGGAAGCCGAAGCTGTCTATCCTGTGATTTAGCTTGTGAACTGAGGCCTTGAATTCTTCGAACCCCAGCTCGTCCCCGTCATTTACTTCAGTTATCTCAACATTGAAATCGAGCCGGGACGAAGTTATTCCCAGATTGTATTCAATGAAATCTTTTACCCCCGGAGGTCCTGATATCGTGACATCGCCCGGAATGTTGAACATGCTTTTGGTGGACAGCATCGGCACAAGCCCCGCGATATGATCGAAGTGGAGGTGCGATATAAAGATGTGCTTTATCCTGCTCAGCTTGTACCCGGCAAGAAGAAGCTGTCTCTGCGTGCCTTCGGCGCAGTCGAACATTATTCCGTATGACTCCTTCGCAAGAACGAACGATGTACAGTTCCTTCTCTTTGTAGGCGCTCCTCCGCTGCTTCCCAGCACGATGATCTTCAAGATCCTTCCGCCTCCATTATCATATCCTTATCGAACATCAGATAAATATTTCCCGATTTTGAAATATTCTTCATCACGAACGCGTTTTGGCAGTAATTTTCAAAAGCCTCTATAATATCATCGTAATTCATCTTAAAAGCAAAGATTATTTCTGAAAGAAATATCTGGCCGTCTTCGGCTTCGAGTCCCATCTGAGTCAGGATCGAATCGAATTCGTCAGTGCTTGTCACTTCGACCGGTTGATATTTATCCGGCAACTCCGCAAATATATATTGTATATTATTCTTATCATGAACCTCTACAGTTATCGCGTTGTCTCTTATCATCGCGTTAAGAACCGACCTTGTGAACTCGCGGTCGCCGAATTTCTTCAGGTCCGAAGTAGTAATAATTCCGCCCAGCGAAAATATCTTCTCCAGCAGTTCAAAATACTGAGTTTCCGGATCGGTTTTTTTCTTAAAAAAGAACAGAATTTCCTCCTATAATTTTGTCAGCCCCGCATATCTGACGAGCAGTTTCTTAATTCCGAAATCGTCAAAATCGACAGTTACGGTACTTTTTGTTCCCTTAGCCTCATAATCAAGTACTATTCCTTCGCCGAACTGCTTTGACATAACGATATCCTTTCTCTCAAATACCGGTTCGGGTATGCTTTTATGCCTCAGTATGTCGAACCCGCCCGTGCGCTCGTATCTCAGCTGCCCTTCGTCGAATTTTGTATAACCCGATCTGTCGGTGCAATCTTCGGGAATGTCTTCCAAAAATCTGGAGGGCAGATACATCCCGTGGTCCCCGAAATACCTGCTTCTTTTAATGTAAGTGGAGATCAGCAGCTTCTTTCTCGCCCGCGTCACGGCCACATAGAAAAGCCTTCTCTCCTCCTCAGTCTTCATCGGCTCAAGAGGGTTGGTGAAAGGGAAGATGCCCTCGTTCAGTCCCGTGATGCAGACCTCGTCGAACTCGAGACCTTTGGCGGAATGTACCGTCATCAGAACGATCCTGTCGTCGTCTTCGCCGTACTGGTCGATGTCTGAAAGAAGCGAAACGGAAGTCAAAAAGTCAAGTAAGGTAGTATTCTCTCCCGATCTCACGAACTCGGTCACTCCGTTCAAAAACTCGTAAAGGTTGTCTATCCTTGAGCTGTCTTCGGTGGCGTCTGAATTGCGTATGTAGTGATCCTTCAGACCCGAGCTTACGAATATCTTCTCGGTTATCTCTCTCGCATCGGCCCTGTCCTTTTCTATGCTCTCGAATATACTGATAAACTCTTTCTTTTCGGTGTCTTTTTTCTTTGAGCCGAACAGTTCGTCCTTCATCATTCTCAGAGACTCAAAATACGATATGTTATTTCTGAAAGCGTGGTTCTTTATTTTTTCAAGCGTGACTTTTCCTATTCCTCTCGGCGGGAAGTTTATTATGCGCTCGAAGGATATATTGTCGTCCGGATTTATGAGCAGTCTCAAATAGGCGATAATGTCCTTTATCTCTTTCCTTTCGTAGAATTTAAGCCCTCCGACGACTGTGTAGGGGAGATCTCTTTTCCTCAAATTCTCCTCGATTATCCTGCTCTGTGAATTGGTCCTGTACAGCACGCAGATGTTTTTCGGCTTTGTTCCCGATTTTACAGATCTGTATATCCTATCTGTTACTTTTTCGCCTTCCTCGTTGTCCGAATATGACGAGATGAGCACCACTTTTTCACCTTCTCCCGATTCGGTGAAAAGGTTTTTACCCAGCCTCTGCGTGTTTTTTGCTATGACAGCGTTCGCGGTTCTTAAAATATTACCGGTGCTCCTGTAATTCCTCTCCAGCTGAATGACGGGGCAACTCTTGAACTTGTCTTTGAAGAATAAAATGTTGCCGATATCCGCGCCCCTCCAGCTGTAGATGGACTGGTCCTCGTCGCCTACGACGCAGACATTACCGTAGATCCCGGAGAGCATGAAAACGAGCAGGTCCTGAACATAGTTCGTGTCCTGATACTCATCCACGCAGATGTATTTGATCAGATTCTGGTATTCGAACAGTACATCCTGCTCTTTTCTGAAGAGCCTGACCGTCATACAGATCAGGTCGTCGAAGTCGAATGCACTGCAGTTCTTAAGCTCCTTCTGGTAATCGGAATAAACATCTCTGATCATATCGTCAAACAGCTCGGATGATTCGATGTTATAGTCTTCGGGATAGATAAGCTTATTTTTGAGTTTGGAAATTATCGAGCTGATCTTTTTTACAGGGTATGCGGTACTGCTCAAGCCGTTCTTTTTCGCCATAGCTTTTATGAGCTTTTCCGAATCGTCCGAATCATATATGACGAAATTGCCGTTGTATCCTAATAGTTCAGAGTGTTTTCTCAATATCCTTGCGCATATAGAGTGAAAGGTGCCGGCGATAACGCTTCTCCCGTCCTCTCCCACGGCGCAGATTATCCTTTCTCTGAGTTCGCCAGCCGCTTTGTTGGTGAATGTCACCGCCATGATCTCGTGCGGAGAAGCTTTCTTTTTGCGGATAATATTGACTATACGCTCAACAAGCGTTCTTGTTTTTCCGCTCCCCGCACCGGCAATTATAAGAAGCGGGCCGTCAGTGGTCTCCGCGGCCTCTTTCTGTCTTTCGTTCAGCTCTTCATTCATTTAAAGTTTCTGTATCTCAGCCTGAATTTTAATTTCGTACCAAGTTCCGTTCATTACTTCTTCCGAATAATCGCTGACGACCTTATAATCCACGATCTTTCCGGCGTAGATCAGTTCAGGCTTTCCTTCCTTGGAGACAAGATCGAATCCGAACTGCCTCAAAGCGTCGTTCTTGGCGTCTTCGATGGCGATCTCTTTTGATTCGCCGTACCCGCTGGCCGTCACTGTAGAAAGACCTGCCCTTATTTCTGTGTCGTTTTTCTGATCCGCCGCCCGGTCATTCTGCTTTGAACACCCCGTTACTAAGGCAAGTATTATAGATATGATCGCAAAAAATTTCATTTTCCGCTCCGTCTTTATTTCTTTTTTCTAAGTTCTTTTCTGAGATTGTCAAGCTTCTCTTTATCCTTAAGGTGTTCTTCGAGAGTGTGATTGAAATAATGCGTGCCGTCTCCCTTGGCTACCATATAGAGATACTTTTCCTTTGAAGGCCGGAGAGCGGCTTTGATTGATCTTATGGAAGGATTATTGATAGGACCCGGGGGCAGACCTTTATACAAGTATGTATTGTAGGGATCGTCGATGGAAATATCTTTGAACAGCAGTCTTTTAGGTTTGTCGAGAATGTACTGGACTGTGGGATCGGCCTGAAGCAGCATATTCTTTTTGAGCCTGTTGTTATATACCGCGCTTATGTCTTCAGCTTCGGAGTAGTACATTACTTCACCCTGAATTATCGACGCAAGTGTGATTACCTCCCTTTCGGAATAGGAACAGCTGTCGAGAAGGTCTTTCACTTCGCTCATTTTCGTTCTGAGCGTTCTTACCATGCGGTCGATGATAACCTCTATGGTGTCGTTAGCGTTGAAATTGTAGGTTTCAGGGTAGAGGTAGCCTTCAAGCGAACTCCCTTCGATCCCGTAGATGTTCAAAATTTCAGGATCTTTTGTTCTTTCAACGAAAGAAGCAGAATCAATATTCATTTTCGATCTCAATATTCCGGCGATCTCGGTAATCCTTGAACCTTCCGGTACAGTAATGTTGGATGTGAGAGTACCGTTCTTAGTCAAAAATTCAATGAGTTCTCTTGCGCTCGTTTTACCGTTCTTTGAATAAATGAACGCCCCGTGCCTTATCCTGCCGTCAAGGCCATACCATTTTGAAGTAAGTTTAAGTTCACGATAGGATATATCGAAACCGCTGCTTTTTAGAGTGTCGGATATTTGGACCATACTGGAATTCTTGGGTATTACGAATGAGATCATATCGGTGCCTTCGAGTACGGTCTTTTCAAATACTGCGAACTTGAACCAAAGCGGAATCGCTATGAACAGAATTAAAAGTGCGGCTTTAAGAGAGATGAATATCTTTTTTGTGTACTCGGCCATCAGTTCTCAAGTTCCTTAATTATGTTCTCAATCTTTACATTTCTTTCGTATTTCTGCGCAAGGACTTTTATGAGCTCATAATTTTTAAAAACGGCTTTTTTGTCCGGTCCGACAGAATAAGTAATCATACCGATCTTCTCTCCGTCCCTTCCGGATTGAACATGGACCTTGTTCTCTATCTTTCTGGCGAATTTGAATTCCTCGCGGTTGTTGCCCGCAATGACGAGATCGTAGCCGTCCACTTCATCGATCAATCTTGTCAAACCGTATTCGTTCAGCTGAGCCATAACCACAATTAGATCGGTTCTATCTTTCATTTCAGACAGTACCGACTTCAGGTTCTCGAAAGCTTTTCCCACAGAAATATCATTTTCGCCGATCGTGCCCTTCCTAATAAGATGCATAAGATCAGTATTGAAATTTACAGCCGTTACTCCGACCCTGATCCCGTTCGGTGTGGTAATGACCATGTATTTTTCGATTTTTATGCTGCTGTCGCTGAACTCAAGGTTCGATGAGACGAAATTCAGTTTTCCGCTGAGGTTCGTTTTAAAAAAGTTCAGCCCGTTGACAAATTCCTGGTCGCCGACAGCCAGAGCGTCATACCCCATTTCATGATAGACGGCCGCAACGATCTCATCATCGTTCATTGTGGCTCTTACGCTGAGTATGTCGCCCGTGTCGAGAAATATGGTATTGGGGTCGGCTGTTCTCAAGCTGTCGAACAGTGTTTTTCTCTCGGCGAGACCGCCGAGCCTTTCAACAGGTCAGCCGCAGTCACGGTAATACCCGTTGTTGCTGCCGGAGAAAACGATATTTACTTTCCTCTCAGAACAATATGATGCGCCTGCTGTCATTATCAGGATGACCGTTGCAAAAAGTCTTATATTCAATCTGACGCTCCGAATCGTAATTTTAACATCTTTTCAGC
The DNA here is from genome assembly GCA_002382735.1 of bacterium UBP11_UBA4055. Taxonomy (GTDB): domain Bacteria; phylum UBA4055; class UBA4055; order UBA4055; family UBA4055; genus UBA4055. The sequence continues at coordinate 45,701 of DFZN01000057.1, forward strand.
AATAAATCATAAATATATTAAATAAGCGCCGGAGTGTCAATGCAAGAACTTAAAACTTTTCTTGATAAATCGCGTTTAATTATCCATATTTCACTGCGGATCTCTACAATAAAATTAAATTTGAGGTATAAAATGTCTTGCAGACTGTCTGAAAAGATCGGGAAATACGGAAATTTTACAATAAAGATACCGGTTGTCGGCGGGGGATGCGGTGTCTTGGGACTGTCGTTTGCCAAACTAAATGTTAATATGGGAAAATACGCTTCACAGCTGCTCCGGAGCCTGGAGTACAGGGGATACGATTCCACAGGCGCAGCGATCCAGGACGACAAAGGCGTTATAACCCTAAAAAAAGATGTAGGAGCTCCTTCGGACCTTGTAAAGACTTTGGGAATCACCCAGATGAAAGGCAAGATATTCTGCGGTCAGGTAAGATGGGCCACTTTCGGCGCGGTTACAAAAGAGAACGCCCAGCCTCACGAGGTGAAGTGCAAGAAACACATTTACGGCGCGCACAACGGCAATATTACAAATACGAATTCGCTAAAAGAATTCTTATCTAATCAGGGTCACAAGGTTGTCAGCGACAACGACGGCGAGATGCTGGTTCACATAGTCGAACACTATTTTGATACCCATCTTGAAAAACATCCCGACAGCAGCCATTCGGATCCGGAAACGAGAAAGGAGTGCATGAGGAAGGCCATTTTGAGCGCATCGGAAAAAGTAATAGGTTCATATGCTGCGGTCATAGTCGATCCTGTCACAGAGATTTCGTATGCTATCAAAGCGGGAAGCAGCCTCTATGCGGGAAAAGGCAGCATCGACGACAACAACTTCATCCTGATCTCATCCGACCTCACTGCAATATTGAAGTTCACTAAGAATGTGATCGATCTTAAAGAAGGTACCTTCATCGAATACGGCAGCGAAGATTACCAGGTCTATTCTTTCAAAGATATTAAATGGAAATACAAGGACGGTTCGGTTAAGAGCATCAGAAAAGGGGAGAGGATCGATGTTCCCGTTACAAGAAGCAAACTGAGAGCCGAGGATACAGAACTTGTGGCTCCGTTCAAGTTCTTCATGCATCAGGAGATATTCAGTCAGGCGGAAAGTTCAAGAAAACTTATAGCCTTCTTTGATAAAGGGAGCGCAAGCACGAAGAACATAAGGAACATCATCGAAAGTCTGGATTTTACCGATTTTGTAAAAGATTCAGCTAAAAAAATATACCGGTCGGACAATTTAACGGAGCAGAAAGAGCTTTTCGACAAGTTCAAATCGTCTAAAGAATTCAAAAAGATCACAGAGAAACTTAAAAATGAACTTCCTGATTTTTTTGAGCTTCTTAACAAGAAAAAGTTTATAGATACAGAATTTTTCTCTACTTATTCAAGTATATATCTTGATATAATATCTGAAAAGGAATATGTGAAAGATAATATCCTGGCAGCTAAGATACTTGACATCGGAGCGGAGATAAGGGAAATGGATAAGTTCCATAAGCACGCTGACGCGTTCGCCGAAACTATATTTGAGGCATGGAAGAACCACAGCAGTATTTACACTATCTCCTGTGGGACATCTTACAACGCCACAAAAACAGCGGCTCTTTTCTTTAATGAGATCGCGGGAATAAAAATTTCTCCCATACTGCCGGGCAATTTCAGAGGGCAGTATTCGAATTCGATAAGGGAAAACGATGTGTTCGTAGGCGTGAGTCAAAGCGGGGAGACGAAAGACCTGATAGACATTTTCAACGATATAGAAAGTTCGGGGATCAAGGTTAAAAAGATTACTATAGTGAACAACGAGAATTCGACGCTGGCGCAGGAGAAATGCGACTTTTATCTCCCGATAAAATGCGGTCCCGAGATAGCTGTACCTGCCACAAAAAGTTATATGAATCAGGTGCTGTTATTCTATTATCTGGCCGTAAAAGTGGCCGAATTCAAGCTCAATTATTTCAAAAAGGAAAAGGACTGCACCGAAGAATTGAGAGAGCTTGAAAGAAGGTATGAAACACTCAAATACATACCTGAACTTATTCAGGAGACACTGAGAACTACAGAGACCCAGGTGGATAAGATGGCGGATTCGCTTTTCATGCGGCCGAGTATTCACATTCTCGCTACAAAAATAAGTTCTGTGGCTGAGGAAGGCGCATTGAAGATCAGGGAAACGGTTCTGAACCACACACAGGGCATCGAGGGTTCTGAGTTTAAGCACGGACCTAATACGATCCTGGGTTTCAATACCATCTTCGGAACAAAAGATCTAGAATACTTCATTAAATGCAATAAGGATCTGATAGCTTATGCTGTGGAAAGGGCGCAGAGTGAGAAGCTCGGGGACAAAGAGACAGCAAAACTTATTTCCGATCTCAGTTCCTATATATTCGAGCCTGTTAAACCTTTCAACATCCTTCCCAAAGCTCAGAAAATATTCAATGAAGCGATAAACAAGTTCGATTTTATTGAGAACCTGGATACAAATTATCCTCTGATATTCCTTACGGGACCAGACCCCAGAGATGTAAACCTCACAATATCGCAGATAAATACGCACAAGATCAGAGGTGCGAACACTTATCTGATCGCAGAGGATAACGATGATCTGGTAAAGAACTGCAGGTCAGTATCTGCCGACAACAGTAATTATGAATTCATTTTCGTTAAACTGCCAAAGACGGACGATACACTTTTGTCCACTTTTTCAAGCATAGTCGTTCTACAGCTTCTGGCTCTCAAGATGAGCATTAAGAAAATGAAGTATCTAAACAAACTCCACATACCGCTCCACGGAGTTCACCCGGATGTTCCAAAAAATGTTTCCAAGAGCATTACTGTAGATTAATTTCTAAAAATCGATAACAGAACATTTTAAGAAAAGGCGGGGCATACCGCCTTTTTTTATTCGTTAAAAACATAAAATTAAAAATATCACAGGTTGTTCACAAAATTAATCACAACTGTCGTTTATATTATGTATCTAATATTATAGAGGTCTAATACATAATGAAACTATAAAATTAAGGAAAATCAACTTTAGGCATGAGTACTGTCGTATAATATATATTATGTAAACTAAGATGCCGAAAAAGCCTTGTTTCCGGTCGTTTTTACATCTTATGTTTTATTCTGTTCCCTATCTATCGTAATAAATGAATGTTAAATTTGTATTTTCCTGAAATGGACTTTCAGACATATCTTCATACTTTTTTTTAGAAAAAATTAAAATAAACGAATTGACAAAAGAATTATTTCTTATTACATTTCCACGCATTTGTTAATTAAAAAAAGGTTTCAAAATGTATAATTTCTTCTTATTCCTGTTCATAGTAAACACATTCGTGCTTATGATCACAATCCTTATGCAGTCAGATAAGAGCGGCGGCCTTTCATCGACTTTCGGCGGGGTCAGCGGAGCTGCTTCATCAACTTTCGGAACGAGAGAAACAGTTTCTTTTCTTCATAAGCTAACGATAATCCTTACGACATCATTTTTTGTTCTGGCTATAGTTATAGGACTTATGTCAAAAGTCGAATTCAATTCATCAATAAGCGTTGATGAGAGTCTTATAATGCAGAAAAGTTCTGATATGCCTGTCCAGGGTTTACCTTCTCTTGACCAAACAACTTTGCCTGAAGTATTTGAGTCTCAGCCGGCGGAAAATTCTGAACAGATACCCGCAGAACCTGAACAAAAATAATGCTGAAGTGGTGGAACTGGTAGACACACCATCTTGAGGGGGTGGCGCCTTAGGGTGTAGGAGTTCAAATCTCCTCTTCAGCACAAAGATCCGGTTATATCCGGATCTTTTTTTTATTGATAAGTCAAGCATATTTATTTACATTATCATACAGAATTTAACAGGAGATCGTCTTATGGCTTCAAAAACATATGTTCTGGACACAAATGTACTGCTCCATGATTACAACTGCCTGAAAGCATTCGGTGACGGTGATGTCGCTATTCCGATAACTGTGCTTGAGGAACTTGACGAATTTAAGAAAGGACACGACCAGCTTAACTACAACGCGAGAGAGATCACACGGCAGATAGACGAACTCTCGGGCGGAGAGGACGGTTCTTTTAAAGAGCTTTTCAGGAAAGGTATATCTTTGGGTGAAGGAAAAGGCAAGGTTTTTATCCTTACAGATGTTAAATTCAGAGAAAGTTTTGCGGATAAATTCATTTCCGGAAAGGAGGACCATCATATACTGGCCGCATGTTATAATTTCATGAGCGACAACCCTAAGAAAGAAGTGATATTTATATCGAAAGATGTTAATTTGAGGCTTAAAGCAAGAGCTTTGGAGATCGTAGCAAGAGATTATCAGATAGGAAATGTAAAAAGTGCGGAAGATCTCTTTACCGGAGTCGATGTTATGGAGGATATGGACGAAGACACGATAAACGCTCTCTTCCAGAAAAAAAAGATATCAGTCGAAGACTTCCGGAAAGATACAGATTCTTCTTCGATCGAACTTAAACCTAATCAATATTTTTTACTCAAATCTAAAAATAAAGAAGCTTTAGCGAGATACGATCAATTCGAACAGCAGATCACGCTTGTTGAAGATAAAGAAGTCTTCGGGATCAAACCGAGGAATGCTGAACAGACATTCGCCATCAACGCTCTTACTGACGACAGAATAAAGCTCGTAACTATTTCAGGCACAGCGGGAACAGGGAAAACCCTGCTCGCACTCGCAGCAGCGCTCGAGAACAGAAAAGGCTACAAACAGATCTTCCTAAGCAGGCCTATAGTACCTTTGAGCAACAAGGACATCGGTTACCTGCCCGGAACGGCCATCAATAAGATCGAACCTTACATGCAGCCTTTGTACGATAATCTCAAGTTCATTCAGAACAATTTTAATGAGGGATCAGATAAATACGATATGATTGATGAGCTTCAGAAGAGGGAAAAACTTATAATCTCTCCTCTTGCGTACATAAGAGGCCGTACGCTCAGCAATGTCTATTTTATAGTGGATGAAGCTCAAAACCTATCCCCTCACGAAGTCAAAACAATTATCACTAGAGCCGGAGAAGGAACGAAGGTCGTGTTTACAGGTGATATCTACCAGATAGACTCCCCGTATCTTGATTCGGAATCGAACGGACTTTCATACATCATCGACAAGCTTGAGAATCAGGAGCTCTATTCTCATGTCACTTTAAAAAAGGGCGAAAGGTCGTTACTGTCCGAACTTGCCTCAAAATTACTCTAAAAGATAAGGATTAAAATGACGCCTGAAGGTATCGATACAACTCCGCAGCTGCCTAAAGCTTTTCTTGTCGGGATCTGCCTTGACAACAGAGAATATGAAAACTCGCAGAGATCACTTGATGAGCTTGAGAAACTGGCTCAGACGGCCGAAATAGAAGTCGTTGAGAAATTCATTCAGAACAGAAAAACGATTGATAAGGCTACTTATGCCGGTAAAGGTTTTTTGGAAGAGATAAAAGCGAAAATGGACATGGCAAATGTCGATCTGCTGATCTTTGATAACGAGATAGCTCCGACCCAGGCCAGAAACATAATGAAGCTTCACGGGATAGAAGCGCTTGACAGAACCGAGATAATTCTCGACATATTCCATATGCACGCGAAGACAAAGGAAGCAATGCTCGAAGTGAGACTGGCGGAGCTGAAATATCAGCTGCCCAGACTAAAAAAACTCTGGTCACACCTGGACAGGGAAAGAGGAGCGTCGGGAAGCGCATCTGGCGCGTCCAGAGGTATGGGTGAAAAGCAGATCGAGGTAGACAGAAGGATCATCAAGGACGAAATAAGGCTTCTGACACACGAGCTGGACAGGATAATGACGCAGAAGATCACCCAGAGAAAAAAGAGGGAGAACGCGAAAAAAGTCTGCCTTGTCGGTTATACCAATGCGGGAAAATCGTCTCTTTTCAACAGGATCACTGGAGAAAATGTTCTAGTCGAGGACAAACTTTTCGCGACCCTGGACTCTACCGCAAGGTCTGTTGAAATAGACAAGGGAGACAATGTCGTCATCTCCGATACTGTAGGGTTCATATCGAATCTTCCACACAGCCTGATCGCCTCTTTCAGGGCGACCTTAAAGGATGTGATGGACGCCGACCTGCTTCTTCATGTGGTCGATATAGCCGACGATGCCTGCGAAGAACATATAAAAGCTGTCAACAGCGTTCTTAAAGAGATCGGTGCTGAGAAAATACCTGTTCTTCTCGTCTTCAACAAGATCGACCTGCTTGGCGAATACAGGGTCAGGGAAGAGATATTTTCCGACAAATACGAAGGCTCCTCGTTCATATCCGCGTTCACGGGTGAAAATACCGGAAACCTGCTCAATTCGGTAAGGGAGAAACTAAACCAGGCGATCAGATGCAGCTTCCTCTTCCCCTTTGAAGAGCAGAAGATACTGGCCAACATGCATGAGATATCCGAGATATTATCCAAGGATTTTACTGATTACGGTGTTCAGGTTACTGCAGTGATAAGCAGGGATAATCTTTATAAGGTGAAAGATTTCCTTATTAAAAAGAGTGATGCAACTAAAAAGTAATTTTTCATTCATAATAAATTATTTTCTTGCTTAAATCAGTTTTTTTTCATATTTTCTGAACTTTGCTGTTATTTTAGCGGGTTCTTGAATGGAAGGCATGCGCAGATACATATTTCATTGTGATTACAGGTATTCACTCAGCAGGGATTGCCTTCTTGTATGGATAGAGATCTGCGATTTTGAAAAAGGCGCGGATAAATTCGCGACCAAAGAAGATATAAAAGATCTCTTTTTCAGAAAGAACATACCTTTTTCAGATACTGTGAGCGCTGATTTTTACATTCCCCACCAGGAGAATACAAGGATACTCAGTTCGGTCGAATCCACTCACCCTGATCTTGTAATCGAAAAAGACAAGGTCGAGTACTACAAAAAATATATTGACTGCGCTCTTATACCTTTCTATGAATTCAACTATTTTGTCAAGGCTCTGAAAGGCGTGGGCGGACATTCGCTCTCACATTCATTCAAATACTACAATAAATTCCAAAAATTCGTCAGACATCTGATCGAAAAGAAATACTACATACCGGGTTTCTATCCTCAGGGCGAGGAGTATGAATTCACATACTTTCCGTTCTATACGAAAGCTGTCAGAGACCACCTTTCGGTTTTTTACGACAATCTGCCTGTTATATCCGTTTACGGAAAAGGCATAATCGAAGACAAGTTCTCCTTTGTGAACAACATGCTTATGTCATGTCTGAATTCTCTGATCGATTACCTCATGACAAAGGGCGATGCCCAAGATTTTGCGGACAAGGCTCTGAGGGCCAGCAGCATAGCTCATCTGGTGATCAAGAACAGCGGAATTAGGATCTGCTGCTTCAATTTTGAGGAATGGAAATGCTGGTCCGAGAGAATAGCTTCAAAAAAACAGTTCGTTCTTGCTTGTGACAGATCTGATGAGGGCGACTGGAAGATCAATTTCGGAGTAGAGACTGAAAAAGGAGTGATCTTCGCCGCGGAAATCTACGGGTCGGAAGATGATGAGATAAAAACCTTTTTCCTTCTGGAGCTTGTCAGATCTGCTCAGTTCTCGGATCCTGTTAGAAAAGCCCTTCTCTCCCCTGTCCCGACCCACATCGTTCTCAGCGAAGAGGACCTGCTGGAATTTCTAAAATACGATGCAGCCGAATTGAGCGACAACAGAATAAAGATATATTACCCGCAGTTCTTCAAGAACATCAGTAAACTGAGGGTGAAGGTGCGTTTCAGAAGCGGGAAGAGTTCGACAGCCTTCTCAAGGGGGGCTATTTCGAGAGTTGTGCTCGATTTCGAATGGCAGCTTTATGCGGGGGATATCGTGATCGACAAGGAGACGGCCGAAGAGCTTCTGGAAAGCGGGAGAGAATTCGTCAAGATAGGCGACAACTATATTGAGCTCGACAAACTTGCCCTCAGAAAGATCGTGAAGGACCTGAGAACTGAAGAAGAGAAATACAAAGACGGCGTCACCTTCTTCGAAGCACTGAATTTCGATCTTCAGGACGAGATCGAGATCGACAAATCGGAGATATTCCGGAACCTGATCGAAAATACCGACGGGTCAAAAAAGTTCAAATATCTCAGCGATATCGAAGGATTTAACGGTGTGCTGAGGCCGTATCAGGAAAAGGGCGTGTCTTTTCTGAGCTTTCTTGACGAACTCGGGTTCGGGGCTATTCTGGCGGACGACATGGGTCTGGGAAAGACGATACAGATGATCGCGCTTTTACTGCACAAGAAAATGCAAAAGACCGCACTGATAGTCGCCCCGACAACACTTCTATACAACTGGGAAATGGAGCTGAGAAAATTCTCCCCGACAATAAGAACTTATCTGCATTACGGTGTCAACAGACTCAAAGACCTTTCGGAAGTAATACCCAACAACGATGTCATCATCTGCAGTTACGGGATCGTCAAGAGGGACCTGGATGTGCTGCTCCGGTACCGGTTCTCCTATATTATAATCGACGAGGCCCAGTACATAAAGAATGCGAACAGCGATCAGGCTAAGGCCGTCAAAAAACTGAGAGGAGAGAACAGGTTCGCCCTTACAGGCACCCCTATAGAGAACAGGCTTATGGAGCTCTGGTCGATAATGGATTTCGTAAATCCGGGTCTGCTTCTCGACGGAAAGTCGTTCTTCAACAAATACGAATACCCTATAATGAAGAACGATGATGATCTGAAAAAGCAGCAGCTTCATCAGGTAATAAGCCCTTTCGTTCTCAGAAGGATGAAGACCGACAGGGATATCATAAAAGACCTGCCCGACAAGCAGGAGATAAAGATATATCTTCCTCTTACAGACGAACAGATACAGCTTTACGATTCCGAGATAAAGAGGATTGAGAAAGAAATGGACAGTTCGGGCGGCACAATAAACAAGACCAATATGCTGGCGACTATCACTAAGCTCAAACAGATTTGCAACCATCCCGCCAATTACCTCAAAGACAGCAACGACGACTGCGGGAAGAAAAGATCGGCCAAACTTGACAGTCTTGTCGAGATGGTGAACACGATAGAGCAGGAAGGCAGGAAATCGATAATTTTCACTCAGTACATAGAGGCAGGGAAGCTGATCAAAAAGAGGATGTTCAACGATCTCGGTAAAAAAGTACTTTTCTTCCACGGCTCTCTGGATCTTGAATCAAGAAGGGAAATGATCGAGGAATTCGAGAATGATGAGACGATCCCGGCAATGGTGCTTTCCCTTAAGGCCGGCGGTCTGGGTCTGAACTTAACTATGGCGAATTATGTTTTCCACTTTGACAGATGGTGGAATCCGGCCGTTGAGAATCAGGCTGTTGACAGAGTTTACAGGATAGGTCAGAAACTTAACACTTTCGTATATAAATTCATATCGAAGGGCACGCTTGAAGAAAGGATCGACGAGCTGATAGAGAGCAAAATAAAACTGTCAGACGGGATCATTCCCAAAGGCGACAGCATAATCTCGGAGCTTACCGACAAAGAGTTCATAAACCTGATCAGGAGGGTATAACCTGGAATTCGACAAAAATGTAATATGGTGGTACGATGTTTTTTATGACAGGCTGTATAAAGATTCCAACATAACAAAATTCAATCTCGGAAGAAAGCTTTTCAACAAAAGAGCCATCACCCACATGGACATAGACGGGACAGATGTGGAAGCTGTAGTGTATGACGGGAAAAAGTATTATTACGACATAAGACTTTCCTTTGCTCCGCTGAATTATACTGATTCCGAAACTATAGGCAAGCTGTTCAAAGCCGATTCCGGTTTCGCCGCAGACATAGTCAACGGTATGTTCTCCGAGAAATTCTACGAGATCATGAAGGACAGGAGCGTTGATATTTTTCCGTACTGGTCAGATCTTAATTACAGATGTTCGTGCAAAAAAACAAAGAAATGCGAACATGTGGCTGCGGTAATTCACAGGATACTGAATGAAATTATTTATGAGCCGGCTATGCTTTTTACTCTGAGGGGATACAAATGCGACGACATCTTCTCTCTGCTGGCCGGAGATCCTGATTTTAAACTTTCCGAGACAGTTCAGCCGGAAGAACTTACGATCGGGCATTATTCTGTTAAAAGCCGCAAATTCGATGCCGCAGGTGTTAATCCTCTCATATACTACGGGTCCGAGATCCCCGATCCCGATCTGTCGGATATAACCGAATCAAGGATCACGGATTCCAGGATATACCACGGAAAGATCCGGGACGAGTTCTACGGGATATTTGAAAGTCTGACGGAGATACTTAAAACGAATGTAAAGAAATTCTAATATAAGGGCCATTAAAAAATGAAACCTAAAGTGCTCACAATAATCACTGACGGCATAAACTGCAATGTCGAGACAGGCAGGGCTTTCGAGCTTGCAGGAGCTGTGAACGAGGAAGTTCATCTTAACTTGCTGCTCGACGGAACGGTCTCGATCCTCGACTACGACATCCTGTCTTTCTCGGGAGGGTTCTCATACGGAGACGATGTCAAATCGGGAAAAATATTCTCTCTCAAGCTTCTCAAACTCGCAGAAGATATAAAAAAATTCATTTCCGGAAAGAAACTGATAATCGGGATATGCAACGGTTTTCAGGTCATTACCTCGCTCGGGATAGTGCCTTACGGAACTCTCGGAGAGCCAAAAGTTTCGCTCTACTGGAACGACAGCGCACATTTTGAGTGCAGATGGGTCGATCTGCTCATACCGGAGGATGTAAATTCGCCGTGGCTGAAAGGACTTAACGGAAAGGTAATAAAAGTTCAGGTGGCTCACGCTGAAGGCAGACTCGTTACGGCTACGGAAGAAGAATATTCTGAATTATTTGAGAAGGATCTGGTGGCATTTCAGTACGCCGATCCGTCAGGCAAACCCACCGAGGCATACCCTTTCAATCCAAACGGTTCACCTAAAGGCGTAGCCGGTCTTGTTGATATTACGGGTCAGGTATTGGGAATGATGCCTCATCCGGAAAGAAATGCGGAGCTTTTCCACGATCCCCGTTTCAGGGAACTTGAAAGTGACCGCGAACCCGACGGACTGAAGATATTTAAGAATGCAGTCGAGTATTTCAAGGTCTGAAAATGGATAATTTATCAAAACTGATACGGCTGGAGATCTATGTTCTCAGGAACGATCCTAAGGTAAGAATAAAGCTGCTGCTCAGCTTCCTCCTTATTATCTATGTGCTTTCTTTCTCCTTTGTTGAATCTGAGGCCAACATCCTCCCGTTCTTCTGGTTCGGTTTTTTCTTCGCGTCGCCTCTGATAGATTACTGCTTCTATGTGGAGAGGCTTAACAGGCGGTTCCTGCTCCTTTTAGGGAAGGGTTTCACTTTAAGGCAGATAATTACAGCGAAAAGCCTCCTGATCTTTATTTTAGGTATTATCTCAGGGATACTTTTCACATCAATGGCCCTGCTGCTCAACAACTTGGGGTTTCTCAATGCGGGTCTTACAGATAATTTTTTCATTTACCTGACTGTAATTGCGCTTTACAATTATTTCATTATAGTTTTCTCGGGAGTTGTACAGACCAGGTTCGAGATAATCTTTCCCGTCAGGCTTCTTAACATACTTGGATTTATAATCTTCGTTAATTTTCAGGACAGGATGGCCGAATTCTGGCTTAAATACTTTTACAATGTTCAGATAACGGCTTTACTTGCGCTCATAATCCTGACCACATATTTATCCGGGATATTGAACAAAGACAAAATATCATGAATAAGGATAGGCTAAAAAAATGACATCCGGCTTTCTCCCTCTCATATTACTCTACCCGGAAATACATTACAGGTTTAAAAAATTTCCTTTCTCGAAGTATTACAAAAGGCAGCCTGAGATAATATTCGATCTTCCATACAAGAGCAGAACAGGTAAATTTCCCGTATTTCTTATCGTGAAAGACGCAGACCTCTTCCCCGTACTTATATGGGAAATAAAATTTACTTTCATGTCCGAGGACGGTAAACCGTTCATAAAAACCTATCTCCTTCAGAAAAAATTCAGTTCAGGGATGGATATTCAAATTTTTGAATTTGATATGGGAGAAACGAAAGGATTTGTGACGATGATCGCCGAAGCCCGTTTTTACAGCGGAGGTCAGCTGGCCTCCGCATCGAACGACAATTTGAGCAAATACATAAACGAGCTTGAGATATATCTTAATGACGATGAGGAGCTTTTCGACGGATTTATTCAGGGAGATCTTCATTATCACTCTGACTTTACTTCCGACCAGGTGGAGTTCGGAGCACCGGCGGAAGCCGCGCGGGTCTGCGCCGCGTGCCTCGGACTTGATTTCTTTGCGCTGACCGATCATTCTTACGATCTTGACGACGAGCCGGACGATTATCTGAAGAACGATCCTGAACTAAAGAAATTCTCTGAAATGAAAACAGCCTGCGATGAGCTTTCAGATGACCAGGTGACGATAATACCCGGCGAGGAAGTGACGGTCAGGAACGCAAAGAACAGAAATGTGCACATTCTCGCATACGACGCGCCCTTCTTTCACGGTTCCGGCGACAGCGCGGAGAACTGGCTGAGCACGCGCAGCGAGAACAGTATTGGAGACATAAAGACGGGCGCGGGGGAAAGATCTCTGGTCATGGCGGCGCACCCTTTCACGAAAGTGCCATGGCTCGAATACCTGCTCGTCAGGCGCGGGAACTGGAGCATTGAGGACATAACCGACAACAATATCACTCACATCCAGATACTTAACGGGGATCATGACGAGGATTTCTTTAAAAGCATGGCGGCATGGGTCGGATTTCTTCTTAAAGGGCACAGAATATTCATTACGGCAGGAAACGACGCCCACGGGAATTTTAATATATTCAGGCAGGTAAAGACACCGATGTTCAGCCTGATATCGGCACACAAGCAGTTATTCGGGAAATGCAGGACTGTTGTTTTCTCTGAAAGCTCAAATAAAGAGGACATTATCAATTCGGTAAAAAAAGGCGCCGTCTATATAACCGACGGGCCACATCTCCTGTTCACTGTTACCGACGGCGGGAATATTTACGATATCGGTTCTGAATTTCACGCGGAAAATGAAAAAATGGAGGCTGAGTTCTTCATCACTTCATCAGCATATTCCGGCCCCATAAAAGGCATAGTGATATACAGAGGTTCGATCCGCGGCTTTGAAGAGAAGATACTTTATAAGAAGCAGCTGGTGGAGAGAACCTATACTTTCAATGATAAGATCGAGATGGTCAATGACGGAATAGATCATTACATCAGGATAGAAGTTTATACATCGGTCACTCATGCCAACGGTAAATATTACGAGCACAGGGCGTATTCAAACCCGATCTGGATAAGAAAATAAAGGGGAGTCGTTTTTTATGAAGAAATTTTTTATTTTTGCTTTTATTTTTTTTACGATATTATGCCGTTCACAGTCGGATGAAAGCTCGAACCTTAATTACGGTATGAAGCTGTATAACGACAGGGTCTATGATGTGGCGATCACTCAGTTCAGATATTTTCTGGAAAGATACCCGTCAAGCGTATCCGCACCTAAAGTCCTGTCCCATCTTGCGGGAGCATACATCGGTCTCGGAGATGTCGAGAGCGGAATGAAGAGCTATCAGAGGCTTATTCTTGAATACCCGAACTCGGAATACACAGAGCAGGCTATTTTTAAAACGGCGGAGATATTGAGCGGAATGAACGAGAAGGTGAAGGCTGCCCGATACTATCTTCAGCTGAAGAACTATTTTCCGGGGTCTGCAAGGGTTCCCGAAAGTTATTATAAAGCCGTTAAACTGTTCTATGAAACGGGAATTACAGAAGAGGCTGAAGAGAATGCCCTCATGCTGAAAAAGAATTACCCTTCGAGTGTTTTTTCCGGCAGAGCCCGGCTGATTCTGGCTTCGATCTACGAAAAAGAGAAGCAGACCGCACTCGCGGAAAAGACATATTCGGGCGTGTTCAGCTCATCCTCGGACGAGCTCAGATCCGAAGCGGGAACGGAGTATTCTGCTTTTCTGGTCAGGAATAATGACACTGCCTCGGCAAAAAAGATTATGAGGGAAACTTATTCGTCAGTTTCAAAAAAGGACGCGAATTATTATACCGTGCTGGCCGAATATGCTGAAATCCTTTTGATGTCGGGAGAGCCGGATGAAGCGCTGAAGATAATTTCGGAAGAAAAGAACATTCCCGAAGAGAACAGGAAGAAAATGCTGATCCTTATGTCTGACGCTCAGTATTACAAAGGCGATATGAAGTCTGCGGCTGCTGGGTACGGAGAAGCTCTGCAGATATCGGAAGACCTGACGACCGTGCTTAAAAGGTCGTACGCGCTCGCGGGCGCAAAAGATCATTCCGCCGCAGCTTCTGAAGCCGACAGGTATTTAAGACAGGTAAAAATAGATGAACATGATGAAACTGAGGTAAGATCGGCTTTTATATTCACGGGCGAGAATTATATTAAGGCCAAAATGCACGAAGATGCTCTGGCAGTTCTGAGAAGGTATGCCTCCCTCTTCCCTGCCGCGCCTGATGCTCCCAAGGTCGGTTTTATGACCGCGAAAGCATATTACGATTCAGAGAATTATGCTCAGGCTTACGAATACCTGAAAAAGCATCAGGAGCTCTACCCCGCGTCGGAATTTGCCGACGATGCCGTTTTCCTTTCGGCGGAATCCGCCTTCAGGAGCGGCTCGTGGAGAACGGCTCTGGACCGGTACATTTTTCTCAAGAAAAACTACGGCGCTTCGGAATTCGCGGGTCTTGCGTCTTCCAGGATAGAATTCCTAAACGACCACAAAGTCCGGGAAGACAACCTCAACGACAAACTGGCCGGACTTTCGTCCAGAGCCGTTTTCGAGCCGGACAAAGCGCGGCTTGCCGCGGACTGGGCAAAATTTTATTTCTATGACCTGAAGGATTATGTGAAAGCGGGAGATTTTACCTTAAAATACTATGAACTTGCAGGCGGAAATAATGCGGGTCATGAAATAAAATTTATCGAGGCTGTTTCTGCGCTCAGGATAGAAAAAGCGTCGGATGAAAAATTATCCGCAGCTTACGCAATCCTCGGATCAATACTTAAAGACAAGACAGCGCAGAAACAGATCAGATACAAGTCGGCTCATGAGATGCTCAAAACTTCGGACAGGATATTCAAATCGCCTGACCTGCTGCCCCGGCTGGAGAACATCTCGGCAGAATTCAGTTCTGACGGCCTCGATGACAATGACAACACTCTCGCCTATCTGTATATTTCAAAAAAGAATAAGATCTCGGACCCCGCACCGGTATTAACTGATATCGACAGGCTCTATATCAATAAAAAGGACGCTTCCACTTATAATGACGCGATGCTGTTAAAGGCGGAACTGCTAAAAAAAACTAACGAGAACCAAAGATCTAAGGAACTCTATTCGGCTTTAGCTTTATCTGAGCATAAGACACGCTCGAAGTTCATAAGCCTGACCGCTTTGACAGACGACCCTTCGGCAGCTCCCGAAGAAAGACTTAAATATCTCTCGGTCATAGAAAAGGATTTCCCGTACGCATGGACTGAGAATACAGTAAAGGAAAGAAGGGCGCAAATATATCTCGCTTCGGGAGAAAAAGAAAAAGCGCTGAACGAATATCTTTCGCTTCAGAAAGAGTCTGAAAAAGGGAATGTTTTCGGTACTGTTCCCGCAGGCCGCAGGGATTATTCTGCAGAAATCGCGGACATATATTTTGACAAGACCGACTTCAGCAGGGCAGAATCATACTATCTCAAAGCTCTGTCAGGCTCAGGAGCGGAAAAAGACAGGCAGGCGATACTGGGCAGGCTGTCGGAGGTCTATAAAGCTACAGGCAACAAGGATGCACTTGAGGCGAACCTGAAGGCCGTAAGCGCGGGATCCGAGGGTGATAAAGGCTACGAGGCCGCTCTGGCTCTCTCCGACCTGGAATTCGAAAGGAACAACATCACCAAAGCGATATCGATGTATCAGGGAATCTTGAAGAAATACAAGCCTGAGGACGAAAAACCTGTCGAATCGAAGATAATAGTCGCGCAGTTCACAAAAAAATCGATCACTGAAGGCGACAAACTGCTCGCTGACTTCCGCAAGAAATATAAGGACAGCTACGATAAAGACCTTTACGAGCCTGAATTCTATCTTGCCAAAGCCAACGGGTTTCTTGCCATGAAGGAATACGACAAGGCGCTTAAAAGCTACCGCGCGCTTTTGAAGGATTACCCGAACAGCATCAGAGTGCCCAAAGCCATGTACGGCGAGGCGATCGTGCTGTATAACATCGGCAAAAAGGACGAGGCGTTCGTGATATGGGAGAATATCGCACAAACTTATCCTGATGACGACATTGCGGTCGAGACGAACTACCACCTCGGAGCGGTCTATAACAACCGTGAGGAGTTCGACAAGGCCATAACATCGTTCCAGAGCATCGTGAAATACAAAAAAGACCATCCGCTGAAGAAAAATTCATACAAGAATTTGATAGACCTTTACCTTAAGCTGGGATTCAACGATGCCGGCGCGAGAGTGATAAGGGAGTATATTTCGCTTTATCCCGATGAGGAGGATGTGTTCCAGAAGCGCATAGAGATTGGTAATATTTACCAGCGCAACGGCGAGTTCGACACCGCGCTCGACTATTTCAAGCGGCTGATCTACGAAGCCAAGGGCGACGACGAGGCCGCGTGCCAGTTCTTCATTGCGGAAACTTATATGATGATGAAGAATTTCAGGCAGGCCATCACCGAGTTCATGAAGGTCAAGTATATGATCAGGACCAACTCCCCTTTCGAGTGGGGGCTGACCGCAATGTACAACACCGCACTCTGCTACGAGGAACTGGGCGAATATGATAAAGCTTTAGATATATTGAATGAGATCGCGGCCAATCATCCGTCAGATTCATACGGCAGGCAGGCAAAAAAGGTCATCGAGCGCGTCGAAGGCAAGAAAAATATTGAAAGGTAGTATTTACTTCACGCTCCCCGACGCAGTCACGCAGTAGAACTTCTTCGCAACGGACGAATTCATTACATAGCTTGTGCCTGTAACTGAATTCACGAGCGTCCATCCGGTCGGGAATACTGCCGATGGATCATCTGAGCTGTAAATATTATATAACATGTTTTTTTCGCCCTCTTTGCCTGTCCCCCACTCTAATGTAACATAGTTCCCTTCAACAGAGATCGTGACAGGAGACGGCGCGGAATAAATTGGATCATAAATGAAGCTGTCAGACACTTTTTTGAATCCCGTCGGATTCTCAACAGCGTTTACATGTTCGGGCTTCACTCTCCAGAAATATCTTTCGTTATTTACGAGGCTGTCAGTTACTCCGAGCGACAGGAGGTCTATCCCGATGTAAACGGCTTTATTATCCTTTGCTTTGGGCATAAACGCCTCGAAACAGTCAGCGAATAAACTGTCCCCGCTCAACTGGAGAGTGTATCCCGCTGAACGGATAGTAGGCTTTCAGGCTGTCGGTTAAGGATTGCGAATACAGTAAACTTAGCGCTGTCAGCAGATATAATAAGGATCGTTTCATCTTAAACCTCAAATTATTTAAAAGCAATTTACCTCTTATTTGATCTTCTGTCAATTGGAATATTCCTCAACTTTTCTGCGGATATAATGCGGATATTTTTACTTTAGAGGTTTTTGCAAATTCTATTGTGCAGGAATGTATCTCGCTTTTAATTCCTCTTTTTGTCAGAACCGCATATAGTGCGATGAAGTTTCTTGGGCTTGATATGTCAAAGGCTTATGTTAGAAGCCCTGAGTGTAACGGAATCATCGAACGGTTTCATAGAACTTTAAACGAGCAGGTATTTTCTGTGACTGTTTTAGAATCTTTAGCTCATGCTCAGCAAGTGCCGGAAGAGTTCATCAATAATTACAATCATAATTGGTTGCTTCAAAGGCTAAAACTAAAAAGTCCTATTCAGTATAGGATAGAATATGAAAAGGCTGGATAAAAATGCAATTTTATTACTTGATTAATTGGGGTCAATACAGATTAATTGTGGTCAATACAATTTTCCTCTTTGCTTTTGCAACAATTATTTCTTAATTTCTATAAGTTATTAATATCGGAGCGGGCAATGTCTTTATTTCAGAAGTCTGTCATCAACAAGTATTTGAAGAATCTTGATACATCAGCCGCGGAGAAGGCTTTCGAACAGTATGAGAACACTTACACTTCTGCTTATATTGCGCAGGTAAAGTCTTTGAAGGAGGAGGAGCATCAGGACGGATTTTTGCGGGATCTTTTCGTGAACTGTCTGGGCTATACTCTCAAGCCGCATGACAACTTCGATCTTGTGCGTGAGAGAAAGAACGAAACTGACGCAAAGAAAGCCGACGGAGCGATAATTAAGGATGATAAGGTTATCGCGGTCATTGAGTTAAAGGACACGAAAACGAAGGATATGGGCAGCATCATCGATCAGGCTTTCGGCTACAAGAACAGTCACGAGAAATGCAAATTCGTGGTCACTTCCAACTTTCACAAGCTCAGGTTCTATATAGACAACAAAGTTGATTTTGAGGAATTCGACCTCTTTGAACTCAACAGGGAGCAGTTCGATCTTTTATATCTTATCCTGTCAAAAGACAGCGTATTTTCAGACCTTCCGTCAAAGCTTAAATCTGAGACTAAGTTCCACGAGGAGAGCATTTCCAACAAGCTGTATAAGGACTATTCGGTTTTTAAGAGGAAGCTTTACGACAATATGGTCAAGAACGCGCCTGCCATAGATAAACTTACACTTTTCAAGAAATCGCAGAAGCTGATAGACAGGTTCCTTTTCATACTTTTCGCGGAGGACAGGGGACTTTTACCGCCCAACTCGATATCGAGGATCATTTCACGCTTTGACATTTTAAAAAGCGAGGACGCGTATAAACCGCTTTACGACATCTGCAGGCAGTATTTCGGCTATCTGAACACGGGGAACGAAAAAGAGGGCATACCGGCTTATAACGGGGGTCTGTTCCTTCCTGACGAAATACTCGACACTCTCAAAATTGACGATGACATTTTAAGGGACGACCTGTACAGACTTTCGACATACGATTTTGACACGGAGATCGATGTAAACATTCTCGGCCACATCTTTGAACATTCGCTTTCTGAAATTGAGGAGATAACATCTGAACTCAAGGGCGTAAAGACCGACAAGGCCAAAAGCAAACGCAAAAAAGACGGCGTATATTACACTCCAAAGTACATCACGCAGTATATAGTCGGAAACACCATAGGGACGCTCTGTACCGAAAAAAGGACCGAACTCGGCATTGCTCAGATCGAATTCGACGAAAAAGCCTACCGCAAACCCAACGGATTCCTCACCGACAAAGGCAAGATCCTCTTTGACAAGCTCGAAGCCTACAAAAAATGGCTCCTCACATTAAAAATAGTCGATCCCGCCTGCGGCAGCGGCGCATTCCTCAATCAGGCACTCAACTTCCTCATAACAGAACACAAAACCATAGACGACATCATAGCAGAACTCACCGCCTCTCCCCTGCGCCTGTTCGACACCGACAAGGCAATACTTGAAAACAACCTTTACGGCGTGGACATCAACGACGAAAGCGTAGAGATCGCAAAACTCTCCCTCTGGCTCCACACAGCACGAAAAGACAGAAAACTCTCCGACCTGAACAACAACATCAAGTGCGGGAACTCCCTCATAAACGATCCAAAAGTCGCAGGCGACAAAGCGTTCGACTGGCACAAAGAATTCCCGCAAATATTCGGTCATGATAAAACAATTAAGATTATACAATCTGCAAAACAAGAAGAAAAACCAGACTATGCCGCACTAATTAAGTCGAAATTAATTGAAGCTCAAAATAAAGCTGAAATAGCTATGAAAGCATCAATAGAAGCTATCGAAATTTCAAAAACTCTTCAAACTTATGCAGACAAGCTCACCGGAGTCAGAGAACCTTCGATAAAATACGGTGAGAATACCGGTTTCGATGCAGTAATTGGAAATCCGCCTTACGGTGCAGGATTGACCAACACTGAGCAAGCGTATTTAAACAATATTATCCAGGGCGGAAGCGAAACTGCTATATCATTCCTGAAATTATCCGATACGATCCTAAAAAGAAAAGGTGCATTATCTTTCATTATCCCGAAATCTTTCAGCTACGCATCAAACTACGGACCGATAAGAGAATATTTGAGGAACGGAATTAATGAAGTGGTGGACTGCAAAAAAGTTTGGAAAGAAGTAAAACTTGAACAGGTGATCGTAAGCTATAGAAAAAATATTGAAGAAGACGCTTATTACACTTCGGTTCTTGAAGATGAGACCGTTAAGAAGATCGGTAAGATAAAAAAATACACTTATGAAAAATACGGGTTCTTCCTGAACAATGTTTCAAATCAGGAACTTGAGATAGCCAATAAAATGACGAACGGAGATATTTATCTTAGCGATATAGCAAAAAACAGCCGCGGGGCGATGATACAGAAATTCATAGGAGAAAAAGGCGATCTTGAAGCTATCGGCGGAATGGAGATCCAGAGGCACGGTATCGTTGGAATTAAAGGAAAAATATCAGATGAGTCCGTCAATAATTATGAAAAGTCGGTCATAAAAGAGAACTCTGTTCTTGTTCAGAACATAGTAGCGCATATAGAAAATCCGAAAGACCATATAAAAATTACAGCCTGCCTGCCCCATAGAACCGATTTCAGGATAGTTGACACCATAAATCAGCTGACAATAGACAAATCATATACAAACAGGTTCATCTGGCTTCTCTTAAACTCAAAACTCATCAACTGGTACGCTTACCGCTTCATTTTCGGCAAAGCTATCCGCACAATGCACTTCGACTGTCCGGTAACCGCAAGGATCCCGATAAAGAAAATGCTCCCGAACGATCAGGTACTCTTCGATAACAAAGCTGACATTCTGCTTTCCTTATTCGATAATCTAAAATCAAAACAAAGCAAATTCCGAAGCAGGATCAAATCTAATTTCACATTAGAAAAAATAAGCACAAAATTAGAATCGTTTCACGAACACGATTTCAAAACATTCGTAGCTGAACTAAAGAAACAGAAGGTCTCCCCTACTCTCAAGCAGCAGGACGAATGGGAAGAATATTTCAACAGCTACAAAAAAGAGATCAATGACCTGCAGGCAGAAATTAAAAAAACCGATGCTGAAATAGATCAGATGGTTTACAAGCTCTACGAGCTGACTGAGGAAGAAATCAGGATTGTTGAGGAGAGTGTGTAAGAAGTATGGGACATAAGAAAACAAGAAATAAGATTTGCCCATGTGGAAGTGGGCGTTTATTAAAAGATTGTTGTAAATCTAAGAAAAAGGCAATTTTATCTTCTTATAAATATGTTTCTCAAACAATAGATAAACATCAAAAAACAATACAAGTTGGAAGTAAAAGTTTTATTCAAGAAATGGGCGAATTATTTTCAGAATATTCTTTGAGAGACATAACACTGAGTTTGTTTGTAATTTTTTCATGGCGCAGGAATATTTCCTCAATTTTAAAACAATTCATTAGTTACAGAGTAGTGTTGAATCTTAAAGATTTTAACTCAATAAATAGGATAGGCTCATACCAAGAATTTACCGACTTTTTTATTAGATTTAAGGAGTTGTATCCCTCACTTTCACAATTCGAAGATTATATACCTGTTCCTGATTGTGGTGAAGTAAAATACTTTTTTAAAGATAAATTTTATAAAATATTTTTCAGCAGTAGCGTCAATGAAAACTATACATACCTTCTTAAATTCGATTTAGTATTTTTCCCATACTCAAAAAAGATTTTAGAATTAGAGAATAGGGATATTGAAGAAGAATATATTTCAATACTTGAATACAATAATTACATTATTGAAATTATCAGCCAATACAATAGTGAACTAGACGATAAAGTATGCTCAGGCCATTTTGAGATCCCATCTGAACAATATTTTAATAATATTTATCGAAATTATGACAACATTGGTAGTAAATACAATAATAAAATAATTAACAATGCTTCTATTAACTTGACAGATAATACTTCATTACTGACATTTGATGAGATAATAAATGATTTTTTTGAAAATTCTAAACAATACTTATTTATTAAAAGAGACACTGAATATTTTCCTATTTTTTGTAGAGATTACATAGTGGCATTAACAAACGATTTCTATAATATCCTAGAAAAGCATAAAAAAGAATATTTACCTCAAAACAGGCAAGCAATCTTAGATATTTCTTTATCCTTTTATATCAAAGAACGATTCCACCCAAGATCATTTTTTGAAATGCCTTATACTTTAGATAGTCAAGCTGAAAAGTTTATTCAAGGTTTTGCTTGTGGGTTTTATTCAGGTGATTATTTTTATCTTATCTATAATTTAGATTTTTTAAGTTCATTTGAAGAAGAGCTTACAAAGCTTAAAGTCATAATGGATGAAATGAAAATACAATTGAAACTTAAAAAATATTACCTTCAGTTTAATACTGATGATAAAAAAGCATTTAGAATAGATGTAGATTCTGATAAAATAAAAATACTTACTGTCTTACCTTTCATAGATACAAAGGACAGGTATTTTATGTGTCCTAGTGATTTAAATAATATTGAAGTTTTGACATTAAATGACTTTATTAATATTTTCGATGAAAAAAATTGTTTAGATGATTTAGACGACTTTTTTCAGTTTAAAAGGCAAAATACTTTTATGTCAGAAACCGATACCAATATCTTTTATTCATTTATAAAATCAAGTAAAACTATATTTCAAGGAGCTACCCAACCAGACCTAATTAGCTTTGGAGTAAATGATAGTGAATATTATAAATATGATTCATTAAAAGAATTTTGGAGAATATATCCAAAGCAGAATCCCTATGGAAAGCCACATTCTTGGAGACTTGTAGAAATGGAGTATATAGACTCGGTACGGATGGAATCCAAAATTAATGATGAAATTATTTATTATAAGAAAATTGGCCTTGCTCATTTGTTCATCAGTTCTCAAATGGATAGAAAACTTTGTGTTGAATTAGTAAGTTTTAATTTTGAAGTATTAATCGAATGCTTAATATTTAATTTAAATAAGTATAAAAATGTTTTAAATGATTTTGATTTTTTTAATGATGTTAACATTGAAAAAATATATGTTAAAATTGTTCCTCAAAAACTTGCTGAAAGTAGCTCTAATTATTACCATTTAAGGCATCTACTACCAAAAGAAGAAGATGATTTTAAAATTGATTACGGTAAAATAAATGCAGCCGCTTCTTCATTTGGGATAAGAATTGTGTATAATGATGCTAGATTATACGATTTATTCATTGAAAACAAAAACAGGAAATTAGAAAATGATCTTTTCATTAGTATTTTATCTTCAATTCCTAAAATAAAAAATGATAAAAATTTTAAAAATCTAGAAAAAATAATAACAGCTACTAATGATGATAAAACTGGTTTTGGTTTAAACAGAGCCGTAGTTAAATATTTACCTGGCTTGATACAAAAAGTATATGTACCTGAAACTGAGGATTTTAAGAAAGCACGAAATATAATTGCTAAAATTTGTAAAGAGAATAATATCAACCCTGCAGTCTATTCAAATAGTGATGGGTATCAAATAATTAATTCAATTATTAGACATCTTGTTAATTACTTAAAAAATAAATTTAATGAGTTAAACTATGAGGAAACAATTAAATTTCTCATTACACAGATTGATCTAACTATGCATGAGTATGAAAAGGAAATTTCCCGATTAAACAAATCTCATGAATATTATATTGCATATGATGCTGTGGCTAGAAGAAGCGAAGTTGAAGAGGAAAGATTAAAACAAGTAAAAAACATACGATACTTTATTGAGTTAATTGCCGCGACACATATTGATAAAGAAAATGTAACGCTAACAACTCCAAGTATTGAAAAATATAAGCTTTATTTAGCTATAATTGACTGGGTATATGTAATATCTCAAATAAATGACAATTTATACTATATGACAGAAATGAATTGTAAACTAGT
>DFZN01000041.1 GCA_002382735.1 bacterium UBP11_UBA4055
ACCCACTAAAAATCATATAGAGCCTATTTAATTTACTAGAATTCCTAATTAAAGTCAAAGATTTTCGTAGGTTATTATCGCCAATTCAAAATGACAATTCATATCATCAATCAATTTTAGCAATCCTATTTATCAATTCGTTTTGATTTTTTCTTGCTTAATGATGCCTGATATTCAGAAGGATTTATGCCTGCAAATCTTCTGAACCATCTGGAAAAGTTAGACTCATACTTAAATCCGAGTTCGGTCATCACTTCAAAGCAGCATGATTTTTTTAGTTTTTCTTTGGCATATTTGAATCTAATCTCTTCGTATGCTGTGTTAAGAGTTTTCCTTTCAATGCGCTTAAATCTTTGCTTGATCATCGCGAAGCTGTTGTTGAAATATTTTTCAAACTTAATTTTATAGTCGGCTTCCTTCGTTTTTAATTCTTCCAAGATGTTATGAACTCTTTCGCAAAATTCATTATCACTTATACTATGATACATCTTTCAATCTCCCTGAATATTTTAACTTTCAAATTTAATCTCATTTAATACTACCGGCAAATTAATCCGCCAATCAATTTCACCAATTCATTTTGATTTTTATATCTCATCCGCTCATAACTACACCTCCCTGTTTACAGTTGATCGAAATTAAAGAAAAAATGATTCTCTGTAAAGGATACCCCTGTTTTCGGGCATTTTTTTAATGAATATTAGCACTTGACAAACGGTTTTTTCTTTCGTAAATTTAAGTCAGTAAATGTTCACTTACAAAAAAAAGGAGCCATAAATGACTGAACTAACGGAAAGGCAGAAAGAGATAATAGTAAAAGCAATAAAGATCATAGCTGAAGATGGGATTCAAAGCCTTACCATAAAGAATCTTTCTAAAGCGGTCGGAGTTACTGAAGCGGCTCTTTACCGGCACTATGAAAACAAGCAGTCGATCATAATGTCGATAATAGATCATTTTGAGGAATTTTCAAGAACAGGCTCGGGTGAAGTCCCTTCCTCCCCCATCGAAGCAATGAAACATTTTATTATGAGCAGATACGACAAATTCATATCGAACCCCGAACTGTCGAAAGTTATGTTCTCTGAAGCTATTTTTATGAACGATAAAGAGATCTCGGAAAGAATGCGGATGCTTATTCACGGTCACAGAGTTGAACTTGAAGAAATAATTGAAGCTGCGAAAAAAGAAGATATGATAAAAAAGAATATAGAAACAAGGTCGCTTTTCAGAATGATAGTGGGCTCGATGAGGCTTTTAGTCACACAGTGGTGTTATAACGGTTATTCTTTCGACCTGAAAAAAGAAGGAACCGTTTTATGGAAAAATATTGAAATATTAATTAAAAAATAGGGTTGTAGTTATGAAAAGACAGATAATAAAGATCGACGAGGATAAATGCAACGGCTGCGGCGAATGCGTGACCGGCTGCCATGAGGGAGCTCTTCAGATGATCGACGGTAAAGCGAGAATGGTCTCTGAGATCTTCTGCGACGGACTGGGTGCGTGTATCGGGAATTGCCCGGTCGGGGCGATCACGATCGAGGAAAGGAAAGCGGAGCCGTACGATGAAGCAAAAGTTATGGAGAACATAATCAAAGCAGGACAGAACACTATTAAAGCTCACCTGAAACATTTGAACGATCACGGTCTTGATAAGCATGTTAACCAGGCAATACAGATATTGACAGCTAAAGGAATTGATATTCCTGATTTCAGGACCCAACCATCGTCCTGTGCCACCGGTATGTGCCCGGGAAGTGCGGCGCAGACTGTTCCTGATAACCATGACATAGGAAATGTTCTTTCTTCCGGAAAGTCGCAGCTGAGGCACTGGCCTGTCCAGCTGCACCTCGTCAACCCCGCTGACTCGAGCTTCGATAACGCCGACCTTCTCATCTGTGCGGACTGCGTACCCTACGCTTTCGCGAACTTTCACGAGAAGTTCGTAAAGGGCAAAAGGCTCGTTATTCTCTGCCCGAAGCTCGATCAGGGAACGGACAGGTACATTGACAAACTAGCGATGATCTTTCAGAATAAAAATGTCAAATCCGTCACGATCGTGAGAATGCAAGTTCCGTGCTGCGGCGGGATCGAGATAATCGTTCAGAAAGCGCTTGAGAAAGCCGGAGCTTCAAAAATGGTAAAACTCAATGTTATCTCCATATCGGGCGAGATAATGTAAACTAAACAGTTCATTGAAACAAGTTTTTCGTAATGCCTTTAAAGTGATTTGCAGAAAAATTGACCGGAAGCCCCGCGATCAGCTTTCGGGCTGAGAAAATCTGTTTCAATGATAGAATATAAGGAGGCACCAAATGATAGAAAAAAAATACGATTACACGATCACGGATGAAAAAACGATCGAAAGAATAATCGACGACGAGAACATCAACTTAAACCACATGGTGTTGCCGAAAGATACCGCCCTGCCGATACATAATTCTAACTCTAA
The DNA here is from genome assembly GCA_002382735.1 of bacterium UBP11_UBA4055. Classification (GTDB taxonomy): domain Bacteria; phylum UBA4055; class UBA4055; order UBA4055; family UBA4055; genus UBA4055. The sequence continues at coordinate 2,456 of DFZN01000041.1, forward strand.
TGTCTATTTTGTTATAGTGAGAGGCACGATGACCTTAACACTCGGAGAGCAGGATACGCACAAATACGGGAAATGTTTCGTAAATGTACCCTTCGGTTTGAGAATGACAGTCGAAAATAAAGACGATGAAATACTCGAATTCTTCGTGGTAAAATCGCCTAACCCGGTAAACTATAAATAGAGGAATTAAATATGAAGCTGTCCAATAAAACTCTTCTGGCTTTCTCGTGGATATCTCTACTGCTGATCGTAACAGCAACCGCTTTCTTCACATACCAGATGAAAACATACTCACGCATGGAAACTGATCTTGACGAGTACATGCCCAAGGATCACCCCGCATTTATTTACAGCGATGAGGCCGAGGAACTGTTCAACATAAAGGACGGCATACTTATAGCGGTCGAAAATCCGAAAGGAATTTATAATACTTCGACCCTGCAGAAGATAAAAGATATAAGCATCGGGCTTCAAGATATGGAGGAATTCGATGATGCGGACATAGTTTCTCTCTATACTGCCGACAACATAACAGGATCTGAAGAGGGTCTTGATGTGAGGGCATTCTACAAAAAATCGCCTAAAGACGAGGCCGCTCTTGAAGAACTGCAAAATTCGGTAAGATCGAACGATATGGTCTATAAAAGACTGGTGTCCGAAAATGAGAATATCGCGCTCGTAGTAGCCTCAACGAACGACGATGTATTCAGCATGGAATTCTATCACAAGATACTTGAATTCGCGAAATCTTACGAAGGTCCGGAGAAGATACATATAGCGGGGGTGCCGATCGTTGAGGGAACTATGGCTTATCTGGGGCCGGCCGACATGAAAAGAATGGTGCCTATAGTCCTGCTGGTCATAATCGCGGTGCTCTTTTTTGTGATGAGAAGCGTTAAGAATACCATATTAACTCTTCTCGTGGTCGGCCTGAGCACTGTCTGGGCATTCGGACTGATGGCTTTTATGAGAATACCGGTCTATGCGGTCTCGACCATGATGCCCGTTATGCTCGTAGCGATCGGAGTGGCTGACGGAATACATCTTTACAGTCATTTGAACCTGCATTTAAAGGCTAATCCGAAAATTTCTAAGTTCGATGCGGTAAAGGATATGGTGTCGAGCATGTGGAAGCCTGTAGTAATGACTTCTGTAACGACGGCTGTCGGATTCGTTTCGCTGCTCACTTCCGATGTTTACCCTATCAAATACTTCGGAATGTTCACTGCTTTCGGTGTAATGGCGGCGATGTTCTTTTCGCTCGTTCTGATACCTGCAGGCATAATCATTTTCGGAGCGAGCATGCCTAAGATGAAAGAAGAAAAGGCAGGCGGAGAAGAAAAAACAAAGTTCTCGCACAGATTCGCAAATTCTGTGATCAAACATAAATATGCCGTCGTGGGCGCAACCGCAGTGATATTGATAATTTCCGCTTTCGGAATAAATAACATCTGGATCAATTCAAGCTTTCTCGACAAATTTGAAAGGGACAGCGACATAGTTCAAACCGATACATTCATAAATCAGAACTTCGGCGGAACGAACACAATAAATGTCGTGCTTGAATCTGAGGAAGCGGACGCTTTCAAAACTCCCAATTATTTAAGGCTGATAGATGAACTGCAAACAGGAGTCGAAGATCTCGATATTGTTGGAAATTCATTCTCGTTATCCGATTATTTAAAAAGAATGAACAAAGTCATGAACGCCGATGATCCTGAGTTTGACAGAATACCGGATTCAAAAAATCTTGTGGCCCAGTACCTTCTGCTTTACGAAATGTCCGGCGACCCTGAAAATCTGTGGAAAGTGGTCGATTATAATTACAATAAGGCCAATGTTAATTTTCAGATAAAAAGCGATAATTCAAAAGAGATAAACAAAGTGATGTCCGAGATCGAAAAGTACAGGGAAGGTTTTGAGAACAAAGGCATAACCCTGAATTACGCGGGATCGGGGTACAAAGCTCTCGTATTTACCGATCTGATCTTGATCGGGCAGATAAAGAGCCTTCTGATGTCGATATTGATAGTTATCATTCTCATAGCTATGATGTTCAAGAGCATTACCGCGGGTCTGATAGGCTCGGTGCCGATCATTATAACAGCTGTGATCAGCTTTGGACTGATGGGACTTCTAGACATTCCTTTAAGCACGACGACGGCACTCATCTCAAGTATAGCTGTCGGAATAGGGATCGATTACGCCATCCACTTCATAGAAAGGTTCAAAATATACGCACAGGAAACAAAAGATCTTGAGCTCACAGTCGTAAAAACCATGCATCATTCCGGCAGGGCGATCTCTTTCAACGCCGTGGTTGTAATAGCGGGATTTCTCGTACTTTTAAGTTCTGTATTTCCGCCGAACAGATCTCTCGGCGCTCTCGTATCTCTCAATATGTTCACAAGCTTTATAGGCACAGTAACTATCATGTTCCTGATGCTTTGCAGGTCCGGATTGTTCTTCAAAAATAAAAAAGGAGGTCTCAAATGAAGATCATAAATATTATTCTCATATCAGCTCTGGCGGTCATTGGATCGTTCACTGCTTTAACCGCTGAGGAAATGACAGGAAAGACCATAATGGAAAAAGTCTATTACAATCCTTCAGGCGACGACACTCAGGGAGAACTTACTATGAGCCTTATAAACTCAAGAGGCGACACCAGGGTAAGAAAACTTATGCAGTACACGAAAGATGACGGAAAGACCGAAAAAAAGATAATGTTCTTTCTTTCACCCGCCGATGTAAGAGAAACTTCATTCATGAACTGGAGCTATACCGACGGCAGAGATGACGACCAGTGGATATATCTTCCCGCTTTAAAAAGGGTTAAGAGGATCTCGTCCGACAGCAAAGGCGACTATTTCATGGGCTCGGATTTTACCTATGACGACCTGGGCGACAGACATCCTGATGACGACGAGCATAAACTTCTCCGCACCGAAAAGATCGGCGAGTACGAATGCTTTGTGGTGGAAAGCGTACCCAAAGATAAAGATTATATGTATTCCAAAACGATCACATGGGTTATGAAGGATAATTATCTCGGTCTTAAAAGAGAGTTCTATGACGACAGGGACAGACTTTTAAAAGTGCTCAATATTAAAAAATTCGAGAATATTTCGGGGTTCTGGACTATACTTGAAACGGAAATGCATAGTGTTCAGAAAGATCACAGAACTCAGATGGTCTTTGACGAAGTAAAGATCAACACGGGAATATCTGAGAGTAAATTTACTGAAAGAAGCATGACAATGGGCAGATAAATGCCCCAAAGGAGATCTTACGATGAAAAAATTATTATACATACTGCTCGCTACCTTTATTTCTGTCTCAGCTTTTGAAAATGTGAATATAAACGGCTTTGTAAGGAACTACACGGGCATGTTGACGGGCGGCGACAATGAATTCAGCGTCATTCAGAACACTTTCAGCCTCGACTTCTCAAAAAGAGCGGACAGGATAGGTTTTCTGGTCAGTCCGTACCTGAAACATTATATGAACGACAGCCTCGAACTTAACCTGAAAGAAGCTTATATCGACATGTATTTCGACAATTTTGATCTAAGGATTGGTAAGCAGCAGATAATTTACGGAAAGGCTGAAGGGATTTTCATTACCGATGTCGTCTCACCGAAAGATCTTAGTGAATTTATTCTGCCCGTTTTCGATGAGGTCAGGATAGGAGTTACATCCGCAAAACTCAGCTATTACAAAGGTACCGGGATATTTGAGTTGACTTGGGTGCCTGTTTTTACTCCCAATACCTTACCGGATGCTTCCTCTATCTGGATGCCGCCAGTGCCTGCTTTTCCTATCGAGCCAAATTTCGATTATTCCGATACTGATGTAGAGAAAAAAATAGAGAACGGTGAAGTCTTCGCAAGGTATTCGGCTATGGGCTCAAAGATGGATTACGAAATGGTCGCAGGCTATTTTTTCTCTGACGATCCGGTCATGAATGTTTATAAAGAGATCGACTCCATTACGGGACAGATAACAGGAATCACTGTCGCACCTGAACACCCGAGACTTTTCATGGCGGGCGGAAGCATGGGATTACCCGTATCCGGCTATGTTCTGAGAGGAGAGGGTGCTTATTATTCAGGCAAAATGTTCCAGACTCAGGATCCGGCCGAAAAGAACTCGCTGACGGAAAAAGGTTTTCTTCACTACATGGCAGGCATAGACTACAGCCTGTTCGGAACAACCCTAAGTGCACAGTTCGTTCAGGAAGCGATACTTGATTATGACAGCGGAATAGAAAAAGACGAGTTTTCTTCCACTATAACATTTCTCGCCAAAAAAGATTTCCTGAGAGAAAAACTCTGGCTTGAAATTTTCGGTTACTACGGATTTAACGAAGAAGACGCACTTATCAGGCCTAAAATAACATATTCTTTTGCGGACGGGTTCGACATTTCAGCCGGTGCGAACATATTCACCGGAGATTCGGGTAATTTCGGTCAGTTCGACGATAACGATATGGTCTATGCTAAAATCAAATATAGCTTTTAAATGATGAAAATCAAACTTCTTTTCATATCGCTACTCGTCTTAACAACAGTCTTCCTCAATGCTGCCGAAAAAAAAGACGAGCCGAGGCTTATGGCTTACAAAGGTATCAATGTTGCTGCCAAACTAAATGATGAAAATGATACTTTCGGACAATTTAAGATAAACGCTGGATTCATGTATGAGATGGTCAATAACACAAATATCTTCTTTTCATACTGCATTTCGGCTCTCTGGGATGGGCAGGAGAATTCAAATCCGTTCAAAGACATCAATCACAATCCGGAATTTTTCTGGGTCACCAGTCTCGATTTTATACCTTTTTTAAAGGGGATAAAACCGGAAGTTAAGGTCGGGTATGAACATATTTCAAACGGCGTTGACGATGAATCGTCTGATTATGAAGGCCTCACCAACAGGTCAAGATCGGTACATAACATCAACATTCATCCGGCAGTTTATTTTGGAGAGGATATAATATTTAAGCTGAGTCCGAAATTCTGGATAAATACGGTTGACAAGGAGAATACGGATATAGGTGATTATTACGGAAATGCAGACCTGAGAATGTCCCTCGAAATTTATGAAGAAGTTACATTCTCGGTAAATTTCCGCGGAAATCCGACTACAGGTAAAGGCAGAATAGAAAGTCAGGTAACTCTGCCTATGTCATGGCCGGCGACCTGGATATTCGGTTCAAAGCCGAACACCTACTGGTTCTTTGAATATTTTGAAGGTTACGGCGAAACACTGCTTCACTACAATTTCTATAACAGATCTTTTAGGATCGGATTAGCACTTGCAAGGAGTTAAAGTTTGAGAAATAAAGGAAAATATTTAATTCTTTTTACAGCATTTCTCTGTATTGAACTTATTTCCGGAACTGTTGATTGTGATATCTCCGGGTCAGATAAGCTCGCAAACGAAAAAAATTATTTTATTCCTTCTGCACAAATCCTGATGGCTAACTCATTAATCGCCCTGTCCAACAATTATATATTCGATCAGGATTACTCGAAAATAAGTTTTAAAAGCATCGAAAAAAATTTAAAAGGAGAATGGGAATGGGACGCAGATAATTTTGAAGTTAATCAGATCGGTCACCCGTTTCAGGGAAGCGTATATTTTTCAGCTGCGAGAAACAACGGGCACTCATATTTGCCAAGCGGAGCTTTTACTGCTGCAGGCAGCCTGCAGTGGGAATATTTTATGGAGACCGAGAAGCCTGCCGTAAACGATTTTGTAACAACAACGATGGGCGGTTCTATGCTTGGCGAAATGATAAACCGTATTTCATATAAGATCCTTGATGACAGTGCAAGAGGTGCTGAGAGACTTGTGAGAGAATCTTCAGTATTCATAATAAATCCGTCTATGGGGGTCAACAGAATAATTAACGGACAGATCACCAGGGTATCTCAAAGAAATAAATATTATAACATTCCGTTCAAAATGCAGATATCGACTTCAAAGAACATTATTGACAGGATAATTTCTGAAAATCTTGATATGGGAAATGTTGACTCGATCTCAACCGGCCCTTTCGCGAACTACAATCTAAGAATAGTTTACGGAGATCCATATACAGCCGAAAGATGTTTTGATTACTTTCTGCTTTTTACAGGCTTTTCTTTCGATGAAGATATAATCGGAAATGTTTCCGCCAGAGCGCTTCTTTGGAAGAGAAATGTAAACATTACAGAAAAAGCGCATAACGCAATAGGAATTTTTCAGAATTTTGATTATATCTCAAGTCCTGAATACAGTGTGGGAGCGAACAGTCTCGGATTTGAATTTATGGCTAGGACAAAGTCAAAAAGAAACTGGTTCTTAAGCTCGGAATATCAGGCGGGATTGATCATAATGGGTGCCGCTACCACTGAATATTATGTTGATATCGAAAGGGATTATAACCTCGGACCCGGTGCGTATCTGAAAATAATCATGTCCCTTTCAAAACCAGATTTCGCTGAATTAACTCTTAACCTTAACCGATTTTGGATTAGAACAGTCTCCGGAGCCGACGGAATAGAATCGATCGGTCTGGGAAGTATCGAAATGAAAAAAAGTATATATAAGAATTTCTCTATCGGGGTTTCTTACAATTTCTACGACAGGGAAGGTTATTATAATGATCACCCGGATGTAAGTATGTTCTACAACGAAATCAAAGCAATAGCTTACTATAAATTGATATAAACAATATAATAAAAAAACGGAGGTATCAAAATGAGCATGTTCTGTTTTCAGTGTCAGGAAACTATCGGTAATAAGGGTTGTTCCTACATTAAAGGATTCTGCGGAAAACCCGCGGAAGTGGCAAATTTGCAGGATCTTCTGATCCACACCCTGAAAGGAATTTCTCTCGTCGCGGAAAAAAAAGGAAAAGTAGATGACAAGACCGGTAATTTCATAGGGAAAATGCTTTTCGTGACTATCACGAATGTCAATTTCAACGCAGATGACATGGTAGCAAAGATCGAGGCGGCTGTGGCATACAGAGACGAACTCAAAAAAGGAATGGATACCGCAGGAATGCACGACAGCGTGAACTGGGACGCGGAATCTGTTGACGAACTGCACAGAAAAGCCGAGACCGTGGGTGTTCTTAGTACAGGAGAGGACGATGTGAGATCATTAAGAAACCTTCTGATAATCGGACTTAAAGGTATAGCGGCTTATTACGAGCACGCAAATGTTCTGGGATACTACCAGGATAGCATAAACGAATTTCTCGCCGAGGCTCTCGCAAGTACGACGAAAGACCTGACTGTGCCTGAAATGATTGGGATGGTAATGAAAGCGGGAAATGTGGCTGTTGACACTATGGCCCTGCTCGACAAGGCTAACACTACGACTTATGGCAATCCCGAAATAACAAAGGTCAATATAGGCGTCAGGAACAATCCGGGTATCCTGATCTCCGGCCACGACCTTAAGGATATGGATGAGCTTTTAAGGCAGACCGAAGGTACAGGAGTTGATGTTTATACTCACGGGGAGATGCTTCCCGCAAACTATTATCCCGCTTTTAAAAAGTATGCGCATTTCGTGGGTAACTACGGCAACTCGTGGTGGCTACAGGACAAGGAATTCGAAACTTTCAACGGACCGGTGCTGATGACGACCAACTGCCTGACGACGCCGAAAGATTCGTATAAGGAGAGAGTGTTCACTACAAGCGTGGTATCGTTCCCCGGCTTAAAGCACATTCCGGACAGAGCTGAAGAAGGTGAAAAGGATTTCTCCGAAATTATAGCCATGGCTAAAACTTGTAAGCCTCCCGTGGAGATCGAGACAGGCTCGATCACAGGCGGATTCGCACACGCCCAGGTAACAGCTCTTGCCGACAAAGTGGTCGAAGCCGTCAAATCCGGAGCTATAAAAAGATTCGTTGTCATGGCCGGATGTGACGGCAGGCACAAGGAAAGAAATTATTTCACAGATGTCGCCAAAGAGCTACCCGATGACACAGTCATCCTGACAGCAGGGTGCGCAAAGTACCGCTATAACAAACTTGACCTCGGCGATATCGGAGGCATTCCGCGCGTTCTCGATGCAGGTCAATGCAACGATTCATACTCACTCGCAGTGATCGCTCTCAAGCTCAAAGAAATATTCGGTGCGGAAAGCATAAACGACCTGCCCATCTCGTTCGATATCGCATGGTACGAGCAGAAAGCGGTCGCGGTACTTCTCGCCCTGCTGGCCCTGGGTGTAAAAGGGATCAGGCTCGGACCGACTCTGCCGGCCTTCCTATCCCCCGCCGTCATCAATGTGCTTGTAGAAAAATTCGACATTAAGCCGATCGGTGAAGTCAAAGCCGACATCGAAGCCATGATGGCCGGTAAATAATCTCAATATTATTCCGAACTCGATTCAGAATCTAAAGAAAAAGCCCCGCTAACTTTCGGGGCTTTTTTTATACCTTCAGTCCTTCATTCAGGAACCGCTGGAACTCAAGCGTTCTGCCTTCAGGGTCTTTCGCCCAAAAATGATAAATGTTGTAATTTTTGTTCTCGACAGGCGCTGAAGTCGAAACATCTTTCAGTTTTTCATACATCGAGTCCACTTCCCCGGTAGAGTCGTAGAAGAAAGTTATACAGGGTGATTCCTCCTGCTTCTCTCCCCTACAGAAACCGATAAGAAAATTCTCATGCTTCAATATAATGCACTCTCCCTGGTCGAGCCATAACTCCATGCCGATCCTGCCGATGTAGAAATCCCTGATCAGTTCAAGATCGCCTGTGCGTAAAAATATCAGCCCCGCCATATCGAGCTCCTTTTTTGCTGTACCGGATTTTACCTCACGGTTTTTTTACCACCCTGAAGCCGTTGTAATCATACCTTGTATTCGGATACTCTCTATACCTTCCATTCACTACGCAGTTTGCCGGCATGCTCATCCATGAACCCCCTCTCACAATACGCATATCCCCTGTAGGTGCTCCTGTCGGATCAGTCGAGTTGTCAACATAGGGCGCGTACCAGTCCCAGCAGTACTCATACAGATTACCTGTCATATCATAAATTCCGAGTTGATTCGGCGATTTGGTTCCTATAGAATGAAGTTCACTGCCTGAATTACCGTCATACCAGGCGACATCACCAATTGTATTGCTGCCACTGTAGATATAACCATCAGTCCAATTAATACCGCCCCATGCTGCAAATTCCCACTCGGCTTCTGTCGGCAATCTGTAACCTGTGGCATCCCAATCGCACTCAACAGCATTCCATGCGTTAAAAGTCGGATCTGAGCTGTATTCAGGAATTGCCCCCCAGTCAGCGGGATCAGTAGAAGCATTGATCGTGTAACATGGTGTTAATCCGTCCAGTACACTCTTTTTGTTACAGAAAACGAGAATGTCGAACCAGCTGACATGAAAAACAGGATTGTCGTCTGCAACTCCGACATTGTTTGTAGGATCATACTCCGCTGGATTGCTGCCCATTACATCTTCCCATTCCTTCTGAGTTACCTCATACTTTCCGATGCTGAAGCTGCTCACTGTGATCGATACCGGTGTCTGCTTTGAAGGGTCTGTTGTAGTAAATGTTCCTCCGGCTACGGTTACCATTTCTCCGGGCACTGGAGGCGGATCGTTATTGTCCGGTTCAGAACTGCTGTCTTCGCATGACATAAAAATAAATCCCGCCAACATCGCTGCTAAAATCCATTTTTTCATTTTACTTTCTCCTTGCAATTTATAGACTAATAGGACTGAATTTAAAAAAAAATTGTATTTTAGACAAGTTTTTTTTAATACTCGTAGTACTTCATCTTGTTGTTGAAGGCATCAAAGACGGCGAGCTTGTCCTCCACGAGATCGTGGAGAACCGACTCTGCCAATAATAACATTATGCTGAAATGAAAGTGTAAAAAGCGATTATTATCCGACGGAATGATAAAAAGTTCTATATATTAGTAGTTGCAAATTAGTAGTTGCAAAGAAAATCCCGTCGAATTTTTCAAGCTCTTCGAGAAGGATATTCTGAATGTTGTTGCTCATCTGGTCAACGCTGTCCGTCACTTCGATCCTTGTTTATGCTCTTATGCTTAATATGTTCGGTGAATCTGACCTTTAATTCTTTCTTTTTCTTTTTTATTCTGCTTTCGAATATTTTTTTCATATTGAAAGATACATCTTTGAGGGATTCGTATATTCCCGCAAGAAAATGATTGCAGTCGTCCGAGCATTCTCCCTTTAGTTTGGTGAGGTAGGCTTTGAGTATTTTTACATAATTCCTGTCCGAAGCTGCCTTTAACTTTCCGAGCCACTCTTCGCGAAGATCCGCCGGAGCAGTGCCTCAATCGTTACAGTAGCGCGGGAATTCAGGTGATATGTGACTTCCTTTTTACCATAAATTTAAGTTGGTCTTAGCATTTTGTCTGAAATTTGAATTATAGATCATTTTATACATTTCAACGCCTGTTTTGATGATATTATCGTTAAAATCATAGTTAAGCGCGTGAAGATGAGGCTGTTTTATGCCTGATCCTATACCGAAGAAACATATTTTCGACAACTCACCGTAAAATGCAAAATCCTCAGACCAGAAATATGGCTCTTTGAGATGTTCGTACTGAATAGCTTTTTCAGAGCATAATTTTTCGATGAACGAAACCATTTCGTTACAGTTTTCAACAGCCGGAAAGTATTCGAAGTATTCATATTCCGATAAGACTTTCAGATCTGACGAAATTTTGTTTATTTCAGCCTCGATAAGTGTAGAAATTTTATCCATATCGCTGTTCATATAAGCTCTGATCGTCATGAATATCTGACCTTTATCCGGAGATATCCCGAAATCCTTGTTGCCCGCCTTGATTCCGACTACGGTGATCAATATCTTTGAATCGAATAGATTCTTCTGATCCGCTTTAAGTTGTTCAATGAATTCTATGAGCCTTGTAATAGCCGGCACAGGACTTATGCCGTTCTCGGGCTGAGAGGAATGCGATGTCTTGCCTTTGAACCTGACCTCAAGCCCGACAGATGAGGATGCGAAACTGTTCTTTTTGAGGTAGATCGTGCCTTGCTTAAGCCCCGGCAGGTTGTGGAACCCGAAGGTTCTCTTTATGCCAAGCGAAAGGAATCTTTCGTCTTTCACGAGTGCCTTCGCGCCCTCCCCCGTTTCCTCTGCTGACTGGAATATAAGCACTGCTTTTCCCGACTCCGGCCTGTTCTGTGAGATGTGCTCAGCAAGCCCGAGCATGATCGTACTGTGGCCGTCATGACCGCAGAGGTGCGAGACCAGCGGGTCTTTCGACCGGTGCGCGAAAGACCCCGTTTCGCTGATCGGCAGCGCGTCAATGTCCGCTCTGAAGGCGATATTTTCGCCTCCGGTTTTTGAGTCAAAAACCGCGATCAGCGAACCTGAGAGCTCGAAGAGGTCGTCGGGATCTAGCGGCTCAAGTAGGTTTTTTAGGTAGGCTCTTGTTTTAACTTCCTTTCCTGAAAGCTCCGCTAAAGAGTGCAGTTCTTTTCTGATCTTAACAAGATCAAGCATAATTTTCTTCCAATATTTTTAACACCGCTTTTTCCTTCATTTTCGCTTCTATCATTTGATTATATCTTCAAGTGAGTTCAGATTGTAGCTGACAGTTCCTAAATACTTCTCGCGGTTCAGGTTCGACAGTCTGAATGTTTTATTCGTTGTTTTTTCCAGTGACATATTTATGCAGGCGTAGCCTAAGTATCTTAATCTCATTTTTTCTTTACCGATTTCTCTAATTCATTGTGCCTGAAACAGCTAATTTCATGATCGTTCACCAACCCTACCGACTGCATCATTGCATAAACTATCGTTGAGCCCATGAAACTCATTCCCCGTTTCTTAAGATCTGCCGATATAGTATCCGATAGTTCGCTCGTAGCCTTAATATCTCTCATCGTCTTTATCTGATTATCGATCACCTTACCATCCGTAAAGCTCCAGAAATACTTGTCGAATGACCCGAACTCCTTCCGGATCGCCATAAACACCTTCGCATTCTTAACAGCCGACTTGATCTTAAGCCTGTTCCTGATTATACCCGCATCCCGAACAAGTTCTTCGATCTTCTTCTCATCATACTTCGCGACCTTTTTCGCGTCGAAATTGTCGAAAGCTTTAAGATAATTCTCCCTGCGCCTCAGGATCGTGATCCATGAAAGTCCGGCCTGAGCTCCCTCGAGTACGATATGTTCAAAGAAATGCCTGTCATCATGCACCGGCACACCCCATTCTTCATCGTGGTACTTTATGTATATTTCACCGTTGTTTTGGCACCATTGGCAGCGTTGTTTATTCATAATTCTCCTTGTTCGATTATTTAAATTGGAATACACTCCAATTACATAGTCTTTATATAATCTTCGTTAAAGAACATCTTCCTGAACCATAGCTCGAATACGGGATCGAGAAATAGATAACTGCCGTCACCGTTGCTTATCATATCGTTATTGATCAGAATAGCTTTATTTTTTGAAACATTTCTCGGTGTTCCGAGCCTGTACTTCTGCATAGTATCATTTGAAGTAAGCTGAGTCTCCCCGCTGCAGATCGCTTTTAGAAGATTGAGCTGGGTAATGCTCATCGTTTCAATTTCTTTTTTAAACAGCGGTGAATTCGCGTTTATGACCTCAAAAAGAGAATCATTTATTTCCTTTTTGGACGCAGTATGATCGGTTTTTGCCCAAGTGTAATGTGCAAGTTGCTGAACATACCACGAATGATCTTTCATATAGGCAGGGATTAATTCTGCATTTTCTTTACTTATACTCTTAGCCGTTCGCTCGAAACTTTCAACAATAAAATTAATCCAATCCACGCGCCCGATCTTTTGAAGGAGCATTATATCGCCGAACCTGTAAAACGGCTTTGATGATTTACTGAAAATATCAGTCAGCATGTGCCTTTTGCTTCCGTACAGGCAGTAAGTGACATTTTTATGCTTCTGCCATTTCGACCTGAGTTTCTTCTCAAATTCCTCATATCCCTGATAAGTTGCCAGGTTCTGAAACTCGTCAAGGCATATTACGAACTTAAATTTCTTCGATGCTGATATTTTTTCAGGAAGATCAAGGATCTCGTCTTTGTGCTTCTTTAGTTCCACCCAGTCAAAGCTTAGGTTAAAATCATTTGCGGGATCTGTTCCGATACTTATTTTAGGAACGATCTGTTTGAAAAAATCCTTTACCGATTTTAACCAATCCTGCCATTTCGATGAAGAAGCTTTAAGCACTTCCCGTGCGAATGCTTCAAGGAATTCCTCCTCACCGGACACTGAAAAAAGGTCTATCATCACTATTTTAATATCTTTATGCTTCGTTGATATATCGCCCGCAACTTTCTCCACGAGCGACGATTTTCCCCACCTTCTCGGCGATATCAGAATAGTGTTAATTCCGTTTGTCAGGTTTTCATAAAGTTTTTTACTGTCCTTATCCCTGTCGGTAAAGGATTTATCACTTACAGTAGTACCGTAAATAAAAGGTGATATTTGCATATATTCTCCATTTTTAGCCTCATTTTTCAATATACCAAAAGGTATAATACCGAAAGGTATAATCAAATATAAGCATATTTTATTTCAAAATCAAATGATTTTTACAAAACAATTAAATCCCATTTCCCGATCTCTTTGTATCCGATCCTGCGGTAAAAATTTTCCGGCGGCCGGATTGTCGTAGAACAGGCACGGTCTTTTTGCCGTCTTGAGCATATCATAGCTCAGTTTAGCTGTGCAGAACGATGCGTATCCTTTACCTCTGAAATCAGGATGAGTGCAAACACCTATGACCATGACCGAATTTGAAGTCTCGGCGGTGGTTGAAGCGCAGGATACTATCTTTCCCGCATCTCTGATAAAATAAGTCCTCGATCTGCCCGATCTTAGCGCTTCTTCAATTTTTTCTATCGAATTCGAGAAATCTTCGAATTCTTTTATTGTCTTTTCAAGCTGAAATAGATCCTTCGCAATCACCAAAAATGAAAAGATTATACGACCTCTCTTTTTCAAGGTATTTGAATAATTTTTCTTTGTCGGATGATCTAAGTTTACGGAACATACTACACTCCTGAGCTTGCATAAATTTACGCCTCTTTTATCAAAAAACAAAATTAAAAATTGATTGATTATGATCCGGTTTATTACTTATATTGTAAGTGAGTACATACAAAACCGGAGTATCTATGCATTTCGACCCTACAGCGTTATTGAAGAAGATTAATTTTTCGCATTTTGGAATTCCTGCTCTTATAATATCCCTTGCATTTATTTATTACGGCCAGACAAGGATCGGTATAAGCGCCGTTAAGGATTCTGACGGAAATGTATTTTATGTTAAAAAGTATTTTATGCTTCTGATTCCTTCCGGTTCGGAGAAATTGACCAATATTCAAAAAGCAAGGTTCGTTACGGAAAACAATTCTGATAAAGAACTTGTATCGACAGTCGTTCTTCTCTCTGCCCGTTTTGAAAATAGAATTTTCAGCTCTTTATCTGGTCAGTTCGATGAAAAAAAGAGAAATCTGTACAACGATATCAGTTTCTTCCTGACAGATGAAACCCGAAATGAGTTCTCTGAATCCTATGTTTTTACATACAAATCCGGCTGGTACGGGTATATTTTATCTCTATTATCTGTCCTGTTCCTGATCTACGGTCCTAAAAAAAGCATAGCCCCGGCTATAGAAATGCTGCAGAAACTTATTCCGGAAAAACAAACAAAACCAAAAGAAACTAAAGCGGATAAAGAAGAAAAGATCGAAAAGAGAAAGAACGGACAGCTCCGAGTTATAATTTCTGCAATGGATAATGAAACCATACTTATACCTTCGATCTTTGACATTCCCGAAACCGGCGCGACAGCATTAATGTGCCCTGAAAACAAAAAATCCGAACTTGTAAGTAAATTCGGCGACGATTACGATTATTTAATATTCGACGGAAAAAGGGGAACGGCAGGAATTCTCAAATGTGCGCAAGAATGGCTTAAAGATTTTAACGGCTACCTTATGATACAATCGGGACCGATGCCTAAACTGACTAAAAATAACATTGCCGGTTTCTATAAAGAGCATTTAAAAAACGACAGTGATTGTACGATCCTGACAACCGAATGCGGCGATAAGAAAATCCCATACGGAAAAGTTATTAGAAACGTAGCCAACAGGATCATTAAGATTTCTGAAACAGAAGAAAATTGCGACGGGCAGGATCAGACTTATGAAATATTTGCCGGGCTTTTATGCTTCAATACCAAAAATCTGTACAAAGTCTATAATTCTTTAAGAACGACAGGATCTGATAAAGCTGCTGATATCGTGAGAATGGTCGAGGGATACTACAAGAACGGTTCCAGGGTAAACACCTTCATGCTCAATTCCGGAAATGAAGCCGAAACGCATGCAACTGCAGTTTCGCAAAAACAGACACCCGGGAAGAAATCATTCTCAGGTATAATTATTACTACTGAGAAATTCAGTCCCGGAGCTTTCAGGCGATCATTCGAAGCTCTTAATTCAGTCAGCCCGGTATCAACCTGTATAATAACGACTTCTGAGTACGAAGGCATGATCAGGGAACTGGCCGGTGACAATTCGGAGCTGATAATCTCAGACGGACATCTTGGTGACGCTGACGATGTTCTTAAATCATACGATAAGTTTAAAAATTTTAACGGCGAGGTAATCGTAATACCCGACACCGAAAATATAGTATCTGATAAAGATCTGAAATACACAATTTCAAAGCACCTTGAAAACTCTAATGTGCTGACGATATTACAGGATCCTGCGGGAAAGGTTCTTTTCTACTGCGCTAATTCGTTCCAGTTCTTTTACGCGGTCAAGAAGGTGAATAGAGATGAGGAAACTGGAAAATACAGTTTGTCAGGAATAAACGACATACTTATAAACGACAAAAAAAGAATACAGATAATATCGACCGAGGAGATAGATTAAATAAATTCGGAGAATGAAATGAAGATGGCATTTTGTTTCGTGACAGCTTTAATAGCACTCGCTTGTTTTGCGCAGACCGAGACCGGCTCAGTACAGGATCAGTCTTATAAATTCAAAGAAATTCAGGCCGCTAAGGAGTTTTATGACGCCGGATATTCCGGAAAGGCAGGATCACTTCTCGACATTCTGACCAGGGACAAAGATCTTAAACTGGCCGAAGAAGCATGGAAACTTAAGGCTGAGCTTTTCGGTAATGTTTTTGTCCCTCCTCATCACATTCCTGCAGTAATGGATGATTTTAAATTTTTTGCAAAAAAGAATAAGAAAGGCGTGAGCCTGAAAGAGATAGAGAATACTCTTAACTCAAAATCATCGGATTTTATAAATAAAGTAAAAGAAAATGAAGACAACATAGTTCTGCTTTTCGTGGACAGTTGCATCGTAAACTTTTCTCCCGATTCCACTTTCTATTTCACTTTTGAAAAAAGCTTTACGGGAAAAGACAGAAATGAACACATGATCAGCCTCGGTTTCAGCGGAAAGATGAAGAACTACCAGCCTTACGGCGATATGCAGGACGAATGGGGTTCGACCGGACTTCTGATCAATACTGACGGAAATATTCTGATCGAACTGGACAACAAACCGGCTTTCAGCTACAACTCGCCACTGTCGGTAAAGCAATACCCCGAATATGTCCTCAGACCTGTAACAAAGTACGGGTTTACTCAGGAGCAGACTTTTATCAGGGAGGACGATGCCGCAGCGAATTCAAGGCTGGCATTTGAAATTTCGGAAAATATGATAATATCTGACCTGAACATCAAACTTCTTTTCGGTAAAATGCACGAACTTGTTCCATACTATTCAGACTCAAAAGAAAGAGTATTCCCCGATAAATTCAATTCAAAGGCATTCGTAGAGTTAAAACTGATCCATGCAGAGAATTAAAGGAAGAATGTTACCATAAAAGGCACGAGCAGCACTTTAAAATGAAGTTTCTTGATTATCTTAAAAACTTTAAGATCGGATCCTATGGATATTCCTATAAGAAAAAGCAGAAAATGGAGTGCGTAATTGCTCATGCCGCTGCCGATAGAGAGATCTGAACCGTTCATCAGAAGACCTGCGGTAATTCCCGCTGCAAAAAAAAGTATTATTATAAGGCTGCTTTTCATTCTGTGCTCTTAAAGAAAAATTTATAAACGACCCATGAGGCCGATACACTTCCAAGAACAGCGGCAATACTAAGCAGAAATGCTTTAAAACCGAGACTGTGAAGGTTTTTTACGATGACATCATTCGCTCCAGCTGAAAATCCGAGAAAGAAAGGAAGCGCGAGAACTGAATAAAATGTGATCCTGTCGAGATGTTTATGTATAGCCTTTCTTTGTTTTACCAAAAAACCTGTAAGACCTCCGAGTATAAGCGCGACAATTACTGTGTTCATAGCTCTGAGCTCTCCCATTTTCCGCCGCGCATGATCATTTTTTCCCTATATCCTGCGTCTTTCAATATCTGCGTTACAAGCTCGAAGTTCCCGTCGATATGCTCGGGTCTGTGCGCATCGGAGTTCAGGGTGACAGGGATTTTCAGTCTGGCGGATTCACGAAGCACCCATGCGCTCGGATATGGTTCGGTTAGATAACCTCTCGTAATCCCGCCCGTGTTAACATCAAGCATTGTTCCCTTCGATGAAATATAATCAAGTACCTTCATAACCTCATCTATATACCATTTTTCATCCTCACTAAAGAACTGCATATTGAAATTATTTATCTTGATAAGGTCAAAATGCCCTATAATCTCAGGGCGGAATTTATCTACCATCTGAATAATCCTTGAATAGAATTCGCCGACCATTTTTCTCACATCTCCGCTGAAATAATCGAAGATCGTCTTTTTGAACTCCTCGAAATTGCAATCGACCCCGTAAATATCTTCATCATCAAAAAAATAGTGTATTGATCCTATTCTGTAGTCCAGATCATGCTCATAAAAGTCATTGCTTTCTACTCCGGGGAGAAAATCGAGTTCGAGGCCGCAGTAAATTTCGATCTTGTCTGCGTACAATTTTTTCAACCTATCTATTTCAAAGAAATATTTCCCAACATTTTCAGGTTTAAGCTCCCAGGGTTTCTTAAATTTAGTCGGTCCGTGCTCGGTAAACCCTATTGAAACGAATCCTTTTTCGATCGCTGTTTTCACATAATCTTCAGGATCAGCTTTCCCGTCCGAATAATTTGAGTGCATATGGTAATTCGTTTTTATCATTCGCAAAATCCCTATACTAAACTCTACTGCCCGTGTATTTCTTTATTCAAATGAAGACTGGAGAAATGTAGCATATTGGCAAGAATGGTTTTAATGTAGTCTTTTTCGTCTTGCCCCAGTTGCTCAGTGATGAGATTGTTGCCGAAATCGTAATATCTGGGTTCTCTTGAATAGGATTTTAAAAGCAGTATCCCGTTATGCAGCAATCCGGCTTTGTCTCCGTCGGTCATAAAGGCAAACTGAGGCTCATTTCTATCCATGATATTTCTGCCCCAGGAAGCATTTTCGTATTCCCCTCCAAGCAATCCCATTACTGTAGGAAGAACATCGATCTGTGTACAAACATCATCGATACTGTAAGAGAATCCCATGACATCTTCGTTCTCTGAGAAAATTATGAAAGGAATGTGAAATTTATTTCTGTCCATCGGAACATCAGCGTTCGCAGATCTGCCGTGATCAGAGATCAGAACGAATATCGTGTTTTCATAAAATTCCTTTTTTGATACTTCATCAAAGAATATTTTTAGCGAGTAGTCCGAATAATTAAGTGAGTTCAGGAATTTTTCCCGTGTAGTCTCTCCATGTATCTTCTTATTAAATTTTTCTGGGAGGTCGAATGGTTCGTGGCTCGAAAGGAGGTAAATGAATGAGAAAAAAGGTTCGGAAAAAGCTTCCATTTCCCCTGCGGCTTTTAGCAGCGTGTCCTCGTCAAATGCGCCCCATTTTGAAGAACTCTCTTTTGGTGCGATTTCGTTCTTCCCTATAAATCTGTCTATACCGTTAATTTTTAAAAATCCTTTCATGTTGTCGAATTCCATATCTCCGCCGTAAGTAAAAGAAGTGCTGTACCCCCTTTTTTTTAGTATTGAAGGAATGCTGAAATAAGGTTTTCTGCCCTCGATCCTTTTTAGTGCTGATATTCCGAACTGACAGGGTACTGAACAAATTACACTTTCTATTCCCTTGTTCGATCTGGGACCGGTAGCATAGCAGTTCGTAAAATCAATCGATTTTTCAGACAATTGATCAAAGAAAGGAGTAATTTCAATACTTTCGCAGACGGAGTCTTCATATTTTTTGTTCCAGCCTTCAAGTAATATAAGAACGACATTGAGGTCTTTTCTTTCTTTTCCGGTTTTTGTAACTCTTCTAAACACATTTTCTGATGGAATTTTCTCACAATCTTCTTTGCCTATAATGTAGGATGCAATAAATCCCTGATCTATCTCACTCCCGTCATACATACCGGCAAGTTTACCTTTTTTACTCTTTCTCGCAAGATCGTAAGATTTACCTATTGCAAATATCGGGTTTATAGCCGCATCGTTGATTTTTTCATCCGCAGAAATAACAGAAGAACCCCAGTTCAGATTTGACAGACCGATACCACCCCTTGAAGCCACGATCAGAATTCCGGCTGTGAGAATAATGTTCAAAACTGCCGCCGGTATTTGCGAAACAGTTTCCAATTTTATATTTCTGCCAACGGATAAAGTTGACTTTATGTATAAAAACAACAGAAATCCGATTATGATCAGATACACTGATCCTGACCAGACTTGCCCTGCCGAAAGAGATAAATATACTTCAGGGCTCGATAAGTATTGCAGGTCACGGTAAGTCATGTTCGAGCCGAAATGTCTATAGTATTCAACATTCACAGACTGCAAGATAAGAATTATCAAAAAAAAGAATGAATGTGAAAACACTGAAGCTTTAACGAAATGGTTAAATTTAACGCCAAACACGGTGAATACAATCCCCATAGTCATTATTATAAGCGGGATCATAAGGGAATAGCCCGCAACGGAGGCGTCGAATCTTAAACCTGTAAGTAACGCCCTGAAAACCACACTTAGCCCGGGTTCTGTCGTAGCAGAAGGATAATTTCTGGCAAAAAAACCTAACCTTAAAAATGTAAGGCTCACTACAACACAAAGAAATGAAAAGAAAAAAAATGTTAAAATGCCAAAATATTTTGAATGCTTGAAATTCATGCGCATAAACTAAATTATTTATTTATGTTTCGCAACACTTAATTTAGTTGAAAATACTACAATTTAACTTTATATTTACACAACCTAAAGTACGGAGCCAAAACCGCAACATGAAGAACATCAAAAAACTCACAATAATAATGCTGAAACAGTGGAAACTTATGGTATTTGGACTTTTTACCATGATGATATTCGCAGTACTGAGCGGAATAAGTGTAACTATGGCCGTTCCTCTATTCGATTATGTATTCGGCTCAAAAAGAGTTTCTGACGAAATTAAGACTTTCGCTGTATTCTCTGAAAAATTCTCTTATTCGCTAAACGGACTTTTCTCTCACCTGAGCTTCTCAAACCTTTTTGACCGGAATATTTATGATTCATTTCTAGATTCTTTAAAATCAATTCTCGCGGTCACAGACCCCTACCTTCTTCTGATGATCATTTCTGCCGGTATGATAATATTAATTGTATTGAAGAACTCATTTTTCTATCTTAATAAGATCACTTTCGCCTCATTAAGGGGGAGAACTGTTGAACATCTCCGTAATATACTTTTCAGAAAATATCTCGATCTCTCGATGAGTTTTTATAAGGACAGCAAGATAGGTGATCTTCAGGTTCGACTGACTTCTGATGTAAGTATAGTAAGCGATCTTTTCATTCAGTCTTTTTTCGGCTCTTTAAGAGATTTTACTCTGATGCTAATCTACATTTTTATCGCACTTTTTATAAGCCCTAAACTTTTTTTGTATGTGATCGTAGTAGTTCCGATCTTCGCTTTTTCCATCTCCTATATCGGCGGAAAAATTAAAAAATATTCCAAACGGATACAGCGGACATACTCTAGCCTGTATTCAAAGATGGAAGAAGTTTTCAACGGGATCAAGATCGTAAAATCCTATTCAAAAGAAGATCACGAAATGGAGAAATTCGCGAAAGAGAACCACAATTTTTATTCATCTTGGCTAAAGTCTCATCTATATCAGGCTGTAAATGTACCGCTTTCAGAATTTAACGGTACACTTACGGGAGTAATTGTACTGCTGATAGGCGGAAAGATGGTACTTGATCCGGGAACCGGACTCAGTTTCGGAGCTTTTACAGCATTTTTGTTCGCTGTTTTCTCTATTTTGCATCCTATGAAAGAGCTGACAAAATATTATACGGAGATCAGAAGAGCGCTGGTTTCACTTGACAGAGTTTTTGAGATACTCAACAAAAAAGCCAATATTACTGAATCAGAGAACGCGGTTGAAAAGAAAAATTTCACAGATAATCTCCAAATAGAAAAGCTGAGCTTTAAATATGAAAATACCACGATACTCAAAAACATCAATCTTGGTATTACAAAAGGTGAGAAAATCGCACTGGTTGGAGTCAGCGGGGGCGGAAAGACCACGCTGGTCAATCTGATCGAGAGATTCTTCGACCCGAACGAAGGATGCATAAAGATAGACGGTATCGATATCCGACAGATCAAACTGAAAGACCTACATAATCTGTTCGGAACAGTAACGCAGGAATCAGTACTTTTTAATGAGACTGTTGAAAATAATATCAGATACGGCTCGAATAAAGAAATCACTATCGAAGATGTAAAAAAAGCCGCAAAAATAGCCTATGCCGATGAGTTTATTGAAAGACTCGAGAACGGCTACCAGACCATGCTGAGTCCGAGAGCATCCAATTTGTCCGGCGGGCAGAAACAGAGACTGTGTATCGCAAGAGCTGTGGTCGGTGATCCGCCGATCCTGATCTTTGACGAAGCCACGAGTGCTCTCGACTCCGAAGCCGAGCAAAATGTCCAGAAAGCCATCGAGATGGCTACAAAGGACAGAACGGTCATCGTGATCGCCCACAGACTCTCGACGATCCTGAACTCTGATAGAATAGTCGTGATCGATAAAGGTGAAATTTCCGGGATCGGCAGACACGATGAACTTCTCAAAACAAATGGAAAGTACAAAATGCTGTATGAAATTCAGTTTGAAAATAACGGAACAGGAAAATAATGGCATATCTTAAGAGCGACATAGAGAGGATTATTAAAGAGTGCTACTGGGATTATAATGTAACAGCAGCTGAAATATTAAATCTGTCAAAGAACGGTACTCTAAGAGACAAGAAAAAGATCTTAGAAAAGATTATTTATAACTCAAGCAGTAAAATGCATGATCTGATGCTGCTGTTTGATAAGGACGAACTGCTGAAAATGTTTAATGAATTTAAACCGGGCGACTTTTGCAGTTCCAGATCAGAAAATTTAATACCGGTTCTGAGAAATCTTATATTCGGTGAAAAAAATATCATAAAGGCACTGGAATGGAAAAAAAGATAGATTATGTAAAATTGTATGAGATCCAGGATAAGATACTCGAAATTGT
This sequence comes from bacterium UBP11_UBA4055, assembly GCA_002382735.1. Classification (GTDB taxonomy): domain Bacteria; phylum UBA4055; class UBA4055; order UBA4055; family UBA4055; genus UBA4055. Next base: position 25,089 of record DFZN01000041.1, read on the forward strand.
TTTTTCATTCGATAATTCATTTTATCTGACCGGAGGTACTGCACTTCACCGGTTTCATTACAATTACAGATATTCGGACGACCTCGACTTTTTCGTGCCCGGAGATGATCTGTACGGAGAATATCTTAAAGAATTCTGCGATAAATTATCATCCGAGAATATTCTTTACAAAAGACCAGTTCAAACCCGTGATTTCAGCAGATTTATTATAAAGGATTTCCTTCAGGTTGATTTCGTTAACGACAGAGTTTACAGAGAGGGTAATTCAGAAAGAATTAACGGCTTCAGAATTGACAACATTCTGAACATACTTACGAATAAGATATCGGCTATCCTGAGCAGAGACGAAGAAAAAGATATTTTCGATCTTTTCAGCATTGCTTACAACATGGATTTCAACTGGCATGAAGTTTTAAGTATCGTCAACAAAAAATCTCACTGTGAACCTGAAATTCTGGCACAAAGGATAAAAAACTTTCCTATAGAATGGCTCGATAGAATTAAAAGAACAGAAATTAACCTGACGGTATTAGAAAATGATTTAGAGAAAATGTGCAAAGAAATTACTGAAAAGAGACATAACTCACTGGCGGGAATTAAATGAAGAAAGTAATAACATACGGAACATTCGATCTCTTTCATTACGGACATTTAAGGATACTTGAAAGAGCCAAAGCACTTGGAGATTATCTTGTGGTTGCCGTATCGACGGATGAATTCAATGCTGTCAAAGGCAAAAAATGCTCATATCCATACGAACACAGATCAAAGATCGTGGAAGCCATAAAATGCGTGGATGAAGTAATTCCGGAAAGAAACTGGGATCAAAAGATCGATGATATAAAAAGGAACGATATAGATATTTTTGTCATAGGCGAAGACTGGAAAGGTAAATTTGATTTCCTTAAAGAATTCTGCGAGGTAGTATATCTGACCAGAACCGATAATATTTCAACAACGCAGATAAAAGAAGAGATAAGAAAATAATGGATGATTTGGGATGAAGATAAGCGGTTTTTCGATGGTCAGGAACGGTGTAAAGCTGTACTACCCCGTTGTTGAAATGATAAAGTCCATACTTCCGATAGTTGACGAGTTCGTGATCGCCATAGGAAAGGGTGATGATGATACGAGAGAAAAGGTCGAAGAGATCAATGATCCGAAGATAAGAATAATCGACACCGTATGGGATTTTGAAAAATATCCGAGGGGAATGGAGAATGCCCACCAGACCGACATTGCAAAAAATGCCTGTTCGGGAGACTGGCTTTTCTATCTTCAGGCCGATGAAGTGATACATGAAAAATATCTCGATAATATTAAAGCATCCTGCGAGAAATATCTTGGCAATAAAGAAGTTGAAGGACTGCTGTTCAAGTACAGGCATTTTTGGGGAGATTATGATCACTGCCACGCAGGTCACGGCTGGTATCCGCGTGAGATCAGGATCGTGAGAAATGATCCTGAGATACATTCATGGGAATCGGCTCAGTCATTTAGAAGAATACCAAACTTCGACGGGATCAATTACAGGCAACAGGAGGGAACTCATAAGCTGAAAGTCGCTTTAATAGACGCTTATGTCTATCATTACGGCTGGGTAAGGCCTCCGAACCTAATGGTGAACAAGAAAAAAGCCTTGGATACTGTCCACAAAGGCGAAAAAAGAGTAGCTGAAATGTATAAGGATAAATCAGACGAGTTCGATTACGGTCCTCTTGACAGGCTTGCAGTATTTAATGAAACACATCCTGCAGTCATGACTGAAATGATCTCAAAAATGAACTGGAAAGATAAACTTCAGTATTCGGGAAAACCTAATCCTGCAAGAGAACTTCACAAACATGAAAGATTTAAATACCGGCTGCTTTCACTTATCGAAAAATATATCAACGGCGGAAAACAGATAGGCGGGTTCAGGAATTACAAAATGGTGAAAAAGTGAAAAAAGTTTTGATATTGTCATACTATTTTCCACCAAACGCCGGTGCTCATGTTCAGAGAATAGCGAAATTCGTAAAATTTCTGCCTGAATTCGGATATGAACCTGTAATACTTACAACTGGAAATAAAACCGGAAGAAGAGATGATGAACTTCTGAAAGATATTAAAGACATCAATATTTATTATTCGCCTGATTATGGCAAAATGATTCCCGGCGGAATAAAAAAGATTTTCAGCCGTTTTTTTCAGCCTGATAAACTGATCAGCTGGAAAATCACAGCAATCCGTAAGGCTCTAAAAATAATCGGAGAACAGAAAATCGATTTAATCCTAACTTCATCACCTCCGCATTCAATGTCGTGTATCGCTTCGGTTATTGCGGAAAGATCCGGGCTTCCTCTTGTTATAGATATGAGAGATGAGTGGGTAACTTTTCCTCTTTTTGGTAAAAAAAAATATCCTGACCTTAATAGAAAAAAATACAATAAAAGTTTATCACACTGCAAGTCTGTAACAACAGTCAACAGAACTCTCAAACGGAGAATTTTGGATGATCTGAATAATAATAACATCGAAAAACCTGTATTTACTGTTTACAACGGATTCGATTATGATGACATCCCTTCCGGAACAGGTGCGGTTCAGTCTGAAAAAATCAAGATTTGCTATAACGGCAGATTTAAAAAAGTTTCAAGCCCGGAATTCTTTTTTTCCTTCATTGAAAGCATACTTACAGAAGGACTATTGATAAAAGATGATCTCAGATTCATCTGCTCGGATGATATGTCAAACAAAAAATGGGTAATCAAATATCCGAGAACAGAAGAAATAACAGAATTTACTGGATATCTGCCTCTTAAGGAAAGTTATAAAATTATTAAAGACTGCGACATCGGACTTATACTTCTGACCGATTACGGCGAAAGCTCAATCTTCCCTCTTAAAATGTTCGATTATATGGCACAGGATAAACCCATAATAGCTTTCGTGGACAAGGAAGATGAACTGACAAATGTACTTAGGCAATACAAAGCCTCTGAAATATTCTTCACTAACGAAAAGATCGACGGTGATTCCATGAGAAGAATGACAGATTTTTTCAAAAAAGTGAAAAATGGATCGGTCAGCCCTGATACTGAGCTTAAAAATAAGTTTAACAGAAGGATGCAAACAAAAAATCTGGCAGAAATACTGGATAAAAGCATGGCCAAATGAATAAATCTAAGAAAATACTTATTATAACCCACCCGGGGTTTTTAAATACAATAGTCAAGATTATTAAAAAATTGGATTCCGGAGATATAAAAGTTATTTCTTTCAATGACCATATATGGAGAGGCAGGACACTTTTTCAGAGAGCGAATTTATTAAAAGATTATCATTGTGTTCACTTCTTTTGGGGAAAAGTTAAGGTCATTGATTTTCTCATATTCCGTTTTTACTCGAAAGTGAAGATAATCGATCATTTTATGGGAACGGATCTGTATAACATACTAAAATCTAAAAGAAAAACTTTTGAACTAAAGCTGTGCTCTAAACTCTCAAAAATTCTTGTAGTTGGATATATTCTGAATGAAGAGCTCAATTCTATTGGTGTTGACAATGAGATAGTTTATATAATCAATCACGAAGTAAAAAAAACAGATTATAATTTTCCCCTGGATAAAAAAGCGATAGTATATATTCCTTCCGCAAGAAAGATATTTTTTAATTATGATATGCTTTTCAGGCTGGCGGAAGAAAATATGGATACGGAATTCACATGGTTCCCTTATGAAAAAGAAGAAAATGAAATACTTCCTGAAAATGTCACAACTTTCAAATATATCAATAATCTTGAAATTCAAAATAAATTTATTGAAAATAAGGTCTTTATCAGAATCCCGGTACATGACGGAGGGGCGCCATTATCTTTAATTGAAGCTTTAAATGTCGGCAGATTGTGCATTTGGAGCTTTAAAATGGAAGGATCGGAAACTATACAAAATTATGAAGAATTAAAGTACAAATTCACAAGTCTGATATCTAAAACAGAACCGAACAAAAAAGGTGAGGATTATGTTATATCGGAATTCAATTTTGAGAAGATAATAAACGGCTTTAAACAAATTTATTCTGATCTGGGATTGTTATGAAAATTGCTTATGTTCATACAGGTCTCTGGCCTTCAGATTCACCGAGCACGACATTTGCCACTTATAACTGTCTGGGCTTATCCGAAAATTTTGAAACCTGCCGTTTTTTTGTTAAGAAAAATTCCGAAAAAAGCTCTGATCAAATATTTAAGGATACTTTTGGCATCATGAAGCCTGAAAATTTAAATGTCATAATGGTAAGGAAGCCTTTTTTTAACACAAATACATTTTATTTCCGCAGCATCTATAAAATCCTTTCAGGTTATGCCAAAGAAAAACAACTCGATGCGGTAATAACAAGAAATGTTACTTTCCTTCCCTATCTGATCAGGCTTAAAAACAAGCTCGGAGTGAAGGTGTTTTTTGAAACCCATGATTTCTTTGCTGATCTGTCGTTAAGAGACGATATCGATATTTCAAAAAAAAGGAAACAGGAAAGAATAGAGAACAGATACATTCCTTACCTTTCGGGGCTTATCTGCCTGCAGCAATCACAGGCAGATCTGTATAAAAAGAAATTCCCATGTATAAATGCGGAAGTTTTCAGAACGGGAATTATACGGTATCATGAGTCAAATGAGAACAGAGAATACATAACTTATGTCGGTTCCTTAGATCCTTTAAAAGGAATTGAAACATTAATTAAAGCGCTGCCATACTCTAAAGCAAGACCAGAACTTGTGATAATCGGCGGAAAAAACAATGCCGAGATAGAAAAAATAAAGAAATTAGCAGAAGATTCAGGAATAAAATCCAAGGTCAATATTACCGGCTGGGTAAATAAATATGAGCTTGACAGGTATTTGAAACAAACTCTTATAGGTATATTGCCAACGAAGAATACATTTTTCAACCGATATCTGACCTCCCCGCTTAAACTGTTCGATTATTATTCTTATGGAATACCTGTAATAGCTTCCGATCTTCCTGTCAACCGGGAACTGATAGAAGAAAATAGAACTGGAATATTCTTTGAGTCAGAAAATCCGGAAGAATTAGCGCATAAAATAGACCAACTGATAAGCAAAAAGGATGAAATCGCGCGGATGAGCGGATATATTTACAAGAACACCGGTTATCTTTTATGGAATAACAGAGGTAAACTTTTGTATGACTGGATCAAAAAAAATTAAATGAGAATTCCATGAATAAACTTTCAGCGGCAATAATAACAAAGAACGAAGAAAAAAACATTAAAAGATGTCTTGAATCGGTTCGTTGGGCTGACGAGATCGTTGTGGTCGATTCGGGAAGTACCGATAAAACTGTCGGGATATGTAAAAGCTATGACTGCAGGATCGAACTGTCTGAATGGCTCGGATTTGCGAAAACTAAACAGAAAGCGGTTGATCTTTGCACAAATGACTGGGTTCTTGTGCTTGATGCAGACGAAGAGATAACCGACAGCCTTAAAGACAGGCTACTAAAAATCCTTGATAATCCAGTCCATTCCGGATACAGGATCAAAAGAGAGTCTTTTTATCTCGGTAAAAAGATCCGATACTGCGGATGGGACAAGGATTACACTTTAAGGCTGTTTGATAAAAACAAAGGCAGATTCAACAACAAAGCTGTTCATGAATCTGTGCAGATACAAAGCGGGACTATCGGAGTTATTAGTGACCCTATGATACATTACACATATCCGACCATATCATCTCACATAGACAAAATGAACACTTATTCCGATCTCGGAGCAGCTGAAATGGCAAAAAAAGGTCATGCTTCAAATCCTGTTTCGGCAGTTTTGAGAGGATTGGCGAAGTTTGTTAAAATGTATATTTTAAAACTCGGGTTTCTGGATGGAATGACCGGATTCGTTCTGTGCGTAAATTCAGCCTATGGCGTATATCTTAAATATCTTAAAATATGGGAAAAAGGAGTTAAATATAATAAATAACCGCCAGCTATCATTTTTTGAATTTATAACAAGATTAAAACAAACAGTTCTTGTAAGTTTTTTATTTCTATTTTTCATGACTATGTTCAGATTTGTTTTTTTTATTCGTTATGCAAAATTTGAAGGTGCTTTTAAAAACATATACTATTCTGATATCTTCAATGCTTTTTTTTTAGGATTAAGGCTGGATTTGACTTTTATAGGTTATGTTCATGCTATTCCGCTTATTTATTTAATTGTTTTACTAATAGTATCAAATAATAATTTATTTAAATTTTTTACTTCTTTCGCAAAAATTTATTTTACTATATCATATCTTCTAATTTCTTTACTTCTTGCCGGAGATCAACTTTTTTACTCTTATTTTGGTGAACATATAAATATGTTTGTATTTGGTGTTTTTGATGACGATATCAAAGCTTTATGGATTACTTTTCTGGAGGAGCATAATTATTTATTGATTTTCTTTTTGTGTGGGATATATATATATATCCTGATTTTTATGATTAGATACATATTCAGAAAGACCGAAGTCCGTAAAGCAAATGAGGTTTCAGTTATAAAACAAACTTTATTTGTAATTCTGTTACTTGTATTAAATTTTATGTCAATAAGAGGAACATTCGGAATGTATCCTTTAGGAAAAATGATACCTGATGTTTCATCAAACCAGTTTATTAATCAGTTGCCATTAAATGGTGTGAGGGCATACATATTGGCATATAAGATGAGGATTAAAGACAACAAAGGTAAGTATGATTTAATAAAAGATATGGGATATGATAATAATATCGAAAAAGCATTTGAGGTTCATTTAAATAAAATGGATATTAATAGATCAAATTTATTGAGTAATATCACTTATAAAACAAACAAAAATATACTTTTGGAGAATTCTCCGTGTCATGTAATATTAATTGTTGTAGAAAGCTTTGGTTTGCCTATAACTAAATTCCAGTCTGATTCTTTTGATATTTTAACTTCTTTTAAAAAGCATATGGAGGAAGATATTTTATTTGATAATTTTGTATCTTCGAGTAACGGTACTATTGGAAATTTAGAATCAATTATTCTTGGAATACCAGGAAGACCCAATAGTAACAATTTTACTAACAGTCAATACATCAGAACAAGTTTTGATTTTGCCCCTGCTTTCACATATAAAAAAAATAATTATGAAACTTCCTTTATTTACGGTGGAGATTTATCATGGAGAGATCTTGGCAAATTTGCATCATGCCAAGGATTTGATAATGTTTATGGAAGAGCAGCATTAATTCAAGACGAAAGCATTGATAAAGGTCAAGTAATGCATCCGTGGGGAGTATTTGATGAATATGTTTACAAGTTTATTTACAGTAAATTACAAAATGCAACCAAACCACAATTCATTATTGCTATGACAACGAATAATCATTCACCTCATAATCCACCTAAAAATTATAGAGGAAAATCTCTTATTTTATCAAAAACTTTAAAAGAACACATTAATCAGGAAATTGATCCCAATAAAATGAAAGATTATCAATATGCTGTTGACATGCTCGGTCAATTTATTGATAAAGTAAAATCAGGTAACTTAAAATCAAATACGATTATAGCTTCCACAGCAGATGATAATACATTGGGAAATATTATGAAGTATGATGATAATGAAATGTTGCAAAAAGACAATATCCCGTTTTATTTATATATCCCAAATGATATTAGACCTACAAATATTAATACATCGGTCTTTGGATCACATAAAGATATCATGCCTACATTGTATAATCTGTCTCTTTCTGACTGTGAGTACATAACTGTTGGCACAAATTTACTGGATGAAAACCAAGTGCATTATGGATTTAATGATCATAAAATAATATTTGGTAAAGAAGCTGTGATAACACTTACAGAAAATAAAAATGATATTTATAACAAAATGATTAATTATTATAAGGCAACTTTAGCCGTTACAGAATATTTGGTTAAATCAAGAAAAGATGAATAATATTAAAATTTTACATATTGACACAGAAATGGGTTGGAGAGGCGGTCAGCAGCAGGCTGTTTATCTTTTCGAAGGACTTATCAGGCGCGGATTTGAAACTGTCTTTGTTTGCAGGCCGGATTCTGAGCTTTCCGGCTATTTTAAAAATAAGGAACTGCCTCATATTGAAATCCCCATGCGCAATGAACTCGATATGTTTTCAGCTTGCAGAATCGCTTCTTATGCCCGGAAAAACGGCTTTAACATTCTGCATCTTCATTCAGCACATGCCCACACAATAGGTCTTCTCGTAAAATTATTCTATCGAAAACTGAAGCTGATCGGTGTAAGACGAGTTGACTTTAAGATAAAGAAAAATATCTTCAGCCGTTTTAAATACAATTCATCACTAATTAACATGATAGTATGTATATCGTCAGAAATTAAGAAAATAATGCTTGAATGCGGAGTAAATGAGGATAAGCTTACAGTTATACACAGCGGTGTAGATATTAATAAGTTCGACAATATCGAAACTGATACTTTGTTAAGAGAAAAGTACGGCATAGCTAAAGATTCGATCATTATAGGAACCGTTGCAGCTCTTGTCGGGCACAAAGATTATCCTAACCTGATAAAAGCCGCAGCGATCGTAACGGACAAGGCAAAACAGGCGGTTTTCATAGCGGTTGGTGAAGGAAAAAATGAAAATGAGATAAAACAGATCCACTCGAATTTGAAGCTGGGAAATAAATTTATTTTCGCGGGTTATCAGAAAGAGGTCGGAAAATATCTTAAAGCTTTCGATATTTTTGTGCTTGCTTCAAAAAAAGAAGGTCTCGGAACTTCCGTTCTCGACGCACAGAGCATCGGACTTCCCGTTATAGCCGCAAAAGCAGGCGGAATACCGGAAATGATAGAGAACGGTGTAAACGGAATTCTTGTTGATAAACAGAACCACGAAGAACTTGCTAATGCAATTCTCGAACTCGTACATGATCCGGAAAAGAGGAACCTGATCGGCAAAAACGGTAAAGAAACTGTTTCAAAATTCAGCATAGAAAATACGGTCGAAAAAAATATAAATCTATACAAAGAACTTCTGGAAGTTAAATGAAGAAGATACTTGTCATACAGACGGCTTTTCTCGGAGATGCTATACTGACAACCCCGCTGCTCAGAGGATTGAAAGAAATTTATCCCGATTCTCAGACAGATATTTTATGCCTTCCACAAACTAAGCCTGTATTCAAAAACAATAAAAATATTGACGGATTTGTTATATTTGATAAAAGGAACAGGATTAAAAAATTCTTCTCTTTTCTTAAATGCGTTAAAAATATCCGGAAAGAGAAATATGATCTTGGTATTTCTATTCAGAGTTCAATCACTTCTTCCCTATTAATGAAGTTCGGCAATATTAGAACAAAGCACGGATTTTCAAGGCAGAAGATGCTTGACATGTCGGTGAACCATGCTGAAGTTAAAGGTGCTCACAAGATAGCAAAAATATTAAGGCTATTGAAGCCTTTTTCAGACAAAAATTTTGATATGCAAACAGAGTTAATATATTCCGCGTCAGATGATAAGACTGTTAATGGTCTCATTGGTGATGTTGAGTCTTTCCGCGGCAAGATCATAGCAATCGCGCCCGGATCGGTATGGTTTACAAAGAAATGGCCTAAAGAATATTTCATTGAATTGGTTAAATCTCTGACAGCAGAAAAATGCAAAGTTTTTATTGTCGGCGGTCCGGAAGACAGTTCTTTGGGAGATGAGATAGCTTCAAGTACAGATGCCGTAAATCTGGCAGGTAAATTATCATTACTTCAGTCTGCTGCTCTTATAAGTAAATGCGACCTGATCGTTACAAATGACAGTGCGCCTCTTCATATAGCTAATGCCGTAAAAACAGATGTCATTGCCATTTTCGGTCCAACGGTAAGAAGCCTCGGTTTTTATCCTTACAGGAAAAATGATATTTTAATTGAGCTCGAAATGGAATGCAGACCTTGCGGAAAACATGGAGGAGACAAATGCCCTCTCGGGCATCATAACTGCATGAAAAACATTAAACCTGAAGCGGTTTTGAATACAATATCAGAAAAAATTAAAAAAGGAAATTCAGAATAATATGAAAAGAATTGTATTTCCATTTATTTACGGTTTACATCATTTATATCACAGTGCTATGATCGCAATGGAATTATCTTTATTAGATCCTAATGTCGAAGTAATATGCCTGTCCTGCAATAAAGAACACACCGATGCTTTAAACAAAATTAAAGCATTTTATCCCCAAAGCAAAGCCACAATCATTCAATTAAAACAGCCTTTCAGATATAAATTCCTTAATTTCAAGAAAAAATCATATCCTTCAGTTAATGCTATGGTTAAAATAGCAAAGAATTACCTTAAAGAAGCTGACTGTATTGTAACAACCTCTCACGGAACTCCAAAAATGCTGAAAAAAAATAATATCACAAAACCAATGCTGATTTATCAGTATCACGGGTGCGGAGATCGTGAATATGGATTTGATCCAGGGTTTAAACAATTTGATTTCATGCTTTTACCAGGTAAATATCATCAAAAAAGGCTTATAGAGGAAAATATTATAGCAAAAGAAAAGACAATTATCGTAGGTTGGCCTAAATTTGATTATTCGTTAAAAATAAATCCTGAGGGAAATAAATTATTTGACAACGACAATCCTGTAATTTTATACACACCGCACTGGGAACCAAAATTAACATCTTTTAATAAATATTCAGAATTTCTGTTAAATTACTTTAAAAACAACAAAAATTATAATTTCATATTTGCACCGCATATCTTAATAAAACACTGGAAAACTCATTATGGTTACAGAACTGATTTTTCAGACTATCTAAGCGACAACATCATTATTGATTTTGGAAGTGATTTCAGTACAGATGGAACATATCTTAACAATTCTGATTTGTATATTGGTGATGTCAGCAGTATGGTTTATGAATTCATTGCATTTAAGCAGCGCCCGTGTTTATTTTTAAATGCACATAATGTTGCATGGAAAGAAAATGTTGATTACAGATTCTGGGATTACGGGCCGGTCGTAGAATCTGAGGAAGAATTTGAATTAAAATTTACAGAATCTTTATCAGATGAAAAATTCATTGACATTCAAAAATCAAGAATTAAAGAATATTTCGATATTAGTGATACAATTTCTTCTAAAAGGGCTTCAAAAGCAATTTTATCTGTTTTAAATTTATAAATATACTTACGGAATCAAATTATGGCTAAAATCAAAGCACTGTTCGATCTTAAAAAAGAATATTATTTTAATTCACTCTACCCGCTTTACAAAGAAATGTCGAAGGATGACCGCTACGACATTCATTTCCGAATAGGCAAAGATCATAAGCGCTTCCTCTGGATATTTCTGATAAACGAGAAGAACAGGATCGCGGAATGGATGATAAAGAAAGGTTACAGACTTACTGAAGAGACCGACGGATTTGACCTCGTGGTATGCGGGGACGCGCTTAAAGACCCTGAGAAGTACGGCGACTGCGTAAGAGTCCACCTCGACCACGGCGTAGGCATCAAAACACTCAGGATAAGAAACATCGTAAAGCAGAAGGACTTTCGCTATCATGTCTTCTTGGAAGGGCAGTACTGGTTCGACTACATCAAAAGCATAGGCTGGCAGGACAAAGCCGACTTTTACACCATAGGCATACCGAAGCTCGATCCTTTCTTCTGGGGAAATTATTACGACAGGGATGAAATCATCAGCAAATCAGGCCTCGATCCTGACAAAAAGACCGTACTTTACGCACCTTCATACAAACCGAGCTGCATCGAATACATCAAGGATAAAATTGCAGACCTTATCCCCGAATACAACCTCATTATAAAACTTCACCCTTACAGCTGGGGAGGAAAATATGTCTCTCACTCCCAGCACACTTTTTACGAAAAACTGGCAAAAGAAAAAACCGGAGTATTTCTCATCGGGAAAGAGGATTACGACATTTATCCCTACATGTACGCATCGGACACTATGATAAGCGACACTTCAAGCGTAATAAACGAATTCCTCGCACTCGGAAGGCACGGAATAATTTATGAACTCCCTTATAACGAACTCAACCACTCTGACGGAATGCCCGTCCTCTCCATCGACCCCAAAGAATGGCTGCTCGGAGCTTTCCCGCACATGAAAAGTCCCGGTGACCTCCTCACATGCGTAGAACAAGCCCTAAACCCAACTGACGAAATGAAATTCAAGCTTAAAGAGTATAGAAATTATTTCTTTACGGGTCTCGACGGCAGATCGGGCGAAAGGGTCAAACAGAAGATCGATGAGATTATGGGTTTACAGAATTAAAAAACGATGCAACATAGATCCAGATCAGCAAGCCGACAGTGATCAACTTTATCCCAGTACCGAACATGAATCCGATGAAACTCGCCCACGCTGACCTGAAGGCTTTTCTTCTATCCCCCATATCTTTATAGAGTTCTCCTGCAAATGCTCCGATCAAAGGTCCGAGAATTATTCCGAACGGACCGAAGAAAAGTCCAACTACAATCCCCGCTGTCGCTCCATACAAGCCGTACTTCGTACCGCCGAACCTTTTAGTGAATATCAGTGGTGCGATCAGGTCAAGAACAGTAACGACAACAACAGCGATCGAGCTGTAGATCAAGGTATTTCCGGTTATTACCGAAAACGAAGAAAAATACGCGATTATAAGTCCGATCAGAGCGATCGGCGGACCCGGTATAATCGGAAGAATGCAGCCTGCAAATCCAGCGATCAGAAATAATGCGCCTAATGTCGAAAAAATAATATCAAATGTGATCTGCATAAATTCTTTACCCGTATGTTAATTTTGTAAAAATATCGTTCCTCAGCGTTCCGTATTTCGTAAAGCACACTTATGATCGTACTTACCAGAATAGCTATCATGATTATGATCTGATACTTTATGGCGACAGACGGACTTGCACAGCCGAGAATAGTTCCCGTCATCATCGCCTGAAGTGCAACTATACCAATCGTAGCCATGGCGGCGATCCTCTGCCTCTCCCCTCCCGACAAAACCACCTCCTCCCCTTTCCCGATCTCAAGATCAAGGCCCGAAAAGATCTTTTTCCCGTCAAAACTCCGGCTTATTTCATCAAATTTTATCATAGAGGGAATTTACACAACAGAACCCGTATAATCAAGCCGAATGATAGAGTAAATGGAACATTTGCTATAAATATTATACCCAAAAACGGCCTTATTGATCTTTATCCAATATTTTTATAAAATCTTTAATAGTTTTAACTTCTTTCATATCGCCGTAAGTATGCCACTTTAATTCAGATCGTTGCCTATATATTCACCATATTTTATCTTTCATTACATGTGTCGCTTTTGCAATGCAATAGGAATATCTGCCTTAATGAATAACTTGACATACTATTGTCAGGTTATTTGTTCCCTACCCGTGTGAAAAATATTAGAAGAACATCGAAATTGCCATTAATATAATAAATACAATAAAAAACGGGCCATAGAATTTTTCCAAAGTTTTTTTGTTTATCCTCTTACCAAATAAAGGTCCGAGGATTGCACCGGTTATAGTGCCCGATGCAAGCAGGATCACCAGCAGCCAATTCAGATTTCCAAATGCACTATGGGTTACTACTCCTGCAATAGCTATAAAAAATAGTACCATGACTGATGTGCCCACTACCTCCAAAGAGGAAAGGCCCATGCTGTACAGTCCTGCAAGGATTGGAGGCGTGCCGCTTACACCGAGCATACCTGACATCAGTCCGCCAAGTAGGCCAAATACCAAGCCTTTTACTATAAAAAGCTTTGACATAGGCTTATTTTCATTGTCAATCAGTTCTTCGAGTTGTCCAGGTTCTGTTAATTCCTCTTTGACTTGCTTTTTCATTCTTGAAATCACCATTCCGATTCCCATGACTAGAAGAAAGATCCCAAATATTATTTTAAGAACTTTTACCGGAATAATTGTGATAAGATAGGATCCGGCGACTACTCCGATAATTCCGCCTGCCACAAGTAGAAATCCTGTTTTTAGTTTCACATTTCCTGCTCTATAGTGACTTATTGAAGCAGCCATGGTTGTCGGGATAATTGTTGCAAGGGATACGGAAACAGCCTGATCCATTGAAATAGCAAACAATCCTGTCAGCATTCCGACATAAAATATTCCTCCGCCTCCACCCATTAAAGAAATTAGAAGCCCTATGACAAGTCCTGCCAATGGTAATAGATAAATCGACAAATGCACTATATAACCCCCTTAAAATCGCCAACTGATTTTTCAAAGTTTTGAAGCGGACACAGGAACGCTTGGCATCACCGGCGCGGTTTATTGTGTCCGCTGGGGTGATTTGTTATGAAGTATTTGATTAAAATCCCCAGACTTCCCCCATATCCTCAATATCGGGATCATCATATCGCCTGACTGTCCCAAGCCATTCGGGCATTTCTTCATTTATTGTTAGTTTTAGTTCGTCTAAATCTTGTTGCTCTATAAATCCTTTTTCAAGCATATACTGGTAGAATTTCTTCAGACTTGAAGCATTCTCTTTAATGCTTGATTGGCTTGCCCACATTGCTTTCAGTATAAACCAATAGCCCAGAAACATTCCTATGCTACTTGCGCCATCGGCAGCTTCAATGGCATCCTCATATAAAAGGAAATCGTTAATATAAAAATCCACATTTGACACATGTTTGTCTATTGTCTTCTTAGAAAGTTTTTTGCCGGAAAGCCATTTCTTAAAATCGTTTAGTAAGCTTTCGTTTTCTTTTCTGATTCTTTTACAGTCTTTTTCATATTGTTCGTATGATATCATATTCGCACCTGCCTTTATCTTTTTGTGCCGACCAGTGCAGCGCCCTGTTATGTGCTTTCAAGGTATGTTTTCAACTCTCCCTATAATTACTTATACAATTTAAAGAATTATCGCTTTATAATCCATTAATAAATGCAGTAAATGGAATCATCCACACTTCTATGGAATTCTATGAGTTCATTTCCTATACAAATTCCCTTAATTTTTCCAGAATTCTAACCATAGCCAGAGTATCCAGTTTGCAGTACTCCGGCAATCCCTTTCTTATTCGCTCAACTTCGGTTTTGTCGTTTATCCGCCTGCTGTCCGCGCGAACCAGCACGCTGAAAAGGTCAAATCAAATCTCGATGCCGTGCACTGTAATTTCTTTTAAAAAACCTGAATCATCTTTATCTTTTTCTAAAAGGACAGGCTCAATTCTAAGATCTATATCCCTTCTTAATTTCCAAAGAAGAGGAGTTATATTAAAATAATCATCATCTATTTTATTAACAATAACTGCTGTATCTATATCGCTGTCTTTTTTATTCGTACCCTTTGCAAAAGAACCGTAAAGGTAGATTTTTTCAAAATCAATGTGCTTCCTCAATACAGACTTATAAAGCTTAAGCAGTTCTATAGCTTCGTTTTTACCCATTCTTGCAGTTCTCTAGTTTTAATTAAAAGATCATTACATTTGGCTTCTGTTAGCATTTTAAATATCTTCTCTTTATGGATCGGGTATCTGGCTTCAATATTCAAAGGTTCGAGTTCATCAATGAAATCCTTCTGTGAGTCAGAAAATTCGTTATAGAATTCTCCTTTTTGAGAGATCATGGAAAGGTTGTGAATAAGGGGCGGAGTTTCATTTTTTCTGAATAAAAATAAAGCTTTAAATATTTTTTCTACAGTCTGGTGGCACATAAATCCGACATAAAGATAGCGCTTTGAATCAAGCATAGACTGAGCAGTAACAAGGTCATAGTCTGACATCTCCAACCAATATTTTACTTTTTCATCCATAGAAAAAATCCCGGTTTAATTTAAACGAATATAATCAGAAATACTTACTAATGCAATTCAAAACAACTGCTTAAAAATTAACACTGCATTACTTATTCAAATACCTAACCGCGACGGACCTCAACCCGCTGAGTTTAAAATTTACAATCCCTGCAGCACTATCACCGCCAGTGTGAAAGATCGAGCCTATCAGCGTCTCTGCAGGTGTCGCAAAACACCCTAAACTGATTATCGTCAAGATCAATAAGATTCCGGTGAATCTCAGCGAATTTAGCCCCTCTCCAACCGTGCCCGTGATCAATATCCTCATTTTCGCGCATACAGTCATGAAAATAGGCGAAATAGGAAATCACAGCCTTATCCGCAGCATACTTATTGTTTAAAATATTCTGCCTGTCCAGAGACGAATTTGTCAGATTTTTTTTATCATCATTTTTACTTGCTAACGCTCAGCTTCACCAGCCTGAGCGGCCTTTTGCGCAGGTCCGGTGGAATGAAGGGTCAGCTGTTTTTCTTCCTCATTAATGCCCATATTGCCTTATGACTACCATACTTTCCTCTAACATCTATGGCCTTTAACTTATCAATTTCAAAGTACTTTGTAAACAGTGACTCGATTTCTTTTTCATTTGAAAAATACAGGACGGTTCCCAGTGGCGTTTCTCTATATTTTCCCACTCCTCCAAATTGTGGATCATCCTCGCTGAAGCAAACCGAAAGATAGTTCCCATCAGGAATTAAAAGCCTATGTACATTTTGAACATACCTCTCCCTATCCTCAGGAAAAATATGGTGCAACAACTCCCAATCATACGCAAAGTCGTATTTGTCTTTGATTTCCGTAAGTGGGCCTAGCACATCAGAAGCAACAAACCGACAAGCTACCCCGGCTTTCAAGGCATAGTTTCTTGCAATATCTATTGCATTCTCAGTTATATCCACGCCTGTCGCATC
This sequence comes from bacterium UBP11_UBA4055, assembly GCA_002382735.1. Lineage (GTDB taxonomy): Bacteria > UBA4055 > UBA4055 > UBA4055 > UBA4055 > UBA4055. Next base: position 41,872 of record DFZN01000041.1, read on the forward strand.
AAAACCAATTTTTGAAAAACCTATTATGTAGTTCCCAGCACCACATCCAAATTCAATCAATTTGCATGGCTTTTTAGTGCGACTTGTTACGACACCCAATAATATTTCTGGTATGTATTCGATATTCCATGGAATTTCACCTGGCTCAATATTCTTATATATTTTCTCCATTTGCTCTTTGATCATAATACCCTCCCGAAAATACGGCTAACATGCGAATGAGCGGGGAGCGTAGCGAGTCCGCTGTACTTGTATTAGCTGGTTAGCTTTTCTCTTTTAACCTTGTTGTTTCTCTCCACTTAGCAGCATGGAGAACGACCGTGATATAAATGTACAAAAAGAAAAATCCCCACATTTTTCGAAAACAAATTCCAATAAAGCCTGAAACCACCGACCCGAAGAGGATAATAATCAGTGCCTGCGCCCACAGTTGTTGAAAATTTACTATTCCTAAAAGGAGCTTAATTTTGGTTAGGGCAGACAGAAATAACAAACCGCCAATTATCCATATGCAATAATCAATTTTTGTTTTCGGCACGGTAATATCCATCATCTCTCCAAGCTAACGATATCATCACCAGTGGGTATGGAGCACCAGCGGAATGCCCACTGGTGGATGAAGTTGTTAGGGATTAGTTTTTCTCTCACGACATCTCACGATCTACAAGTTCAAAGAAGGCTTATTTTAAAATTTTAATCGTATTGGTTATATGCTTCAATGTCTCCTTTTCTTTTTGAGAATGCTTTCCTTCATCGGTAAGTTTTAAGAGCAGAACTTTGTAAGGATCGCCAGGTTTTGATAGTGAAACTGCATAAATAGCTCCTATTATATGTTGTCCATCATTTGCCACCCAAACCTCTTCGAAGCATGCTTTTATCGACCACATCGGAATTTTTTCTCTCATCCCTATGTTTCCACGCCAGCTTACTTTAAAAATGAAAGTATTTTTGCCGTCTGGACAGACGATTGCCCTAAAATTGTGGTTTTTAGAGTCGAAAGTTTTCAATGGGAGTTTGCTTATCGGCACTTCAAAAGCGGGTTCAACAAGTGTCGGTTGGGCAAAGGCTAACGGTATTTGACCGACTATAAATAAGATTAATCCGAGTAAGATTAATCCGAGTTTTATAAATTTTGTTTTCATATTGTTAGCTTCGTCTATTTTCTCCAAGTATTCCATTTCCGCACACCCGACGCGTTTACGCGGTCGGTGTGCAGCGGTTTGTTGGCTGTCTTCATTATTCATATTCCGGATATTGATCTGGATTTTCTCCTATTGATTTTATTAATACTGGATATTCTGTTCCTATTTCTTCTATTTTCGTTTTTCTCGATTTTACTATCCGAAACAACCAGCAATCACCAAAGTCAAATAGATAGTACAGCTTATAACCTGTCATCGGGTAGATTTCATTGAGCCTTTTTTTAATTGGTATTTTATATTCACGATTTCTTGGATTCCTTCCTACATAGAACTCATAAAGATGGTCGTTATCAAATTCTACTAGGAATTGGATATATCTATGCAGCTGTTCTAAAGTACAATCCTCTTTCACTTCAATAGTTCTAGACCAAGGTACTTCAGCCATATTGTTTGGGAATGTAATTTTTAGGGTATATACTTCTTTCATTTTTTTAGTTCTCCATTTTACAGCCCAACGCCGCGAATCAGGCGCGCGCTTTTTGCGCTCCGCTACAAAAGCCTTGTTCGGTCATTTAATCAGCATAAAGATTCTTCAAAATCTTCTTTGCCAAGGGTTCTTTGATCTCGATGTGCCGTGGGACAGCTTCCGTCGCTCCATTCTTCGGATTAATCCAAAGTGAATGTGATGCCCCTTCCCGTTTCAGGTAGCAACCTGCGATTCTCAACCTTCGCTCTAAGTCTCGTCGTTTCATCCAATTATCACCGTATCTTGAATAGTGTCCTCAGGCAACCCTCGTAGAATGTCAGCCTTGCGATCCTCCAAGATCAATTCAATAGCCTGCCGCAAATTAACCTTGGTTTCCTCTATCGTCTCACCCTGTCCATTTGCGCCAGGTACCTCCGGGCAAATAGCCCAAAAGCCGCCCTCGGGTGCGGGCTCTATGATTGCTGTGAATTCTGCCTTCATTATAATCTCCTATCTTTTGTTATCGACCGAACATAGTAATCAGCCGCCGCGCCCCGCGGAGCGCGGGTTACATCCGCTGGATTGACCTTGTTAGATTGTTTTTCTAAAATCTTTTCTATTTTTATTTTTTTCTTTATTATCAAGGTTGCTAAAAGGTATGGGGCTAACCCAAAAAGCACAAAGAACCCTCCTAATAAACTACATAAAATGATTGGGGCATAAACTACAAATGGGCTATCTATCATAGATTTTCTTGATATTGGATCAAATAATACCATAACATTATCCCCTGGTGAATATCCGGATGGAAACATGGCAACCGCGGATTTGAAATATATTAGTTTACCCTGAGGAGAGCGGAACTGTATTATTGGGGCGATACTGAATCCTTCTGACGAATCAATATAATCTAAATCAACCACAATTCCGGGAATTCGAATTGCTCTATTCTTGTGCTCCATGCGTTTTGACTGTAAATAAATTCCTGCTACGATAACCATGAGCCCTATAAGTACAGATGGCAAAGCGATTCGCAATGAAGGAATCCATTTTTTTATATCCATATATTTTTAATCTAACATATTTTATTCAGTTGTTTTGTCATGAGATCTAATTTAATGAATAAAATATGTTATGTCAAGAGTAAAAATGTTTTTTATGCTTGACTTCGCCGTTAAATCTTTGTATTATTTGGTTATACGGTGTGCAGTTAATTTAGAGAAAAGAGATATTTGCCATGGGTTTTGAAGAATATCAAAAGTTAAGAGAAGCTATGATCTCATCTTTACGACTCCATACTGGATATAAAACAGCTGATGATCTTAACGGTGCCGATGTGAAAAACTTCCTCAGCTGGTTATCTGTTGAACGAAAAGTCTCGTCCTCAACTCAAATACAGGCTTTGAATGCGCTTGTGTATTTCTTTAAGAATGTTCTTAGAAAGAAGGCGGATGATCTGTATGAGTCTGTCGGGGCTAAAAGGACAAGAAGGCTGCCGGTAGTTCTTACAAAGGAAGAGTTGTCTGTTATTTTTTCTTACCTTGAGGAACCGTACAAACCGGTAGGATCAAGGATATTGATTTTGACAGAAACTGCATTACTGTCATATCCGGAAAAGGTGATAAAGACAGGATTGCGCTGCTTCCTGTTAATGTTGTCAAAGAACTGAGGAAACATATAGAATCTGTCAGGAAAATCCATTTGAGAGACAGGGAGAATAATATTCCGGGTGTGGAGATGCCGTCTGCTCTTGAAAGAGAATATCCGAACGCTTCTACTGAATGGGCATGGTTTTGGCTTTTCCCTTCAGGTAAACTCGATATAAAAAGTCCGTTGGATGATTTCCATACCCATTTTTATTGAATTCTTCTCATACGGAATTCCTGTTGTGTTCGGAGCGAATGCTGTAAGTTTATCACCTAAGATATCTTCAACACCAGGTAGAAATATGCTTGTAGTGATAATCCTCTATTGATCTTGCGAGATTTATCCAGTTCTTTGCGTTCATTCTGATGCAGAAAGGGAAAAAAGTGTTCCTTCCTTTAAGGATGTTCGTGTTAAGTTCTTTCCTGTCCGAACTTGCGCCGCGGTATTCTATCTCCTGCCTGACCGCGTTGAATTCACTTCCCGAGATCCTGTAATTTCTGTCAGTGTAAACTTTAGCTCCGAGGTATTTTATATAGTGGAGCGGAACACCTCTTTTTACGCAGATGAATAGACATGCTCACCAGCATCTGATCAGTAATTACCTTGTGGGATGACGAGGCCTTCACATCAACAGTATTGTCTATTGAATATTTCGTCGAGCAGACTTCGCATACTCCCGTTACTGCATAAGTCATTTTTCTGCCGACAGAGCGAATCGTTATAGTTTTAGCCATTTATCCCCCTATTCGAAATCTATTGATGATATGAGCAGCCACTTTACCATACCTGAATTTACTGATTTTTTCGATGAGATATTCGTCAAAACCAACATTTCAGATGTGCCGGAAAAAGGATATGTCGAAACTGATATGGGCGAATGAACCTGTCAATATTATTCCTAATCGTTTTAGACAGTAGATTGCCATTTTACTAATCGCCGTACTTCAGAAGAAATTCAGGATTGATTGCCTTGAAACTGACCCTGTCGTTCTTGAAATAATCATTTCCGATCAGTTTTTCGATCTTATCTTCAAGCGGTCTGATTACGATGCCTTCTGCCCACACTTCCGGACAAATTTTACTCTTTATTGTAGCCATTTTCACGATCGCAGTAATATCGTTCTCAAGCACATAGTCTGTTGTGATCAGAGGAACCATCGGAAGCTCGAATTTCTCCAGCATTTCTTTTAATTCGCTGAAAGACAGATAGACAAATTTATCAATATCGAAAGCGTTGAAAAAAAATGCGGTCTGACCTCTTAATTTCAGCTTATTGCTCTGAATTCCTTCACCCATCATCTCGCCTTGAAGAGCGATGTTTCTGTTGAGGGAGCGCAGTTTGTTCTCAATATCGAGTTGTCTCGCCACTTTCCAGAGGCTGTTCTCTTCGTTTTCGACAAGTTCGAGATTTCTTGAGCATACGCCGAACTCTCCGTTATTAATGTAATAGGTCACAGAGCTGCCGTCAATTTTTTCGGTCACATAACATTTTTCGCCTTTATATTTATCCAATACTTCCTGAAGCACCTGAACTCTTGTTTCATCCGTTTTTGGTATGAACGACGGAAATTTACCCTTGGAAATTCCGCTTAAGCAGGCAGGGATCGGCGGCTCATACTTTTCAATACCAAGCACTTCAGTACAATCGGCATCTTCCCTGATCTCAAAATCTTTCGGCAGAACGGATAAGGGAAAGCATATACCCTGGGAAACCTGACCGCGAAGTCTGATCGTCCTTATCCTCATTCCGCGGGGCTTTAAGAATTCGAATTCAGGCCTGTCAGGCATGATAGAGTCTATTTCGCAATAAACTGCGAGATCCCCAACTTTAAATTCACCCTTCTTAACCACGAGCTGCCAGCCCAGAACCGTCGCTTTTTCTATTGCATCAGCCCCTTCGATCGGTTCCAACGCTTTTATTCTCTGAATACTCGCTAATTTTCTCATGCTACCTCCATTTTCACTCAGTAAACTTCTTCATGGGTACCGATATCGACCGGAATGATCTTTTCGTCCTGAATTAAAAATTCTATAGACAGCCTGTAAGTTATGTTTATATATACTGAATATAAATCGCTTAACTTTCCCGTAAGCTTATGCAGTCTCAATGAAGGGTGATGCGGATTTAATTCAAGCAATTCGATCGTTTTTTCGTACTGCTGAACAAGATCAGGATGCTTTTTAATAAACTTTTTTCCCTTTTTAATGTACGGTACTGAATAAATTATTTTAATCACGAGTGATCCTCTTTATATGATCTTTAGCAGATTCGATAACATAATCACCATCTGCAATAGCTTTTCTTGTTTCTTCGAGAGCTGCTAAAAGTTCATATTCACGCAGTTCGTTATATTTTTCGATCGGAATAATCACATACTTACCTTTTCCTCTGACAGTGACGACAGCTTCACCGTATTGAGCGACTTCTTCAGCCACCATTGAGATACCTTTTGTTTTCAGATCATTTGCGGTTATTGTTTTATATTTATACATAAACAGCCCTTTTAATAGTATGATTAAAAGTACGATTAATAATGCGGTTTGTCAAGAAGTAATATGAATTTAACTAAGTAAAATATTTCCATATTTTCCATTAGCTCATAGGCTTAATAATTGTTATATTACTCCCGAATTATTGGGGATCTGTTATGTTCGACATAAAAAAAATTCATTTCACAGGCATAAGCGGAACGCTGATGGGGAACGCGGCGATCTATCTTAAAAGGCAGGGATATGAAGTCAGAGGCAGCGACAAGGCATTCTATCCTCCGATCGGCGATATGCTGAAGAACGAGAAGATGTTCCTGTACGAAGGATTTGACGAAAAGAACCTGAACTGGAAACCCGACCTTGTGATTATCGGAAACGCTGTCTCGAGAGGCAATCCGGAAGCTGAACATACGCTTAATGAAAGAATGAACTTCATGGCTTTACCCGAACTTTTGAAGTATATGTTCATAAAAGATAAAAATTCTATCGTAGTATCAGGCACTCACGGAAAGACCTCAACGACCTCGATCATCTCGAAAATATTTACAGACGCGGGAAAAGATCCGTCATACCTGATCGGCGGGATACCTGTCGGACTGGACAACGGATTCAAAGACGGAGAAGGCGATTATTTCATCATCGAAGGCGACGAATACGATACTGCTTTTTTCGACAAAAGACCAAAGTTCGTTCACTACAAACCGCACTGTCTGATAATCAACAACATCGAGTTCGACCACGGGGATATCTATCGCGACATCGACCACATCAAGCTCGAGTTCTCACGGCTGGTGAACATTGTGCCTGCGAACGGACTAATCATAGCGAACTTCGACGAGCAGAATGTCCGTGATGTTACGGCTAAGGCATATACTCCCGTAGCATCGTTCGGGCAGGCTGCCGACTGCGTATGGCAGATCAGAAACATCAGGCACGAAGATGTTCTCAGCCGCTTCGACCTGTACAAAGACGGCGAACCTGTCGTCTCCCCCGCCGTGCGAAGGTGCGGGAATTACCAGATATACAACTTTACCGCCGCAATTATCTCAGCGCTTTTCTACGGGCTGGATAGATCCCATGTAGTAAGATCTGTCGAGAGCTTTCAGGGAGTAAAGCGCAGAATGGAAAGGCGCGGGTATGTGAACGGAGCCCCGCTCATTGAGGACTTTGCGCACCATCCCACGGCGGTCAGGAATGTGCTCACCGAGGTTCGCGGTGAGTTCCCTAACAAAAAGATCATCGCCGCCTTTGAGCCAAGGTCGAATACGACCAAGCGGAATATTTTCCAGAACGAACTCGCAGAAGCACTTTCAATAGCTGACGATGTCATCGTCGGAAAGATCGACAGAGAAGATCAACTCAATTCAGACGAGAAGCTCGACATGAATAAGCTGCTTGCCGATATAAAAGCAAAAGGTAAAACCGCCGTTCACTTTGACGAAAGCGGGGAAATTGCGGAATTCATCAAAAGCAAAGCTGATGCCGATTCTGTCATCCTCATAATGACGAACGGCTCATTCGACGGAATTTTTAATAAACTGGGTTTGTAAAAATGCTGGAACTTAACAAAAATCAAAATATATCAGGCGAGATCAACGAACCCAAAGACAGATTCATGCTTCTTATACATGTCCTCGGTGAAGGGGTAGACATTGTTGATCAGAACGAAGTATTCATACTGGCAAATGAGGCTGCGGAAGAAATATTTCAGGTCGGAAAAGGAGAACTTATCGGAAAATGCGTGAAAGATTTTCTGACAGAGGAAGGTATCAGACAGGTAGTGAAAGAAACATCCAAGCGTAAAGAAGGCATAAAAAGCTCGTATGAACTTGAAATAATTACCGCGAAAAGAGAAAAGCGGATCATTATCATAACTGCTACACCGTACCTGAACAAAGAGCAGAATTTCGAAGGCTCGCTCGGAGTTTTCAGAGACATCACCGAAAGAAAAAGAATGGAACAGGAACTTATTAACCTGAATGCCGATAAGGACATGTTCATGCAGATACTGGCGCACGATCTTCGCGGACCGTTTTCATGGCTGATGTCATATTCAGATATGCTTTTAAAGAATTTCCGCAAGCTTAACGAGGATAAGATCGAAAAACAGCTCAAGCACATTAACCGCACTTCAAAAGCTACTCACGGTCTTCTTGAAGATCTGCTTATCTGGTCAAAATCTCAGGCTGGTAAGCTGCCTTTTGAACCTGTTGAACTTGATCTTGCAGAAATAGCCGGGGATGTACTCTCGGAAAAGATCGGTACAGCTGAATTGAAGCAGATCGTTCTTGAAAACGATATTGCCGATAATACGGATATTTACGCAGATAAAAATATGCTTAAGACCATTCTGAGAAATCTGGTCTCGAATGCGATCAAATTCACAAACAGGAACGGCAAGATATCAATCAAAGCTGTCGAAGGATCAGACGGTACTGTCATTACCGTATCGGACACAGGAATAGGCATTTCTGCCGAAGATATCGGAAAGCTCTGGAATTCAGCTAAACCGCATACGACCAACGGTACTGAAAACGAATCCGGCCTCGGACTTCTTTTATGCAAAGAATTTACGGAAAAGCACGGCGGTACGACCGAAGTCAAAAGCGAAGTGGGAAAAGGCACGGACTTTATAGTAAGATTTCCAAAGTTAAGTGAGAACTAAATCGAACAATAACTTTGACAACCAACTTTTTATTATGTAAATTACGATCATCAAACCGGAGCAAAAAATGGAAACTTTAAAGATAGAAATATTAAATCCGAAGGCAAAAAAGCTTTTGAAAGACTTGGCAGAGCTGAAACTTATCAATATTAATACTCAAATTTCTTTGAAAGATATTTTGGATAAATTGAGAAGTTATGAGTACGAAACACCTTCACTTGATGAAATAACTATGGAAGTCAGGGAAGAAAGAAAGTCGAGATATGGCAAAAGCAATTAGAATTATTATAGATACGAATCTTTGGATTAGTTATCTGCTAACAAAACAATTTGATTTTTTAGATAATTTATTTGAAAGAAATAAAATACAGCTACTATTCAGTCAGGAACTTTTGGAAGAGTTCACTAGTGTTACAAAACGACCTAAACTTAAGAAGTTTTTCAAGCAAGATGATGTTAATCAGTTACTGGAAATCATAAGTAGCTTTGCAGAATTCGTTGATGTCAAATCTGAAACCAAAGTATGTCGGGATGAAAAAGATGATTTTCTCTTATCATTAGCCTATGATGGCTCAGCTGATTATCTTGTTACCGGAGATAAAGACCTGTTGGTTATCGAAAAATATAAAAACACTAAGATAGTCAAAATTTCTGATTTCGAAAAACTTATGACCAAGATGGCTTTATAATGAAGAACAACTCATTAAACGGTCTATTCACAGAGCTGGGAATATAGATGGCTGGTATTGAATGACTTTTCATCGGCTCACTTCACGATAAACTCACCGTCAAATCTCTTTAGATCTTCAAGAGTTTCAATATAAATATCATGCGTATCTGGCAGCTTATCCAAAGGAAAGAACCCGATGTCGCTTGTTTCATCTGTTACCCGCACAAGTTCGCCTTCCCATTCATCCACAATGAAAACCATCGCGAATATCTGAACCTGATCGCCGTTCGGATAAGTTACCGAATATTTCGGATCAGAATATATCGCTATCGGTCTGCATGAAATTACCCGCAGTCCTGTTTCTTCAAGCACTTCTCTTTTTACTGCATCAATTACGCTGTCCCCAAGTTCCAAAGAACCGGCAGGCATTCCCCATCTGCCCGTATCAGTCCTTCTTATAA
>DFZN01000021.1 GCA_002382735.1 bacterium UBP11_UBA4055
TCGAATTTCTCAAAACCGTGCCGTCAGTCCGCCCATAACTTGAACACATGGGATTTCGGCAACTATATCGGACTTGGCGCATCCGCTCATTCATTCGTTCATAAATACAGATGGGAGAATCCTGAAGATCTGATATCTTATTATAAGAAAGTCGAGGCACGGTCATCAGGGATTATACCTGAAAACGAAGTTATCGGATCAAACCTGAAAAACGAATTCCTGATGCTCGGACTGAGAAAAATTTCCGGCCTCAATGTAAATGAATATACAAGATTATTCCGCTCCGCTCTCAGATCAGATTTTGACAAGCTTGATTATTACATAAATAAAGGTATCCTGCTTTTTGAGAACGACACGATCAGACTCCCGGAGAATATGCTCGATGTATTTAATTCGGTAGTTTCAGATATAATAATTTAGTGTCAGGTTTCGTAATCAACGATAACTCTGTCCTCGACGATACTGTCTATGAAAGCTTTTATCTTCACATGCTCGGGATGAACTGAATAGTGCTCAAGGTCTTTCTTTGAATCGAATTCTGTGTAGAGAACAATGTCGTAAGCTCTTTCCGACATAGAGAAATTCATGCCGACTTCCAGATTTCGTATCTGTATGATCAGTGAAGTAAGCCTTTCGAGGCTTTTCTTTATTTCCATTGCCGCCGCGATCTTATGAGTCAGATCGGAATGCTTCTTGAGTTTCCACATAACTATATGCTTTACCATTTTCAAGCCTCCTTTTTTATCTCCCCTTCTCATTCCTCCAGATATATTTGTGAAGCTGGATCTGATACCTCACATTTAATCTATCCTTTAAGATCGCCTCAGCGATCTCGCCGTCGCTGATCTGCGAATCGAATATTTTTGAGACCAGCACACCGCACCTGCTGCCCAGATCGTACTTCCTGTAACACTCTCTCATCTCATTATAATCAGAAAGATCCTTCAAAACAAATTTTATTTCATCTTTTTTTCTTAAAAATCCCAGGTTGTTTTCAAAGAAACTGCCGCCTTCGCCCGAGCCTTTAAGTTTATAGTCCACGATCTTTATTACTCTATCTGGCAATCCTTCAAGTGAAACACTTCCGTTCGTTTCTATCAGTATGGTTTTTTCCGGATCTACATCGCCGATTATTCTGGTCAGTTCTTCTTTCTGCAGAAGTGGTTCGCCGCCGGTGAATTCGACAAGACTGATATTCGAGCCGTTTATAAACCCGACAATCTCATTTAATGTGTAATCCATGCCTTCATCATAAGCATACTTCGTATCGCACCAGCCGCATCTTAAATTGCAGCCTGTCAGCCTGATGAAAAGACAGGGTAGCCCTGAGTATGATGATTCTCCCTGAAGCGAAGTGAATATTTCATTGACTTTTAACGGCATTATCAATACACCTGTATTTCCCGATTCTCGGCTATAATAATATTTTTGTTCTCCGGCACATCGCCGCTTGCTGAATCAGACAATATCTTCTTGAACCGGCTTGAGCCTTTGCACTGCGGGAATATTTCCGACATTTCCGTTTTTCTGATGTAATTATATACCTGATGTTTACCTGTTTTATATTCATCGGGGATAACAGGGTCGTTCTCAACGATTTCAGTAAATTCTTTCTCATAATCTGCCGGAATGAATATGAGGTTGTCAGAGTAGAGTTTGTTCTTTAAAACCATCTCCAGCTCCATTTTGTCGAAAGGGAGTATGAAAACCAGAGATTCGTTCAGCGAGAATTTTTTGTAAAATTCGTATTCGTCCGTAAACGGTTCGACGACAGCTATGCTTTTTGAGAAAAGGTCCCTGTCAATAAAATTATCCCCCCAGCTGGATCCGAAATTGATTATTTTCAACAGCTCTTTGTTTATGATATCGAAAGAAGCATCGCCTGAGACCATCGGTTTACCAATTCCGGCAGAATAGAGCTCCGTGACCGCGTGCTGGAGATTACCCAGCGAGTCGGTAAAAACAAATACCTGTTTTTCTTCAGAGAGTTTTTCATTTATCAGGTCTAAAGGAAGCGGCAGGTACGGGTAGGTTTTTTCTGAAGAAGTATAAATATAATCGTATTCGGAGATGTCAGTGTCTGAACCTCTGAGAAGCGAAGTGTCATCTTTTGTATAAACTCCGAGATAGACCGTTTTGTGTCCCGCGTCCATGATCTCAACGATAGAAGCACCCGGAATAGATCCTGAAGAGAAGAATTTAATATTTACAAGGTTTCTAAAATTGTAACCCTTGCCCATCGGAGTTATCCTGATAACCCTCTCGTTCAGGTTCTCTATATCTCTTCGTGTATAATCCGCTCCCCCGCCGCTACCGGGCAGAAGACTGGGGTTATTCAGTTCTTTCAGCCATTTCACCCTTGCGATCTTGAAAGATATATCTGAAGTAAAAAGTTTCGCGGAAGGATTGCTGTTCATAATTTTAGGGATCTGATCAGTATGAGCATCCCTGGCGTTCGTCATTACAACGATGTCTATATCATTTCCGGGATAATCCTCTTCAGGATCGACCAGTATCTTAACGCCTGTAACATCGAAAAGAAGAGATTTTTCTTTTCTTTCATTTGTGAGCCTTGTTATCCTCATATAGTTGTCCGAGCTGTTGAGATCAATCCTGTTTTTGATCCTATTCAGCCTTTCACTTATGATCTTTTTTATGTCCCCATCGTATTCAACGAACTCAATCTCGAACTGCATCGAGCCGAGTTTAGCCTGGTTAACAAAATACTGCTCAACAGCTTTCGAAAGGTCCTTGTTGCCTGTGTAAAATATCAGATATCTGGCGGAAATCTTTTCAAAGATCATATACCTGACAGAAAAATTCTCATTCAGCAGAGAATTCTGCAGCTTGAACTGAGTAAGGGCTGTATCGATTTTTTCTCTGACAAAAATGTAATTTTGATAAAAACTGTTGAGATAGCTTATAGATTTTCCGTCTTCGGGACAGATAACGATATCGTAAGTGTCGAAAATATGGTCCCGTATCTCATTGAAAACTTTCAGAAGGTTTCTGTAAAATTTTCCGTAGTTCGTGTCAGGCTCGGATATGAAATTTATGACATAACCGTATCCCGGCTTAAAATACACATCAAGTATCCTGTCGGCGATCGAAAGTGTCGGCGGTTTGCTTTCAAAAATGATCTTGTTGAATATCTGTTCGTTTATGCGTATGTACTCTAGTATCAGATCTTTTATTTCCTGAAAACTTTTATTTGTTTTCTTTATGATAAAACTTCTTTGCGGCGCTGTTTTTACCGCAGGTTCAGCAGCAGGTTCTTCCTCTTTTTCTTTAAGGTCAAAAAGTCCGCTTTTTACCGATTGATCGATGTGTTCAATCAGTTCTGTTCTGAAATTTTCTATCTCACCGAGCAACTTCTTCTGATGCTCTTCCAGGATATTCCTGATATTGTCGCTTACAGATAAATTCTCGGACGATATAATTGAGTTGATACTGTTAATGTCGATATAGATCTCTTTGATCTTACTTATATTTTTAAATGAACGGGCATGATCCAGACACTCTTCACATTCTGCCCCCTCTTCGAATAAAACTATGTCTTCAATGCTTTCTTCAATGTTTTTTTTAGCCCTTTTAAGAATTGAAAGGTTCATTTCCCGAATTTCTTCGGGCATACTTTCAAAATCAAGCGAATTCATGTAATCTACTGTTACTTTATCCTTCTTAACTCTGTTTATGTACTCGGTGTTGAGTTTTATCCCACCGGTCAGTTTTTTGATCAAATCTTTCATGTCAGCTCCTTTTTTAAGATTTTAAGTATTCAATATATGATTTAGAGACTGCAAAATCAAGCGTTGGCTCGACTTTTCTTTTAACATTGCGATTGCTTAAGATGTTTAAATATTTTATATTTAGCATCTTAAAAATGTATTTAATGAACGGGATCGGATGATAACGGGCGAAAAAGAAAAATATATGCAGACCGCTTTAAGAGAGGCCTTGAAAGGCGCAGGTGAAGTAAGTCCCAATCCTCTTGTAGGTGCTGTCATTGTTAAGAACGGCCGGATCATCGGGAAAGGACATCATAAAGTATTCGGAGGACATCACGCCGAGGTTAACGCCATAAATTCGTGCGATGAAGACCCCTGCGATTCAGATATGTATGTAACTCTCGAACCGTGCTCGCATCACGGAAAGACGCCTCCATGTACGGACATAATAATCACAAAAAAAATAAAAAGGGTTTTCATCGGCACGCTTGATCCTTCTCCGCACTCGAACGGTAGAGGTGTGGAGTTACTGCGTCATGCCCGCATTGAAGTAGAATGCGGTATAAATGAAAAGAAATGCCGAGAAATAAATGAACCCTTCTTTCACTCGCTAAAAACAAAATCGCCATTCATAGTACTTAAATTGGCTTCATCACTCGACGGATCTCTCGCAACAGATGAAAACGATTCGAAATGGATATCTTCTGAAAAAAGCAGAAAGCTGGTCCACAGAATGAGAAATCTTTATGACGCCGTACTGGTAGGTAAAAATACGGTTGAATCGGACGACCCTCTTCTCACAGTAAGAAACTGCAGAGGAAGGGATCCTGTAAGAATAGTAACTGACGGATCTTTATCACTTGATCCTGAAAAAAAAATATTCGGCAGCGGTTCGGAAACTATTATTATAACTTCAAATAAAGTTCCGGAAATATCTGAAACAAAGTACAGGATCAAAGGTATAAGGATAATTAGAGTAGATGAAAATAACGGGGAGCTCGATCTGGAACAGGCATTCAGAACCCTTCATTCATACGGGATAAGATCTATAATGGCGGAAGGCGGTGCGGCGTTATCTTCTTATCTTTTGAGAAATAAACTGGCCGACAGACTTGTTCTTTTTCTTGCGCCGAAACTGATCGGAAGCTCTGTAAAGTTTTTTTCCGGTTCGGGGATAACAAAAATATCAGATTCGGTATCGCTGGAGGATATGAAATGTAAAAGATCGGGTGACGATATAATGATCGAAGCGCTTCTGAGGTATGGAGATTGAAGATATCAAAAGAAATAAAATTGCTTGTGCTGACTGACTTTATTACGGTCAACATATCAACGCTTCTTCTCTTCATCATAAAATTCAAGACAGACTACTTCATTACTTATACGGATCACTCTTATGCCGAGCTTATGACAATCTCACCGGTCCTTTATATTTTCTGGCTGTCCGTATTTCATTTGAAAGACCTTTACAAATCCTTTTATTTCAGAAGCGCGGTCGAGATCGGACTGAGTGCTATTTCAGGTATAACTGTCGGGACCCTCTTTCTCTATGTCATTACAACCCTTAATTTCAGAGAACTTTCAGGCAAAGGTATTCTCATTTATTACGCTATCCTCTGTATCTTGGTAACAACGGGCAGAATATCATTCAAACTTACTCTTAACAGGCTTTTCAGAAAGGGGATCGGATTAAGGAACGCTCTTGTCATCGGTTATAACAAGTCTTCTAAAAAGATAATCAGAGAATATTTGAAGGGAAGACTGCTTGGTTTGAATATCATCGGTTTCATTGATGACGGCAAGGATAATCCCGAATATCAGGGTTTCAGGACTCTGGGCGATCTGGATACTTTTGAACAGATAATAAAGGACAACCAGATAAGGGAGATAATTATATCTGTCGAGGTCAAAGACCCGTTCCTGATAAACAACATAATTCTCAGATCTAAAGACTATAATGTTTTTTACAAAGTAGTACCGTCACTTGAGGACATAATCAGCGGAAATGTAAGGACTTTTGAACTTTTCGGCTATAAACTTCTTGAACTGTTCCCTGACATTCTTTCTCCATTCCAGCGGATGCTTAAGAGAAGTTTCGATGTCATAGTGTCGTTAATCCTTCTGATAGTGATGAGTCCTGTAATGCTTGTCAGCATCATGTTCATAAAACTCGATTCGAGAGGAGAGGTCATTTACAGACAAAAAAGGGTCGGAAAGGATTTTAAAGAATTCACAATATATAAGTTCAGATCCATGAAAAAGGACGCCGAAGCTGGAACCGGTGCTGTTTGGGCAGTGAAGAACGACCCCAGGATCACCAAATACGGCAAATTCATGAGAAAAACCAGGATAGATGAACTTCCCCAGCTTTTTAATGTGCTTAAGGGCAATATGAGCTTTGTCGGACCCAGACCTGAAAGGAAGTTCTTTGTAGATAAATTCATAAAAACTATACCATATTATTATAAGAGACTCCATGTAAAACCCGGCCTGACGGGATGGGCACAGGTTAAGCACAAATACGATGAAACTTTCGATGATGTAAAAGAAAAACTTAAATATGATCTTTACTACATCGAAAATATATCACTTAAGCTCGATTTTATCATTTTGTTCTATACAGCCAGAGTCGTTTTAAATTTTAAAGGCCATTAAATTCGGAGACATTCAATGAAAAAAATACTTCTGCTCAGTTTGTTGATTTTCACGGTGATCGGTTCCGCACAGACTGAAGAACTTTTAAAAATGTACCAGAAATTGACAGGGAAAGACCTTTCTACCGAGATCGAAAAACTTAAGGGTAAGGATTCTCCCAATAAGCTAAAGACCGAAACTGCAGGAATAGACACTGTTCTTCAGGGGTTTGATGATAAACCCGAATTCTCGCCGGATTCCCTTGAAGTTTATAAAACATATTTCGAAAAATATGTCAGCGGAGAGCTGATTGATCCCTACAGTTCGGAACTAAAGCAGTACCGCATAGATTTCTCTTCTGTCAGAACGAACCTGAATTATAACAAATCTATACCTGATAACTACTTACTTTCACCGGGAGACATTTTCGCCATCGACATCTGGGGGGCAATAGAAAAAAATTATGTCACCGAAGTGACGAACGAGATATTTATTATTATTCCGCAGATAGGAAAGATCGACCTTTCGGGTCTTGATTATAAAAATGCAAAAGGCAGGATCGAATCGAAACTTTCCAGTATAAACGGTATCAAATTCAGTGTTAGATTAAGCGAAGTAAAACCTATATCCATATTCGTAGTGGGTAATGTCATCAAACCGGGTGTATATAATGTTTCGCCTTTCTCAAGTATAGTTGAAGTACTGGCCGTCGCAGGAGGGGTTACGCCTGAAGCAAGTTTAAGGAAAATCGGCCTGATATCTCCTAAGAACGGATCTATAGTCGTAGATATGTACTCTCTGTTATTCTTCGGCCGGAATCCAGTATCCGTCCTTGAGCCTAATATGACAGTCTTCGTTCCTCTGATCGGAGATCAGGCGGCAATAGCCGGAAATGTGAAAAGAGAAGGCATTTTCGAGATTCATAAGAATGACAGACTTGAAGATATTTTAAAAATAGCAGGCAGAACTCCTTTCTCGGACTCGGAAAGAGTTGAGATCGAAAGGCTCGGGGAAGACGGCAGAAGCGAAATATTATCGGTCTCGCTTAAAGATAACCCCAAACTGAGGGACGGGGATATAATCAGGATGTTCTCGACTCTTGTTTTTAATTCGCGATATGTGTATTTAAAAGGGAATTTCAGACACAACCGCAAGATCCAGTACAACGACGGAATGATGCTTGGCGATATCCTCAATGACAAAGAGATCGTATTTGAGAATACCGATATGGATTATGCGAACATAATCAGAAAGAACGGGACCGGAAAACGAGATCTTATGATAAGCTTCTCTCCGAAGAATGTTCTTGAAAGTCTCGGTGAAGATAAAATACAGCTGTTCGCGAGAGATACTGTCGAAGTATTCAGTCTTGATTCAGTTTCTTATTTCCCTTCAGTTGAAGTGTCCGGAGAGATCAATAAGCCCGGGGTTTACAAATTTACAAAAGATATGACGATTTCTAATCTCCTCTCCTATTCCGGCGGACTGACACCATACGGAGATATCGACAACATTATTATTATCCGAAATAACGCTAAGGACGGATACAGTTACTTCTCGAATGTAAAGCATGAAGAATTCATTCTTCAGGACGATGACAAGATACATGTTTTTGATTACTCCGCAAAAAATCCGCTTCAAAGCGTAGGTATATGGGGTAACATTAAAAACCAGGGAAATTTTATTCACTCCGAGAATATGTCGGCTTTTGACCTGATAACGCTCGGAGGGGGATTCAGAAATGATGCTATGACAGACTCCATCGAAATAGTCTCAGGAATAAACAGCACAAATAAAATGCTTAAAACGAAATGGGTAAGTTTTGAAAACCTTAAAAATGTAATCCTTGAACCGAACGATATTGTTTTCGTCAGGAGAATAAGGGATTTTGCAAGAGTGAATTATGTAAAGATCTTTGGCGAAGTGCAGTTTCCCGGTATGTACGCACTTCGTGAGAACGAAGAGATGAGCGATCTTCTGGAGAGATGTGGGGGATTTACAAAGAACGCCCAGATTCGATCGACCCAGATATTCAGGCAGGAAGTGAAAGAAAAGCAGACTAAGAAGATAAAAGAATTAAGAGACGAGCTGAACAATAAGCTTCAGATGCAGATGATCCTGTCCGGAAATCAGGATCTTGCAAACGCGCTTAATACTGCCAAATTCGATTCAATTGAAGCAAGCGGCAGGGTGATCCTTGACATCGACGATAAAGGAAATCACGAAGATTTCTATTTCCAAAACAAAGACTCGGTTTTTGTACCTCCCATATCAAGAACAATCCTTGTAATGGGTGAAGTCTATCAGCAAACGGCAATAACATATAATTCGGATAAAAGAAAGGTAAAGAATTACCTCGATAAAGTAGGCGGCATAACGCCATCTGCCGATGAAGATAATATTTATGTGATAAAGTCCAACGGTGAGCTCATAAAGGAAAAAGGCTGGTTCGATAACATATTGTCGTATGAGCTGGAGCCGGGTGATATGGTATATGTTCCTTACGATTATAGCCGGATCGACTTTCTGCAACTGACAAAAGATGTTACGACTATACTCTATCAGCTAAGCCTTTCGGCCGCCACGGTCTACCAGCTGTCAAAGTAGCCTATGACCAAAAACTCTACTTTTACGGAAATTCTTGAACAGTACTATGATTCGCTTCTGTTCGATAAAGGTCTAAGCAGGCTCTCTCTTGAGTCTTATGGGAACGATCTCAGGAGATATATTGATTTCCTGGAAGGCAAAGGGATTGTAAGCCCGGATGCTGTAAAAGCTTCGCACATAAGGGAGTTAATAATTCTGCTCAATGACCTTGGGCTGAATATATCTTCGGTCATAAGAAACCTCTCTTCGATCAGGAACTTCCATAAATATATGGTTAACGAAGATATCTGCCAGAATAATCCCGCTCTGCACATCGAAACCCCGAAAAAACCCGGTAAATACCCCGCAGTACTCTCTGTTGAAGAAGTTGAGAAAATATTTGCGGTACCTGATCTTTCTGTTCCTCTCGGTATAAGAGACAGGGCAATGCTGGAGATGCTTTATGCCTGCGGACTCAGAATTTCCGAACTCCTTTCAATTGAGTACAACTCAGTGATCTTTCCCGAAGGGATCGTAAGAGTGATCGGAAAAAGGAACAAGGAAAGGATAGTTCCTATAGGCTCAAGTGCTCTTGAAAATCTGAAGAAATATCTCGGTGATGTCAGGCCGGAACTAGCCGCAAAAGGAAAGTCAAAGAATATACTTTTTTTAAATTCGAGAGGTAATAAAATGTCGCGAATGGGGTTCTGGAAGATACTGAGAAAATATGTTCAGCTCGCGAATCTGTCCATAGAGATCCACCCGCACACTTTCAGGCACTCTTTTGCTACCCATCTTCTTGAAGGCGGAGCCGATCTGCGCTCAGTTCAGGAGATGCTCGGACATTCTGACATCTCAACAACTCAGCTTTACACTCACATTGACAGAGAGCACTTAAAACAAATCTACAGGCAGTTCCATCCGAGGGGATAGTGCTTTAAATGCTTGTAAAAGCTGTCAGTATAACTTATATTACTCGGTGTAATTAAAACAGGAAAAACGCCGTGTCCTTCCTAGAGTTCTTCATAGCTAAAAGGTATCTTCAGGGTAAAAGAAAGACAGCTTTTATTTCAACTATCACCTATATTTCGTTCCTGGGTATCACCCTCGGTGTAGCAGTTCTTGTAATTGTCATATCTGTCATGAACGGATTCGAGACCGAGGTCAGAACAAGATTCATCTCGAATGATTCGCATATAAGAATAAGATCGTTCAACGACAGGCCGTTCACATACGATAATAAGCTTCAGGAACTTCTTTCTGCCGATTCGCTTATAAAAGGGCATTCCCCGTTCGTTGAATCCTATGGAATGATCAAAGGCGACTACACCGAAGGGTCTCTCGTAAGGGGAATTGACATTACCACCATTTCTTCCGTATCTCTTCTGAGCGGACAGATCATAGCCGGTGATCTCGGTTTTGATGGGACAGCGTCCGGACTTCCTGGAATAATTCTGGGCAAGGGAATGGCGGACAGGACAGCCTCGATCGTAGGCAGCGAGCTTTTCATTATTTCCCCCGCGATCAGCTCTACTTTCTCTCAGCCTCCGGTAATGAAATTCGAAGTTACCGGGATATTTGAATCCGGACTGGCTGAAGTGGACGGCGGACTCGTTTACATATCCCTCGGATCTGCTCAGAAACTGTTCAAAATGACGGAGAAGATCAACGGAGTTTATATTGTCCTCTCTTCTATCGGAAATACCGATAAGATCAAATCTGAGCTGAACGAAAAGCTTGAATATCCGTTGAACGCTGTATCATGGAAAGATATGCACAAGAATCTTTACGCATGGATGGAGATCGAGAAGATGATGATGGGTACTATTCTAAGCCTCATCGTGATAATTGCAGCTTTCAACATTCTTTCCGGTCTTATAATGATAGTAATGGAGAAGAAACAGGAGATAGGCATATTAATGGCCATGGGCGCTACAAGGTCGATGATCACGAGAATCTTTATAATTCAGGGAATGATCATTGGAGTGCTGGGAACCGTTTTCGGGATAATACTGGGCATTTCCGTGAGCCTGATCCAGCTTAAATATAAAATAATTTCCCTTCCCGGAGATATTTATTTTATCAATGCTATGCCTGTTGAGATAAAAACGGCTGATGTAGTGATCATCGGCGCAGTCGCTCTTGCACTGACTTTCTTTTCTACGGTCTATCCTTCCAGACAGGCTGGTAAAATGCTTCCGGGACAGATAATCAGAGACGAATAAAATGAGAGATCGAAAATGCTGGCGAACATAAAAGAACTTTATAAAAAATACACGATGGGTAAAAAAGACATACCCGTGCTTAAGGGTGTCAACCTTTCTTTGAATGAAGGCGAGATCGTGGCTGTAATGGGAAAAAGCGGCGCAGGAAAATCTACCCTTCTAAATCTGATCGGAGCTCTTGATAAGCCCGACAGAGGTATAATTGAGTTCCGTAGTGAAAATATAATAAATTACAGCGACAGAAAACTTGCCGAATTCAGGAACAGGAATATAGGATTCGTTTTTCAGTTCCATTATCTCCTTCCCGAATTCACATCTCTTGAGAATATCATGCTGCCCGGTCTTATAATGGGAAGCAACAGGACCGATCTTGAGAAACATGCAAATGAACTGCTTGAAGCCGTCGGGCTGTCCGACAGAAGAGGGCACAAGAGCGCCGAACTTTCAGGCGGAGAGCAGCAGAGAGTGGCTTTTGCAAGAGCGCTGATCAACAAGCCTTCGCTGATACTGGCCGACGAACCCTCAGGAAATCTGGACAATGAATCCTCTGAAAGACTTCACGAACTCATGTGGGACCTTGCCAAAAAGAACAAAACGGCATTTCTTGTAGCCACTCACGACAGAAATCTTGCCGAGAAGGCGGACAGGATCGTTAATATTATCGACGGAGTGATCTGATGAAATGCGATAAGTGCGGATCATTAAATGTAGTTACCAAGGTCGTCATTCAGAACGATAAGGGAACTGAGGAGATCAATATGTGCCTTCAGTGTTTCCGTAAGTTTTTAAAAGACCACCCTGATATTCAAAACGGCCCCGCAGGTAGATCCATCAACGATTTTCTTCTCGGAGCACTTGATTATCTCAACAAAGGGATAAGCACTCTAAATCAGAATCGCAGCATTACCGTATCAGACACGAGAATATGTCCAAAATGTTCAACTCCGATCCTGATGATAAAAAAAGAAAAGAAGGCAGGCTGCGAGAAATGCTACGATATTTTCAGAAAAGAGATCAGCGATCATCTTTTTTATTCGACAGGTAAAAGGTACGATAACGGAGTTAGTACTGATGACAGCATAAAAAAAACTGCCGAATCGATAAAAGAAAAGATCAGTGCCGCTGTAAGATCCGAGAATTACGAGATCGCCGCGATGCTTAATGACGAATTGAAAAGATTAAAAAAAACAGGGGGTATAAGATGAAAAAAGCATTTATTTTTCTTATGATATTAACATTCAGCCTTACGGCCGGTTCTAAAGACAATACTGACGGCCCCGCCCCTTCCTGGCAGCAGTCCGAATTTTTAAACATACAGCTTGGCGTCAGAGACAAGAACGCCTCAATGGAAAATTATGACGCGGTCTTCAAAGTTACCGACGAAGACGGCAGGAATGAATATGAGGCAACTGTAAAAGTAGCATCCGATGAGTGGGGGTTCGTTCATTTCCCCGCAGATTTCTCTGTTTCAGCACTGGACGGAACTTATGAATGGAAATGTTTTGTCGGGGGTATTCAGGTGTCTTCCGGCACTTTCACCCTCAGCGATGATCAGAGAACCATAACATTACCGAAGAAATAATATGAAACTCGGGATATTAACAGCTACAATTTCGGAATGCGAATTCTTCCCCAACATCATTGATCTGAAAATTATCGGGGAAAGAAAAGGTCATAAAGTCGATCTTTTTAAGAACGGTGAGTTTAACCTGTTAATCGACTCGGTAAAGACATCGCTCTACTACAACAAAAAACCGTTCGACCCGTGTGATTACGATATAATTCTTAACAGGCTGTCCGTGAAAGAAAAAAGCAATGCGGAATATTATATCGTGAACGAATTCACCAAATGCGGAGTTCCTGTAGTTAACTCTCCCGACTCGATAATGAAAGCCCGGAATAAACTCCTTTCTCTTCAGATAATGTCGTCACTGGGCGTAAAGATCACGAGATCAGCTATAATCAGACGCCCGGAGGATATTGATAATGTACTTCATCAATTCCATTTTCCGCTTATAATAAAGAACATCTTCGGATCTTTAGGCAGCTCAACTCTGCTTGTTTACGATATAAAACAGCTCGTCTCAACGATCGACTGGATCTGGAATGTCAACAGGAATGAGATATTTCTTATACAGGATTTTATCAGATCTGAAGACAACACGGTTTCCGACTTCAGAGTGTTCATACTCGGCGGCGAGATCATCGGAGCAATGAAAAGAACGAATTCGGACAAAGATTTCCGCGCCAATTTTAAAAGAGGGGCTTCTGTAGCGAAAGCGATCCTTACAAAGGAGGAAGAGAAACAGTGCCTCCTTATCGCGGAAAGATTCGGACTTGAGATCGCGGGCGTTGATTTTATCAGGAGCTGTGACGGTCCGGTATTTTTAGAGATAAATTCAAATCCGGGACTGGACGGGATCAGGCAGGCTACCAGATCGGCTGATTTCGACATTCTTGAAAAGATCATCGACAGGCTGGATGAAAAAAAGAGGAAGAAATGAAACATCTGATTCTCTTACTTTCTGTCTTCATGGCGATCTCGGCATGCAGCAAAGGGACAACCCCCGAAGCCGACTATGAGATTATTAATATCTATCCGCATAACACAACATACTTCACTCAGGGATTTGAGTTCAGAGGCGACACTCTGGTGGAAGGGACAGGCCATTACGAAAACTCAAAGCTTCTAAAATACGATCACACAAATTCACAGATATACGCAGAGATCAACCTGTCTTCCGCTTTTTTCGGAGAAGGCGTCACTATTTTGAACGGCAAAGTCTATCAACTTACCTGGACAAGCGGAATCTGTCTTGTCTATGACTATGAAACTCTTACTCAGGAAAATACTTTTTCATATACTGGTGAAGGCTGGGGGCTCTGCAATGACGGCACTGATCTGATCAACAGTGACGGTTCAAGCACAATATATTTCAGAAGTGCGGCTGATTTCTCTATAAAAAGAACTGTTACGGTCAGTACATCGAGCGGAATTAATGTTGATGAGATAAACGAACTCGAGTATGCGAACGGGCTTATATGGGCCAACATCTGGGGTGAGAACTCGATCATTTCGATCGACCCGACAACAGGTAATGTTGAAGGAAGGTACGACCTCTCAGACCTCAGAGAACTGGCAATAAATGAATATTCCGGATCTAATGTACTCAACGGGATCGCCTATAAAGACAGCAGCTTTTTTGTCACAGGAAAATACTGGCCGAACATTTTCGAAATAAAACTGAATGATCAGAGGCCTTAATGGGATTTTGATTAGAAGCGAAAAAATAATCGAGAAAATTCCCTTGACATAAAACCTATAAATTTTTATATTTGGCACTGCTTTTTAAAAGCGGATGGGAAAGTAGCTCAGTTGGTAGAGCACCGCCCTTTTAAGGCGATGGTCGACGGTTCGAGTCCGTCCTCTCTCACCAAAGCCCCGTAAAACGGGGCTTTTTTTATTTTTTTTCTCCCTGAATTTGCGATTTGTCGGATTTTTTCTTATATTAAAAAACAATGTAAGCCCATTTCGCTAATTAAATAAGGGGGTCTGTTTTGTTTGAAATCAAAGTATTTGATCGGGATAATTTACCGAACGAAAATGAAAAAAAAGCTGTTCTTGATTTTTTGTATGAAAATCTTGAGAATTACGGGGACCCTAAAGCCGATATACTCAAAGCTATGGATTACGCTCTGAAATTATCAGAATCTTTCGGCGGTTTTATTCTTTCAGGTACCGAGAATGGCAAAGTTATCGGAGCAGTAGTTGTTAATAAGACCGGAATGAAGGATTATATTCCCGAGAATGTGCTTGTTTATATAGCAACGCATAAAGAACACCGAGGAAAAGGTATCGGAAAAAAACTGATGCAGAAAGCGGTCGGGACGGCTGAGGGTTCGCTTGCTTTGCATGTCGAGCCTGATAAT
Source organism: bacterium UBP11_UBA4055 (assembly GCA_002382735.1). GTDB lineage: Bacteria > UBA4055 > UBA4055 > UBA4055 > UBA4055 > UBA4055. The sequence goes on from DFZN01000021.1 coordinate 15,104, forward strand.
CCTGCAAGATTCCTCTACGAAAAGATCGGCTTTACGACAAAATATATTGAAATGCGTTATAAAAAATAGAGGCTTCAGTGGCATACATTACTTTCAACTCGATAAAGCTTTCCGAAAATTTCAACTATCTCGACTCTATCTTTAATAAAAACAGGATAAAATGGTCAGTCGTCACAAAGCTTTTATGCGGGAATAAACTCTATATAAGCGAACTTTTGAAACTTGACCTTCAGCAGACCGCGGACTCAAGAATTTCAAATCTCAGAATGATCAAGTCTCTGAACCCGGAGATAGAAACCATCTATATCAAACCCCCTGCTAAACATGCGGTGAACAGCGTTGTAAAATACGCAGACATCAGCCTGAATACGAGCATCAGCACTATCAAGCTTCTGTCACTTGAAGCGGTCAGCCAGAAAAAGATACATAAGATCATCATAATGATTGAAATGGGTGAGCTTCGTGAAGGAATTATGCGCGACGACCTTATATCCTTTTATTCTGAAGTATTTGAGCTTCCGAACATAGAGGTAATCGGGATCGGAACAAACCTGGCATGTCTGTACGGAGTTCTGCCGAACAATGACAAGCTGATCCAGCTTAGCCTTTATAAGCAGCTTATCGAAGCAAAATTCAACAAGAAAATCCCACTTGTGTCGGGCGGAGCGTCCGTTACGATCCCGCTGATATTCAACCGCACACTTCCGAAAGGTATAAATCACTTCAGGGTAGGCGAGACTCTTTTTCTCGGAACGGATGTATATCATGATTCGACCTTTGAAAAAATGCATAACGATGTTTTCAGGCTGTTCGCAGAAATAATCGAGCTTATTGAGAAACCTGTTGTTCCTATGGGTGAGATGGGCACTAATGTCAAGGGAGAATCGGCGGAAGTGAACGAGGAGGATTATGGTAAAACAACAAAAAGAGCCCTGATCGACATAGGTCTTCTTGATATCGAGGAGAATCAGATACTTCCGATCGATCCCCATATTGAGATCGTGGGTGCAAGCTCGGATATGATAGTGATCAATCTCGGAAGCAATGAAAAGAACTACAAAGTCGGAGATTTTCTAGAGTTCCGAATGACTTATATGGGAACTGTCAGGATAATGAATTCAAAATATATCGAAAAACGCCTTGCCGTGAAATGATCATTCCTTACTTAAACTATGACGCGTGTCAATTTGAAATATTTTACTTTCAATTCACGGTAAATTTCTCACATTACAGGCCATGGACGAAGGAATAGCGGCGCTCTGATCGGATATTTTATTTTCAGGCACTTTTTCGGACCGGCGGTGTTCGGTGTTGTCTTTGCCGGGGTCGCAGGCATAATGGTATTTATTTCTCTTGACGAACTTCTGCCTACTGCCGAAAAATACGGCGAGCATCATGTGGCGATATACGGACTCGTTGCAGGAATGGTGGTCATGGCCGCCAGTTTGTTGCTTTTTATTTAAAATTTTCTTAAATTCTGTTCATGTTTATCAAAGTCGAACCGAAAAATACAAAGTATTTATTAAAAACCCCGCTCGTACAGCAGACATCGTTCTGGTCGGAAGTAAAGAAAGAACAGGGTATTATCCCCAGAGCTTTTGACATAAGGACCGACACTCCTCTGGAAAATGATCCTTCTCCTAAAGGGAGTATCCATGACGATGTCCTTGTATTAATTCGCAGGCTGGACAGACATCATTCAATAGCTTACATTCCCTACGGTCCCCTGATCGAACCGCGGGAAGACGAACAGGGTACTTTTCTTGAAGAACTTTCAGAAAATCTTCGACGATTCCTGCCTGATGACTGCATAACATTGAGATATGACCTCCACTGGCAGTCGCACTGGGCAAAAGATGAGAGCCATTTTGACGAGAACGGTATATGGAAAGGCCGCCCTGATAAAAATAATCAGGAGTTCAGGTTCAATTTCAACACAAAAGAATGGAATCTTAAAAAAGCGAACACAGACATACTTCCGTCAAACACGATATTTCTGGACATGAACAGACCCGAGAATGAAATAATCGAAAAAATGAAACCGAAAACACGCTATAACATCAGGCTGGCGGGAAAGAAGGGCGTTTCAGTGAGGAACGCGGGTCCTGAAGAATTAGACTTATGGTACGATCTTTACGGTCAGACCTGCAGAAGGAACGGGATATACCTGCACGACATAAGCTATTTCACTTCAGTTTTAAAAGCTGTTAAGCCGGAAACTGACCCATTAACGAATGCGGAGCTCCTCATAGCTGAACACAACGGAATACCTCTGGCGGCAATGTTCTTTGCCGTATCGGACAAAAGGGCGACTTATCTTTACGGTGCATCTTCTTCAATGAACAGGAACCTGATGGGAACATACGCGGTTCAGTGGGAGGCTATTACCAGGGCAAAAAAGAAAGGGTGCACCAAATACGATATGTTCGGAGTTTCTCCCAAGCCCGATCCCGCTCACCCGATGTACGGTCTGTATAAGTTCAAGAAAGGCTTCGGCGGAAGAATGTTCCACCGCATGGGCTGCTGGGACTATCCGCTGCTTAAGGACAAATACAAAGTCTATTCGGCCGGCGAAATGACCGCACAGGGCTATCACTTGGGTTGAAAAGAATTTTGATAATTCTATATATATAGCTTATATTTAGGTCAAATTATTAAAGGCTGAAATGATCTCTTTTGATAAAATATCGCAATATACGGACTCCCTTATCAACTTAAAGCCCGACGAGACCGATGAAATATACGCCTACTTATCCAACAAAAAGCATCCTGTCGTTAAGAAGGATGTCGCTAGATTCCTTGCCCAGACGGTCATGATCAGGCAGCCTGAAAAGATACTCGAGATCGGAACGAATGTAGGTTATTCTTCTATCGTAATGGCCCTTAAGCTGAAGAAAGGCAGGATATATTCGATCGACTACAGAGCTGATCACCACAAAAAAGCACGGGAGAACTTCCTCCGTTACGGTGTTGATGATAAGATCGAACTGCTGACTGGGTATGCTCAGGATATTCTTCCCGGCCTTGAAATGACTTTCGACATGATATTCATCGACGCAGACAAGAAAGGCTATTCCGACTACCTCGACTTTGCGGCAGCTCATGTAAATGAAACCGGAATAATACTGATAGACAATATGTTCTGGAAAGGCTCAGTGATCGAACCTCCGGATACGCCTGATGAAAGAAACATTTCGGGCTCTCTGACCGATCTTAATATAAAATTCTCAAAACTCAAAGGATTCAATGCCCAGATACTTTCCATCGGCGACGGGCTCGGATTCGCTGTAAAGGAAAAATAATATGAACGAAGAACAAGCCGTTATACCGGAAAATATACCTTTCGAGGAACAGCAGAAGTACGGATTTTTCAGATCGCTGATCCTGACCATGTCAGGAGTTCTGAGAACTCCCGGGACTTTTTTTAAAAAAATGCACATAAATAAAGGCTACAAGATGCCTTTACTGTTCCTTATCATAATGTTGGCTATCGGAAATACTTTCAGCTACATCTATATTTCAACAGGCATTAACGACAGCCCGGTCGAACAGGTTGCAAAGGCTATGGACAACGAACCTGAACTCTCACAGCAGGCTCAGATGTTGAGAGACATGATGAGCGCCGAACCTGCTCCGTCAGACATAATTTTCGGCATATTAACAAACCTTTTCTTCATTTATTTGCTGGCTCTTTACTGGCATGTGATTATGAGGTCTCTAAGCGTGGCGATAAACGGATTTCAGGCAACATTCAGAGTGTTCTGCTACTCATCCGCCCTTCTTTTGAGCGCTGTCTTACCTTTTAGCTCACCGTGGCTGAATATGCTGATTTATATGTGGTGGATGTATATTTTCTATACAGGCATTTCCGAAGCTCATGAAGTTTCCGGAAGGCTGGTTTTGAGAGGGATGATCGTCAGTCTTTTTGCGACCATGATTCCTTTTATCATTCTTACTCTTGCCCTCTTTTAACGAGCAGTCCGACGGTCTCCACATGGAAAGTCTGCGGGAACATGTCAACGGGCTGAACTTTGACAAGTGTGTATCCGCCCTGATTCAGCAGATCAACATCACGCGCGAAAGTTGACGGGTTGCATGAGACATAAACTATCTTTTTTATTCCTGACGAAATTATAGCTTCAACGACCTTGTGGTGCATGCCGTCTCTAGGCGGATCGGTGATGAGCACATCGTAATGTTCTCTGAATATCTCGCCGTCTTTCGCGAGCTTCATCATGTCCCCGGCGCGGAACACGCAGTTATTAACTCCGTTCAGTTCCGCGTTCCTGCGCGCGTTCGCCACGGCGTTCTCGACAAGCTCGAAACCCGTAACGCGCGCTGCTCCTGCGGCGATGTAGAGCGAGATCGTCCCCACGCCGCAGTACAGGTCCAGCACGGATTCCGTGCCCGTGAGGCCGGCGAACTCCAGCGCCACGCCGTAGAGTTTCTCCGTCTGCGAAGGATTGGTCTGGAAGAATGTGTCGTGGCTCAGCTCGAACTTAAGCTCACCAATCGTGTCGGTGATAGTTCTTTCGCCGGCAACGAGAACTGTCTCCTCGCCGAAAGCGGTCGTGGCAAGACCCGGATTTATCGTGTTTATGAAGGATCTTACCTGCGGAAATTCCTTTATCAGCCCATCAGCCGCAGACCTTGTCTCATTAAGCTTTTTGGATTTTGTTATAAGGTTTATCATCACTTCATCCGCATTGGACTTTCTGATGACCAGATACCGCAGAAATCCTTCGTGCCTGACCACATCGTAGGGTTCAAGCCCGGTGTTCTTCAGCCTCATTTTAAGGGAATAATATATTCTGTTCATGAGGTCTGACTGGAGATTGCAGTGATCTATGTCTATGACCTTGCTGTAGAATTTCGGCGCATGGAATCCAAGGTTAAAACCTTCCTCATCAGTACCGCGGTCATGTTCAGTGTGAAATCTCATTTTTGAAAATGTGAATTCCGTCTTGTTCCTGTAATTGTCTGCGACCGGACATTTTATTATGGGCAGTATCTCACAGTCGCTGATCTTCCCTATCCTTCTTACACAGTCTTTTATTACTTCTTCTTTTATATAAGCCTGGTGGCCGTAATCGACATCCCGCAATTTACAGCCTCCGCATACCGGATAATATCTGCAGTCGGATTCTATTCTGTGAGGCGACTTTTCGATGATCTCTTTTGCGACCGCCTCCATGAAACCGCTTTTTTTCTTTTTTACATAAGCGGAGACTTTTTCACCCGGAAGCGCTCTTTCGAGCATTACTTTTATTCCGTCGTATTCAGAGAGGCATTTTCCCCCGAATATCGGTCTGCCTGCCGTCAGCTCTATCAGTTGCTTCATTTTTTTCCTGTTTTTCTAAAATTTATTATTTCGCTGCCCTCCCCTCGTTTTTTTTAGCATTTTCGATTCTGGAAAACCGTGATCTTTTGCAATTTCTTATTTTACGAATATTTAATATGTTGAGTTGCGCCATGTCGTTTATTACCCTAATTTATACCCTATCTTTATACGCTAATTTATACCCTAATTTGCCAAAACCCTGTTTTTCTGGAACCCTCCCTTTTTATAACTCCGGACTCTTTCATTTTCTTCAAATGCCACTCGATCGCTTTCTTGGTTACACCTGTGAAAACGGCAAGTTTTACGGCAGTTACGGACGGATCTTTTTTCATTATTTCAATTATCCTGTCTCTTGTTCTTATATGTATTATTTCCGGCTTGGTTTTTCCGGATGACTTTATTTTAAATTCTTCGGCGAAAGGCAGAACGGCTTCTAAGCTGTTATCGTTTATTTTGAAAATACTGCTGTCATAACTTTCGAGTATCTTATCTATCCCTGATCCGAGTTCACCTGTATAACCCAGATCTTTAAAAACCCTGACCAGCTCCCTGTTCCTCGGCACAGGAAAGCCTGAGTAAAAACTGTTTTCGTTCAACTGTCCGGGAAGTTTGCCAAAAGAAGTTACTGATATCTTATCTGAGAATATTTCTATCAGCGGCATGAAATCTCTGGAATAATCATTATGCAGCAGGGCGTTTATAAATACTTCTTTCAGCACCTCGGTTTTTATCAGCTTATTATCTCTCGATTCATTATTTTCTGTTCTGACTGTGAAAGTTCTGTTCTCAACTTCAAGTTTATCCAGAATCCTGTCGGCTGAACGGATGAGGCAGGTACCGCCGTAATCGTTCGTCTCTGTTATTTCGGATCTGTCGTCTCCTGCGTATTTTATTACTTTAAAAGATGTGCTGTTCGAGTCTGACAGGAGATATGCGGCATAGTTCAATTTGCCTTCGTTCGTATAAAGGTCGAGAGTTTTTCTGATGTCATCAATCATCCTTATACCTTTTTCTTCGTAATATATCCTCAAGAGCGCAAAAGTATGTTCCGCATTTCTTGGAGAGATAATGTTGTTCAGTGCTGAAAGGTCTTTGTTCCCTGAAAGTTCTTTTATCTTTTCCAGATCCATCTGCCTGATCGTTCCGTTTTTTCGGAAAAAACAACCCGCAGAAGATTGTCCCACCAGCTTTAGGTAGTAAGGCTGTTCGGTTCCTCTGGCGGCTATGACCCTTATAAATGTCTTGCCTCCCGTGGTTACAGGCACAACATCGATAAGCCCGAGGCATGAAGGCGAGATATTTACCCTAAGTCTGTCGGCTATCACATGAAGTACATCACCGTAAGAATCGACTCCGAGGACCGCACCGTCGTAAGATATTCCCACAAGCACATCGCCGCCTGTATCTGAATTGAGGAAAGATATGACTTCTTTTTCTAGTTTGTCGTTCAGTATGGGCATGAATTCCGTTCTGGAGTTTTTTACCGGCCTTCCTCCGCTGAATTTTAATTTCATACCCTAACTCCAAATTTATTAGTGTTTAAAATTAAATATAACAAGAGAATATTAAAAATAAAAGGAATTATTTCCCTGATATGGATGGATCTCTTTACTTGAATATTACGACTTCATTCAGAGGCCGTCTTGTTTTTGGCCTCGGTTCTTTGATCCTGTAGCCGAAAGCAGCCATATATGAAACGCCGTACTGAGCTGTATCGACACCGAACTCCTCTTTGAGTACCCTTTCAGTATTCTTCCTGTTGAAGCCTTCTATCGGGCATGAATCTATGCCTATCATCGCCGCGGAAGTGAGCATATTAGCCAAAGCGATATAGCACTGTTTCGAAGCCCATTCGAAGAGTTTTTCGTCAGTTTCCAGCCCGAAGTCTAATTTCTGGAAGTTCTCGATTATTTTCTTTCTGTTCTCCAGAAGTTCGCCTTCCCATTTTTGAACACCCGACATAAAATCAAGTATGTACGGGCTGTTGTACCTGATCAGAGGCGCTTTCATGGTCAGGCATACAAGAAAATGGCTCGCCGTATCCAGCTTGACCGTGGCTCCCCAGGCGCCGTCCTTGAGCTTCTCACGCAGAACAGTGTCCTGAACCACCAGAAACTTCCACGGCTCAAAACCGAGCGAGCTCGGAGACAGCCTGCCTGTCTCCAGAATGAAGAGGAAATCCTCTTCCGATATCTTTTTTGCCGGATCGAACTCCTTACATGCGTGGCGGAACAGGAACGCCGATAATATTTCCTGTTTATTCATATAACCTCCGATTTTGAAAAATTCTTAATTCCTTAACCCGATATTTTAATTTCTACTGAACATTATGATGAAAAGGATCAGGATTATAGTCCCTGCTATAATATATCCTTTTGCAGGCTTGGGCGGAACCTCCATCTCCATCCTCGATGCGAAATGATCCCTTATCTTTTTTCTCAAAATAAAACTAACGACCGTAACGATGAGGAAAACGAACGGGATGGCCAGTGACCAGAATCCGTATACTACTTTTCGCGACACTCCTGTCCCTGCGATCTCTCTCATCGCCGCTCTTTTTCCCTGACCCTGAAGAAACAAGGCTATTATATCGCCAAGCAGAATAAATACTGAAAAGCTGATGAACTGAATACCGACGGCGGTATATGAAGAAAGGGTCTTAACAAATTTACTTGTCTCTTTCTTAAATGGTTTTCTTGACAACAAAAAGGCAAGTAGCGTCATAACAGCCGCGCAGCACAAGAATATAGATGTAAAATGAAAAGCATCGTTCCTGTAATTCAAAGAAGGATCGAAACCGATCTTTATTATCGTTAAAGTCAGCCCGAGAAGACCTATGAAAATAATATAGTATGATCTGTAAATCAGCCCGTATCTTTTTGATGTTAAGCTGAACAGAATAGCCAGTACGCTTGTAATTGATGTTAAAAGAAAAAGTGCCTGATCGCTCATAATATACCCTTCTTTTTTTTAGCACAATCCAAAATATTTATTTGAAACGATACATTTTTCATCTATTTCGTACATTTTTTTCTCAATTTCAATATCTTTGTACTTATTTAAAAGCTCGTTCAGTTTTTCCCTGTATTTCTTTCTTTTGAGTCCACAATCTTTTTTCATTTCAATAATTTCATTTCGTGTGTAATGCTCTAAGTATTCCGGATATTCACTGACAAGCCCGTCATAATATTCTTCGCATGTTCCGCATTTACCGTATGGTAAGGCAAGTTCAAACTGCCGTATAAAATTTTTGTAATCCAGATTCCACTCTATCAGCCATCTTTCTTTTGAATCTGGATATTTCTCTTTTATTATTTCCAGCCAGTAATGATTCGGCTCCCATAGATTTTCCTCACCTTTCCAGCCGTCATATATTTCTCTGAATCTGCTTAAGTTCTCTCTTACGTATAAAATACATTTATATCTGGCCGAATTTTTATCAGCGGGAAGCTTATTCCATGTTGAATCCTTAGGATCAGGTGAGAAATTTACTATAAAATTAGAAATACTTTCTTCCGATCTGAAAATCGATAATATTTCATTTGGCGTTTTTTCTTCTTTATTCATCAGACTATTTATATTTTTCAAACAGACCAAGGCTGAGTCTTCGCTGATCTCTTTTAATTCAAATCGCTGGTAATGATCGTCGCCGACAACGGCATTAAGAACAGTTCCTTCATAAAAAATAAATACTAATATCGTAATAATTATGAGTTTCAATTAAACCTCCTTCATAAAACTCAAATATACGAATTTTGTCCGATGTTTTAAAGAGAAATAAATGGAAGCCGCAAATTGCGACTTCCATTTAAGGCATTTCTAATCCTCGAATATGATCTCAGGCTTGCTTTTACCCTGCTCTTGCCTGATAATTTCAAGCAGTTTCTCATACGACAAAGAGCTATTTAGCTTTGGATCGCGTCTGGATCGGACTGAAAGAACATCGTTCTTAACTTCCTTGTCACCGATAACGACTATCAGAGGCACTTTCCTCAGTTCAGCATCGCGAATCCTGCTGCTTAAGGATTCATTTTTATCAGAAAACCCAACCCGTATATCTTCAGCCTTAAGTTTCCTTACGAGGTTTTTGCAGTGATCCCGCTGACTTTCGCCTATGTTGATCACGCATATCTGAACCGGTGACAGCCACAAAGGCAGGCTCCCGTTATAGAACTCCAGCAGAGACGCGATAAATCTTTCAAAGCTTCCGAACAAAGCTCTGTGGATCATATACGGTCTGTGAAATTCTCTGTCCGAGCCTCTAAACTTCATGTCAAATCTGCCCGGCAGGTTGAAATCGAATTGTATGGTACTGCACTGCCACTCGTTACCTGCGTAGTCGATAATTTTCAGGTCTATCTTCGGGCCGTAAAAAGCACCTCCTCCTTCGTCAATTTCGTATTCCAATCCTGCATCCTGAACCGCTCTGCGCAATTCGTCCTCAGCCATACGCCAGTCTTCATCGGAACCGATCGCTTTTTCCTGGGGCTTTGAGGCTATGTATGCCCTGAACTTTTCTATCCCGAAAGCTTTGAGCACATACATACAGAACTTCAGCACACGGTCAAGCTCATCGCCGATCTGATCTTTCCCGCAGATAATATGCGCGTCGTCCTGCACGAATCCGCGAAGCCTTTTCAGTCCCTGGAGTGCACCCGAGTACTCGTAACGGTAAACCGAACCGAACTCAGCATATCTGACCGGTAGTTCGTTGTATGACCTCTGCTTTTTGTTGAAGATCATTATATGGAACGGGCTGTTCATCGGCTTAAGGCAGTATTCCTCGTTATCAATCTTGAAAGGGTCATACATGTTCTCCCTGAAGAAATCGAGATGTCCCGACTTCCGCCACAGTTCAGCAAGCCCGATGTGTGGTGAATACACCCAGTCATATCCGTTCATCAGATGAGCTTTCTGGCTGAACCTTTCCATTTCGTACCTGATGATCGCGCCGTTCGGGTGGTAGCAGATAAGCCCCTGCCCTATTTCGTCGTATGAGCTGTAGAGATCAAGCTCTTTAGCTATATTTCTGTGGTCTCTTATATCTTCTATTTTGTTCATTTTTTTCTCCATCTAAATTTTTTATAAACAAAAAAGCCGCCGAACCCTGAAGTCCGGCGGCTTTCTGTAAACTTAATTTTCTGATCAAGTCTAAATAACCAACCCCCTCCGGGTTCGGAACTCGTAGGTGGTGGTCGTGATCACGATGCTGATATGTATTAAATAACCGTTCATTTTCTCACTTCTTTTTTCGTTCAGGGGCAAAATTACAAAATAAATCGGGTTTTGTCAAGCAGGTGATATCTCTTCACCGAAAACATTAAATATCCTGATCTCATTGTCATCGAAGCCTTTATACTCGCTCCTAAACAGGACCCAGACCATAAAATCCTTAAACTCGCCTTCAAAAGCCGTATTGACCCTCTTCCTTATACACTCCAGATTAAAACCGAGCTTTTTGGGCACATTCTGACTATTCAGATTTTCTGGAACGCATTTGATCTCGAACCGGTCTATTTCCTCATTCATAAAACCGACCTTGATCAGCGCTTTTGAGATTTCCGTGGCGATACCCTTGCCGCATTCGTCTTTATCTATCCAGTAACCGATCTCGTAGGCATATTTACCGTTCCTCGTATGAAGCCCCGTACCGCCTATTACTTTAGATTCATCCTTATTGAAAATACCATACACAAAATCCTTTGAAGCATCGAAATTCGACCTGAACCTGCGCAGTATCTCTATCCTGTCCTCAACCGTCAGAGGCTCTTTATGTACGAACGGCATAAATTCTTTAAGATGATCCACATTCTTCAATATCGAAGTGTGAAGCAGCCTTGCATCAGACGGATTCCAGCATCTGATCATGCATCGCTTTGTTTCAATTCTATAGGGCGGATATTTCATATTTCCTCTATCTGAAAAGCACGCGATAACTGTTTCTTAGAAATTCTGAAACCGCTTCCGTGGTCATGATTTTTTCCTTTGTTCTTGCCTGTTTTATAGGCTCCGATACGGATATCAAACATTATTACGCCTTCTTTTAGAAGCTCAATAAATTTTTCAAAAGTTAATCCTGTGAGTACAACCATATTTTCATACATGAAGTACTCAATATCTTCTTTCTTCTCAACCTTGGCAGAAATATAAGCAATATATTTTAATTTTTTCTCAATAATATTCTTAATTGATTGAAAAGACCATCTGGCTCTATCGTCTACGACTTTTTGCGTTGCCTTATCCTGTACAAGCAACCTGATTACCTCATCTTTGTAATCAATTTCAAGTTTGAAATTATATCCGCCTTTATGCGTATTATAATGAGTTGTAAATAGACTAGTGTAAAGTAAAGCTTGTTAT
>DFZN01000038.1:0-2018 GCA_002382735.1 bacterium UBP11_UBA4055
CAGGCACTTGGATCAGTGATACTGAATGGCAGAAAGCGGACCCCGGAGATAAATATTTTTATTATATCATAGCCGCAAGTGCCACAAAGGAGATTTTGAAGGATTTGAAAATTAATAAAAGGAAGTAAAAAGGAAAGATATAAATGAAAAATGCCGCCCGAAAGCGGCATTTTTTTTAACTGACATTAGAAATCGTATTTCAGAGCCAGACTGTATGCGAATATATCCATCTGATGGAAGCCGGGCGTGTTCTCCGCGGACTGCATTACATTTCTGTCGTTGCCGATCAGGTATTCAATGCAGAGGTCAACATTAAAATTATTGACCCTGTAGCTCCCGCCAAATGTGTAAGCGTGATTAGTTGAAGACGGGAACAGGATGTTCAATGTCTTGTCCGGTGCAGGATCGAAATAGTAGCCTGCCCTTGCTGTCAGATGCTCATTGATATCGAACTCTTTTCCTGCGAACAGGTTAGTGTAATGTCCATATGTCGCGGGTCCGCCGAACGCAGTCAGGTCGGCTCCGTCCCATTCAGAACCGAGACCGGCATAGGTATCAGGTCGGTCATGAAAAACATGACGGAGTTTTTCTGTCCGGCCATTCCGGCTGGGTTCCAGTGTACCGCTGAAGGATCGTCTGCCAGAGCCACGAAAGCTCCGCCCATTCCGTAAGCTTTTGAACCGATGCCGCTACAGGCTCAATCCGTTCGAGAATACTGAAAGAGTGATTCCCATCAGCGGCACAGTTATTTGTTTTCTCATCCTCTCTCCCTTATTTTATTTATAATTTTCCGGAAATTTCACTCTTTCAACTCCCTCCACTACGGTATGAAGGATCATCATATGCAGTTCCTGAATCCTGTCGCTCGTTCCGGCCGGTATTATTATCTCAAGATCGGCTCTCCCCTTTAATTTTCCTCCGTCCCTGCCTAACAGCAATATTGTGTGAAGTTTCTTTTCAGCGGCTTTTTCAAGTGCTTTTATTATATTCGGGGAGTTGCCGCTTGTTGAAAGTCCTATGAAAACATCACCCTTTTTTCCGAAAGCCTCGACGCTTTTAGAGAATATTTCATCGGAACCGTAATCGTTCGCTACACATGTGATATGTGAAGGATCTGAAAGAGCTAAGGCTGGCAGAGCTTTCCTGTCCGATCTGAACCTGCCCGTAAGTTCTTCAGCAAAATGCATGGCATCTGTCATCGATCCGCCGTTCCCGCAGATCACCACCTTTCTTCCTGAATCGAAGGCCGCTACGAGAACTTTAACGATATTTTCAAGATCCACGAAGTTATTGTCATCAGAAATAAACTTTCCCAAAAGTTCGTAACCTTCTGAAAACGACCGCTTAAGTTTTTCTATGGACATTTCATACCTCTATGAATTATTTTTTAAAAGCTGTTCTTCCGGAACAGGACCGAAATCTTTTGCCGGGACTCCCGCATAAACCCTGCCTTCAGGCACATCTTTCGTCACGACAGAACCTGCTGCGACCATCGCATCCTCTCCAATCACGATCCCGGGCAGTATAGTAGCGTTCACACCTATCCTTCCTCCGTTCTTAACCGTAATTCCCTTAAAATATTTGAAACGCTCCTTTGACCTTCCCGCGAAATTGTCGTTACTCGTGGCAACGCACGGCGCGATGAAGCAGTAGTCACCGATCTCGGAGAGAGCCGTGATATAGGCGTTCGATTCGATCTTGCATTTCTTCCCTATCGTACATTTTGATTCAACAAGCACGCCTCTTCCGATTATGGTCATCTCGCCTATTTTCACACCGAACTGTACCGCCGCCTGATCGGCGATAAGAACTTTATCGCCGATCTCTGCGCCTGCGTAGATCACTACTCCGGCGCCGATCAGAACGCCATTACCGATCTTTGCAGGCTTCAGAGCTTCGTCTGTTGCCATCGCGGAATTCGGGGATCTAAGTTTTTGTTTTCCTATCACCGAATTATCGTCGATCCTGACATTATCTCCTATAACAGAACCGCCATGAATAACGACATTATGGCCTAC
>DFZN01000038.1:2078-27909 GCA_002382735.1 bacterium UBP11_UBA4055
CACTTATAATAAGACATTTTATCAGATCTTGTTTTGATTCAGCGAACATATTCCTGTAATGCTGACCGTTCCCGCTGATATTTTTAAAGGAAAATGCACTTTCGCATTTTTCTTTTTTTTATTATAATGTATTTAGATAAATAAACCGGAGTACAGTAACTATGAACAAATTAACAATTATACTGATAATCACCATCGCATCCTTCGCTTCAGCCGAACTGATAAATGTCAATCCCGACCCTAACGGCGAGCCGTGGTGGGCGGGCGGCTGGAAAAATCCGACTATCGAAGAACAGGCTCAAATAGACGCGCTTCCCAAACTTACTCTGCCGGAAAGGAATAAAAAATCAGTTAAGACTCTCCCCTACAAACTGGACAATTCACAGCTGATGTATTTCAGACCGATCTTTAATCAGATGGGCGGAAGCTGCGCACAGGCAAGCGGGGTCGGCTACAATTTCACTTATCAGATGAATTTCCTCAATGGTACTGACGCCTCTTTACCGCCTAATCAGTTTCCGACCCATTACACATACAATTTCCTAAACGACGGGTCAGGAGCGAACGGCTCAACCTATTTCGGCGGATGGGATATCATTAATGCAGGCGGAATACCTGATGTTTCCACTTACGGCGGATTGTGGCCTGCAACAGATTCAGATAAGATCTGGATGGACGGGTTCACAAGCTACAGATCAGGTATGAATAGAAGAACTGTTGAAGTGCAGGCAATACCGGTCGGAACTCCGGAAGGACTGGAAGTATTGAAGCAGTACTTTAACGACTACTGCGACGGTTCGCCTAACGGAGGTATAGTGAATTTTTCTGCCGGAGTAAGCTATACTTTCAGTATGGGTATATTACCAATAAATACAGAGAATCAGGGTCAGCATGTTGTATTGAAATGGGACCAAAATGTAAATCACGCCATGACATTCGTTGGATACAACGATTCAATCAGATGGGATTTCAATACAGACGGAAAATTCACAAATGACATTGATACTAACGGGGACGGGCAAGTTGATATGCTTGACTGGGAAAAAGGNNGCATACAGAACTCTTGCAAAGAGTCTTGAAGATGGAGGTATCTGGCTCAACACGGTGCATACAATAAGAGTAAGAGATGACTTTTCACCGTCGCTTTTTCTGAAAACTACGGTCAATTTCAGCGACAGAAAAGAACTGAAGATATTCGCAGGTGTTTCTGCCGATACTGCAGCTGCGGAACCTGAGCACATCGTACAGTTCCCTCACTTCAATTATCAGGGCGGGGCATACGGGATGGCGGGAGACGGGAATATTCTTGAGTTCGGACTGGATATAAGTCCCCTTCTCTCTTATGTCCAAAGCGGAGAAAAAGCAAGATTCTTTATCGGAATAGTGCATAAGCAGGACGGTACTTCGGGAAGAGGTAGTATTACTTCATTCAGTATTATAGATGAGCTGAACAACGAATACATAAGCCCTGAAACGGGAGTACAGATCGCTCCAAATTCAGTAACTTATGCAGGTGTTAATGCCGAAATTCTTTTTGACGGTCCTGAGATTTATGAAGATTTCTTACCTGCCGGTGAACCGGGCGTTTACTACGAACACAATCTTACTGCGACCGGCGGTACCGAACCTTATAAATGGGACATGATCTTCGATTATTCTGAAGCCGGGAATACTTCGGAAATGCTGAATATAGCAGGCACGCCTCTCAATGTGACCAATGACGATGACGGGTTTGCTGTCATTGACCTTCCTTTCAGCTTCCCGTTCTACGGTGAACTTTTTGATCAGGTGACGGTGATCACCGACGGATCGATATTGTTCGGAGGTCAGTTCGAATATGTGCGAACAGAAGGCGACATCCTTGCATTCAAGACTGTCACTCCTTACGGAGCCGACCTGATGGCTTATCCTGAAGAAGGTGACGGAATATATACTTCGGTCGATGAGAACAGCTTAACCGTAAGATGGATTACTTCCATGTGGGATATGCCCGAAGTGGACCTCGATTTTGAGTGCAGAATATATGCGGATTCGAGGATCGAGTTTTTCTACGGCGATTCTCTGACTTCGGGCATAAACTGGGCTTCAGGAGTCTCTAACGGAAAATCAACTGATGCCGAAATATCATCTTTTTCGAATCTTTCTGACCCTTCAGGCCTTAAGACTGCCTTCACTACTAATGATTTTCCATACGGCATGACTTTGAGTGAAAACGGAATTTTCAGCGGAATAACCCAGGAAGCGAACAAAGCCTGGAATATTAATTTCAGAGTTACTGACGACAGGAATATTTCATCCATTAAATCAATTGAGTTCTATACAACAAGTTCTATTGATCATGAAGATGCGCTGATCATGTCTGACATTGAACTTCTCGGCAACTATCCCAACCCTTTCAATCCCTCAACGGTTATATCTTTTGCTTCGGGATCCGGTTCGGAACTTTCATTGAAGATATTTAATTCTTCGGGAGAAGTAGTTGATACTGTTTTTGAGAACAGAAAATTTGAAAAGGGATATCATTCCGTAAAATGGACTGCAGGAAGCAAATTTACTTCGGGAACATATTTTATCGGCCTTAAAAACGGGAAAGGAAATAATCTGATCAGGAAGATATCTCTGCTTAAATAAAGTGAATATTTCTGTTGCAAATTAAAATGCAGACAGTTATATTTACGACCCGATCACCATATCGCACTTTAAAGGAGGTGAAGCTGAGTGATACATATTAAAGTCAGAGACGGAGAACATTTCGAAAAAGCTTTGAAAAGATTCACCAAGACATTCGAAAAGAGTGGCGTACTTGCCGAGCTGAGAATGAGAGAAAGATACGACAAACCTACATGGGTGAACAGAAGAGAAAGGATCCAGGCTATGAGAAAACAGCAGAAGATCCAGAGAATGCAGAACAGAGGTTTCTAATCATAATTTGATCAGTTATAAAAAAAGAGTGACATGTTCACTCTTTTTTTTTATATTTCAATAAATAACCGGAGCTGTCATGAATATAATTGATATTTTCGTTGTGTCCGTAATAGTGCTCTTCGCAATCTTCGGATTCCTGAAAGGATTTGTATCTCAGTTATTTCAGGCTGCTGGAATATTCTGTGCGTTTTGGTTCAATACTCCGGTAAGCATATTCCTTGCGGAAAGATTTTCTGATGAACCGGAAGGTCTGGTTCTGCTTCTTACAGGTATAGCCGTTTTTTTCCTGATATTCTCCGCTTTCTTTATCACAGGGTGGCTTATAAGCAAGACCGCCAATTTCGCCCTGACTTCCCTTCCCAACAGAGCAGCAGGGATAGTTTTCGGCGCGGTAAAAGGATTTCTTGTCGTTACTGTTGTTTTTCTGGTGATAAGATCTTTCTCTACTGACGGCAGTTCTTTTCTCGACAGATATATAATTCCCGATAAAGCTACCGACGATCTTTTAGACAGATCTCTTGAGATGGCGTCAGAAGCATCGGATGGAGAAATTGCAGAAAAGCTTGAAGAAATGAAGGATTCAGGCAGGGATACTGATTATGAAGACAGCTCAAGGACATATTCAAGGATAGGTTACGCAGCCTACCGTGTATCGGCGATGATGGATCCTTTCGTAGAGAACATCAGGTCAATGGCAGAAAGTAAGATCAATGACATGAAAGATAATCTGCAGTAAATATAAAACTCTCTGAGGAAATTTATGGAAACGAACTTTTCTACGCGAATGATAAAATTGATCAATCTTTCAAAAGAGATCACCCTTCAGCTCGGTAACGATACCGTGTATCCCGGACACCTTGCTCTTGCACTGCTGAGACTTAATGACGGTACTGCAATAAATATTCTCAATAAGCTTAACTGCGATCTTGTTACGATGGCGAGGGATCTGGAGAACGGGCTTTCGAGAAACAAAAGCCTGATAAAGATCGGTTTCATTCCTATCAGTCATGAGAGCGACAGGATACTCGCCCAGTCGATTGTTGAATCTGCAGAGCTCAACAGCGTCTATTCCGGAACCGAGCACCTTCTGCTTTCTCTCACGAAAGCCGTAAACACATTTCCCGAAAGGATATTAAGGTTCCACGGAGTTACATATCAGAGAGTTAAGCAGATCCTGCTTACAGGCTCTAACCAGAGACCCGGAAAGATGGCTATGGAAAAAATGGATAACGCTCCGGATTTCAGCATTGAAATGTTCTCTCATGACATAACTCAGATGGCCAGGGACGGAAAACTTGATCCTGTGATCGGACGGTCGGAAGAAATTGAAAGGATAATCCAGATATTGTCCAGAAGAAAAAAGAACAACCCTATTCTTATAGGAGAGCCGGGAACAGGCAAAACAGCTATCGTTGAAGGTCTTGCTGTCAAGATAATCGAGAAATCCGTTCCGTCGGTACTGCTGAACAAGCGTATTCTTGGTCTTGATCTGGGAATGCTCATAGCCGGCACCAAATACAGAGGGCAGTTCGAGGAGAGGATAAAGGCCGTCATAAAAGAGATCGAGAATGACAAGAACACCATCCTTTTCCTCGACGAGATACACACGATAGTGGGTGCCGGAAGCACGACCGGCTCGATGGACGCGTCCAACATGTTCAAGCCGGCGCTCGCACGCGGCGATATCCAGTGCGTCGGCGCCACGACACTTGACGAATACAGAACGACCATCGAGAAGGACGGTGCTCTGGAGAGAAGGTTCCAGAAGGTGCTTGTCAACCCGTCAACCGTATCTGAAACTTACGAAATACTCAAGGGTCTTCAGCCGAAATACGAGAAACACCACAAGGTGAAGTATTCCGACGAATGCCTTCTCGCGGCAGCAGAACTGAGCGACAGGTACATCACAGACCGTTTTCTGCCTGATAAAGCAATTGATGTGATCGATGAGGCCGGCGCAAAGAAGCATCTTACAGTTAAGATCCCGCAGAAAATTACAGACCTTGAGGAACAGATAGATATCCTTAACAGAGATAAGAACCTCTACATTGAAAAACAGGTTTTCGAGAAGGCCGCCGAACTCAGGGACAGGATTAACGGTATGAAAGAAAAACTTGAAAAAGAGAGGGAGATCTGGCAAAAATCGGCTTCCAACAAATTCCTCGGCATAAATGTGGAGAATGTCAGGGATATTATTTCAATGATGACATCTATCCCGATATCCAAGCTGGAGATCTCAGAGAGCAACAGGCTAAAGAGGATCTCCAGAACTATTTCCAAGAGAATAATTGATCAGAACGAGGCTGTTGAGTCTGTAATCAGAAGAGTCAAAAGAGCGCGTACCGGTTTCAAAGACCCGAAACGACCGATTGGATCATTTCTTTTTCTCGGACCGACAGGAGTGGGAAAAACAGAACTGGCAAAAGTTCTCGCAGAGGAGATATTTGAAAATCAAAGATCGCTCATAAAGATCGACATGAGCGAATACATGGAGAAATTCAATGTTTCGAGAATGATAGGGTCCCCGCCGGGTTATGTAGGCTACGGAGAGGGAGGTCAGCTAAGCGAAAAAGTTCGCAGGCATCCTTATTCGGTCGTCCTGTTCGACGAGATCGAAAAAGCTCATCCGGATGTTTTCGGCATGTTATTGCAGGTGCTTGACGAGGGTACTCTGACCGACGGCAACGGGAGAAAGGTCGATTTCAAAAATACCATAATCATCTTCACATCGAATATAGGTACAAAAAACCTGTCCAACACTGAAAATATCGGATTCGGCAGTAAAACATCTTTTGATGAAAAAGAGCTCAAGATGAAAGAAAGTATAAGGAAAACCGCTGAGAAATATTTTAAAACTGAATTTTTGAACAGGATCGATGAAGTTATTATTTTCAATCACCTTTCCGATGCTGCAGTTCTTCAGATAATCTCAAATCATATAGAAGATGCCTGCGAAAAGCTTTCTAAAATCGATGTTCACCTTATGATATCTCCTAAAGTAAAAAATTATATCCTGAAAGAATTCTACGATCAGGAGAACGGGGCGAGACCGTTGAAGCGGGCAGTGGAGAATCTTATTGAAGATCCGGTTGCTGAAAAGATAATTTCAGGAGAAGTCAAATATGGTGATATTATAAAAATATCTGTATCGAAGAATAAACTTATCTATATTAAAAATGATAAAACTTCCGTAAGTTACGAAAATAACCAATGACCTTTTGTGAACAAACTGTCTATATTTTACGGTTTTCTTAAAATATTTTCTCAAAATTTTTCTTGACACAGCTTTATTTTTATTAGATTTCACTAATAATACCAATACATCCTCTTCAAATCAAATTAGGATTGCATTATTGTTTAAAATTCGATGTCAAGTTAAAAATCAAAAATGTTTGAAAAAAATAACTATTGTTTATCTGTTAAAAGATTGTGAATAACTTTGTGAAACTGTCCGGAACAAAGTACCTATTCTTTATATATGCCCTGTATATCTCTGCCGTAATTACCCTCGGGAGTCTCAACAATAATGTAGAGCATATTCTCCTGAACGGGATTTTTTTCCAGAAACGCTACCGCAGACGGCCCTTTATGCATTCTGTATCTGAAAGTGTGGCCCATTTTTACCGTGGTCTGTTCATTTACGAACTTAACCTGTTCCGGGTGTCCGTGTTTCTTATTAATATTATTATTGCTGTCTGGCTGTTTGTAAGATTTGTTTAAGCCGAATATTTTTTTAAGAAAGCCCATTTTAGCTCTAAAGTTCTTTTATCATTTTTTTATGCTCAATTCCTGCTTCCAAAAAATAATCACCGATAGCTTCATAACCAAGCTTCATGTAAAATGGTATAGCCTGTTTTTGTGAATTCAGATAAGTTACCATGATCCCGTTCTTCGCAGCGATCTCTTCCAGCTTGTTCATTATCATTGATCCGAAACTCATACCCCTGTATTCTTCCAGAACAGCTATCCTGCCGATATGACCGTCCGTTTCCATTCTGCCCGTTCCGATAGCCTCACCGTTCTTGATCAGAAGAACATGAAAACATGAGCTGTCCTTTCCGTCCATCTCCAGTTCCTCAGGAACGCACTGCCCCTCTACGAAAACTTTATGTCTGACGGTTCGGATCTTTTCATCATTTTCTTCATAAGTTGTCTGAAATATCGAGATCATTTCTCAGCCTTGTCTTTTTTACTTTTCTTTTCAGGGAAAAAAATTCCGTTATAGTTCCTTCCGAAGCTTCCCCGGGGAGTTTTTACGATAATAATATTTGATCTGTCAACCACGAGCTTGGTTTGAAGAAAAGCAACCGCATCCGCTTTCGATCTTGCCTTATATATCCTGAAAGTGTAAGAATTTCCTCTCTTTACCGCTTTCTCCTCCTTAACGAATTCTACTTCCGGAGGTTTTTTGGGGACTTCGGGCTTTTTAACAATGATTTCAGGTTCCTTACCAGTCTTTTTCTTAATTAAAGTCTTCAAAACAGGTTTTACTGCCGGCTCTTTAGTTGCGGCTTTCTTTTTATCTTCAGGTTTTTTTGAATTGATCTTCTTTCCTTTATACTTTTCGAAGACTTTCTCTACTTCCGAAAACATCCTGACATTAATTTCCTTTCCGCACAGAATAACCTCATACTTACCTTCAGATGTAGGATAGTATCCGTAAATGACCGGTTTAAGACAAATAAGCTCTTCGGTGTCATGCGCCACTTTTATATAATCGAGGTTCATTAAAGCTGTTACCGCATCTGTCTCGTCTGAAAATTCATACAGCAGGAACGGATCGAATTTCTTAAGCTTTTCTCTTATTTTCCAAAAATTCGTGGCAGAATCTTCGTCATTCTGGAAAGTACCCCTATTTTCACGGTCATTATAGATCCTGTCCTTTTTTATCAGCTTTTTGAGTAATTCCATAAAGTACCCGCCATGTTCGTATTTTTCTTTTTCAGTTCCAGACTCCTGTTTATAACCTCAAAATAATATATTTTGTGAGATTTTCCAAACGATTTTTGTTATTATTTTGCTGAAAATAATTTATATTTCCCGAATGAATACAAATCGGAGCCGGAATGGAGAATGAGATATTGGAACTTAAGGATCTGTATGATACGATAATTGAGGATATTAGAAACAGACTTGAGGACTTCCGTTCCGGATTTCTGAAGATGAATAATGACAGCCTGTTCGCGGAGCTTTGTTTCTGTACTCTTACACCTCAATCAAAAGCCAAGTCGTGCTGGAAATCTGTTGAGCATCTTAGAGATACCGGTTTACTTTACCGGGCCGGAAAGGAAACATTAAGCCGCAGTATTACCGGAGTAAGGTTCCATAACAACAAAAGTGCCTATATAGAAGCCAACCGCAGACTTTTCTACTCGATGGATTTCAAAAGATTCATTCTGGAAAATATCAGCGATGTTCGGAAACTGAGAAAGTGGCTCGTGACCAATATAAAAGGGTACAGTTTTAAGGAAGCTGGCCATTTCTTAAGAAATATCGGGTACGGATCGGAGATCGCCATCCTCGACAGGCATATTTTGAAAAATATGGTCATCTACGGCGTCATCAGCGAAATACCAAAATCCATTAATGAAAGAACTTATCTTGAACTTGAACGGAAACTGCTGGAATTCTCAAAAAAGACCAGAATACCGCCGGACCATCTTGACATATTGTTCTGGTACAAACAGACCGGAGAGATATTTAAATAATGAAAGAAACTTACGACCTGATAAAGAAAGACAGGCAAATATGGAAGTTCTGCGCGTACGGATTTCTTAGAGATTTGAAATTCTTTGAGCCTTTCCTTATAATTTTTCTTATGCAGTCAGGACTTAACCTTTTTCAGATCGGGCTTCTGTATTCGATACGCGAAACGATGTCGTTCATCTTCGAAGTGCCGTCAGGGATATTCGCCGACAATTACGGTAAAAAGCGCGAACTGACATGGTGTTTCTCGTTCTATATAATGTCGTTCATACTTTTCTTCTTCGGAATAAACTTCTGGATGTTCGCGCTGGCGATGGCGTTCTTCGGACTCGGCGAGGCGTTCAGGTCAGGCACACACAAAGCCATGATCTATTCATATCTTGAGCAGAAAGGATGGTTCGGACAGAAAAATTTCGTTTACGGAAGGACGAGGTCGTTCTCTATGATCGGTTCAGCTGTTTCGTCGCTTTTATCCATCGTTTTCCTGTTCCGGATCGAAGCCCTGAAAACTCTATTCCTGATATCAGTCATTCCGTATATCGCTGAAATAACTCTTATCCTGTCATATCCCGACAGCCTCGATGAGATAAAGAGGACGAAATTCAGCGTCAGGGAATTCTTCACTATCAGCGTAAGCGAGTTCAAAAGAGTCATGAAAGATTCCGCGATCATGAAAACAATCACTTCATCCTCCGTGTTCGACGCGATCTTCGGGAGCATAAAAGATTATATCCAGCCGATCATGGCTGGGCTTCTCACTGCCTACGCTTTCAAATCCGTCATAGACCTGGACGAAAAAATGACACTCAATATAAGTCTTGCACTGGTCTATACCGCTATCTATATCATAAGCGCAGTTGCATCGAGGAATGTTTACAGGCTGAATAAAAAGCGTACCTCCTCTCTTCTTATGAAATCCACAATGATCATACTTGGTGTTACATGTTTTATTATCGCGGCATCGGTAAAACTCGATCTTGTGATCATGGTCGTCATAAGCTTTTTCTTTCTTTTCGTGCTGAAAAATCTGAGAAGGCCGATCTTTGTTGATGTCATTGGCGATCTGATGCAGAAGGATCAGAGAGCCACGGTCCTTTCCGTCGAGAACCAGATGACAGGAATATTCACTATCGTTTTGGCCCCTCTTTTCGGTTACATTGCCGATAATTTCTCTTTTTCTGTACTTTTTGTTTTCATCGGCGTGTCGGTTTTCCTTATCAGTTTGTTCGTAAAAGTGCCTGAGACCGTCAAATGAGTTCCTTGCAATATTGATAAGAAATTCTTATCATCCTAATGAAAATTGCCAGTAAAACAACCGGAGTGAACAATGATCAAAGTGAACGGGTACGAAATCACGGAAAAAGAATTC
This sequence comes from bacterium UBP11_UBA4055, assembly GCA_002382735.1. Classification (GTDB taxonomy): domain Bacteria; phylum UBA4055; class UBA4055; order UBA4055; family UBA4055; genus UBA4055. The sequence goes on from DFZN01000038.1 coordinate 12,079, forward strand.
GACATGGCTCTCGAAGAAAGAAAATACGCATTGAGAAAAAATGAACTTGAAAAGAGGGATGTCGAAGAGGTGGCTGATATCCTGATAGAAGGTGCGCTAATGCTTGAGAAAGCAGCCGGCGAGAATATCACGGTCTCAGATCATGACATCGAGGATATGATCGCAAAAATGAAACAGAGCTTTAAGTCCGAGGAAGATTTCTTAAAGGTTTTGGAAAAGACCGGCGACGACATGAATACACTTAGAGTAAGGGTAGAAAGGAATCTGAAACTGAGAAATTTCGTTTTGAAGAAATTCTTTGAAGATACAAAGGTCTCCGACGAAGATCTGCTGAAATACTACGAACAGTATCCGGAGAGATTTACCAGAGGTGAGGAAGTCCGTGCGTCACACATACTTTTCGCCGAAACTGAAAAAGAGACCGCGCTTAATGTTCATGAAAAACTGACGGAACAGAACGGTGATTTTGCTGAGGAGGCAAAACTCTATTCGATCTGCCCGAGCAACGAGAAAGGCGGCGATCTGGGGTTTTTCGACAGAGGAAAGATGGTGCCGGAATTCGAAAAAGCAGCATTCGCCACACCCGTCGGAGAAATATCCGACCTGGTGCAGTCCCAGTTCGGCTATCACATAATCAAAGTGACCGATAAAAGAAAAGGCGGAAAGTTTGAGCTCGATGAGATCAGAGAACAATTAAGGCAGAGCATGATCAATTCCATAGTCAACCATAAGATAAGGAAATATACTTCGGAGCTGAAAGCAAAAGCGGATGTTCAGATTGACACCGGTATTCTGTCTTCCAAATTCCCGAAATAAATAATTACGGAGAATGAAAAATGAAAAATTTTAACCGTCCCGCAAAAAATACTTCAGGAAAACATTGGGCAGGGAAGGATACGGACGAAATCAAAAAAACCGCGAAATCCTATACCGGTATAATCCGGATGAGGAAGAACGGTAACGGCAAGATCACTTCTCAGGATATCGAGGGAGATATTTTTATACCGAGGATATTTACTAATGACGCTTTCGACGGAGACGAGGTTGAATTCGTGCTCATTCCTTCTCCCAAGTACTGGGATATCGAAGGAAAGGTCGTAAGAGTGCTCAAGAGAATAAATACCGAGTTCGTCGGAGAGATAAAATATATCAGCAACGCTCTTTATGTGGTCTGCGACAACGGGCTTAAAGTGAGGCTGAGCAAAAAGAAAGTGGAGAAAAGGTTCCAGGAGCTTGAGGAAGGCACGATGGTGGTCATTGATGTCGATGACTGGAGAAATCAGATCAACGCCCACATAGTTGAAGTTCTGGGTGACAAGGAAGACCCTCATGTTTCTCTCAGAGCTATAGCGAGAAAGCACGGTTTCAAGGATACTTTTCCAAAAGAAGTCGAGGCGGAACTTGACCAGTACACGCAGGAATTCATTACCGTCAAGATACCGGACAGGACTGATGTGAGGCACGAAAAGATATTTACGATTGACCCGGCCGACGCGAAGGATTTTGACGACGCTATAAACATCACAAAGCTTGCTGACGGATCATTCGATCTGGGGGTACACATAGCTGATGTGTCGTCATATATTCCTGAAGGAGGCGCGCTGGACATCGAGGCAGCTTCGAGAGGGACTTCATTATATATGCCGTCTTCGGTCGTGCCTATGCTACCGCGCAAACTTTCGAACTATCTCTGCAGTCTCAACCCGGATGTTGAAAGGCTGGCATTCTCGTGCTTCATGAGGATCGGAGCGGACGGCGAGATCAAAAACTATCATTTCACGGAAACGGTGATGAAGTCAGCTTTCCGCTTTAATTACAAGGAATATCAGGACCTTCTGGACGCGGCGTTAAAGGGTGAGAAGACCGACCCGAAATATGATGATTTCAGGCAGGAAGCGGTCTGGTCAAAGGAACTCAAGGATATTCTGAGAACGAAAAGATTTAAGGAAGGCGGCATCGAGTTCGAGCTGCCTGAGATCAAGGTCGTTGTGGACGAGAACGGCAAGACGGTCGATATCCACCGCTACGAGCTTCACGAATCGAACAACATCATCGAGGACTTCATGCTCGCGGCGAACAGATGCGCGGCTCATTTTCTTTCGCAGAAAGAGGATAAGCTTCCCGGAGTTTACCGTATCCACGACAGGCCGTCGCTTGACAAGATTGCCGACTTTTTCGAAGAGCTTCAGGCTAACGGCATAACCGCGCCTCCGACCGAAGATCCGACCGACCATTTTTATATGCAGAAACTTCTTACGATAATCAAGGACTCGCCGAGCGGAGATTATCTCGCAAATAATTTCCTCCGCACCATGATGAAGGCTAAGTACTCGACCGACAACATCGGTCACTACGGGCTCGCGTTCGATCTTTACACGCACTTCACTTCACCCATAAGACGATATCCCGACCTGATGGTCCACAGGCTTATCAAAAAGCACCTGAAGAGACTTTCTGTAAACAAAGCCCGCGATAACAAGCGCGTCATTCAGGGACTCTGTATGCTGGCTTCCGAACGCGAGGTCAAGGCGATCAAGGCGGAATACGAAGCGAGAGACCTCAAAATCATAGAGTTCATGGCCGATAAGATAGGTAAAGAGTACAAGGCTGTTATCGTGACCGTTATGCCATACGGCACCTATGTGCGTATGCAGGAATGGCCGGTCGAGGGACTTGTCCGCGCCAGGGAGCAGCATATCGATTTATTTGAATACGATGATGCCAGAAAGATCTTCAAAGGCAGACGCACCGGTGAAGAACTGTCCGTGGGAAAAGAGCTGACCGTCAAACTCAAAGGAGTCAGCAGAGAACTGCTCACGATAGATTTCGATATAGTCAAAGAGAAGAAATAAAAAACTGCCTCAAAACATAACCTGAAAGTACTGGAATATACCCGAAAAGCTGGACAAAATGCTAAGACCAACTTAAATTTAAAGAGAATAAGAGGCTGAAGCAAAGTCTTGTATTTTCGAGTACATTGAAGTAACTTACAACAGGAAAAGGCGCAACTCAGCTATAGGCTATATGAGTCCGGTTGAGTTTGAAAGAAAGGTGGTAAATGTGCTTAGCAATGTCTATAGGAAATCGGGTATATTCCAAAAAAAAAGTCCCTGATTTCTCAAGGACTTTTTCGACAGTCTGAAGCCCCGAATTACCGGGGCTTTTTCATTTATTTATGGTCTTTAATGCACTTCGCGAGCCGTTTGACGGCCTCCACGAGCTGCTCCTTTGAGGAATAGGAGAAGTTCAGCCTCATGTGATTGTTCGCGGGCTTACCGCCGTAGAACTGCCATCCCGGCACGAAAGCCACATTATATTTTTCGACAGCTTCGTAAAAGAGTTTTTCAGTATCAATATGCTCAGGCACGGTCACCCACAGGAACAGCCCCCCTTCCGGTTTAGTCCAGCTCACGCCCGAACTTTTCGGGAAATTCTTTTCCATCTCGCCCAAGAACAGCTTCAGCTTTTCCTTATAATACTTCCTGCAGTTGTCGAAATGTTTTTCAATGTCCATCTCCGAAAGATAGGCCGCACAGATGTCCTGATTGTACTTGGGAGTGTTTAAGATATTCCCTTCCTTGATATTACACATCTTCTTTATCACTTCGGCAGGTCCGATATTGAAGCCGACCCTCATTCCGGGACAGAATATCTTCGAGAATGTGTAGAGCCCGATAACATTCGTGCCTTTATATTTTTTTTGGTCGATCGAGAAGATCGAAGGCGGAATTTTCCCGTAATATCTGAGATCCTTATATGGGCTGTCCTCGATCACGGGAATGTCGTACTCGTAACTCAGGTCGAGCATTGCTTCCCTTTTCTCAACGCTCATAGATATGCCTGTCGGATTCTGGAAATCCGGAACGACATAGATAAACTTGGGCATTTTACCGCCCTTCTTCTTTATCGCTTCGAGTTTTTTGCGGAACCCTTTCACATTCGAGCCGTCATCCTCTATGTCAACGCCGATGTACTTTGGCCGGTTGAGATCGAAAGCCACAATCGCGCCCGCAAAGGTCGGCCTGTCGAGCATGACTAAGTCTCCCTGGTTCAGAAAAAGCCTTCCCGCGAGGTCCAGTCCGTGCTGGCCGGAAGTCGTGATGAGCAGGTTCTCTTCCTTAATGTTTATCTTATCACGCTTAAGATAATTTATAACGGCATCGAACAGAGCTTTTTCGCCCGGTATGGAAGAGTACTGCATCACGGAATCAATCCTGCTTCCTTCGAGAGATCTCTTTGTCGCCAGCCTGACCTCAGCCTTCTGGAACACATCCGGCGAAGGAAGTCCGCCCGCGAGCGAGATTAGGTTCGGGTTCGAAGCAAGAAGCTCTAAGGTCTTCCCTATCGGATAGCCCTCGTAATTGACGGCGTTCTCCGAGAAACGCCTGCTCCAGTTCTTTATCATAATTGCCCCTTTTTTACAAACTGCCTTTACCAAATTGAGTGCGTATATTGTTCTTCATAAAGTCCATACCGTCTTTAGTAGCCTTGAGCGACTTGTAATATATCACATCGCCGATCTTAGCCGCGAACTTGTTCCTCTCTTCATCGGAAACGAAGTACGCCGCCATCGTGTCAAGTTCTCTTGCGGTTCCGTCGCTCTCGTATTTGTAAGTGATGTCAGTTCCGCTCTCGAGTACTTTATAGGCGTTTTTCGTCCAGTCGAAACCTGCCATTCCGAGATCGGGATTGATCCTCATGTGAGCCGCGAGGCTGATACCTTTGATACCGCTTTTCTTAAGCTCTTTCGCGCAGGTTATGAAAGTATCCGGGTCAGCTCCGTTACCTATGTTGATCTCATATATCGGAGTTGTGCCGTCTTTTCTGATATATTCGTTTATGATATTAAGGAGCATTCTGAACTGCATTGTTGTCTGAGTTGACAGGAGCATCGACACTTTGAAGGTCAGATTCGGTATGTCTTTTGCGTAATAGCATGCGGCTACAATCGTGCTCCAGCTGGGGTTCAGGTAGAAGTCCCCGCCTGTTTCCATTGCAGTTCTTGTTACGCCGTCCAGATATACGAGATGATTGCTGTTCGCCACCTCGATCCCGCCGAAGTTGCCGAAAAAAGTTCCCTGGTTCTTAAGCGTTATAGCTGAATTAATTTTATCGATCTTGGTCCTTTCGAATTTCTCGCCGGTCACTTTCTCAAGTTCTTTGAATCTTTTTTCCGGCTGCGGTGTTCCTATCAGATTTGTGCTGCAGAACTTCTGTGCGCCCATAATGTTCTCAGCCATGCAGAGAGTAGCCATAAGGTCGCCCGAATAAACATAGTGATCCGTCAGCGGAACAACAGAAATAAATTCGGCGGGAATGAAAACCGGGTCTTTTTTTGCGGTCTTAACAACTTTTTTCATGAAACTGTAAGTCACATTAGCCCCCTGAAAACCTGATACCTGGCATCTGGCTATCCCGAGCTTTTTGTCGTACTTTATTTTGTTTGCTTTTTCGAAATCGGCGAGCTTCGGAAATTTTTTGATAAGTTTTTCGGCATCTGCCATCATCTCCCCGTAGCCTTTTTCTTTCAGCACTTTTTTCCTTGTCTCGAATTTCTTGCTGTGAGCTATCGTGTCATTGATCTTCTTAGCTCCGCCGTGAAATTTTTTCAGCGCGTCCATCGCCTTTTTGTCTCTTGCAGACAGTAATTCGTACTTCATTGCTCCCCTCCGTTTTATTTATTTGCAATTCATCATAATTGTCGCTACATTAAGATAAATAATAACAATTTTTGATAATATCAAGAACATTATTTACAATTTTATTGCCAAAAAGCTCATTTTTTCATAATTTTCGGCTATTAAAAATCCAAGGGGAAATCATGGCAAAACCTATCACCTACTACTCAACTAACCTCAAAGCACCTCCCGTATCGTTCAAAGAGGCTCTTTTAAAAGGAATAGCTCCCGACAAAGGACTTTTCATGCCCGACCATATCCCGCAGTTCACCGCTGACGAGATCGAATCTTTCTCTGATAAACCATATTGGGAGATCGCGTATATCGTTATACATAAGTTCTTAAAAGACGATATCCCTGCGGATGATCTCAAGGCTATCTGCAAAGACGCTTATGACTTCGAAGTACCGCTCGAAAAAGGTTATGCCAGAAAATATGTGATGAGGCTCGATCAGGGACCGACAGCATCTTTTAAGGACTTCGCGGCCAGAATGATGGGCAGGCTGATGAACTACTATCTGTCCAGAGAGCATAGAAAGCTCCTTATACTTACAGCTACATCGGGAGACACCGGAAGCGCAATAGCCAACGCCTATTACGGACTCGACAATGTTAAAGCTTTGGTCCTCTTCCCCGAAAAAGAGGTGACCAACAGGCAGAGAAAGCAGATGACGACGCTGGGAAAGAACATTCAGATAGTATCTCTTGACGGAAAATTCGACGACTGTCAGGCGCTTGTGAAACAGGCTTTCGCCGATCATGACCTGGATCATTTAAACCTTTCTTCCGCGAACTCAATCAACATAGGCAGAATTATACCTCAGACGGTCTATTATTTCTACTCTTATGCTAAGCTTAAAAAAGAGAAAGGCGAAAAAGTGATATTCTCCGTTCCTTCCGGCAATTTCGGCGACATGATGGGCGGAGTGATCGCCATGAAAATGGGACTTCCGGTTAAGAAATTCATAATATCGACCAACGACAACGACGAATATCCGAAATTCTTAAAGACTGAAGATTATGATATAATTGTTCCTTCAAAGAACTGTATTTCCAGCGCGATGAATGTGGGCCACCCGAGCAATATGGCAAGGCTGGTAGCGCTTTACGGAGGCGTGATGAGCGAGAAGGGAACCGTGATAAAAAAGGCCGACATGAAACACATGAAGAAAGAGATTTGGGCGGTAAGCATAAATGACGCTCACACGAAAGAGACGATCAAAGACGCCTGGAAGAAGCACGAGCTTCTTCTCGAGCCGCACGGTTCCGTAGGATGGGCCGGCCTGCACGAATATATAAAAGAACATGGCGACGATAATGAGCAGCTTTATATTTCGCTTGAGACGGCGCATCCTGCCAAGTTCCCCGAGCAGATCATTGAACTGCTCGGTTTTGACCCGGAGCTTCCTCCGAGCCTTGAGGGGATAGAGCACAAAGAGGAGCAATATGACAGCATAAAGACCGATTACGCCTCGTTCAAAGAATATCTCATGAAGAACTTCTAACAGGATAAATAAAATGAAATACATCATCATACTCGGCGACGGAATGAGCGACTACCCGATGGAAAAGCTCGGGGGAAAGACTCCGCTTGAAGCCGCGGACATACCGAACATTGACGCACTGGCAAAGAAAGGCAGGTGCGGCCTGTTCAGGACAGTGCCTGACGAACTTCCTCCCGGCAGCGAGGTCGCGAATATGGCCGTGCTCGGGTACGATGTGAGAAAACTCTATCAGGGACGGGGTGTTCTTGAGGCGGCCAGCATGGGAGTTAAACTCGTTCCCGGCGACCTCGCCATGAGATGCAATCTCATCTGCGTTTCGGACGGAAAGATCAAGAACCATTCCGCGGGCCACATTTCATCCGAAGAGGCTCACGAACTGATTGACAATCTCAACGCCGAGTTCGCGGACAACAGAATGAAATTCCACAAAGGGGTGAGCTACAGGCATCTTTTCGTCCTTAACGCAGGCCGGAAGGAAGTAAAGCTGACTCCCCCGCACGATGTTCCGGGTACGCCGTTTAAAGATGTTATGCCTGTTCCGGAAATTCGCGAAGCTGAAGGGACATCCAAACTTCTTAACGACCTGATATTAAGATCTCAGGAGATATTGAAAGACCATCCTGTCAACAAAAAAAGAGTCGCTGAAGGAAAAGATCCCGCTAATTCGGTCTGGTTCTGGTCAGCCGGCTACAAGCCTGAAATGAAAACACTTCTGGAACTCTACGGTAAGACAGGCGCGGTGATCTCGGCCGTCGATCTTCTGTACGGCATCGGCATTTACGCGGGGATGGATGTTATCCGTGTTGAAGGCGCGACAGGACTTTACACGACAAATTATGAAGGCAAAGCAAAAGCTGCCGTCGATGCTCTTAGAACACATGACCTTGTTTATCTTCATGTCGAAGCTACGGACGAAGCCGGACACGAAGGCGATGCCGATCTTAAAATAAGATCTCTCGAATACCTTGATAAAAGAGCAGTTAAATATATTGTCGAAGAGACCGAGAAATTTGAAGAACCGGTGGCCATAGCTGTCACTCCCGACCATGCAACACCCTGCGCCGTAAGAACTCACACGCACGATCCGGTACCTTTTATTATATACAGGCCAGGCGAAGAATCTGACGCGGTTACTGAATATAATGAAAAATCCGCAGCTGCAGGCAGTTACGGATTAATTGAAGGAGATATGTTCATTAAAGCTCTGTTCGGAATAAAATAGGATCATTCTTCCAGGTACATTTTGCCCTTGGTCGTGATCTCGGCTATCATCCTGCCGTTTGATTCACCCCTCAGGTCGATAAGGTCTTTTCTTTCCAGCGCGTATTCGATCTCATTGGCGTACTCGTTCGCCTCAGGCCCGCCGATCGAATCTTTCAGCGCGTTGAATACAGTGTCCGGACCGTTCCTTTTCAGGTGATTCAGCACTGCTTCCATCAGTTGTTTTTCATGCACTTCCCCCTCCTACAGTTAAAATGCATAGTAAATATAACGATACTGATCGTATAATATCAAATAAAAAAAAAATTATTATACTTGTTTTCTTTTACGGAATTTCCTATAAATAGTTTAACACATAAAGCGGAGGAAAAATAATGAAAAATCAAGGTTATTACAGATTTCCGGCCGTTCATGGCAAAACTGTCGTCTTCGTAAGCGAGGACGACCTCTGGACTGTGCCTTTGAACGGAGGAGCTGCTTCGAGGCTGACGGCTAATACTGCCGCCCTGTCATCTCCAAAACTTTCACCGGACGGAAAATCCGTGGCTTACTCGTCAGCGGAGGAAGGCTACGCTGAGGTTTATGTGAAATCGATGTCCGGCGGCGAACATAAAAGGCTGACTTTCTTCGGTGCAAGATCTAATGTGCTCGGATGGTCGTCTGACGGTAAATTCATTTATTTCGCAAGCAATTTCGCTCAGCCTTTTGACTCAAGCATCTACAGAATTTCAAAGGACTGCGGTCAGGAGAAACTTGTCCCTGCAGGGCACGCGAACCAGATCTCGTTCGGGAAGAAAGGCGTAGTGATCGCAAGGCACGCCGGAGACCCTGCCCGATGGAAAAGGTACCGCGGGGGAACGGCAGGCGAGATATGGATAGACGAAAAAGGAGACGGGAACTTCAGGCAGATATTAAAAGACCTGAAGTCGAACCTTGCCTGCCCGATGTGGATAAATAACAGAATATATTTCATCTCCGACCACGAAGGCATAGGCAACATCTATTCATGCGACCTTAAAGGGAAAAAAGTAAAAAGACACTCTCATCATGAAGAATTTTATGCAAGGTTCGCGGACACTGACGGAAAGACTATCGTCTATCAATCAGACGCAGATCTGTACAAAATCGATGTAGCTAAAGACAAGTGCGAAAAGATAGAAGTTGACTACATCAGTTCACACACTCAGACTAACAGGAAATTCATTGACGCGGCACAGTATCTCGAGGGCAGCGACATCAGCCCGAAGGGCACACATCTCGCAGTGGCGGCAAGGGGCAAACTGGTGCATTTCGCGAACTGGACCGGCGCGGTCATTCAGCACGGCAAAAAGGACGGTGTGCGTTACAGGATGCCGACATGGATGCATGACGAAAAACATTTCGCCGCGGTCACGGATGAAATTGACGGCGAAGACAGACTGATCATAGTTGATTCCGTTTCAGGCAGAGAAACTATTTTGAAAAACATTGAAACAGGCAGAGTCAGAGGTATGTTCCCATCTCCTAAAACCGATCAGCTGATAGTCTGCAACCACCGCAACGAAATGTTTCTTATAGAAACTAAGAAGAAAACTTCAAAACTGCTGGATAAAAGCGATCATCACAGAATATTCAATGTAAGCTGGAGCCCCGATGCGAAATGGATAACATACGATTATCTGAAAACGATGCAGAACGCGCTTATAAAAGTTGCGGAAATTTCAACCGGTAAAACTTACGAGATCACTAAACCTATCTCTGACGACATGGATCCCGCATTCTCGTCATGCGGAAAATATATATTCTTTGTCGGCGCGAGAACTTTCTATCCGGTAAATGATGTACTTCAGTTCGATCTTGAATTCGTAAAAGCTGACAAACTCTACGCGATACCGCTCCAAAAAGAAACAAAATCACCTTTCATCCAGGATCCCAAATCGCCTGCAGGAGATCAGCCCGCAAAAGACGACGGGAAAAAGAAGAAAGACAAAGATAAAAAAGATGACATCAATGTAAAAATCGACTTTGAAGACATTGAAAAAAGGGTGGTTGAATTTCCGGTATGCGCCAGTAACTACAGCTCAGTCGCTTCATACAAGAATCAGGTTTTCTATATCGAATATCCCAGGACATGCGCTGAATCGGAAGGTGACGGGGGAAGGGGCGAAGGTAAACCCGACGCGATATTAAAAGTGTTCAATTTCGACGATATGAAGTCCGACACTCTGATCGAAGGTATTTCTGATTTCAAGCTCAGTCTCACAGGTGACACAATGCTCGTCCGAAAAGGTCATGAACTCAGCGTATATAAAACGGGATCCAAGCCTGACGATAAGGCTAAGGATAAATTTTCGGTTCAGGGCGGCGGAATCAACCTGTCAAGGATAAAGATAGGCATAATTCCGAGAGAAGAATGGAAACAGATGTACCGTGAAGCGTGGCTGCTGCAGAGAGAGCATTTCTGGACTCCCGATATGAGCAGGATCGACTGGGCAAAAGTCTTTAAAAGATATTATCCGTTGACTGACAGAGTGGGCAGCAGAGGCGAATTTTCAGACCTGATCTGGGAAATGCAGGGCGAACTCGGCACATCACACTGCTATGAATTCATGGGAGACTACAGAAAATCGAACACTTACTCAATAGGCAAACTCGGCTGCGGATACAAACTCTCTAAAGACGGTAAACATTATACTTTCGATAACATCATCTACGGAGAATCGGGTGATGCGAACGAGGTCTCCCCTCTTCTCGCTCCGGGTGTAAATGTGAAGGACGGCGATGTGCTTCTTGCGGTTAACGGCACAAAGGTTGATAAGAACATTCATCCGAGAGAACTGCTCGTTAACTACCCCGGACAGGAAGTTTCACTTACGGTCAAAAGTAAAAATGACAAAAAAGAGAAAGAAGTTACGGTTAAAACCCTTAACGGAGAGAACAGACTGCTCTACAGGAACTGGGTGGAAAAGAACAGAGAATATGTTCATAAAGCGGGAAAAGGAAAGGTCGGATATATCCACATACCGAATATGGGCAATGACGGATTTGCCGAATTCCACAGGACTTACCTTTCAGAATACAGATTTGATGCCCTCGTTGTGGATGTAAGATACAACGGCGGCGGGTATGTGTCTCAGCTGCTTCTCGAGAAACTGAACAGAAAGATAATCGGATACGATACGATCAGATGGTCGAAAGAACCTGATTCATACCCTGGTGAAGCCGTTCACGGCCCGATAGTGGCTCTGACGAACGAGTTCGCGGGATCGGACGGTGATATTTTCAGCCACTCGTTCAAGCTGATGAAGATAGGTAAACTTATCGGAAAAAGGACATGGGGCGGCGTGATCGGCATAAACGGACAGTACTCGCTTGTTGACGGCACGATAACTACTCAGCCTGAATATTCGTTTTGGTTCAAAGATGTGGGCTGGGGCGTAGAGAACTACGGCACCGATCCCGACATTGAGATCACCAACAAGCCTCAGGACTATGTCAAAGGAAAAGACCCGCAGCTTGATAAAGCTCTTGAAGTGGTTCTTAATGAGTTGAAAAAGAATCCGGTTAAAAAACCGAAACTTGACAAAAGACCCGATCTTTCGCTACCGAAACTTCCGAAGTCGAAATAGGCTTTCGGATAATATCAATAAAAAAGTGGGTTAAATTCCCGCTTTTTTACTTTGATTTAAGAACAAATCAGCTTAAATTTAGTTATGATTTAAAAAACGGGGTTTTTAATATGAAGAACATAATGCTGATAACCTTGCTGACGGCGTTACAAACCGCCTTCTCGTCCGGTATGATCAGAGGTACGGTAATAAGTTTAGACAGCCTGGTTCTCACAGAAGCCAACATCACAATAATCGGTACAAGTCTCGGTTCTGCAACGGATGAGACCGGAAAATTCGTGATCAGAGGCGTCAAAGAAGGTTCATATATTCTAAAATGCTCGCATATAGGTTTTTCCGACGATTTTGCAAGAGGTGTCGAAGTTAAAAGCGACGAGGTAACCGATGTTGCTTTCATTCTCGAGCCTATGGAATATCAGCTTCAGGCTATCGAGGTCGATAAACAGATGGACGATTTCGAGTCGCTTCTCAAGACAAGGGACCTTTCAACTACGGAACTTTTCGTTCATCAAAGCGTCGTAATGCCTAAACCCAGAGGAAAGATCAGGGTGGACACCAGAGTCGGATTCTGGGAAAGGTTCAGGCACTTTTTCCATGAAATGTTCAATTGACCGTTATGCTTAAGTTCTTAAGAATATTTCTGATCGCCGCCTTACTTTTTTCTTGTACAGGCCCCGGTGAGACAGTTAAAGACGATCTGCCTGAGAAACCTCACAATACTGAAATAAAAAAAAGAATTGTCGTTAAAGACATAAATGTTGCTGAACTTCCGAAAGAATTCGCGGTGATATCTGACCCGAGAAGCGGCCAGTGGTCTGTCGAATTTTACGATCTTGACACAAAAGAGATACTGTTCGAGTATAACAGGAACAAGAATCTGCTTCCGGCTTCGAACCTCAAGCTGATAACTACCGCCGCTGCTCTAAAAGTTTTGGGTCCGGACTACAGATTTAAAACGGAATTCTATACTGACGGATATATAGACAGAAAATTCAATCTGCTGAGCGGGAATCTCTATGTCAGAGGCACAGGCGACCCGACTACCGCAGGAAATTTCTTAAAAGAAAGAACTGCTAAAGACTTCGACCCGCTTGTAAGCGAATTAAGGCTGTCGAGAGGAATAGACTATATCGAAGGTAAAATTAAGATACTCACTTCTTTCAGACAGGAAGAAGCTTTTGGAAAAGGATGGGACATAGACGATCTTCCAAGCTACTATGCGGCTCCTGTTTCGCCCCTTATTTTTCACGAGAATCTGACTAAAGTAGTCATAAAGAAAGACCGAACGGAGGTAACGCCTTTCTACCCGTTCAAATTCAGGAGAGATACTTTGCCGGAAATAAAAAAGGCAAGTTTCAACAGGATAATCGGCTCTGATTCCGTCATAGTAAAGTCAAGTTTCAAAAACACATCCGCCGGATTCGTCACCGTCAATGATCCGGATAAATTTTACAGTCTCGGCCTTAGATCACATCTGGAAAAAAATGATGTCAGGGTAATGGATAAAGATATTACTCCTGCCGACACGACCAAATTCCTGATCTGCACTTTATACAGCGACAGCCTCTACAGGATCATAAATAAATGCAACGGTGAAAGCAATAACCTCTATGCCGAACAGATATTCCGTGAAATGGCTGAAGTTTTCGCAAAGGATACCGCACTGACCGATTCGCTTGAAAAGATCGAACCTACCTATGACAACCTGATAAAGATTGCTTCAGATCTGTATAAACAGGTTTTCGGGATAGATAATTTTTCTTTATGCGACGGCAGCGGACTTTCGAGAATGAATTATTTTTCTGCGGATAAGTTCGTAAAAGTACTTTCGTCTATGCTCGAAGACGACAATTTTATTTCTTACCTCTCATCATTTCCACGACCCGGAACGAACGGCACACTTGAGGCTAAAATGATCCATCCTGACCTGCAGAACCGTCTTTTTGCAAAAACCGGTTCCATGACCGGAGTAAATGCTCTGTCAGGCTACCTTTACACAAGGAATGGTAAAAGACTGGCATTCTCTATCCTGAACAACTATTATGATCTGAGCAGGAACAAGACTAATAACTCATTTGAAGACATACTCGTGTTTTTTGTAAACAACTACTAGGAGATTTTATGCTGAATTTTACTATGTCACTGCCTACAGAAGTATATTTCGGTCAGGACATGATCGCTGATCTGAAAGATCACATTAAAAAATTCAAAGGAACGAGAGTTTTACTCGCTTACGGCGGCGGAAGCATTAAAAAGAACGGTGTTTATGATAAAATTGTAACTCTGTTAAATGAGAACGGAATCTTTTTCAAAGAACTTGCAGGAATAAAACCGAACCCGAGGATCTCGAGCGTCAGAGAGGGTGTTAAGATCATCCGCGAGAACAGGCTCGACTTCATCCTTGCCGCCGGAGGAGGCAGCGTCATTGATGCCTGCAAAGGTATGGCGGCGGGAGCGGGTTACGAAGGCGACCCGTGGGACTTTTACCTTCACAAAGCGAAGCTTCAGGCGGAACCGCTGCCGATCGGGGTTATCCTTACCCTCGCCGCCACAGGTTCGGAAACGAACTGGGGTTCAGTCGTTTCCGACGACGAGACTGAACGGAAACTGCCGTTCAGGCACGAATCGCTCCGACCTAAGTTCGCCGTGCTTGACCCTGTTTACACTTACTCCGTGCCGGCCTACCACACAGCCGCGGGCATTGTGGACATCATGGCGCATGTTTTCGAACAGTACTTTTCCCCCACAAAGAGCACATACCTTTCAGACAGACTCGCTGAAGCCGTTATGAAAGCGGTCATTCACTATGCGCCTGTCGTGATGGAACAGCCCGACAATTATGAAGCCCGCGCGAACATCCTGTGGGCCGGTACCCTTGCGCTGAACCAGATCCTGACATACGGCAAGGTGACAGACTGGGCTACGCACATGATCGAACACGAAGTCAGCGCGATTTACGACATCAGTCACGGCGCCGGTCTGGCAGTCCTCTTCCCAAGCTGGATGAAGTTCGTCCTTAATGACGACACACTTCCCAAATTCCTCGAATTCTCCAAGAATGTCTGGAACATAGATCCTGAAAGCGGTAATGATTTCGAACTGGCCATGGAAACGATACAGAGAACTTCCGACTTTTTCAAAAGCCTCAATATGCCCTCTACCCTTTCGGAATTCAATATCGATGACTCAAGGCTGGATGAAATGGCCGAAAAAGCCGTCGCTTTCGGAGATCTCGGCAGCTTCGCAAAACTGGGAAAGGACAATGTGCTTGAGATATTGAGAATGAGCCTCTAATAAAAGGAGATCTAATGACTGAATTCGATAAAGAAAAAGCTTTAAAATACGGCGCTGACAAATACGGAATGAGAAAGTATGTGATGGCATTCCTTAAGAGGGGTCCGAACAGACCTTCCGATCCTCAAAAATCCGAAGAACTCCAGAGATTACACCTTGAGAACATCGGCAGAATGGCTGAAGCACGAAAGCTTGTTTTAGCAGGACCTTTCCTCGATAACGGAGAATTGAGAGGAATATACATCTTCAATGTAAGCTCAATAGAAGAGGCACAAGAACTCACCAACACCGATCCCGCGATCATATACGGCAGCCTTGTGATGGAACTCAAAGAATGGTACGGATCAGCTGCTCTCATGGCTGTCAATGATATTCATAAAGAGATCGCTGAAGAAGAAATTTAGTTAAACCTAAATCCGTGAAGAAACACCTTGCATAATGCTTATAACTTTCGTATATTTCATTATATGAAGAATATGTATAATAAAATATAGGGGGCGGTTATGAGTAATTTTAGGATTGAAA
>DFZN01000062.1 GCA_002382735.1 bacterium UBP11_UBA4055
TAACAATAAGATGAAAATAATGAAAGAAAAATAATGACTATTTTATTTTAAACAGTACACTACATATAACTCGATATCTTGAGTAGCTCCTTCAACTCTTACCGCATCAGCAAACTCAATATTTTCTAACATAAGTACTATTGCAGCATTAATTTGAAAATGCCACCCAAAATTTGAAGCTGATGCGTTTCTGTTCATTCTCTTCCTTTAAATTATCTTCCATTTCTTTGCCCCAGATCTGCTCCCATCATCACATATACGAATATTCTCTTTATATTTTTCCTTAGAAAGAATACTCACATCATACAATCTCGCTTCAATCTTTTCCATTTTGAGTATCAAAGGCCTATCTAATTCAAATATCTCAGGAAAAGTTATTCTGTGAGTATTGTTTTTAAAGTGACATAGGACTGCTGGCCTTAATGTCTTCTGATCAACACGGACTTCTATCGTTTGGTGCCCAGTATTAGATACTTTAAAAAAATTCCGAACAACTTCCGCGGGAATTTGGACCTGAGTTCCTCCAACACCTGTTTCTTTTTTTACTTCAAGCAATAATGTTAGAATCGCTTTTTTTGTCTTCGTTCTTGATTTGGTTTTAGTTTTCTCAATACGCTCTTTTCTATGCAAAATTATCTCAATCTCGGGAAAAACACTTTCTTTTAGTGTCTTTGTTTGTCTCTTTTTAATCTTCGCCTTTGAATCACTTAATTTACGATAATATGATAAAAATTTTTGATCAATTTTTTTAAGATTCTCTCTTGAAAAAGGCTTGTGTGGTGCCGAATATGTTTGAAATAGAGAAGTTACTTCCTTATCAAACTTTTTTTCTTTGTTTTTATCATATTCAATAATTAAACTACATTCACTGTTTGAATATAAACCACCTAATGTAAGATTGTTCGATCCAACTATAAATTTTGATTTTTTCATTCCTTTGAATAAATAGCATTTTGGATGAAATTCATAATTGACATTGGCTGCAGAAAAAACTCTTATGTCAGCTTTCGGATATCTCTCAATAAGATATCTTAATACATCATACTCGAATAGGCTATCTGAAACACCTAAGATTATTGACACTTTCTTTTTGCTATCATAAAAACGCTCCAATTCTTTGTGAATCAGAACAATTCCTTCCCAGCTTGTATATGCTACCAAGATACATAGTTCAGAAAATGAATCATCTTTCAGTGTTTTATTTAACATGTCACCTAGATTATCTTTGCCGGCTAGCTGATTTATCAATGTTACCTTTTTCATGTTAATCACCTCTTAACCATTTTTTGTTTTCATAATCAATTCTCTTTCTTGTTTTGACAGCCCATAGATTTTTAAAATAGTATTATCTAATTCATTTTCAATATGTTCACTGTCAGAATTATTTTTTGCTTTCAATTCAATTAACCTTGTTACTATATTAGCAACTTTTACCTCTATGTCAGGTGTTGTTAATGCAATAGGTATTTCATTTAAAACATTTAATTTCAGTTCTGCAAATAACTTACCCGCTCGTGGCTGAACAGTTCTATAATACCAAGTACTAATACTACTATTTAATATTCCAAGAATATATCTCAAACTTACATTTGTGTCTTTTTTTGGAATACATACAAACACATTATTGCTGAAGAAAAAACCATCCTCATCTAATGCAGACAAGATAAAGTCACCTGTCCTTCTTACAACTAATTTAGGTTGTGTAAAATACTCCATTTTACCTAGTCCAGCATACTCTCTGTTTAATTTATTTATTATGTTTTTATCATAATTCACCCACTTTCCACTCCAAAGCAAGCGATAGGATGATACTTCTTCTCTACCTACGATCAACTTGTGGCAATTTTTATTAAGACGGGTGTCAATAAACAACTTCTCTCTGATATTACCGGAATGGATACCTTCGTGGCATTCAAACAAGTCACTAAATTTCTTCGCGAGTTTTAGTTTATCCAATATTCTATTCTTCTCATCAGATAATGACAAATTAAATTTGTAACCGGTATTTTCATAAAATGAATCTTGTATTATCTTATTAATCTCGTTTTTCTTATTGTGAATTTCACATGTAACCGTGTTATTATGTTCTTCCCTGTTTTTTATGCCAATAATCGTACAACTCTCTAAATTGACATTATCGAAAGCCATACCCCAATGATCAATTCTCAACAAACATAAATTATCAATAATGTACTTTCTCGTACTGTCGTAGCTCTTCAGGAGAATTATATCCGGCAAGATATATGAAAATAACCCACTATTTTTTAACAAAGCAATTCCAATATCAATAAAAGGTCTACATATATCCATGATCCCTGATTTTGTTGATGGGTACTGTGCTTTTAGATACACAAGTTCTTCTTTAGTAAATTTTACTGATTTCTGACCCCAAGGCGGATTTCCGATTACAACATCGAATCCGTCTTTGATTCCGAACATCCATTCGGGATCGAAGAAAGGGCTTGATGTGTTCTGATCGTATGGGTCGAACTGTACGATTTGTTCGGCTGTTTTGTGCGACCAGCCTTCTTCTTCGAGGAGTTTTGAAATTTTCTCTCTGAGTTCTTTGTCTTTTTTCTGGCAGTCGAGCTTTTGTTTTCTTGTATTGGCACCGAAATAATTATGCCTATTCTTTTTTATTTCAACTTCAAGGTCATCTATTTCAGGATTGTGCAATAATTGCTGCTGCGGTTTGTCGAGTCCGATGAGTGTGTTCGCGGCTACGAATTTTGTTTCGAGGTTCGGGAGTGATCTTATTCCGAGATTTTCTTTTGTTTTATCTACTTTCTGATCTACGATGAGTGAGATGAAGAATCTTAGTTTTGATATTTGGATGGCGATAGGCTGTATATCTACTCCATAGATGCAGTTTTCGATCAGGTATAATTTACGACCGAAGTCGAGTTCGTTGTTCATGAACGCTTCGTTTACATCTGCGACCATTTTTTCTTTTAGATTGGGATCATCCACATTGATCTTTTCTATCTGCCTGTCTTTCCAGAGTTCGTTCCCCGGGTCGAGCTTATTGAGTATGTAAACGAGTTTGTGGAGTACTCCCATCGGGAAAGCTCCTGATCCGCAGGCTGGGTCGAGTATTTTGCAGTTGTCTATGGCATTGATGAGTACTTTTCTTTCTTTGTCTGTGTATGGATGGTCTTTTTCTACATAATTG
The DNA here is from genome assembly GCA_002382735.1 of bacterium UBP11_UBA4055. Classification (GTDB taxonomy): domain Bacteria; phylum UBA4055; class UBA4055; order UBA4055; family UBA4055; genus UBA4055. Next base: position 3,173 of record DFZN01000062.1, read on the forward strand.
AAAATTATATCAAGGCCAAGTTCGGCTTCGTCATTTTCAATGCTGAGTTTATCTTTCAGGTTCTGTTTAAGATATTCTTTCAGGCTTTCGTCAACCATGTAATTGACGATCTCTCTCGGAGTATAGAATGAGCCTGTCTGCTTTCTCGCTGTGGTCTGAGTTTCGGGATTGTAGCTTGCGAGCAGGTTTTCAAATACTTTTCCCAAAAGTTCGGGATCAAGCGCGACCTCTTCCTCAATCGGAGTGTTTTCTGCTATTGTGAATTTATAGCTGTTTAGGATATTAATTAAACCTCTTACTGAGTAATTCTTGTTCTTTGTGTCGTAAATCTTATTCAGGTCATATTCAGTCTCACCGCTGAAAAACAGAAAATCCTGCACCTGCGCTCTCTTCCTTGTATTTCTTGAAAATCCATCCATGTAAAGAGTAACTCCGTCACAGTCCATTTTATCGAGACAGTCGAAAAGTCCGCCGTTAAGGAAAGGTATATCTTCAAAAAGCTTAACAACATCTTTTTCAGGTATATTAAACATCTCCTGATACCTGTAAAGGTTCTTTATGCCGTATTCCTTTTTATTGACCGCAATATCGCCGTTCTGTGCGAATTTTCTTTCATTCATTTTCTGGTTCAATGTACCGAAGAACAGGTTCTGTAGAATAGCCTGATAATAAACGGATGATTTATCATTTTTGTATTCTTTTAGTATCTTTGAAACATATTCCTCATCGAAAAGGCTTTCGGGCACAAGATTCTTTTCTTTGATGAACCATATAAATATTACCCTCGTAATAAGCCTGATAAGATTCGTTGCGTTCCTGACATCCTTATTCTTCTCGATATCATCCGGAAAGCTGACATTATCGAGAGCCCAGAAATACCAGTTCGACAATTCCTGATAGAATTTTTTGTTAAGCTCGGAACTATTAAGGACTTTAAGCCAGTGTTCATTTAAAGATTTAAAATCATTAACTTTTGCTTTGACCTTAAGATCATCTAAGATATCTATGTGCGCTCTGTGAGTTTTTTCAACATTTATATCTTTAATTAAAATAACCTTGCCGATCTTCTCCCCTTCGCGCCATTTCTGATCGTATTTCATTCTTTCGGCATTGGCTATTGTGATATAAGAATCGTATCTATAAACAACAACGACAGGCAGATGTTTGAACTCTCTGTTGAAAGCTCGTGTGATCTCAGCAAGCTGGCCTCTTGCAGGTAATAAACCGTGAACTCGGCTCTTGAGCGTTACACCGAAAATTAATATTCCTTCGTAATCGTTTTTTATATAGGAAAGCTCGACGCTTTTTTCGCCTTTGAATGCGGCATCGTCAACCATACCGAGTATGTAAATATCATTTATGAGCTTATGAGAATCGTTTGCTGGCTTGTAGTTCGGGCCTAAGACATCTCCGGGTAATGCGGGTTTGTCATCAATGTAATTGACGGGGATGTTTAATCCTGTAAATAATTCTTTTAATGCGCTCAGGAAATCTTTCGTTTTAAAAATATCCAAATCTGTCATTTTACTAAACCTCTTATGTAGTTATGATCAACCATGTTATCAGATCGAAATTATCGAAATTGTACCTGTCGGATATTTTTCCTTCTTTCTTGATCAGCTCTACTGCGTCTTTTTTGCCTGCTTTGAGCTTTTCTAACAGATTCAATCCTGCATCGCCTATTACTTCCTTTTTGGTGCCGTCATCAAGGGTAATTACTCTTCTCGCCTGATTTTGTATCCATTTGTTCAAAGCTTCCGATAATGCTCCTAAGGATTCGGGATCGCCTGAATCTATCTTGTTTTCAACAAAGCGCAGTTCTTTATAATGCCTGTAGAGTGAATCGAGAATGACTTTCTGATTATTGGAAAGCTGCTCACCGTCAAGGTCAATATAGATCAGTTCTTTGCTTTTGTAATTGTGCATCTGGTCGTGTTTTTTCTGCGCAGGATATCCGAGAAGCGCAATTATTCCGTCTTTCATTTCCCTGTCGCGTTCGATCTTGAGCCCGGAGAATACTCCTTTAGGCATGGTCTGATATTCTTTTGCCTTCTGCATCAGCATTTCTTTTAAAAGCTGTCTGTGAGTTTCAAAAGTCAGGTCGCTGAAATCAAGATTTTTCTTACTTTCCACATCTTCGGTTGTGTCGAGCATCTGTTTCATGAGAACAGCATTCTGTCTTTCTTCAAGCTTTTCATCCTGAGAAATGATCTCGAAATTATCGGTAAAGCTCTCTATTACTTCCGAGCCTGCAAGTTTCATGATGGCCATTCTTCTCTCAACACGCTCTTTAAGATAGATATATTCGTCAATATCTTTTGCCGGCCAGAAATTTATGCTCTGAATTACTTCGTTCGGAGAGCCAATTCTGTCTATACGGCCTACTCTCTGAATTGCTCTGACTGGATTCCAGTGTATATCGTAGTTTATCACCATATCCGAATCCTGAAGGTTCTGTCCTTCGCTTAAGATGTCAGTCGCAAGCAGAATGTCAATATTGTCGCTTAATTTCAAATAAGTCTCGGGTTCGTTTTCTTTTGCCCATTTTATCCATTCTTTGTAAATTTCTTTATCGGACAATTTATTTGAGGTAGGCTCAAAATTGCGCCAGTTTTTTTCTTTGAATAGTTTTGTATATGGCGCGAACCGCTGAAGGATTATTTCGTGGCTTTTAAATGATTTCCCGCGCCAGTCGGTAACTGAATCACCGGAAACCATTGCGAAATTATTAATATCTCTCTTTCCGAGCTGCTCGCTTATGTATTTGCAGGTATCTTTGTAGGCTGAAAATATCACTATCTTTTTATTTTCGGCTTTCTTCTTCTCGTAAACTATCTCCAAAAGAGCTTCGAGCTTCGGATCGGCAGTGTCCTTTGTTTTTTCAGCCTCGATTATTTTTGCGAATTGTTCAACATTATCAAGAATGTATTTAAGATCTTTCTTGTCGCTCTTTATGTCCCTTTTGAAAAGTTCAAGCATACCGGCTTTGTCAATATCGCTTAATTTGACAGGACTCTTTTTCCCGAAAGTGAAAAAATCCAGTTCTCCGGTCTCATCATCATCTTCAATTTCCTGAATCGTATCGTCATCGAAGTCAATCTGATTATCTTTTTTAGCTTTCTTATATTCAGCTATATTGTTAAGAGCTTTCTCATGATGATCATAGATCTTTTTTACTGTCATTTTAAATGCGTACCACGAAGATTCAAGCCTTTTGAATAAAAGTATCAGCATCATTTTGACAAGAAAGAATTCACGCTGTACATTATCGGTCAGAATATCGGCCTGATCCTGCTTGATACCCTTTTTCTTCTTTTCCTTCTTCTCTTTTGTCTTTCTTTTCTTCTCTTCTAATGATTCGGTATAAAAACTTGGCTGATATGCCGATAACTTAAGTTTAAGATTGTCCAAAAGCTCTGCAAAACTTTCAACATCTCCGAATTTTAAAGGTGTTTTAAATATATTTATCGGCTTTTTATGCTTAGGGAAAAATATAGTTGATGAATAAGCGGCTTTTATTTTCCTTCTTGTCCTGGCTAAAAGCAGGTTGTCGGTCAGTTTAAAGAAATTGCTGTCTTTGATCAGCTTATGAAAATCTGCGAGAGTTGCCGCCTCTTCCCTGCTCCACTTGTTAAAATGAGCCTGTGCATCCTTGAATGTTGCTTCAAGATTACCTATATCAAGTTTTTCTTTAAAACCGTCATTCTCTCCCTTTACCATAAGCTTGAACTGATTCCTGATATCCCTGAATGAATTGTTGATCGGAGTCGCAGAAAGGAGAAGCACTTTGTCGTCGCCTTTTGATCTTTGCAGTATGTTCTCAAGAAAGAAATTATATCTGCTCGATTTATCATTCCTGAGATTGTGACTTTCATCTATCACGAACAGTTTTGGCCTGTCATTCGTAAAAAAGTCAAGATTAGCATTGGTTTTATCCATTCCTCCGTCTCTAAGATCGGTGTGAAATCTTATTACATAATCGAAAGTATCTTCTTCGAAGATGGAATCTTTCCTCTTTAGATACTGGCTCCAGTTAAGCTCAAGTTTCTTAGGACAGAGCAGTATGATTTCTGTTCCTTTCATCTGATAATATTTCATTACTGCGAGCGCAGTCCAAGTCTTGCCTAGACCCACAGCATCAGCAAGAATAGCACCGTCAAATTTATCGAGCATTTTAATAAGGCTGTTCACGCCTGTCTGTTGGAAGGGATATAATCTCCTGAAAATCGCAGTGTTCTCAAGTTTCCCGTAATTTTTCTTAAAATCGTCGTCCTCTTCGTCCTCTCTGAATAGCTCGAACAGAATCTTAAAATATATCTGTTCAGGCGTGTAAACATCGAATAGTTTAGAAATTTCATCAATCAGGTATTGCTTGAAAGGTACTTTTTTTATTTTCCCGTTCTCGTTAAGAGTTTTCTCGTAATGAGCCTGAGGTTTAAGCCAAAGCTGATTAAACCATTCTTTCAGTTCTTTGAACTGCGCGTTGTTGCTGCACTCGGCAAGATTAAGCTCAACATTGCTTGTGGCCTTCATTCCGATCCCGGCTTCTGTAAGATTCGAGCTTCCGCTGATATAATAATTGTCTCTGTCATCTTCTTCAGCTGTTTTCAGATATAATTTAGCATGGCAGAAATTCGGCTCAAGTGTTTTTGCTTCTATTTTATCAAGTTTCAAGAACTCGACAGCTTCTTTAGATAGTGATTTCAATTTAAGGGCGGTTCCAATTCCGATATTTTCATTTAACAGGTCAAGGGCTCTTAACTTCCCTGTATCCTGACTCACGATCTCGCCGAGAATAAATCTGTATTTAATTATCTTTTCATTTGTTATCTGCGATAAATAAGCAAGAGCACCGACGGTAAAATATCCCGTAACTATGTCAAGTGTGCCTTCTTCGTTATATTTTGCAAGCCATTCGTGCACTTTCATATTGTTGTTTTTATTGTCTATAAGCATGAACTTCTCCGTTATTTGTAGCTATCCAAATTTAATGTGCCGTCAAACATTTTGACTGGGCCCTTGAATGGGCCTCTGACTGGGCCTTTTTCCAGCCTCGACTTGATGGGTGACTTGTGCTCTGACTTGTACTTTTGATTCATGTTCTCTCCAACTTCTTCGGTGTTGACTTCGGTGTTGACTTGCCCACAGTTTCACCCAACTTTTCACCCAACTTTTCACCCAACTTTTCTCCAGACTCCGGTTGTTATCGGCTCATTTGCGTAGTTCATTCCTAAAATGCAGTTCATATCAATTCTTCCTGCGTAACCATTTCAGGCATCTGATCGTACCTTTTACCTTGTAACAGTCTGCCTGCCTCCTTTTTGTTGGTGCCGCCCCATTGTTTAAAGTAGAAGGCGGTTCCGGCTTTTTCGCACTGTTCTTTTATTTCGATTATCCATTCTTCTTTTATCGGGCGCGGTGTCCTTCCGCTTTCTCCGCCTACGATGACCCAGTCTATAGCTTCGAGGTTGAGTTCGGGTAATGGGCTAAGGAGAGGTTCGCAGGATAGGAATTTTACTCTTGCTTTTGTTTTTCTCAGGCAGTCAATTCTTGATGTTACGGTTGAATCTTCCACTGTCACGCCCATCCACAGGTTATGCGGCCAGTCAAGCCAGCCTTCGCTGTCGTAGTATCTTAATATGTCGGCTCTTTTTGTGAGTACCTGAAATGTATGCTGAGGATTGTCTTTGATGACTTTGAATATTTTTTGTATGTAATCTATCGGAACATCTTTATGGAATAGATCGCTCATTGAATTTACGAATATCATTCTCGGTTTCTTCCAAGTGTAAGGTTCTGTCAGCGTGTCGGGATGGAGTGTAAGCTTGAAACCGTCTTTGTATTTCGGCTGTCCCATCGCTTTGAGCCTTCTCGCCATTACTTCGGCATAGCAGAATTTGCAGCCTGCGGATAATTTTGTGCATCCGGTGATCGGATTCCATGTTGATTCTGTCCATTCTATCTTAGTTGTTGCCATTTAATGTGCCTTATCTATTATTTGTGAAGCTATTTTTACCCCTGTCGGATTATTTGAAGCAAATACAAAGTGAAATATAGGAACTCCTCTAGTGTTTTCCAACCTTAAAGGTTTCTCCGTTACAAATTTCCAAATAGTTTTCAATCTTTGAGTATAAAATTCCGCGATCTTCTCTATCGGTTTATTGACTTTTTGAACAACCTCTTCTGCTCCGAATAAAGTTTCCTTTAATTCCGTTTTATAAAACATATCTTTGATTTCATCTTTGCTAAGTCCGAAAAAAGATTCAAGTATCTGGAAGTTCTTTAACTCACCCTTTCTGTCAAGCAGTCTGTTCACAATTACTCCTGTCGGGATCAGTATCCATATATCAGTCCTTGTGTCCTTCAATTCCTCAATTGATTTCCAGTTTATATGCATGCCGAATGGGTCAATCAGAACCAGAGAAGCTAATTTCTTAGACGGATCTCTCATTGCTTTTGCTAAAGTTGCGATATGCTCATTACAATCACCCTGTCGAAATTGAAAAGGATTCTTACCGCACTGATATTTATATAATTTTGATTCCAACTTGTCTAACGCTTCCTTATCGGTGTCAATGAAGTAATGGTAGTCAAATGACAGTTCGTTTTTTAAATCAAGAACTCTTTCAGCTGCTCCCTGATATAATCTCTCTTCTTCGTCCGTTATTAATAACTCATGGTACAGCTCTGTATCAGTACCGCTTTTTCTGTCGCCGCAACCAGCAAATCCGTCAAAATAAATAGTTTTTAGATATGGATGTTTTCTCATTATTGTTAAATAGGCCGAGACATATTTGCCGAAAGCTTCGAGTTTTCTTTCAGTCCAGCTACCACCCCATTCTGCCTGAGGTTCACAAACCATATTTTTCTCGTTTATCTTTTCGCTCATTACTTTTCCTTCAAGTTTTTACTGATTTGTAATATAACACCGTCTCTCCGCCAAATAATGTCCTTCGATATTTTTTTCACTTCCGAACTAAATATTCTCTAAATATACTCTCATCTGCCTCTCGTTGCCATATTAATTTTTCCCGTACTTTGCCATTTCTTCTCTGACCATGGTGATCTTTCTTTCTATCTGATATTCGATCTCTTCGATGCTCGGCAGGCTGCTTTTGAGGTTATCGGGAAGTATGCGCGTGAGTTCGTATTCGGATATTCCGATGGGCTTGTTTATGTCTTTCAGGGAGTATTCGGCGAAAAGTCTGTCTTTTCCCTGGCAGAGTATGAGGCCTATTGTGGGATTGTCATCCTTGTGCCTGAGGATGTCGTCCACGGCTGAGCAGTAGAAGTTCATTTTGCCTGCGTATTCGGGTATGAAATCGCCTCTTTTGAGTTCTATGACGACGAATGACCGCATTTTGAGGTGATAGAAGAGCAGGTCTATGTAGAAGTCTTTATCGCTGACGGTGAGTTTGTATTGACGGCCGACGAACGCAAATCCCGCGCCGAGTTCCACGAGGAATTTTTCTATGTATTTGATGAGTTCATTCTCGAGCTCTCTTTCTGTAAATTCGGTCGTGAGGGTCGCGAAATCGAATATATACGGATCTTTCAGCATTTCTTTTGCAAGCTGAGAATCTGCCGGCGGTAGTGTGAGATCGAAATTTGTGGCTGACTTTCCCTGTCTTTCGTGGAGTTTGCTCTTGATCATATCGGAGAGGGTATCGCGGCTCCATCCGTTGTTGATGCACTGCTGCATGTACCAGTATCTTGTTTGTATGTCTTTGACTTTCTGGATCAGGATTGCATGTTGTGTCCATCCTGTATTAAGTATAAGACTGACTTGTTTTTCTTTGAATGTCAATTGCGCAACGGCCGGTTGCGTAATTGTTTTTTGTAATGGGGTAACGGGTGGTTTCCCTTTTGTTTTAGCCTTGTTTTCCAATTTGGCAACGGACGGTTGCCAAATTGATTTTTCACCATTTCCTAATTGCGAAACGGGCGGTTTCGTAATTAATGTATATTCTGAATATTCTTTATAAAATTGGATCATCATCTGAATGTTTCTTACAGAAAATCCTTTGACTTCCGAAAGTTCGTTCTTCAGGTCATTCGCCAGCTTCGGTATTACTCCCGCTCCCCAGCCTTCAAGCTGCTGCCTTTCGTGGATCTTTACGGGATGGTTTTTGAAATAGTCTTCCGGGATCGGATGTCCTTTTATTGCGTCACCGAGCCAGTCAAAGCCGTAAACGGGAAATTTTCCGGAGTATCTGACTTTGGTCTCTATCATTTCATAAGGGTAATATTTTGAAAGGTAATCTCTGTCCTGACTTATGTCTTCGGGTCTTATCTCCACTGCGGCCGCGTCGGGTTTGTATTCGTCTATTATCCTGAATATGTCGTCGAATGAATAGGCCGGGTTGTTCCTGTGTAGTCCGTGCAGGGTCCCCAGTATCATTATTTCTGTCTTGTTCTTTGCCGTCATTTATTTACTCCGTTATCAATAATCCAATAACCACCCGTTTTTCTGCTTCCTCTGCGTTCAATCAATTTGTCTTCAGTAAGCTTAACTATTTGTTTTTCAACAGTACTTACAGGCCTTTTAAGCTCAATCGAAATATCTTTGGTTTTAATTCCAGGATTCTTTTTAATGAATTCATAGAGTGATTTTAGAGTTTCATTTAATCCTCCATTTAATCCTCC
>DFZN01000020.1 GCA_002382735.1 bacterium UBP11_UBA4055
ATGTTACTTCTCTGAAAGATCTCCCGCTTTCATTTTTAAACAGCCTTCTTCCGTCAATCAGCATGTCCTGATAGCCGTCACCGTCATAATCTCCCCATGCTATCCTTGAGGCACTGATATCCCCAAGCCCGAAGTCAGCCGTGCGGTCGTTGAAAATCACTTCACTAAAACCGGTACGCTTCCGGATGTCATTTAAAACCTCAGAGGAATTCTTTTGGGCGCATACATCGTTGTAAAGTGAATCGCATAATTTCCATACATTCCTCGAGTCTCCTGCGATGAGAGCTTTGGAGATGTAGCTCAAAGATCTTTCCTTATCTCCTGTTTTAGAATAAAGTTTTCCAAGGAGGTAGTAAGGTCTGCAGAGAGTTGTTTCATCATCAACGCCTAACAGGTTATCGTCGGTTATTTCATAAAGTACCTGCTGTGCGAGGTCGAACTTTTTTATATCTGTAAGCATTTCTCCGAGATACGATCCTGAGGATATTTTAGCGCTTCTTTTTTCAAGCTCCCATTCCATAACGGGATAATGTTCGGCTTTCTGATATGACTCAGACCGAAGATAACCTATGATCGCCGATTCGAGGGCTTTCAGAGTATCCTTCAAGTCGATATAGTAATACCTTGAAGAAGTTGTATAAGGCAGATAGTCTTCAGAGAACTCTTGCTGAAAATCCGTCAGGGACTTTACAAGATTTTCACGGTCTTTTATTGAGCTAAGGGAATTGATGTAATACTGATAAAGCGTTCTCCGCCATGTTGTTTCAGGGTATTTTTCCAACATATCCGCAACTATCTCTACTTTAGCCGAATCGTCAGACCAGACAGGATACATCCTTTCATAAAATTCTGACGACGCAAGATCGAATGTCTCTTTTGACCGCGGGTACTTTTGCAGTATCGTGTTTTTCACCTTTTCTGCGTGAACAGTATCATTTGAAGAGATATATTTCAGGTATGTGTTATAGAGCAGCTCGTTTTCGGACACACCGGGCTCTGCAACCTGTTTACGAATACTGCATGAAGTTAAAAATATCACTGCGGCAAGAGTCAAGAAAATGCGTTTCATTTCTGCTCCCCAGATGTTGAAAGTATTTTACTTCAACAACACTCCCCAGAGTCGTCCTCTGTTAATTAAACAAAATAAGTTGAAAAAGTCAAGGAAATTTATAGCATACCGAAATAAAAAGCGGCGATCCCGAAGAACATGTCGATCTTCATTATAATGCTGAGTTTTTCGAAATTGACTTTTGATGGTTCTTTGAACAGTGAGCCGACGATATAGATTATAACAGGGAAAACAAAAGCCAGTATTATCAGCGCGAAATATGAATTGTACCCGCCGCCGGCCATCAGTGACACAAGGTAAAAGACGAGAGTCGTCAGGAGTAATTTTACGAGCGTGACAGTTCGTCCGATGCCGAGATGTATCGCCATTGTGTTGGCTCTCTGATGTTTGTCGCCCTTAATGTCGGCAATGTCTTTGATGATCTCTCTGATGAAGTGGAAGAGAAAAGCGGAGACAGCCAAGGGAAGTATTTTGTCAAAATTCCCGGTAGTGATCGAACAGAAATAAAAAAGGTAGCCGCCGGTGAACGCCACCACGAAATTTCCCCAGAACGGGCGTCTTTTAAGGAATATCGTATAGAATAAAAGCACGAAGTTTACGAGAATCACGGCTGCAAAGGAGTGATAGCCCAGAAAATATCCGGATGTAAGCGCTGAAGCAACAAGGAAGGCATAAAGGTAATAAGCTGAAGATATCCTCATATTCCTTGACGGCAGAGGTCTTTCAGGTTTGTTAATTGAATCTATATCTATATCGATGATGTCGTTTATTATATTTCCGGCACCCGCGGTAAGCACTGTTGAAAGTATTATAAGGATCAGGTTTGTATAGTTGATCTCTCCGGCAACTATAAAGTAAGCAGCTAGAGATGCAACGGCAGTAATAAAAAGGTTCAGCGGGCGTATGATCTGAATATAATGTTTCACAGTTTTCTGACAGATCTGGGTTTGAAATAGCGTTTTTTTGCGGCGATCTTATTGAAGATCATAAGGTCCGCAATGCCCAGAACAAGACCGAGAAGCGCTCCTGCGATGCCGGCTTCCTCGGTGCCCCATATTCTGTATGCTATATAATAACAGATCAGAAGTGATATAAGAGGGAAGATGAACAGCAGAAAACCTGCAGTCAGCTTAGTTTGAGGCGGAAGATCGATCTCTACCATATCGCCCGCTTTCAGTCCCGAACTGTCCCCGATCTTCAGTTCTACAGGTTTGTCACCGGCCATACATACACTTTTATTGGCGCAGGCATGACATGATTCGTTAAGCTCCATTTCAATGAACGCGAAACCCTCTTCCGTTCTGATGACTTTTCCTCTGTCCATAATTTATTTCCAGAGATATGATAAGCTGGCTTTGTGGGTGCTGCCCAGATCCTCAAAATCAGGTCTGAAGGCATAATCAAGAACAAAGTTCATAAAATTGAGACCGCTTCCGGCAGACCATGTATCGTCGGTATTGTAGCCGCCTCTTATAAAAACATTTTTGAATTTCAGTTCAAGCCCGGCAGAAAACACTGCATCGGCAAAACCTGCTGAAGCAAAAGAATATTCAGAATAATTTTCTGTTCTTATCTTCACTCCGCCCAGAACTTTGTAATCGGCCAGGAAATATTCAAGTCTGTTGTTGTATTCTGCGCCGAATAAAGCCGATGGGCTGACGAACTCGCTTTCGCCGGTGCTCCAGAAAAGAGCTGAAGTAGTAATATCCTGAAGTTTTAATCCGAGAGTAATGTTGTAGGGAGCTTTATACAGTCCCGAAACATCAAATCCTATCCCGGAAGCAGATTCTTTTTCGAAAGTTTTAAAAAGAAGTTTGGTTCCCGCGCCCCAGTTCATCCTGTCATTGAATTTTTTTCCGAAGCTTAAGAACAGGGCAAGTTCATTGTCGGAGACCGTATCGTATGGAAGTATCCTGTTTTCAGGTCCGACAGGCTCATTTTCGTTCTCAAGTTTTGTCAGAGTTATTCCGTCAACATTTATCCATATAAGAGCCGCGCCCACATCAAGCCCGTTATATAATGTATTGTATGCCGCGAATTCCTGCTGTACTATCCCCTCGAACCGTTCGCTGTGCGATACGATCACTCCGCTGCCGCCGTATTCGGGTAAAAAAGCGGGATTAAAATACACTGCCGAAGGATTAGAGAAAGATGTAAGAACGATATTTCCCAGCGAAAGGCTTCTCGCATCCACGCCTCCGCTGATAAATTCGCCTGCGTATTTTCCGCTTCCGAAAAGGGAACAGGTCAGTATGAATAGTATTAGAGCGGTCTTTTTTATCATATCACTCCATTGAGAACATTTCTGTCGAGCCTTTGCCCTGCCTTATTATTTCTATCTCGTCGCCGCTGAGGTCGATCACAGTTGAGAATTCGGGCATTATCACTCCGCAGGCTATTATCTCGTCAACGAGTTTACCGTAATTTCTTTCTATATCTACAGGATCGGAAAGCATTTGACCTTTACCCTCTAAGATATCTGAATACTTATTGAGACTCGAACTTATTAGAGGGTTTCCCAATCCTTCAACTAACGAAAAGTCTATATTGTTCTCAGGAATTCTGATACCGACCTTTTTTTTCTCTCCCGAAACTGTCTTTGAGACGGAATTGAGAGCTTTCATAATAAAAGTATAAGGTCCGGGAAGAAGTTCTTTCATTATCCTGTAAGATTCTTTTGAGCATTCCGCATAATCGCTTATCTGGCTGAAGCTGCTGCAGACGAAAGAGAAGGTCTTCCTTTTTTCCACTTTCTTTATCATAACAAGTTTATCGAACCCCTTTTTGTTGAAAAGGTCGCATCCGAACGCATAACCGGTATCGGTAGGGTAGATTATGACCCCTCCGTTCCTAAGGATATTGACGATATGGTCAATGTCTCTTTTTTTTGGATTCTCTTCATTCATTTCGATCATAAATTCAGACCTGTTAACTTAATTCAAGCATTTTATTCAGAGCCGCTGCAGCCTTAATTCTGACATCTTCGGGCACATTTATCTCAAACTCCTCGTTAAGAAGTGAATTATAAAGATTCTCGAGGGTCGTTTTTTTCATCTGGAGGCAGACGGCATGGTCGGCTAAGGGGTATATCCTTTTGTGCGGAAACCTTAACTGAAGCATTTTTGCTATCTCGACTTCCGTACCTATTATTACTCCGGCACTCTCGTTCATTTCTTCAATATTCTCTTCCACGAATTTTATGATCTGAGTCGTCGATCCGATAAAATCGGCCTGTTCGAGAACATCCGCCGGAGCTTCGGGGTGGACCAGCAATATACAGTTCGGGTGCTCATGTTTTGCGATATAAATATCCCCTAAGCTGAATTCGTCATGAACATAGCACCAGCCGTTCCAGATCACCATGTCGGCACCGGTCAATGCCTGACAATAGGCTCCAAGGTTCTTGTCCGGGGCAAAAATGATCTTTTTGTTTTTATAATGTTCCACGATCTTAACGGCATTCGATGAAGTGCAGATGCAGTCGCTTTCCGCTTTCACCTCAGCGGGAGAATTTATATAAGTTATCACAACAGCGCCAGGATGTTTCTTTTTAAGTTCTCTTAAACCTTCTGCATCTGCCATTCCGGCCATGGGACAGGCGGCTTCTCTTGAGGGCAGCAGTACTTTTTTATCCGGAGAGAGGATCTTTGCGCTTTCCGCCATGAAATCGACCCCGCAGAAAACGATGATGTCCGCGTCCGTTCCGGCGGCTTTCTTTGAAAGCTCAAGAGAATCGCCGACAAAATCAGCAGCCAGCCTTACATCCTCATCCTGATATGAATGCGCGAGTATTACAGCATTTTTCTTTCTCTTTAGTTCGGCGATATTTTTTAAAAGTTCATCCCTGTCCAATTTACTAAGCTCCATTTTTTTATGCAATATAGTTATTAGGCGCCGTATTGTCAAATGCAAAAAGCGCCTTCGGCGCTTTTGCATGGCAGTTCAATAATAGGGGGAGGATTACTTTTCCTGCCAATAGACAATATACAAATTATTTAAAAAAAAACGAAATGATTTTTTAAAATTTTTCGGAGAGTTTCAAAAAAGGCACAGCGTCAATGTCGCTTCCTGAGTTCCATTCTGACGAACCGGATCTCATTATCTTTCTGTACGCTGTCATGGCGACCATCGCGGCGTTGTCAGTGCAGTATTTTGGGGAGGGATAATAGAATTTGATCTTTTTCTTCCCGGCAAAATCCGCGACTTTTTTTCTCAGTACCGAATTTGCGGATACACCACCCGCAAGAAGAACAGTATTTACTTTATATTTTTTTACAGCTCTGAAAAGTTTTTCCGTAAGTGAATCCGTGACAGAATCGAGGAATGAAGCCGCGATGTTCGCGATATTTTCTTTAATGAACTCCGGCTCCTGTTTTTCCAGATAGTATTTAACAGCCGTCTTAAGTCCGCTGAAACTAAAGTCGAGGCTGTTCTTCATTCCTCTGGGGAAGGCGACAAAATTCTTGTCGCCTCTGGCGGACAGCTCGTCAATTATCCTGCCGCCCGGGAAGCCCAGACCGAGCATCTTGGAGACCTTGTCTATACATTCGCCCGCCGCATCGTCGCGCGTTTTCCCGATAAGCTCATACACGCCGTATTCGGGAACATGGACAAGCTCCGTGTGCCCGCCCGACACAACAAGGACTATGAACGGGAAATCTATATCAGGATGTTCTATGTAGTTCGCGGTGATATGAGCTTCTATGTGATTGACGGGCACAAGCGGTCTGGACAGCGAGAAGGCTAAGCCTTTCGCAAAATTGACGCCCACGAGCAGGCACCCGACAAGTCCGGGGCCGTAAGTAACTCCGATGGCGTCAATTTCCCCGGGCGTCCTGCCGGAGTCCGCCAGTGCTTTTTGGAGCACTGCCGGAAAAAAGCTCAGGTGCGCCCTCGATGCGATCTCGGGGATCACCCCGCCGAAGCTGATGTGCTCCAGCTGCGTGTTCGTGGCGACGGAAAGTATCTTCCCGTCCTCGAGTACGGAGACAGATGTGTCGTCGCAGGATGATTCGATGCCGAGAACTATCATTTCTTCCTTCCGAGAGATATTATGTCGTGGACCTTCCACCTGAAATCGTCGTCAAGAACCGTATAAAACACTTCTTTAACAGTAAATTTCAGATCGGTCTTCTTCATGAAAGTTTCAAGCTGTTTTTGAGCATATAAAGTCGATTCTTCGGTTGCAAAAGTACCTATCGAGGCATGGGGAATGAAAGGCTCAAGGTTCAGACCCTGGATGTTTTCGGGACACACTCCCGAAAGCTGAGAATTCAGTGTGTCTAGTTCTTCTGTATCAGACGGGGCAATGTATAAAAAGAACGGATCTTTAAAGAAACCGGTCTTTGT
This sequence comes from bacterium UBP11_UBA4055, assembly GCA_002382735.1. Classification (GTDB taxonomy): domain Bacteria; phylum UBA4055; class UBA4055; order UBA4055; family UBA4055; genus UBA4055. The sequence continues at coordinate 6,419 of DFZN01000020.1, forward strand.
AAATTCAACCTCGAACGGAGCAGTAAGTTTTGTCCGTCTCGCGATTTCAGGCCTATGAATATTCCAGACATCTCTTGAAATATATGGAGGATACATAAGTGTGAGATGAGGCTTCGGCATTCTGATGTATTCCTTGAACTGACTCTGCCATGCGTAGATCCTTGAGGAAATGCTGTCGGGAAGAAATATGAAGAGGCCCCCGTCGCCCGGTTTTGATGCTTCCAATTTCCACATCCTTTTTTTAAAAGCCATGTAATTTAAGAAAATAATTGATATTTAGGAATTAAAAAATTATAATTCATCACTTAATCCGGAGCATTGTTGAAATGAGAAAGATCCTGAAATACGAGATCAAGCAGCTTTTACGGGACAAAAAAACCATAATCCTCGTATTTATTCTACCTTTAGTTATCATGCCTCTTATAAACGGGCTTCTGAATAAGGTGATAAATGAAAGGATCGGGGATATCTTCAGCGGACATACTGAATTTGTCTCATACGATGAACCATTCCTGAAAGATATACTGACACGCTTTGACGGTGACAGCATTTTTTCGGTAGTTTATACTCCCGCAGGCTCTCCGGTCGATTCCCTTCTCGAAATATATCCCGCGGTGATATCCTCAGATTTTTCCGATTCTGTAAAAACAGGAACAGTGGTAGTAAACTATTCGTCCAAAAAGGACAAGCAGAATTTTCAGGCGGTCTCGGTAATAAGAAAACTCAGAAATATCAGAAAAGATATGTCGGACGAAAGATACAGCGAGATAGGGATAAAAGACTATTATAAGAACTCAGTTCCCGAGATCAAAAATATTGCTTCTCCCGACGAAATGAGCAGGACGAAAAACGCAGGGATACTGCCGGTCACGATAATCATAGTTCTTGTTATAGGTACATTTTTCATATCGAATTATGTCATTTTGGGCGAAAAGGACAACAACACCCTGGAATCTCTTCTTTCTTCAGGAATAAAAAGAAGGGATATAATATATGGAAAAATGGCAATAGTGATGCTTGCAGGAATAATAATGTCTGTTCTGGAACTGATCTCATTCTGGCTCTACGGAAAATTCACGGCGAACCTGAGCTTTGATATCAGTCTTGGCGCATTCCAGGCAGGCTGTCTGATTCCGGTACTTCTGTCTCTGTCCCTCATGATCTCATCAGTTTCGGTATTTCTCTCGTGCAGGCTAAAATCCTCATCGTCAGGCCAGCTGCTCTTTCTGCCCGTGATGCTTTTTTATCTGCTGACTGCGCTCATGGGGACTTTTGAAGGAGTTTCGATAACGAAGGGATTTTTTCTGATACCTGTAGTCAATTCAGCAGGAATTATGAAAGAGATACTGAGAGGCTATCCGGTGATCTTCCCGTCCGTCTTTGTCACCGTCCTGAACCTGCTTTATTCATTTTTATTCATCAAAAGTTCGTCGGGCTACTTAAGCGGCGAAGACATTCTTGAGAAAAATACCGACCTCGATATAGTAAAAAAGGGTTTTTCAAAAGGAGCCGTATTTACTGTTTTCGCCCTTCTTGTGGTTTCTTACATGCTCATTGGCGGATACCTTCAGGGCAGAAACATCGTTTCGGGACTGATATTGTCGCAGGTATTCATACTCGGAGGATTTGCGGTAATAATGAGATCAGTCACGCAAAAATCTTTCGCAGGTATCCTCAAACTGAAAAAATTCGACCCGTTCTACATTCCCGCAGCTTTAATACTGGGTCTGTCTTCAAGATACCCGATAACTCTTGTATCAGAACAGCTTCTTAAGGTTTTTCCGATACCCGACATTATGAAAGAGAGCGATATTATGGGAACCGCTCTCGGCGACCTTAACATCGGCGCCGCTCTATTCGTGATAGCAGTACTTCCGGCATTTTTTGAAGAGTTCGCTTTCAGGGGAGTTTTTATTAGCATTATGGAGAAAAAGTTTTCAAAAATATCACTTTTACTCACCACCGGTCTAATGTTCGGTCTGATGCACATGAACATTTTCACAGTTTTCGAGACGGGTGTTCTGGGTGTTGTTCTCGGTCTTCTTACCGTCAGCTCGGGATCGGTATTTCCGGCAGTGATCATGCACTTTGCCAACAACGCTTTTTCCGTTATACTGATGTTTTTAATAAAAGACGGAAAAATCACTGAGGACAGTTTTCTGACATCGAACATATCTTTCGCATGGGTAATGACCGCAGTAACGGCGCTTGTATTATTCGCGATCATAGTCAGAAAGAAAAATTAGTGTTTTCTGAAGGCCACCATTCTTTTAACGGTCTTTTCAACATCGGTGTCAGTATCGAATATTTTTCCGTTTGAAGTGTCTTTTTTATATCTGAATGTATAAATATCCGTCTCCTTCTGAAAAACCACATTCATTTTGTGCTTCTCAATATAAGTGATATGGATTTTGGTTATTGTATTTGTGATTTCAGATTCTTCAATTCCCCCGACAACGATCCTTGCGATCCTAGGAGAAGAGGCTGTTTCGATGACTCTGCATTTTATCGTATCTCTGC
>DFZN01000068.1:0-10187 GCA_002382735.1 bacterium UBP11_UBA4055
TTCCGCCTACGATAGACAAGGTAGCTGATCAGGAAGTTAAACAGCATTGCGGCTGGCAGAAGATAAATCTGACGGGCATAACGAACGGCGAAGGTGCAGTCTCAGGAGATAATGAGGACTTGGAAGATCAGGGCAGCAAATCATCGTTGTTAGGCAAGATAAGCAGTATAAAAAATGTTGAGCAGATGGAAGACGGAAGTTTAAAGATTACCGCCATAGTTCAGGAAGACAGCACATTTAAGGAAGTGTCATTCAGCCCGGACGGGTCAAAGAATTCAAAATTTCTACCGCAGAATGTGACCACGATAATATTATCATGCGATAACGGTTCGTTAATCCCTGCGGGTAATTTGCGGCTTGAATCACCTTATGAAGTCGGCAGCGAAACAGCAGTGTTGGAATATCTTCCGGAAGACACAAAGAACGGAGTTGCAAACATAACAGTCAGAGTAGAAGATGACGGCGGCGATGAGCATAACGGCAGGAATTATACGGAAATGAAATTTAAAGTGACCGTAAAGCCGTTCAATCCGCCTGTTTACGAAACTCCGATCACTGAAGTGGAAAGCATAACTGAAGATTTTGAAGAGGTGACGATACATCTCGACAGCCATTTTAAAGATTATGACGGAGACAAGATATATTACAGCGCGAGCGCGGACGCTTCTCTTGTTCATACCGAGCTGATAAACGGCGCGCTCAAGATTAAGAGCTTTCCTGATGTTTACGGGATCGGCAGCCTTACGATAGTAGCCGATGACAGCACGGGTACTGTTCCGGCAGTTGTTCAGATACCGATCAACATTGCGAACGACTTTGACGATTTTGAATTCATAGAATACGAGATCGATGAGGAAGACACTATTGCGACAATGTTCCTGCCCACGAACTTTGATCCTCAGGCAATAAACATAGATGAAAAGATCATCTGCGAACTTACCGGCACAAAAACTTATACGGTATCTCTGAGTAATACGGAAACTCTGAATGCATCAGTAAGCGGGAGCGGTATAAACCTGACACCCAAGACAGATGTACGGGGAAGCGTCGAAGCCGTAATGGGAGTGACCGTTAACGGCAGAACTGTAACTGATAAGATAAAGATAGTAGTCGGTAACCTATCTCCTGAGATCATAACCGAGATCACGGACATTGAGACCGATGCAAATTTCGAGACTATTTATATAAATCTTAAAGATCATTACAAAGACCCGAATAAAGACTGGCTGGGCTACAGTGTTAGAACGACTCAGGATAAGATTGATACATATATCTCGTTCTATGACGATCAGCTAATAATCGAAAGCAAAGCCAACGAAAGCGGTGTGGACAGTTTGTATATCTCGATATATGACGGCGAGTTTACAGTAAGAGACTCGTTAAAGATCACGATAGGCGATGTTGAAACTCCTGTTCCACATCTAGTGACACCTATACCCGACCAGAGAGTTAAGGAAGATTTCGGCCGTCAGGAGATAGACTTGAATAATCATTTTGCCGATCCTGCGGGGACAGGCATAGCTTATGTTGTTGATTTTGACAGCACGAAGGTTAAGTGCAGCATAGAGGATGGTCATATACTTGTGATCAACAGCGTGAAGAACTTTCACGGATACGCTCCGATCATGGTAAGCATTGACGACGGGGTAAAGATCATCCGTGACGGCAAGTTCGAAGACTGCGACCCTAAGAATGTAGTCAGAATAAGTGAGAAAATTAAAAAGAAAAATAAGTAAGAAAAAAATAACTTGACAAAGTTTGCATTATATTGCATATTATTGGTGTATAGATCGCAAAGTATGCATTATAACAGATAGGGTTTGTATGTTCGAAGCACTGAAAAAATATAATTTCTGGGACGGGAAAGTCAAAGGCTGCGGTTTTTTTAGAAGGTCATATCTGAAAAAGCTGAAAGAACTTGATGTTACAAAGACAATTATTACCATAACAGGCGGAAGAAGAGTCGGCAAAAGCTTTATTGTAAGGCAATATATAGATTTTTTGATTAATGAAAATAAGATCAAGCCCAAACAAATTTTTTATGCAAACCTGTTCATCAGAGAGCTGGAATCTTTAAAAGACCCTAAAATATTTACCGAAGCGATCGGTCTGTGGAAAAAAAGGCTGAAAGTTGATGAAAACAAAAGAAAATATATTATTATTGACGAAGTTCAGGAAATAGAACAATGGGAAATATTAATAAATTCATTGTATGAGGATTTCACAACTGAATATAAAGTAATAATCACCGGATCCAATTCGAAATTATTAAGCGGAGAACTTTCGTCATACATAGCCGGAAGAAGTTTTTCTCTGAAGGTTTTTCCTCTTTCGTATCCGGAGTATCTTGAGTTCACACAAAAAAGTGGAAGTAGAGAAACATTTATAGAATATATGAAAGACGGAGGGATGCCCGAGATCGTACTGGCTGAAAACAGCTTTGCAAAGAACAATCTGATCGCAACAACAATTGACTCAATAATTATGAGAGATATTGTGCTCAGGCATGATATCCGCAATATATCGTTACTCAAGAAGATCGTAGATTATTTCTGTTCTTCTCCGTCAGACGAAATATCAAAGAACAAAGTCGCAAACATTCTAAAAGATTCGGGCCTGAAAAGTTCAATTCATACCGTTTCGGATTATATTGAGTACTTAAAAGATTCTTTTTTAATACATTCATGCCCTGTTTTTTCGTATAAAAAGAATGATATTTTAAAAAGTGTGCCTCAAAAAGTTTATCTTAATGATCATTCATTTTCAATGAGTAATACAGGATTCAAGGATCTTGGCAAATTGCTGGAAAATATAGTCTATATCGAACTTCTGAGAAAAGGATATAAAGTACAAACTCTAAAAATCGACGATAAAGAAATCGATTTCATAGCCGAAAAAGAAACAGAAAAAATGTATATTCAGGTTGCCTATACTCTTGGAGACATAGACAGTGAAGCTTATAATAGAGAATTCGGAAATCTGCTATTAATAAAGGATCATTTCCCGAAAATGGTTTTGGCTTTAGACGATATTTTATATGCCCCCGTAAAAGGAGTAGAGCATATCAGCGTAATAGATTTTTTGAAAAATTAGCGAAAATATCATATAAAGTCAATACCAATTGTATTTTTATTTTTGTATATTTATTATTAGCGGCGGATTATTACTGATAATTTGCTGCTTAATTAAAAGGAGGCTGCTATGATATGCACACAGTATTTAGATAAAACCGCGATATTTTCAGGTAATGACAAGATAAGTTACAGAGAGCTTTATAAAGAGAAAAATTATTCCGTGACCGCGATGTATTCCGAGAACGGACCGGAATGGATGTATGCCTTTTTTTCAGGATGGAAGAACAAGTGTACGGTCGTGACTAAAAATGTGCCGATCTTTCCAAAGCTTTTCGCTAAGATCAGCGTAGAATTCTTAGAATCCGTCAAGCCTGAAGGATCTACTGTCGATGATATAGCCGCTAAAGTGAAGAGCGCTATTGAGGATAAGCTGAAAATTTAAAAGTTAAATATCTTAAAGGTGAAGTTAATGAAAAGAATATTAACACTGTGCGGCGGATTTTCGACCGAGCGCGAGATCAGCATTAAAACTGGCAACGCGGTGGCGCGGGGTATTGCGGCGGCGGGATATGAGAGTCATCTTTTAGATACAGCTTTTCCGTCGAAGGTATATAAAGCCGGTACAGACTTTTCTTATACTCCGAAAGGAAAAGTGAAGAACACGCCGGAAGTCGTGCTGGAGCTCGCGGATCAGCTGGTCAGGTTCAGACCCGACAAGGTTTTTGTGGGTCTGCACGGGGGAGAGGGCGAGAACGGGCAGATGCAGGCTCTATTAGAGCTGCTGCAGATCCCGTTCGTCGGGTCCGGCGCCGAAACGAGCGCGATGTGCATGGACAAGAATGTGTCGAAGGTCATCGCGAAGAGCGAAAGGATACCGACGGCGAAGTGGGAGTTCATTGATCCGAAGGATAATTCCAAGACAGCTTTGAAGAAGCTTTTAAAGCCGTATGGTTATCCGGTTGTCGTGAAGGCGCTCGGCCAGGGATCGTCCGTCGGCGTGTCGATCCTGCATTCGGAAGCTGATCTGGAAAGAACGGTCAGGATGATCAAAGATGTTGAGGACAAATATATAATCGAGCAGTACATTAAAGGCCGCGAGCTTTCGATACCGGTCATCAAGGGGCACGCTTTCCATCCGATCGAACTTATCCCGCACACAGGTTTTTACGATTATGAGCACAAATATACTCCCGGCGTAACTACCCATGTGTGTCCGGCTCAGCTCACGGACAGGCAGACCGCAACGCTTAACAAGTATGCCGAAAAGGTTTACGCCGCGATCGGATGCAGAGATTACGCCAGGATCGACTTTATTCTTTCTGAGTCCGACGGGAAACTGTATTTTCTTGAGATAAACAATCTTCCGGGTATGACGGAGCTTTCGCTGGTTCCGGAGTCCGCCAAAGCCAGCGGGATCAGTTTCTCAGAACTTATGGAACTATTACTTAACGATTAAAATAATAAATCGTCCCTGTTTACAGGGATTTATGGATTTTTAGGCAAAATTACCGGAAGCCCTTGAATCGGCTTTCGGTTGAGCGTTTATTATTTTAATCGTTATGGTGTAAATAAAAAAGGCTCCATAGAGGAGCCCTTATATCAGATGTAAAAGTTTATACTGCCCTTGATCACGCCGAACTTATTCGTATCGTCGCCGTAATCGTTCTCCGGAGTAGAAACATATTTATAATCGACATTGAATGAAAGCGGCATGACAGGGAATTTGACCTGAGCTCCGGCCACGAAATGGAATCCCATTACAGTCACTTTTTCAATATATTCGTCAACATCGAAAGCTATCTCTGTACCGGGAGTAATGTCCGGATAATCAGCGTATCTTTTCTCAAGTTCGTACCTGATCAGTTCTTCGCTTACTACAGGAGTAATGAAATAGAATCCGACTCCTCCGCCGACATAGAATTTGGCTGTCTTAACAACAGGCGGAAGTGAGAAAACATACCATTTTGCGGTAATATCCACGCCTATTTTCGCGAAATCGAATTCTTCATCGTATTCGCTTGCGGGATAGTCGTAACCGGTGAACTGAAGAGGTAAATTCTGAGCAGAGTCCGTAGGGTGAGTCAGAACATTACTTCCTTTCCAGTTGTAGGATGCCCATGCTCCTTCAAAACCGACCTCGAAACCGATAGGGACCACGGGAATGTCGAGATAAAGCTGCGCTCCCAGAGCCAGAGGATTTTTAATTTCGTCGCTCGAGAGTCCGTAACTGTAATCAACTCCCGCCATGTTAATGCTGAACGCAGTAATAGATTCCGAATCAACGCTCGTATTGTCCACACCGATATGCCCGCCGATGCCGAAAATGGCATAAGCCTGATAAATGACCGTGAATATTGAAGCGATAATTATTTTTTTCATTTTTGTCCCCTTTTAATTTGAACTTCAAAGGTTAAAATAACTCTCAATTTGATTAATTTCAAGCAAATCTTTTTCGCTAAAGCTAAAATCTTCGGTTTTCTGACCGAATTCTTCTTCAAGAGCGGTTTTAAGATTTTTTTTCAGCAGTCCGTAGAAAGTCTCGTGATCCGGATATTCACCTGTTAAGGAAACTGTCGCTGTTTTCTTTTTTGTGATCTCAAGAAATCTTCCTTTGAGCTCCGGACTTATATTTAAAAGATCTATCAGCTCGAGATGTTTTTCGCCGACAAGTATCGATCCGTGCTGAAGAACGGAATCTCTCAGCCTTTTCTGCGCACTGCCGACAAGTTTTTTCTCTCCGAGGACGACCTCGAAAGTCGAAGTAGAAGAGAAGCAGATCGAAGATAACTTATCCTTATAAAGTTCCTTGAAGTCCGGCGTTTTTCCTTTTTTCAGACCGACATCATCCACTCCTGACGCTTTTAAAGCTCTGACCAGGACATTGCTTATCTTTTTATAGACATCAAGTATCGAATCGGAGAAATGCCATGAGGATCTCGGGATTATCATCGAATAAGTCAGTTCCTCAGAATGAAAAACAGCCCTTCCTCCCGTTTCCCTGCGGACAATGTCATAACCTTTTTCGGCACATTTTTGAGAATCGATCTCTTTGATATTCTGGTGGTATCCGAGCGAAACGCAGTAAGGGTCCCATCTGTAAACTCTGAAAGTGGGTCTGTCGAGAAAATTTCTTGCAGAGTAATAATCCGCCGCCATGTTGAATTTCCCGTGCATCGACCCTGTATCTATAAATCTGATTGCATCATGAGACATTATCTGACAATGCCTCTTTTTGATCTCTTTAAAAATTCAGTGATCAGAGCGACCTTTTCTTTTCCCTCAAATTCCGCTTCAAGTTTGACGACGGCATCTTCGGCCTTAAATCCGCTCCTGTAAACTATTCTGTAGGCGTCGGAAAGCATCTGGATCTCATCATCGGTATAACCCCTCCGTTTCAGGCCCACCTTGTTGAGCCCGGAAAATCTGGCGGGTTCACCTGCTATCATAAGGTAAGGGGGAACATCCCTTTTGATCTTGGCTCCGCCTTCGATCATGCAGTACGACCCGACCTGAGTGAACTGATGCATGAGAACATGGCCGCTCAAGATCGTGTTGGCGTCCACAGTACAATGTCCGGCTATCTGAACGCCGTTGGCAAGTATGCATCCGTCTCCGACGACGCAGTCATGGGCTATGTGTACGAAAGCCATAATGAAACAGTCCTTGCCTACTACAGTCTTGTAGCTGTATTTGGTCCCCCTGTTCAGGAAGGCGTATTCCCGTATCACGGTCCTTTCGCCTATCTCGAGCGTCGTTTCTTCTCCTGAAAATTTCAGATCCTGAGGCACTGTCCCGAGAACAGCCCCGTTATATATCTGAACATCTTTGCTCAGTCTCGTGCCTGATGCAAGTGTGACATGAGCTCCTATCCTGCAATTGTCGGCTATTATGACATTTTCCTCTACTATCGTAAAAGGTCCGATCTCAACATTACTGCCGATCTTGGCTTTTGATGAAACTATTGCTGTGTTATGGATCATTTTCTTTCCCGGTTTATTTATCGCCTTCTTTATCTATCACCATGGCCGTCATTTCTGCCTCGGCGCACTTCTGCCCGTCAACATAAGCTATTCCTTTCATTCTGCATATACCTCTTGAGAGCGGCCGTGTCATCTCAAGGTGCATTACGAGCTGGTCGCCCGGCACTACAGTGCGTCTGAATTTAATATTGTCAAGCCCTGTGAAATAAACCACCTTCGTTGTCGGGTCGTCTATCGAGTTCATTAAAAGAAGTCCTCCTGTCTGTCCCATAGCCTCAATTATCAGTACGCCGGGCATTACGGGCTTACCGGGAAAATGTCCGTTGAAGAAATCCTCATTGACAGTGACATTTTTCAGGCCGACCGCTCTCTTGCCGGGTGTCATTTCCAGAAGCCTGTCAACGAGCAGCATCGGGTACCTGTGGGGTAGGAGGTTCATAATATCCTTAACATCGAATACGAAGTCCTCGTTGGGGCTTCTCTTGAACTTGTTGATGATCTCGTGCTTAGCCACGGCTTGTTTGAGCATCCTGACAAGTTCAATGTGCGCCGCGTGACCGCCTCTTGCGCACAGGAAATGCGCCCTCACCGGTTTTCCGAGCAGGGTCAGATCGCCTATAAGGTCGAGAACCTTATGTCTTACCGGCTCGTTTTTGAATCTGAACTCTACAGAACCCAAAACGCCTTTGGTTTCGGGGATGATGCCTTCTCCCATTCCCAGCTTATCCTCGATCTTCTTTCTTTCTTCAGGATTAAGTTCCCTGTCAAGTATCACAACGGAATTGTCAAGAGAGCCACCCTTTATCAGACCGGCGTCCTTCAGCTGTTCCACTTCAGTCAGGAAGCAGAAAGTTCTTGTAGGAGCGTAATCTTTAATAAATTCCTCATCAAGGTCATAAAGCGAAGTGAATTGAGTTCCCAGAGCCGGGTTCTGATAATCGACCATGTATGTCACTTTGAACTTTTCGGCGGGGACAGCGATAAGCTCGATGCCTTTTTCCTCATTTTTGTATGTTATGATGTCCTTCACTTCGAAATACTGTTTCGGTTTATCCTGATCTGTGATGTTGTCTTTCAGTAAATTTACAAAATCTATCGAACTTCCGTCCATGACAGGCGGTTCTTCAGCGTTCAGTTCGATTATTATATTGTCAATATTAAGGCCTGTGACTGCTGCAAGCACATGTTCAACGGTGTGTATCTTTACTCCGTCCCTGCTCAATATCGTACCTCTCGAAATGCTGTCAACAAAATCGATGGTAGCAGGTATTTCAACAGGTTTCTCAAGATCTGTCCTGATAAAACTGATTCCGTGGCCTTCCGGGGCAGGTTTAAAAATAAGTTCCGACTTACACCCTGTATGGAGCCCTGTTCCCGAAATCTTTGCATCTTTAGCTATAGTTCTCTGTTTTTCAAGCATCTGTTTCTCCGTCTGATTAAAATTATCGTGAAAAATGCGTTTTTATCACAATAAAATCAACAAAAAAAAGAGACCGCTTTTTAAATCTTGAATAAATTCACGGAAATAGTTATATTTAGCATTCCTGAACGAAATTGTAAAAAAAAATCAGGTGCCGGTTAAAAAAAAGCGGAGCAAAAATGAAAGAAAAGATACTCATAATCACTTCAGCTATTATTCTCCTGCTACTCCTCGGTTGTAAGAAGGATAAAGATCAGGATATAAAACAGCTGACAGTTTCTGATCTTGTTAAAGAGGGAGGTAAGGAGAGTTATGTTATCGGTGTTGACCTGGCAAAAGTCCTGAACAATCCCGAAAATAAATTTGACTACGACTCTTTCATTCAGGGATTTACAGACCAGTATAAAAACAGACCTTTGCTTCTGACAGAAGAGGAAATGAATGTTGTTCGAAAGTCGCATCAGAAATCCTCTCAGAAGCTTTCATCCAACCCGTATCCAAATCTTTCGCCCGAAGGCAGTGCTATAGCAAGTGAAAGATTTATGATGGAGAACAGAAAGAAAGAAGGGGTCGTTGAAACAAAGAGCGGCCTGCAGTATATGGTTATCAGAGAGGGTAAAGGACAGAAACCGACGGCTGATGATAAGGTTAAAGCTCATTATATCGGAACATTAAGGAAAGGCGAAGAATTTGAGAATACTTACGAAAAGGGAGAGCCTGTCGAGATACCCCTTAAGAATGTCGTAAAAGGTCTTGCCGAAGGACTTCAGCTTATGAGCGAGGGATCAAAATACAAATTCTTTATACCTCCTCACCTCGGTTACGGTTCTAAAGCTATGGGTCCGATCCTGCCGAATTCGGTGATAATATTTGAAGTTGAGCTGTTCAGTGTGGTGAAGTAATGATCAGTATAAATGCTAAAAATTAATTATAAAAAAAAGGACAAAAAATGAAAAAGATCATAGCTGTAAGCCTGATGACATTTTTTTTATTCTCATGCTCACAGAAATCTGAAAAAGGAATTAAAGAGAGTGAAGGAACGGAAAAATCAGTTGCCGGATCTGAAAAAATTACCGAATTCGCCGGTGTAAAACCTGTAGCAGTATTTGAAACAAGCCTCGGAACAATAAAAGTTGAACTCTGGCCGGATATCGCGCCTGTTACGGTAGCTAATTTTGTCGGGCTTGCGAACGGAACAAAAGAATGGACAGATCCTCTCACCGGAACTAAAACAAAAAGACCTTTCTATGACGGACTGATCTTTCACAGAGTTATCAAAGATTTTATGATCCAGGGAGGATGCCCCAGAGGCAACGGAAGCGGAGACCCGGGTTACAAATTCGAGGATGAGACCTTTGAACAGGGCGAGGAAGTGAAAGGGGAGATCAAAGACGAAGAGACCGCGCTGGTAGTTTTCCAGCAGGTATTCCTGCCTTATCTTCAGGCCGGCGGAGGAGACAGGAGCAAGCTTGACAAAGACATAATGGAAATAACGGACGCCTGCATGAAAAACAACAACGGAACTGCCATTATGGCTCATCCTGTCGAGTACTACATTGAGAAAACAAAATTTCCGGGCAAGGTTTACAGGAACGGCAAACTTAAAGCACCTGTTCAGTACGGGAATATTGCCATGGCTAATTCAGGACCGAACACGAACGGATCACAGTTCTTCATCGTTACCAAAAAAGAAGGAACTCCATGGCTTGACGG
>DFZN01000068.1:10332-42307 GCA_002382735.1 bacterium UBP11_UBA4055
GCTTGGTGAGAAAGACTGGACAGACCCGAAGACAGGTCAGACAGTGAACAGACCTTTTTACGACGGAACTGTCTTTCACAGGGTGATCGACGATTTTATGATCCAGGGCGGATGCCCGATAGGCAGCGGGACAGGCGGGCCGGGATACGATTTTGAAGACGAGTGTTACGACAGCGAAGGCAAGCTTAAGGCCAAGGTGGAATACGGCGTCATAGCAATGGCCAATGCCGGCCCGAACACGAACGGCTCGCAGTTCTTCATCGTGACCAGAAGGTCCGGCTGCGACTGGCTCAACGGAAAACACACCGTCTTCGGCAGGGTCACCGAAGGAATGGAAGTGGCGCACTTGATCGAGAATGCCCCGAGAGGACCGTTGGACAAACCTCTGGAGAAGATAGAGATAAAATCCGTTGAGATAAAAAAATAAATTTACAGGGACAAATATTGGCTGAACTTTTAAAGGGATCTGTTAAAACCAGAAATATGTATGCCGAGTTTCTGGAAAGAACTGACGGGCTCAAAAGATCAGGGATAATACCAGGGATGCGCATTTTCATCGCATCCGACAATGCAGGCTCTGCGATATATGCGTCCATGATAGCTAAGAACTGCTCACGGGCCGGGATAGGATGTGAAATATCAAGATACGGACCCGGGACGACTGCAAATGATCTCGTTGAGAGTATAAATAAAGCAAATTCTGACGATTCTGTCCACGGTATCATAGTTATGCTTCCATTGTGGAAAGGGATCGATGAAAAAAAAATACTCGCTTCGGTATCGCCGGAAAAGGATATTGACGGGGTGAGTCCTTTGAATGCGGGTAAACTTGTGCTTGGAGATGCATGTTTCCATCCCAGTACCGCCGAAGCCTGCGTTGAGTTACTTTACGCTTACGGATACGATCCGGCAGGTAAACATGTAGTGATACTCGGCCGCTCTAATATAGTCGGCAAACCTCTGGCGAACATTCTCGTTCAGAAGGGTGTTGATGCCACAGTAACGGTCTGTCATTCGCGTACTCAAAACCTGAAAGAAATTTGCAGATCGGCCGATATCCTGATCGCGGCAATAGGATCTCCGAGTTTCATCACGCAGGATTATACTCATCCGGAACAGATAGTCATCGATGTGGGAATGAACGAGATCAGCGACGGACAGGGAAATATGGTGCTGGTCGGAGATGTGGATTTTGAAAATGTGAAAGATAAAGTGAAGGCCATAACTCCTGTACCCGGAGGGGTAAGCCCACTTACGCATATATCTCTTATTAAGAATATTTTCAAGGCAATAGAACTGAAAAACATTTGAACAAACCGGCAGATATCTAAGTTAAAATCTGAATTGTATAACAAACGGAGCATAAAATGAGCTCAAGATCAATTATAAAGAGCATACTGATAACGGCAATAGTCTTTTCAGGAGCGGTCAAACTGTATTCAAGTCCGTCCGAAGCCGGAGTAACTTTCCTGACAATTTCCCCGGGCGCAAGACCGACCGGAATGGGCGACTCCTTCGTCGCGATAGCGGACGATGCCACGGCAACATGGTGGAACCCGGCAGGACTTGCCAGACAGTCGGGAAGGGAGCTTACTTTCATGCACGCCAACTGGCTTCCGGGCTTCAACTTGAACGACATGTACTATGATTTTCTGGCTTACAAACAGGAGATACCGGGACTTGGAGTTATTGGAGGTAATATCACCTATTTCTACCTCGGAGAACAGACCAAAACGGACGAATACGGTACTGAGCAGGGTACTTTTAAAACTTATGAGACCGCGATGACCGTTTCATACGGCACTGACCTCTCTGACGACCTTTTCATAGGTCTGAACGCCAAGTTCATATATTCGCATCTTTCAGACTCAGGTGCGGGCAATGAGCAGGGATCAGGTACAGGCCACAGCATGGCTCTCGATCTCGGAATGCTCTATCAGACCGACTACGATCTGGATATAGGACTCGCCATAACTAACCTCGGGCCGAAAATATCCTACATTGATTATGAGCAGGCCGACCCGCTTCCCACGACGATGAGGCTGGGACTTGCATATTATCTTTTCTATGATGATTACAATTCACTTGTGCTTACGAGCGATATGACAAAGCTTTTAGTCCGCAGGGGAAAAGATCTGGATGAAGGGGAGGACGGGATCGATACTTCAGACGAATGGAATTATACTGATCCGATCTGGAAAGCTCTTTTTACTTCATGGACTGACGACGACGGCTTTAAAGATCTCGTTTATGGTCTCGGCGCAGAGTACTGGTACAACAAGATGATCTCTTTAAGAATTGGTTTCTGGAACGACGATATGGGAGATATAAGCGCGACTACCTATGGTACGAGCCTCAGATACGACAAGTACATTTTCGATTTCTCGTATCTTGACGCAGGCGAGGGACATCCTCTAACGGACACAATGAGATTCTCACTAAATATCGGATTTTAGGCGGCTGAAGAGATAAAATGACTGAATATAGAGTAAAATACTTCTTTCTTATGCTGTTTGTATTGATCGCCGCATTGAACAGTGCGGGAATGAGATTCGATCCTTTCAAGGCTGCCGAAAATTCTCCAGAAAAGTCTGTACCTGATACACTCAAAGTACTGGCTCTGATGGTTGAGTTCGAAACGGACGATCTGGATTACACTACGGGGACCGGCAAATTCAACTCGGGATATCCCGATACTCTGCATATTGACGGGCTTCCGCATGACAGGTCTTATTTTGAAGATCAGCTCGAGTTCGTGAAAAATTATTTCGAAAAGCAGTCGCGGGGATCCGTTCAGGTCACTACTTATAAGGTTTTGGATACGATAGTTTCGCTGGATCACCCCATGTGGTATTACAATCCCAACAACGGGAGCGAAGTCCTGCTCGAGAGGCTAACGGAAATGTATCGCGGGTCATGGAATTCTGTTAAGGATAATGCGGCAATAGATTTTAAAAATTACAACACTTTCGTTATTTTTCACGCAGGCTCGGGTCAGGAATTCAATCCCGGCTTTGATGAAACGCCCTTTGATATCCCTTCAGTTTATCTTTCTTCAAAAGATTTTGAAGATGTAGGAATTCAGGAAGTTATTACACATGATTCTCTGACGATCTCACATTCCATAATCCTTCCAGAATGCGAATGGCAGATCTATGACGGTGAGTGGTACCATGCAGGAACAGGCGGGATATCCTCTCTTATGTTCGCGCACAGGCTCGGAATACCAAACCTTTACTCTTCAGATGACGGAAAAAGCTGCATAGGCAAATTCGGGCTTATGGACCAGGGTTCCGCCAATTTTTCGGGAATGATACCGTCGGGAGTATCCGCATGGGTAAAAGAACTCAAAGGCTGGGCGGATGTTTCTGTATTGACTTCACCTCAGGACAGCATAAAAATAAAGCCTGACTCGACTATATGCAGGATAGAATTGAACACCGACGAATATCTTCTTATTGAGAACAGAACGCCTTTGAACTACACTTCAGCATTAAAAGAGATATTCGGATACGACAGGGAAGGCAGTAGGATACGCTTTTTTTACGATGAGGACGGCCTTGAGGATTATGAGGTTGTTGATGCAGGTTTCAAGACACTTGTAAGAATAGATGACGACGACTATGATTTCGGACTTCCGACTGGTTATGACCTTGACTTTGGCGATCAGCTTTCAAGATCGAAAGGCGGAATTCTTATATGGCATATCGACAAAACTAGGACAACTCAATATAATATTGATAACAACTCTGTGAATGACGACTACGAGAACAGAGGCGTTTACCTGGAAGAGGCTGACGGTTCATTCGACATAGGCAACGATTACTGGCTGCTTGACAACGGTTACGGAACAGAGCTCGGATGGTTCTACGATGCCTTTTTCTCTGACAATCAGTACTGGCTTACTTATCCCAACAGCAGTCTTAATTCTGTCGAGTTCAGCTCGGTCTCATATCCAAGATCAGACACGAATAAAGCAGTTCAGACTGGTATAAAACTTCACAACTTCTCGACTATCGGAAGAGAAATGACATTTTCTTTCTCTTTTGAGGATGAGGACAGATATTTTACGACTGACCCTGAGCTGACGGAAGAAGGTTTGTATTCACCCTGTTATCTGAACGGAGAGACATATCATTTTTTCTGCGGTACCGACGGCGAGTTTAAGATCTTTGATGCCGGCAGCCTGATCTACAGCCGCTTTTTCGAGGGCACTGTAAACAGCAATTTCCTTCCTTTCAGATCAGGCTCGAATGTCTCTGTCGTGCGGGCGGATTCGGCAGGCATTCTTTCTGTCGATATCTCTTCCGGCACAGATCAGACTAACTCTTGCGAAAAAGTAGTTTCACAGCCTGTCGCCGGTATTGTTCCGACTGCTGACGGACTTATAAATATTGAAGACGGCTTCTTGCTTTTAACGGGTACGGAGACATATACAGAGGCTAAGAGGCTGATGGTGCTCACAGACGATACAGGTGCGGCAAAATTCGTAAGCGGAAAGAATTCGGATATCCTGTTCGGAATAGATATTTCATCAGGTTTCGTTTCAGAAAGACCGTTCGATACGGATTCTACATATTTTATTCAGACCGACGGCGAAAGGAACATGAACGGCATAGCTGCATTTTTAATGACTGCCGGCTCCGACGGGAATTCACAAACGCTCTGGAACGATATTGATCATGACGGACAGCCTGAGTCAGTTACAACCGACGGAAGTATATTGCAGCTTTTAAATCAGTACGGAGTTTATGAGAACGGTTTTCCTTTGAACACATCGCTGGGAGGCATTTCTAAAACTTTTATTTTCGAAGGCAGCGGTAAAAAATATATTGCCGCGATCGATTCTTCTTCGTGTTACGGTACAATATCATCCGGAGGCGTTTACGATAAAAAAAATGACAGATCTATTCCTGACTTCGGTAAAAATTCGGGTCTTCTCGAGGCTGACGGTTATGTTTACCTCTACAATTTTGACGGAAGGATCCTCACTTATCACAGGATAGGTTCAGGCAGCATTTCCGACTATACTGACTTCGGCAAAAGGGTCATAGTGATATCCGATCCGCAAAGTGCTCCTGCTCCGAACGCTGTTTGGGGCTCAGTTTATAACTGGCCGAACCCTGCGAGAGGAGATGTCACCAACTTCAGATTCTTCCTGAATGAACCGGCTGAAGTAAAGATCGATATCTATGATATTAACGGCAATCTGGTTGAAACACTGAAAAAGAGCTTCAGCGCATACGGCGAATGGTTCGAGATTGAGTGGAAAATAAGTTCCGTTCCATCTGGTATATACAGGGCAGTTCTTGATTTCGGATCGGAAAAAAGAAAAGTCAAAGTAGCGGTGATCAAATGATGAAAAGAGTATTTCTGCTGATACATATTTTCTCCGCCGCGCTTCTCTGCCAGATGCTGGGAGACTACAATCATCCCGAACTGAAGTGGAAGAACTACGAAACTGAACATTTTATCTTCATATATCACAACGGAACTGAGAAAAGCGTTCTGAGGTTCGCAGATGTTGGTGAGAGAGTTTACGGACCGATAACTGAGCTGTACAACTATGAGCCTGACGGAAAGTTAAGGGTGGTCGTGGCGGATTTTGATGATACGGCGAACGGCGGGGCGTATTACTATACTGATAAGATGGTGCTCTGGGCGCCTTCGTTCGACACGGAACTGCGCGGAAATCACTTCTGGTATGCCAATGTGTTCACTCACGAATTCACGCACATGATCCATTTGCAGGTCTCGAGAAAATCCTCCCAGATAATCCCCGGTCTTTATTTTCAGTGGACAGGCTATGAAAGCGAAAAGAGGGATGATGTACTCACGGGATTTCCGAACATTCTCGCTTCCGTCAGTCTGCCTTTCAACATAATCCCGCCGTGGTTCGCGGAAGGTATCGCTCAGAATCAGGCTATCGATACCCTGTATTACGACTTCTGGGACTCAAACAGGGACATGGTGTTCAGGGAAAGGCTGATGAGCGGGCAGGAGCTCCGTTACGAGCAGCTTCTGGATTTTATAAACAAATCCTCACACGAGGCTGAGACGATATACAACACAGGCTATGCTTTCGTGCAGTACATTTACAAAAAATACGGCAAAAAAGCGCTCTACGATATTACGAAGGAAATGAGCAGGCTGACATCTTTCACTTTCGAGCAGGCGGTCGAGAGGACTGTCGGAATAAATGCAAAGGACCTCTACGCCGAGTTTATTGAGAAATCGAAAGCCGAGTACGCATCTAAGACTTCCGACATTACGGACAATCTGAAGGAAGGAAATGATGTTTCAGACTCGGCTTATGTCAATTCGCATCCGAAATTCTCGCCGGACGGCAAATATTTGTCTTACCTATCAACGCAAAAGGGCGGCGAGGCAACTTTCTACAGAAGGGACCTTTGGATAAAAGACCTGGAGACCGATTCCTTAAAAATGCTTGTCCCCGCAGTACTTTTCTCATCGTACTCCTGGTCGCCGGACAGTAAAAAGATATATTTTTCGAGGATAGATTCCTACAGTGTTTACGGAAACCAGTTCCTCGATATCTTTGAATACGATATAGAAAAGGAAAAAGAGGAAAAAATAACTGAAGGAATGAGAGCCGCGAATCCTGAAGTCTCGCCCGACGGGAAAAAGATCGCGTATGTGGCGACCGATGACGGAACACGGAACATTTATATCTATGATATCGGTTCGGGCGAGTCAAAAAAGTTAACTGCTTACGATGACGGCACGCAGTTCTTTCTGCCGCAGTGGAACAGGGAAGGAGATAAGCTGCTTATTGACAGATCAGGAAGCTCTTTCGGCAGAAATATTGTTCTCGTTGACACGCTTGGAACAGAAACAGAACTGATCTCCGGTCCGCACGACGACAGGGACCCTGTATTCTCAAATGACTTCACATCAATTTATTTTTCGAGCGACAGGACAGGGATATTCAACATTTACAGGTATGATCTGACCACCGGAGAGACTTTTCCTGTAACGAATGTCAGGGGCGGAGCTCTTTATCCTGATGTGAACGGGACAGATCTTGTCTATGCCAACTATAAAGGCATAAAGATGAACATTCATTCGCTCGGTCTGAATGAAAATGAAGATATAGTCTCAGATTACAGGGGTACGAATATTTTGTCATCAGAATACAGATTTGTTCCGGAACCGGACAGACTGAAAAAGTCTGAAAATTACGGGAACGAATTCGAGCACATTCTCGTCATGCCGAGGATCGCTTTCGATGACGGAAAATTCAAGCCCGGAATGTACTTCATGGTCAACGACTATCTTGAAAAGATCTCGCTCTTCGGAGGGTTCGGTTATGCTCCCGGCAACGGCGATTACGATATCTTCGCGACCGCAGAATATAAATTCCTGCTGCCTACACTTTACGGTTTCGGTATCAATGTTGTAAAGCATGATGACAACACTTTTCTCGATGAGAGCATAATCGTTGATTCTTACGAGGATGAATTCGGGAACGACATTCCTATTTATCAGGAGAACGGGATCGATTTTACTTACGATCTCAAGGAGTTCGATTTCGGTATTAAGACGCCTATGACTTTCATGCCTAAATTACTTACGGGAAAGCTCGGAAAGTTCGATTTTGACGGCTATTTTGCTTATATCAGGAACGACGCAAAAGGGGATTACGGCGATTACATTCTGCAATATACATATTACAAAGAGAGAAGCTTTCACTTCAATTTCGGGATAAACAAGACTAAATTCGATTATAACGACTATATAAACCCGAGGTTCGGAAGGAACTGGAAACTCACTTATTCGAGACATTTGACCGATTTTATTCAGGGATTTAGTTTGAATTCTGATTACGGAACTCTTCAGGAAGACTACCTCAAATACAATTATAATTTTTATACTGCTTCGCTTAACGAGCATTTCGGACTCCCTTTCGGTACGGGAATGACATTGAAATTAAAGGGTGCTTACCTTGATGACGACGATATCGATTCGTTCTATTACAATTATCTCGGAGGTCTGACGGGGCTGAAAGGATATTCATTCTACAGCTTAGGCGGGACAAAAACTCTGTACTCGGGACTTTACCTCCGTTTCCCTATAGTTGAGAGAACGGATAAAAGACTGGGTTTTTATAATTTCAAGAACCTCTATCTGGGATTGTTCGCGGAGGCGGGAACGGCCTGGACGAAAGAAGAGTTCAGCTCGGCGTTCGACGGACTTAAAAAGGATATAGGGATAAACATAAGGCTTTTCGGATCGCTGTTCTACGGAATGCCGATGTCGGTCGAATTCAGCGCTGCCTACGGTCTTGACGAGTTCGAGAGCGGAGGAGTTGATTACGGAGGCGAGATCAGGCACTATCTGACCGTACTGTTCGATTTTCCGGAATTTTAATAAACTTAAAGGGATAAAAGATGAAGAGAACTATTACAACAATATTTATGATCGCGGTGATGATATCGGCCGCATATTCTGACCCCGGCATGAAGTTTTCCGGGCTGAACGATCTTTTATTAGCCCAGGACGAAACCGAAGGATCACCGCTTGAGACGGAGGGAATTACTCCCAGAATCAAGTCCAAGAAAAAAGCGGATTACAGAGACGGTAAAAGTCCTCTCGTAGCTGCCGGACTTTCACTTCTTGTTCCCGGAGCCGGCGAGTTCTACGGTAAAGACTATATCAGGAGCGGCATCTTCTTCGGGATCGAGGTATTTACACTTTCCATGTGGTACTATTATGAGAGCGACGGTGACGACAGAAGGGACGAGTACAGGGATTACGCGGACGCTAATTTTGACGAGCAGCTTTATTACGGCGGGCTTTTGGGCATGACCCAGAATGCTTTGGATTCTCTTTATCAGCAAGATCATAATCACAATGGAATTGTTGATGTATATGATGTCTGGAATTACGATTATTTCTCGAATAGAGATGTATGGAGTTACGAAGAAAAAGACGGGCTTGCTGTTAATGATCTTTTGGTTCTGTCATTCGGGGCGTACAATGGGTATAGAATTATTTTGGAAGGAGGAGCATCTCAATTTACACATAATTTGCCGGAGACAAAGACACAGCAGTATTACGAGATGATAGGAAAATATCACCAGTTTTCCTGCGGCTGGAATGATTTTGACGGCTATGTGTATGAAAATGGAGAAATTAAAAAGGAGATAGTATATGTAGGTGTTAATCCTTCAAGTGGGGACTCTATTTTTGTTGAAATTCCGGAAATGAGAGACAACGACAGCAATCCTTCTAATAATATTACATTCTATTACGGAGAGAACGGCTATACTTCTCCACAGGTGGATTTTTATGAGGACCTGAGGAATGAAACGAACGAGGCTTATGAGATGGGTCAGAATTTTCTTATGGTAACACTGCTCAATCATGTAGCATCGGCTTTTGACGCTTCATATGTTATAAAAAAGAAATATCAGATAGATACACAGCTCCGCATAGAGAACAGCGACAAAGGCGAAGCTATCGGGCCTGAAAATTATAAAGTGACCTATTCATTGAGATGGTAATGAATGGCAGAACAAAATTAATATCGGCAGTACTGTTAATTGCGTTTCTTTTACCCTTGAACGCTTACGACAGGTACGGGCGGACCTCAAAGGCAAAGTCAGGCGTTAATGACGGATTTTCGGATTTCTGGAGATCGCTCCTGATCCCGGGATGGGGAGAGTATAAGCTCGGGTATAAAAAGCAGGCCGCAGTATTCCTTTTGACTGATGTGCTGATGATCGGAACCGCTGCAGGATTAAACTACTACTCCGGAGTAAGGACGGACGAGTACAGGGATTTCGCCGAGACCTATGCGGGAGTTAATGCTTCAGGCAAATCCGACAGCTACTGGGTCCACATCTCCAATTATGACAACACGCTCGAATTCAACGAACAGAAGAATATCGACAGGTATTTTGCGGAAAGATATACTGACGAGGAAGATTTCTGGGACTGGGAATCCGATGCAAAAAGGGAAAGGTATGACGATATAAGGGTCTCCGCGGAAAATTCAGACACATGGTTCTACTATACACTGGGCGGAATTGCCCTCAATCATTTCATCAGTGCTCTCAACGCATCAGCCAAAGCATCGGCCGTTAAAGCTCAGGTAACTCAGATCTTTGACACGGAAGGGAACATTACGAACAAACTAACGCTAACTTACGATTTCTGATATGGATCCTAACATTATAATAATGATCATAGTTCTGCTTTTCTCCGTTGTATTCCACGAAGTATCGCACGGATGGGTAGCTTACAGGCTTGGCGATGATACGGCGCACAAGATGGGAAGGCTTACGCTTAATCCGATACCGCACATTGATCCCTATATGACCGTTCTTCTTCCATTGATACTGGGGTTCATGACGGGATGGAGAGTAATGTTCGGGGGTGCTAAACCGGTGCCTGTCAATCCATATAACTTTAAGAACCCTAAGAAAGGAATGGCAATAACAGCTGCGGCCGGACCTGTTTCGAATCTGATACTCATAGCGGCAAGCGTGATCCTGTTCAGGATACTCCTCATATTAGGATTTGTTGAAAAATACGATGTCCAGAAGCGTTTCTTTACCAACGAAATGAATTTTATTGACGCTTTCTTTGTTTATGCTGTTCTGATCAATACTGTTCTGATGGTATTCAATCTGATACCGATACCTCCTCTCGACGGTTCAAAAGTTATAATGGGTTTTATGTCTTATGAGCAGGCGGCAAAATATGAGTCCTTCAGCCGGTACGGTATGTATGTTCTGATCGGGCTGCTTTTTCTGGGAAGCATCATGAATTATTCCATAATCGGCGCTTTGATCAATCCGTTCATCAATTTCTTTTTAAGAATGCTAATAGGTTAGATATGAAGTTTTTTGAAAGCCATGCGCATTTATACTTTGAAGATTACGACAATGACAGGGAAGAGCTTATTGAGCAGCTTCTAAGTTCAGACATTGAAGGAATAATAAATGCCGGCGTCGATCTTGAAACCAGCCTCAGGTGCATCGGGCTTGCCGAAAAGTACGAAAGAATTTACGCGGCATGCGGTTTTCATCCAAACGATGTTGCCGAACTTGATATAAAGGATCCGGAAGTATTGAAAACTCTTATTCAGCATCCCAAGGTAGTCGCGATCGGAGAAACTGGCATAGACCTTTACAGGGACAGAGCACCTCTGGAATTACAGAAGAAATTCTTTATAAGGCAGCTTGAGATCGCGCTGGAGAACGATATGCCCGTGATTGTGCATTCAAGATCGGCTGACAAGGAGACTTTCTATATTGTAGATCAGGTCTCGGACAGATATAAAGGAGTATTTCACTGCTACGCGGGAAATTCTGAGAATGCGATCAGACTGATCGAAAAAGGTTTTTACATTTCGTTCACGGGCAATATTACTTACAAGAACAACGACAGGGGAGAAGTCGTAAGACAGATACCTTTGGAGAAAATTCTTCTTGAGACCGATTCTCCGTTCCTCACACCTGTTCCATACAGAGGGAAAAGGAACGATCCGTCAAAATTAAAGCTGATCGCAGAAAAGATAGCTGAGATCAAGGGAGTGGCAGTCGAAGAGGTAGCCGCGGTCACTACTCGTAACAGCAAAAAATTATTCAAAATAAAATGAGGTGGAAAAAATGAAAAAAATGATCGAAATTCTCATGGTGCTTGCGATAGCGGCATCAGTCAGCGCTGCGGGCGACGCGGCTAAATCAGAAGTGAAGACAGAGGAAGGAACACAAGCTCAGGCAAAAGGTCATGTCTGTTATAACAGCATAGCATTTCAGGCTTCGGCTCTTGAAAAACAGGGCAAGGATGCTGAGGCGATTAAGATACTCGAGGACGCCAAAGCCAACGCTGAGTATGAGCATCACTACCAGCTGCTTTTTCCGTCGCTGGTAAAACTTTACGAGAAGACGGGTCAGTATGAAAAGAGCGTTGAGTTATGGAACGAGGGTCATGCTAAAAATATGACTTTCGGCCTTGATACAAAAAAAGAGGAGTACAAACCTTATCTCAAACTGAAAGGGTTCAGAGATACAGTAAAAAAAGACCGTGAACTGGTAAAAGCCAAAGCTGTACCTCAGCTTAAGAAGGAGGAATGCGAAGGAGAAGAAGAAAAGGAAATGAAGGTTGAAAAAAAAGAAATTAAGAAGGATATTAAAGAAAAAAGATGAGAATACTGTCGTTATAGACAGAAGCGAACTCATAAAACAGCTGAGGCGGACCAATCTTAAAAAAGGTAAAGTTATCGAGCCTAAAAAGAAGTATGACCGCAGGGACAGAAGCTGGGAAAAAGATATTTGAATAATATCGAAATTAACTGTTGCTTATTTACCGGAATATAGGTATTATTCATTTCGCATTATTATGACAACATAAAAAGTGCTAAAAAAAGAATATTTCGTCATCGTAACGGTGAATGCGATGATAGAGATCTTACAACATTCATCATACACAAGGAAGGAAGAACATGAGTAAAGGTACTGTAAAATGGTTCAACGCCGACAAAGGCTTTGGATTTATCACAAACGATGACGACGGAAAAGATCTTTTCGTTCATCATTCAGAAATTCAGGCTACCGGATTCGCAACATTGAAAGACGGTCAGAAAGTTGAATTTGAAATTGGTCAGGGACAGAAAGGTCCGTGCGCCAATAATGTAAGAGCTATATAAGAAACTTGAGTAGTGATACATAGCATTAAAGCCGACATCGTCGGCTTTTTTTATACTTCAAAATAAGCTGCCCAGACTCTCGCGTCGAGAGAGCAGTCCGGATAGGCTTTAAGGTAATCGGTAAGTTCAATATCTGGGTACAATTATCGGCTTTGTGAAGATGTTTACAAATTGGGTTGAATCGCTTTTTTTCGCTGAATTATTTTTTCAAAAATTGATTTAATTCTATTACAAGCTGATCTACTGAAGTTGAAGGATTATGATTATGAGGAAGTGTACTTTTAATTGAAGCTCTGAGTTTCTTGGCATTTTTTATCGCAAAAAGCTGACCTTTTTTGCCTTTTGTTTCGTTCGATAAATTTTGCAGGATGTTGTACATATTAGGATCGTTCTTTTTATATTTAATTTTCATTCGATCATCTAATATTTTCAGATATTGTTTACGACCAATTCCGCCTGTATGATGATCATAGTGCAATAAATACCATAACTCAAAAGCTTCGTTAGAATACGCTATTCTAATAGAGATATTTCTTCCTACTTTTTTGGAAAATATTCTATTCAACTTTATTTCTTCATTTACAACAGTTTCAAATGCTTGGTTATAATTTTTTAAAGGAAAATCATCTCTGTCAAAAACGCACCACAGTTTTTCAAAATATTTACCTTCTTTAGCAAGTTTTCTCCACTCTGAAATTGCATCATTAACGAGAGATTGAGTATTTTTTCCTTTGCCTATAATTTCTATTTTCACTCCTGCTGTCGGGAATCCTTCAAAATAATTTGGCTCTGTTTTCTCTCCTTCACAAACAATCAAAAGACTGCTTTTATATTCAAGAATTAATTTATCGTCACGTTTTAGTTTTTTTCGTTTATTTAGCCAGTGCAAATCATCGCTTCCCATTATTCGTCCTCACTAAATAAAGTTTCAAAATTACCTAAATAAGGGACAGCCCCGTATTTACCCATCAGATAATCCTTACTGTAAGAAGCGTCATTTCTTACTTTTTTATAATCAAGCAATGAATAAATTACAGAAGCACCATATTTATCTTTATCAACCAGATAGATTTGATCCCGCCTTAAAATATTTTTATCCAATATCAAAGCGTTATGAGAAGCGAAAATTAGCTGGGCATTATTTTTATTTAGTTTTGAATTAAACAGCAGTATAATCATTAGGAATAAATTAGGATGTAATCTTGCATCAATTTCATCAATAACAAGAACTAAACCTTGGTTTAAGGCACTGATAATGGGTCCTATAATAGCGAAGAATTTCTTCGTTCCGTCAGACTCTTCTCTTATAAAATCAAATTGTACTTTTTCAACTGGTTGTTTCTTTGAATTATATTTATTATGCAATGTTTGGATAGACACAAAAAACATATTTTTTGATTTATCTTCTTTTAAATCTTTTTTTAGTTCGTCCGACATTTGATCGTAATTTATTTTCTTTTTATTTATTGTTATATCTTCAATGCACATATCAGCTATAGTTAATGCTTTGAGTATTTCTTTTTTTGCTGTATCATTTCCCATTAAATCTGCTGTTATACGATAATCATTATTAGAAATAGATGTAATATCTCTTAAATCACCAAACCAGCTCATAACCATTCCGGTTATAGGAGCGTTTTCACCTTTTATATTTGCAATCAATGATAGGAATAATGTAGTTTTATTAATCTTTCCTACAGTATTTATAATTTGCTTACCCTCTTTAAATTTATCCCCGATTTCGATTTCGTCTTCAATTCTGGTAAATAATTTTGTTTCTTGTGAAGTGAACCTAACAAAAAGCCATTCCGCTTTTACTCTATAGCGATCAAGCTGGAAACCATATCTAAAAATAATCTTCTCTTTTTTGGGGTAATCAAGAATACTTTTTGTCATAAAAGTCATTTCAAAAGTAGAAGGTTTTTTATCCGTCTCTTCACTTAATTTGAAAAATTTAGTATTAATTTCTTTGCCAAATGAAATATCTTTAACAGAATCAAAGATAAAATCCTTCATAAAACCAATTGCATTCAAAAAATTACTTTTTCCGCTTGCGTTCGCTCCAAAAATGGCGGAACTTTTTAAGATATCAACACCTTCTATATGAATAACTGAGTCTTTTAATTCTTTTTTCGATATTGAAGAAGTAGCGATCATGCTCAATTTTGCAGTTTCTTTGAAGGATAAGAAGTTTTCTACCTGGAATTCTAATAACATGTTTTGCTCCAATTAGTTATTTCGTTGAATTATAAGTGAAAATGATGTTAAAGTCAAGTAATTTGAGAAAAAATCTCAAATAAAGGCATAATATGTCTATTGAGTATGTTGGAAATTACTATTTCTTCAAAAGAACATCGCCCAGACTTTGCTGTCAAGCGAACATTCGGGGTGGACTTTCAAATATTCCGGTAATTCGGTTTTGATCTTATCGCGGCTGAATTCAAGAACTTCGATCTCTTCCGAGTCATCAAGTTTCTGATTGCTTTTAGAAGTCACTTTTATATCGACCATATAGATTATTTCTGAAGTTATCCCTGCCGATGTGCATAGCGGCGGTGATACCGAAGTGACTCTGCCTCTGTAGCCTGTCTCTTCGAGGAGTTCTCTCAAAGCTGTCGCTTCGGGTGTTTCGCCCTTGTCTATCAGCCCTGCGGGGAATTCTATCGAGAACATATTTATCGGATACCTGAATTGTTTTACAAGAATGATTTTATTCTCGTGGTATGCATTTACGACGACGGCTTTCGTGTCCCGCGCCCGCTCGAGAAACTCCCATTTTTTGACCGCACCGGTCTTGTCCTCGAACTCGGTAATGTAGAAATGTGAGAAGTCGCCGTCAAAAACTTTATATTTTTTTATAATTTTCATAATCAGATATAACCCACTTCGCCGTTCAAAAGGTCGTAATGTGCTCCGATGATTCGGACTTTTCCTTCTTCGACAAATTTACTGATCACGGGCTGTGAAGTCCTGATCTTTTCAATGCAGTTCATTATATTGTTCTTAATAGAGTTATCCAGAGCGAATTCACCTTCCGTATCTCTGTCTATAACGGGATGGATCTCTTTTAGGATGGAATTTAGATACCCCTCGCAGATATCACCATTGTGGGCGGCAGTTACTGCGCCGCATGACGAATGACCGAGCACTACTACGAGAGGGACATGCAGGTGTTCTATGGCGTATTCGATCGTTCCAAGCACAGTAGCGTCCACTATATTGCCGGCGTTTCTGATGACGAACAGATCACCGACTCCGCGGTCAAAAATGAATTCCGGAACCACTCTCGAATCGGAACATGTCAGGATTACGGCGAACGGATTCTGACCTTTGGCGACCTCGAGCATTCTGTTCAGGTCCTGGGCAGGATGGATCATTTTATTTTCGCTGTACCGCAGATTTCCTTCTCTCAACAGAGTCACCGCTTCTTCAAATGTGTAATATTTCATTTGTTCTCCAATGATTTCATTGTCTCATTTATTTCTTTCTTGTTCATGAAATAGAACAGGAAGACTGCGAAGACAGCACCGAGGCCGTCGGAGAGCATGTCTTTCTGGGCATCCCAGACATCGCCCTGGCTACCCAGCACGGTCATTCCGGCTTCGGGGGCTGTCGAGATGGCGAATATCCACTCAAAAAGTTCGTAAAGAGCTGCTACGGTGAAGATCGCGAAAACAGTGAAGAGGTAGAGCACCCATTTCGTATTGACCAGCTTCCTTTTGAGCAGGACTTCGGCTATGGGATAGGCATAGAATCCAACGGTAAAATGAGACATCCTGTCAAAATGGTTCCTCTCGAAGCCGAAAAGATCGGATACGAATCCGAACGGAACTCTCTCAAAAGTATAGTGCCCTCCTATCGTGTGCAAAAATATCAGAAAGAACATCATTATATAGGCTGTCGGTGTAAACCTGAAATATTTCGATATTATCACCGCCGCTATAACGATCAGCATGATAGGTATGTTCTCTGCCCACCAGACGCCTCTGTGGAAAGGTGATATCCCGCAGATGATGAATTCAGCTATGTACAGCCCCAGAAGTATATGCGGAATTTTGTCTTTCATTGTGCGCCTCCTTATTTTTTCAGGTACAGTGTCTTGATCTCGAAGGGCGTAAATTTAAGCTCGATCGAAGATGTATTTTTCTTAAGCGGCTTGAATTCCGTCTCGATCAGGTTCGACTCAAAAATATCGCATTTGCTTTCCAGATTGAGTACAGTATTATCGTTCGCACCCATGGTTTCATACAGCCTTAAAATAATTCCCTTTCCGTCTTCAGAAGGTTTGACGGTCTCAAGCTTTACCGTGCAGGTCTCGAGGCTGTAGAACGACCTCTCTTCTATCTTCGGAAGGTTCTTGAGCGGAATTATCGATGCGGGATCGTTGAGTTCATGGGCGATCTTCAGAGTGTCCGAACTCTCCAGATCTCCGCAGTGCGGATAATATGAAAAAGTGAACTGGTGACTGCCCATATCAGCCGATTCGTCGGGGCTTTTCGTGCTTCTGAGAAGCGATAGTTCGATGTGGCCGTCATTTATAATATGACCGTATTTACAGTCGTTCAGGATCGAAAAGCCGTAATCGGGCTGGGAAATGTCCGCATACCTGTGCGCGGAAACCTCGAATTTTGCCGTATCCCAGCTGGTATTGAAATGAGCCGGCCTTTTTATGTTACCGTACTGTATCTCGTATGTTGCGGTATTTGAGAGAATATTAGTTTCGGCGCAGACTTTCAGAAATTTCTTCTCTTCGTTCCAGTCGGCATAATTCTCGATCCTGACCTCTCTCGAATCGGAAGAAAGCGTAATTCTCTGAACGATAGTCGAATTGCCTATGCTCATGGCCTGCTCTATACCGACAAGGTGCCCGTTGTCCGCAAGTATTTCAAGGCTTATCCTCTTGGCCTGTTCGGGCGTCGTTTCTTTATAGTAATGGTTAATGTCCCATGCCTCCCAGTTCACAGGCAGATCTTCCCACATAAGAAGCCTGTTCGCGCATTTTATGCTCTCAAAGTTCTTTTCCTTATCGAAAATGGAGTGTATCATTCCGTCGTCGCTGATAAGTACTTTTATGAATTTGTTCTCGAGTATAATGTCGTTCTCGGTAATCTTAAGTTCGGCCTTTCCTTCGTGCTTCTGTTCGGAAACGGTTTTACATTTGCTGACCGTAAATACCGTATAACCCATCTGGGGTACTTTTACATAGAACTCGATACGGCCGTGATTGATCAGCCATGGTATATTTTTCCCGTTCGAGCCGGTTACCTTATAGTTTGTTCTTTCAGGCACGGGAAAGCTGACGAGGAGGTTCTTTTCCCAGCTCAGAGAATTATAGGCGAGATAACATCCTTCAAGCTTGTCGTCATACCTGACAGCGAAAAGCTGGTTGAAGAATTTCTCGAACAGGTCGTGGATCTTATTGAAATTGTATTCCGAAAGATCGTGGGCATCCTTATAGACCCAGTTGATAGATGATCCGGGCAGAATGTCATGGAACTGGTCGAGCAGAGTATCCTTCCATATTCTCTCGACTTCCGCCTGCGGGTATTTCTTGATCCATGTGCCCAGAAATTCAAGGTCTCTTAAGGCTATTTCAAGATCACGGTTATACTTTTTCATCAGAGACTGGGTTGTATAAGTCCCCCTGTGCAGCTCAAGATAGAGTTCACCTGTCCATCTCGGCAGATCAGCTTTCGGGATTTTTGCGATTTTATCGAAAAAGTCCTGAGCTTTACTGAACTTGAACTTCGGGGTACCCTCGAGGTCCTGCTGCCTTAAGCCCAGCTCTATATGGGCGACCGAAGGTCCTCCGCCTCCGTCCCCGATTCCGTAGAGATTTAAAAATTCGTCCGAAACATCTGACTGTGCGTATCTTTCCTCACTCTCGATCAGCTTTGAGGGCAGGTTGGAGAGATTGTAGTCGTTCGTCGGCAGGAAATGCGTAAGTATATCAGTTCCGTCGATTCCTTTCCAGTAGAATGTGTGATGCGGGAATTTATTAGTCTCGTTCCAGGACATTTTTTGGGTCATAAGTATATCGACGCATGATTTTTTGAGTATCTGGGGAAGTGCGGCGGAATAACCGAAAACATCGGGGAGCCAGAGGTTCTTGACATCGATCCCGAACTCATCTGAAAAGAATTTTTTCCCGTACAGGCACTGCCTGACCAGCGACTCGCCGGAAGTGATGTTCATGTCCGGCTCGACCCACATTGCGCCCTGAACTTCCCAGCGTCCTTTTTTGACTGCCTTTTTAATTTTTTCATAAAGTTCGGGATAATCCTCTTTGACCCACTGGTACAACTGCGGCTGGGAAGACCCGAAAATATATTCGGGGTATTCATCCATCAGTTTCAGGGCGGTGGAAAAAGTCCTGCCGGCCTTCCGCCTCGTCTCGCGCACCGGCCACAGCCATGCGAGATCAGTGTGGGCATGCCCCACCGAGTAAACGGTCATAGCGCTCCCGTTGGATTTCATTGAAAGCAGCTCATGTGTTATTTTCAGCGCTCTGTCCGTTCCTTCGCCGGCGCAATAGGCATTAACACACTGGTTAAGGCCGTAAAGAAGTTTCTTCTTTCTCGGGCTGTTTTCGGGGAGCTTTTTCATAAGGTCAAAAAGGACGGTCATATCGTACTCGAGCTTTTCGGCCTTTTTGTCAAAGATCACGAGCTCGGCTTTTTTGAGCCGGAACTCGTCCTTGCTCTTCCCGAACAGCCCGTTGGCGCCGGCCTCGACGAGGATCGAGAACTTCTCGCCAGCGTTCGCCTTCTTCGACAGCCTGTAATAATATTTTCCCGAATTGATATACGAGTCGGTCTTGTTCGTGAGACCTTGGTCGGGAACGCCGTTTAAAAAAACACAGCCTTCGCCGTCAAGATCAATCAGAGCCCCTGCTTCGTGTCCGTCGAATTCTGCGGGGATATCTCCTTTAAATCTGAACCACGCACATCCCCAAAGTTTTCCCCATCTCTCTCCGACTTTAACAGGCTTGAACTTCGCCTTCACCGCGTCTTCGAACAGTATAGGTTCGATCTTATCGTAAATATATTCAGCTTTCAAAGGGACAGGGGATGAATATTTAACCTCCGATATCCTGTCGATGAACTGCTTTATTCTTTCGGTATAGATCTTTTCGTACATAATTCCTCCGGGTTAGCGCCACAATGAATTATATGAATATAAAAGACCGAATTCAAGGAATTATTTGGCGGATGAGTAACGATCAGGTATTTATTGAAGAGAAACCGAACTTGAATTGATGCAAAAAAAATCGTATAATTACAAAAACGGAGGAATTTTATGACCGCTATACCTGACTTCAAAAAAGACCACATCGAACGACTTAACAGACTCACAGAAATCCAGATCAGAGAAATGTTCGAAAAAGCTTCGGAATTCGACCTTTGCGGGACTCTTAAGCAGGGAGGAGCTGTAATTTTCCCGCATTCGACCGTCGAAGTCAGCGGAATATTTACGGCTGCCGCAGTGAACGCATGCCTCGATTCGGGCGCGGACAGAGTTCTTGTCATAGGATGCCTTCACGCGCTGACGGACGAGATGGACAGCGCCCGCAGGAGAGTGGCGGAGGGCAAAAGCCCGGAAGGAGAAGAGATGTGGGGAATTCAGGGTCCGGGCCTGAAGAGCAGGAGCGAGTGGGAGAACGAGTTTTCTCTCCTGAACTTTCAGTTCCTGTGGAACTTTGCCCTCCGCAAAAGAGGGATCAGGCCGCCGGAGCTTATTATGCGTTATCCTTTCCTTGCCGGCGGAAAACCACAGGCGATGCCGGGTATCGGTGAGCTCGAGGAGCTTGTAATACGGGACGCAGTCATCGTAGCAACGATGGACCCTTTCCACCACGGCATCGGGTACGGCTGCGCTCCGGCATCTTCCTTCGCGCCGGAGTCCGGCGGGCTCGACCTTGCGCGGAAAGTCATCCGCGAAGGCCTCGATATATTCGAGTCCGGAGATCACGCCGCTTATAACCGTCACTGCGTGACCGCAAAGAGCGACGGCAGGGATGTCGGTCAGGTGCTCAGGCATCTGGTAGGCCCGTGTAAAACTGAGATACTTGGTCTCGTCTCTGACGATATGCATCAGATGTACGGAGGTATAAGCCCGACATGGGTCGCGGGTGCTCTTATCAGGGTATGTAAATTGTAAATTTTTAGATTGCTGATCCTGAGATTTTGATTATATTTACCGCGTTATCTAGGAGGAGTAAACTGAGTGAAGACCCTGTTCTTCCCCAAAGGACTTAACGAAAGGGAAAGGAAAGCATACAGGCTGCATCTGACAGCTGAAATATTCGAAGCCTTTTCGATCGGAGCGATCGGGCTGACTGAATTCGTATTTTTAAAGAGTCTGGACGGATCCCCCTATCTTGTGGGCGTTATTCTTCAGGTAAGCCTGATAGTGATGCTTCTGAGCGTGGTATTCAACCAGCTTATCCGCAGAACAGGGGACAAGAAAAGGCTTTATAAGATCTCGATCTGGATCACGAAACTTCCGCTTTTACTTCTGATCTTTTTTACCCCGTCAACCAGGGGAGGACTTTTCTTTCACTATTTCTTTATAGGAATATATCTTGCGTATTCTTTCACGAAACCCTTTATGATGCCTCTGATGAACATGATGCTCAAGCAGAATTACTTAGGAAAGAACTTCGGATCTCTTTACAGTAAAGTCGCTACCCTGAATAAGCTTACAGTAGTAGCCGCGACTTTCATTATCGGAAGCCTGCTTGACTTCGACAATTTCTCGTTCAGGTACATTTATCCTGTCACAGCAGTGCTTTCAATTATAGGCGGATATATTTTCTTAAAAATACCCTACGATGACAAAGAGCCTGGGATTAAACTCCCGCTCCTGAAGAGTGTTGCCGGTTCGGTCTCGGATATGTCAGATGTGATCAAAAAGAATAAACCCTACAGGGATTTTGAGATCGGATTCATGTTCTACGGGTTCTCTTTTATGATAGCCTTTCCTGTGATGACGATATTTTTTGATCAGGCACTCGGACTCAATTATTCGTCGGTGGCTTTCTATAAGAATCAGGCAACGCTGCTGTCGCTTCTAATCCTGCCTTTCATGGGTAATTATATCGAGAACACAGATCCGAGAAAGTTCGGGATGATGACCTTTACTTCGCTAGGGCTTTTTCTGACCTTTCTCGGACTTACTGAGTATTGGAACGGGAATTTTGAGTTCATGGGACTTCAGCTTTATTACTCGCTCCTGATCGCGCATTTGTTCCTCGCTGTTTTTTTTGCGATGATGCTTCTCTTATGGAATATAGGATCGGCCTATTTCTGTCACGGCGACGATGTCAGCACTTATCAGTCGATCCATATCACACTGACAGGCGTGAGAGGGGCAATAGCTCCGTTAATAGGCGTCGGCATATATACTTACATAGGTTATTTCAGCACTTTTATGCTTGCGTTTTTTTTTGTTGTACTGGCGGTAGGTGTAATGTATTATTCCATGAAAAAACATCCTGATCATAACGGAACTTCACATTCGGTTACTATTCAAAATATGGGATAAACTCAGGCAGAAATTATTTAATTTTTTATTTGTTTTGTAAAAGGGGCATTTCTAAAAACCTTATCTCGAAAATACAAGAGCTTGCTTCAGCCTCTTATTCCCTTTAAATTTAAGTTGGTCTTAGCATTTTTGTCCAGTTTTTCGGGTATATTCCACTTTAGCAGGTACAGGATATATGTAAGATCGCTTGAAAATAAATATCCGTAGGTCTTACAAGTTGACATTATAAGCAAAATCAGTTATATTTACCCCTCTTTGAACACGACCGGAGATGTGGCCGAGCGGTTTAAGGCGCACGCCTGGAAAGCGTGTTTCCGCAAGGAAACGTGGGTTCGAATCCCACCGTCTCCGCAAAAGAGAACCGGCTTGTGTACCCATAGCTCAACTGGATAGAGTACCTGGCTACGAACCAGGCGGTTGGGGGTTCGAACCCCTCTGGGTATATTTAATGAAAAAAGGCAGAAATATCTGCCTTTTTTCATTTGTCATTTATTGACTTCGCATTTCTTCGTGACGATATACGAAAGCTACTTTTCCAAATAATTGCTAGCCTTCTTCTACAATTCCGTCGTCGTCCGTATCGTTGTAAGCTGCGTAGATCCTGAATGAAACCAGAAGGCACACAGCCGCAGATACTGCTCCGAGGCCGAATACTGCGTAATAACCGTAAGCATCCCCGAAATTGAAATACAACAGTCCGGTCGTAAAAGGGAAAACTATCTTGGCCGCGAATATGAGCCTGTCATATATGACGGCATTAGATCGCTGTTCATTTGGGGTCGCGAAGTAAGAGATGAAGCTTTTTATTGCATTATCAAAAAGAGTAGTAGTACCGTAAAGCGACAGCATTCCGAGAAGAACATATTTCATGAACGAATCTTGGGTGACTAAAGGAGTAGCCGAAAAAATCAAAACAAGGAAGAAAACAATACTTATTAGATATCTGATCTTCATTGTGACATCTTCACCTTTATTTTTCATGATCTCGGTTGCTTTTCTGCGCAAGAAAAAAACAAGAGAGGAGTGAAGTAAGAAGATAAGTCCGATGAACCCCAGACCCAAATGGAATTTATCTACAAGGAAGAAAGCTCCGAAATATATCATGATGATGTTGATGATAGAAGTGAAAAATGTCAGAATGTAGAAATTGAAGAACTTTCCCCTCACAATAAACTCGATATTATCTTTAAGAGCTTTTGCCGCCACAGCTTTTTTTGAACTGAGAATGCCTATGATTATAAGCGGGAGTCCTATCAGCGGATACAGGATGTAATATTTTATATCGGCCGAGCCGCTTTCAAGAGCGATGTTCATCGGGATAAAACCCAGTACCGTGACTGTAAAAAATCCGGATGCTGTTCCCAGCAGGCCGTAAGCCGCTATCTTGCTTAGAATTATCGGTGTGTCCGTACTGTCCGTACTATGTTTAACCAGTGATTCTTTTGACGCTTCGAAGTATTCGTAGCTTAGTGAAATAATGAAGGCGAATATAGCCATATTGACAGTGAAACTGCTGATGCGATCGCCGATAAGAGTATAAACCGATGATAGTAAAGGTATCTCAAATTGTGCGAAAGCGCACAGGGTAATAGCCGTACCGACCAAAGCTACAAGAATCCCGAGAAGCCTTGATTCGGAAATATATGCGAGCATTATTGATATTATGAACCCGAACATTACTGCGGTTTCATTGACTGAAAGTATCAGTCCGAAATCAAAAGCGGTCAGGTTAAACTCCGACTTTGAAAAGTTCATGAAATTCATAAGAGAGGCTATCCATCCCGCAGTACCGAAGCAGGCCAAGAAAGACAGATTGGCCGCTATTTTGATCTTGTGATCTGTTCTGTCGTCGAATTTGAAATAGCTGAACATGCTCATAATTATTTACCTTATTATTTATCCTTGATTACTCATTTTCCATGGGTTTGAATATGATCACTTTCCTGCCCTGATCGTCAGTACCGAACTCCAGCGTGGCCTGATCAGAGTAGAGATCAAGCATTGCCCTTACTTCGCTGAATTTTTTTTCGGTCTCCCGAACAATATCTTTCATCTCTCCGGACCTTTCCGTATCGGTTATTTCTTTAATCTTTGCGATGTTCTCGGAAACTGAATTCAGACCGCTGTCGAGATCTTTATGTATTGAATTTATCATTGTCAGTATAGTCTCTACGATAGCTGTCCTTTTGATCTCCTTCTGGTTCTGCAGCAGTTCCTGATTTCTTTTCTCGAACTCTTTCTGCGTCTTAAGAAGCTCGGTGGTCCTTACAGAGTTCTCAAGCTGAAGTTCATAGAGTTTTTTGTATTTGCTTGACTCGTTAGCCGCTCTTATTGAAGTTTCGCCCAGCCTTTCAGCAATGGTTTTTCCAAGGTTTTTCTGAATTCCGGGGATTATTTCGTATATCCTGTAGAAATCGGCCGTATTGATGAAAATTATTCTGCAGACAGAGCTGAAAGCATATACATTTGCGGACCTTTTTTTATTACTTACAAGTGCGAGCTCTCCGACGAATTCGTTTTTACTGCAGTAATTGAGAATTATCTCCTTGTTCTCTTCGTCGTCCGTAGTATCTTTCATTGTGGATTTTTTTACAACGACTGAACCTTTCAGGATCAGATAAACTCCGTCGGGATCGGCGTCCTGTTCGATTATAAGATCTTCCTTCTGGTATTCCCTCTGCTGAAAAAAATCGTCTTCAAGCTTCTGAAGCTCCTCATCCGGAATACCCTCAAAAAGAAGGTTTTTCTTTAAATATTCAAGTATTTTCGGTGAAAGCATACCTTACTTACCGCCATTCTTCTTATGTCTGATATAAATTAAACAAATACTTGACAAAAATCAATATTTTAATTTCATTACTTTCGGAAAGGCATAAAAAGTCTTAAATTATAGACCTTAATGAATCCCTGGAGAAAAGTATCATGCCTATAAATTTATTCCACTGGATAGAAGATGTTCTCGGTATTACGCCTGAGATACAGCAGAAGATTCTGCTCTCCCTGATCGCTGTCGCGGTCATTTATATAACTACTTTCATGATCGTGATCCTGATAAAAAGGCGTACAGATAATGTAAGAACTGTCTATATGTGGAACAAAACGCTGGGTTATTTCAGGATGTTCTTCTTTCTGGTCGTACTTATGAGAATATGGTTCGAAGGCGTAGGTGAACTGGGAACATACTTCGGACTGCTTTCAGCCGGTGTCGCGATCGCCCTCAAAGATCCGCTTGCGAATTTTGCAGGCTGGATATTCATTCTGTGGAGAAGACCTCTGGAACTGGGCGACAGGATTGAGATAGGAGAGCATAAAGGTGATGTTATTGACATCAGGATATTTCAGTTCACTCTGATGGAGATAGGCAACTGGGTACAGGCGGATCAGAGCACGGGCAGGATAATCCATATACCTAACGGGATGATCTTTACGACTCCGCTGTCTAACTACAATAAAGGTTTTGAGCTGATCTGGAATGAGATACCAGTTCTTGTTACTTTTGAAAGCGACTGGAAAAAGGCAAAAAAAGAACTCGAAGAAGTGGCTAATCACATAAACCCCGGAATGGAAGCGACCGCAAAAAGAAAGATAAAAGAATCAGCGAAGAAATTCATGATCTATTATAAAAATCTTTCTCCGATAGTTTACACATCCGTTAAAGACAGCGGCGTTCTTTTAACTCTGAGATACCTGTGCGAACCGAGGAACCGAAGGGGAAGCGAGAACGATATATGGGAGAATATTCTTCAAAGATTCTCCCATCATGCTGACATAGATTTTGCCTATCCGACCACAAGATTCTACGATAATTCAAATGAAGGAAAGGAATACAAATTCAAAGAGGGATCTAAGAAGTGAAAATAATATTTTTAGCATTTCTGGGGGTGTTCTCGCTGATCTTCGCCGAAGGGATTAAGACCTATTATAATCTGTATGAGAATTTTAATTATGAATCTCCTACCGCGTTATCTGCCCATACAGGAAATCAGCTTTTTGATTTCGTACCCGTTGATCTGGACGAACTAGATATAAAATCCAAATTCATAGTTTCATTTTCGACTTATGTCAGGCAGTCGGGAGATGATTACGGCAATGATGTTAAGAGCTCTGAAAATGTTGATCTTTTGAAAAATTTCTGCTTCATCTATAACTATCAGCGTGAATTCATGCCTTTCATTTCATACAGCACTCCTTACAAGTCAGTCCTCAACCGCGATGAAGAGCGCGAAATTATAAAAAAGAGGGACGCGGTCTCTCTGGGTGTGATATCGGATCTCAGGCAGCATCAGGTCGGATTGTCGGTCGATGCTCTGATGTCGACATATTCGGACACTCAGCTAGACAACGGAGGCGATTATGTTTTCAGGCGGGGAGGATTCTCCGCCATGATGACGGTGAATATGAAGACTAACAAAAGATCATCAATGATAATAAGCATAGTATCGCCCGCATTTCTGGATTTTGACATCGACGACAATAATAACGGAAGCGACAGGTCTTATTTTGACAGATTTCAGGCATCAACGGCATTTAGTTACAAATTCAAGAAATTCTTTGCAGTCTATTCGATGGTGTATAAAGATAATAAAATACTTTATGACGACGATAACGGGCTGCAGCTGACCTATCCTTGGCTGATCGAGCATAATTTGACTGCAGGTTATGTTCTTGATAAGAATTTAAGAGTTTCTCTTGATTATCAGCTTCTGCCTTCAGTATTTACTTCGCATATGCCTGAAATAGGTGATCTATTCAGACACACGATAGGCGCATTCGCTTCCGTTAACCTTGGGGCGGTGACACTGAACGCAAGATATTCCGACAGCAGGCTTTTGTCGGATGATAATATAGGCAGGGTCAGTTTTCAGGCAGATATTATCTACAGCTACAAATAGCGGGGGAATTAAATATGATCGGTACTGCAAAAATTACAATTATCAATACAGGTGAAAAAATTGAAGTTCCTGCAGGAACAAAGCTGTCCTATCTGGCGGATAAAACGGAGCACGGCCTTAAATATCCCGTGATCGCAGCACTTGTTAACAATACACTGAAAGAGCTGTCTTTTCCCGTCATAAGCGAATGCGAAGTCGAGTTCATTGACAGGACCAGCAGCCACGGTCTGAATGTATATATAAGGTCGCTGATCTTCGTACTGTGCAAAGTTGTGAACGATCTTTTTCCGAAATCGAGGCTTTATGTACTTCACACGATCTCAAAAGGCTATTACTGCGAGCTTGTGGATCTTGACGGGAACAGTCTTCTCGACGGGCAGAAGATATACGATCTGAAAACAAGAATGAAGCAGGTTATAGAGGAAAACTATCCTTTTGAAAGGCACAAGCTGAAAACCGAGGACGCGATCAGTCAGTTCATAGCTCAGGGACTTGACGACAAGGAACTTATACTCAGACAAAGAAAGAGG
Source organism: bacterium UBP11_UBA4055 (assembly GCA_002382735.1). Taxonomy (GTDB): domain Bacteria; phylum UBA4055; class UBA4055; order UBA4055; family UBA4055; genus UBA4055. The sequence continues at coordinate 37,980 of DFZN01000068.1, forward strand.
ATTTATACATCCGTTTATAAATTTGACGGAATAATTAATTACCTGTACGGGTATCTCGCGCCGTCAACAGGAAGCCTAAACATTTTCGATCTGGTCAAGTATTACGACGGTATGCTGCTTCAGATACCTTCCGCATCAGAGCCCGAAAAGATCGTTGATCAGACACCGCAGAATAAGCTGTTCGAGATCATTACCGAGCACAGCAGATGGGTTAAATTACTCGATGTCAACAATGTCGGCAAGCTCAATCAGCACATTCTGGACAAAAAAGCGGGTAACCTGATAAAGATCGCGGAAGCTTTACATGAAAAGAAAGTAGCATATATCGCAGATATGATCTCCGAAAGGAAATATCTGAAGCTCATTCTTATTTCAGGACCTTCTTCCTCAGGGAAAACTACTTTTTCAAAAAGACTCAGCATTCAACTTCTGGTTTCGGGACTTAAGCCTCAGATAATCTCGCTGGACGACTATTTTGTTAACAGAGAATATACTCCTAAGGACAAGAACGGCGAATACGATTTTGAGGCTATCGAGGCTATCGATATAAAACTTTTCAATGAGCATCTTTTAAAGCTTTTCGCGGGTGAGGAGGTCGAGATTCCGAGATTTGATTTCCAGACAGGTAAAAGGATGCCCGGACCTGTGATGAAGTGCGGCGAAAACAATATTCTTGTAGTTGAAGGTATCCATGCGCTGAATCCGAAACTTACTCCGCTTATTCCGCTTGAGCAGAAGTTCAGGATATATGTTTCCGCGCTCACTCAGATATCGATCGACAGGCACAACAGGATCCCGACGACCGACAACAGGCTCATACGCCGGATAGTCAGGGACTATAATTACCGCGGTCACACGGCTCTTGCCACGCTCAAGAGATGGCCGAGCGTGCGCGCAGGAGAGGAAAAAAATATTTTTCCGTATCAGGAGAATGCGGACATCATGTTCAATTCCGCGCTTCTCTACGAGTTCTCCGTGCTCAAGCAGTATGCCGAGCCGATGATCAAGGAAGTTCCGGAGAACGAAAAAGAATATTCTGAAGCTATGAGGCTTCTGAAATTTCTATCCTTCTTTTTACCTTTAGGAAATGAGGATATACCGAATACTTCTATCATTAAGGAGTTCATCGGCGGAAGCAGTTTCGAGTATTAAATACTCATGGATCTAAGCCAATCATTAAGATCTTCCCTTTTAGCGTTGACGACGAGCTCTTTTAGGGGTATCCGGTTCACGAAATATTTGAACACATGTGAATACTTTTCGTAGCTTCCCCGCTTCGGATCATCGACAATAATCCATATTTCTTCTTCTGTCAATTTTAGCTTTGACTGCGTGAACTGATCTGCCGCAAATATCGCAAATCCTTCAAAAAACCAGACCGGACCCATGGCTTCTTCATCGCCGTTCAGGATGCGTACATGAAGCCTGTGGCAGATTTCATGCGTCAGAAGTTTAACATAGCTGTCAGGTTTAATTCCCTGAGGATAAACTTTCGCATAATATTCGGGGGAGACCGCTATAAGATTTCGTTCTTCAAGTGCTCCGCAGTAACTTTCAGGGAGCACCATTCCGGGATCCATTTTGCAAAGCTCAAGAAGAGTTCTGTCAAAATCATTTTTGATGTCGAAGATCATGACTTTATCAAAGAAACTTTCATGAACCAGAGAAGACCATCCGTATTTTGCCGCAAAATCTATGACATTCTCAAGTGCTTTGGCGATATTGCCTTCGAACTCATTTCTGCGCGGCTCGAGTGAATCGGGGAGGATCAGGGTGTATGCGGTCATTTGTGGCTATCACCTTTTTTAGTTTTCGATTTTTTATAGCCGATCGCGATCCAGGAAATCCCGAGACCGATGAAAGCAAGGCCAATGCCCGGTGATTTTTTTAGAAACACTATTCCGATAGTTAAGAATGAAAAGCCTATCGGAATGAAAGCTTTATAGTCAGGTTCCTTTTTATCCATTGCATCCTGTTCATAAATATAATTTATTACGATGGCGACCTTTCATTACCAGTTCTGCCTGATAACCGCATCAGTGCTTGCAGTGACTTTGAAGAATTTTCTGTTCTCCGTACCTGTATAGAGATAAGATGTACCGGAAACAGAATCGAGAAGGACCCAGGGATCAGGTGCGTAAGGATCGTCAGAACCGTAGATCTTATAACTGGCAGCACCGGAGACCGCATCCCAGGATATATAAATGTCCGTTCCGGAAGCCGAAGTTGTAACATTCAGCGGTACGGCCGGTTCAGCAGGAGCAACATATTTAGGATCTATCATAGGATCACCGATAATGCTCAATCCATAAAACCAGCAGATCTCATCAAAATCATGAATGGATCCTACATAACTTATCCACCAGTTTTTTAGTGCCTGTCCAACGGCTCTATCATTAGATAGTGATATATAAAAATCGCTGAAACCGAGCATCGAACCGGTTTTTGTGCTGCCAACAGACACCATAGCTTTTGAACCTGTATGGTAAACATACGCCCCTCCCAAAAAACCGTCAGTATCGGTATTTGTCCATCTAACTCCGCTGCAGCAGAATAGGTTATAAGCTATAGCTTTGGGAGGAAGAGAAAAGATTTCATTTGTGTAAATCAGTGTATAATTCGCTGAGGTGCCATACATATAATGCTTTTCCCACGAAGAATGACATGAAAGCTGAACGAACTCATAAACCCCTCCACTCAGGCGGTTAAGATAATCTGTCTTATTACAAAATGAATTATATGCGGTGACTGCGTCATAATCTGAGTATAAATATTGTATGTCGTACAAAAACTCATCGTAATCAGCCCAGTCTTTGTCGGTGTAGGTCAAACCTTTCAGCTGATTAACGGTAGTAATTCCTGCCCAATAGCTATGATTTTTATCCAGATAATCCATCATGCCCTGTAGCTCCGAAGTCAGGGTGCCCATATTTGCGGTCGATATCCTACCGACAAAAATTTCGGGATTAATCAGTGATCCAGTATGGGATTCATATTTACCGTTGCTGTCGCTGTCAGTCCAAGTTCCGTTAAGATCCATAAGGAAAAGATCGCAGGGAAATTCGGCATAACCGTATTCGTAGAAATCGTTTTCAATTTCAAACCAGCCTGCGGGTAGGTTTCCGATCAGAACGACACCGTTAATCGCTCCGAGGTTCCATTCATTGATAAGCATATTTTTGAGAGCAACCGGATGAATAGATGCTGAAGCCTGTTGCGAGACCACTGTGCAGCCGTAAACATTCTGAATGTCATTTACATATCTTAAAACCCTAGATTCAGTCTGGGAATAGATAGCGGACTCTGTGATCACAAGTATCTTGGAAATTGATTTCGATTTTATTCCATTTACAGGAGCAGGGAAGACCTGTCTTTCGGATATGAACAAGGGAACATCAGGCCTTGATCTTATATAATCTTCATAAGTATCCTTAGGGGCATTTTTTACATCCTCTTTAAATAGCTTAGCCATTTCTTTCAGATCATAAGCGGAAGCCTGAAAAGAAAAAAATACCATAAAGACAAAGATAAATCTCAATGATCTCATTTCTCTCCTCCATCATTTTTATTTTTCGATTTAGCTTTTCCGATAGCTATCCATGAGATCCCGAGACCCAAAAAAGTCAGACCTATGGCAGGAGATCTTTTCGAGAGCACTATTCCAATTACGCAGAAAGAAATACCTATAGGTATGAAAATTTTGAAATCCAGTTTGCTTCTTTCCATATTGCAACCTTTCAATTATTTTTAATGCAATTTACTGTTTGAAAGAGAGTAAGTCAAATAAAATAAAAATGTAGATAGAGCTGATACTTTCATAAAACATATCATGAAAAAAACAAATTTATTGTAAAAAGAACCCTGTCTTTTAACAAAAAACCGGGCTTTTGACCCGGTTCTTTATTATTTATTGAGAGTACTTATCCCTTCTTTTTATTCCGTGGGAATGCTCTTTTATCTTCAGGATGCCTTTCTTTTCTTTCTCGAACGCTTTCTCAAGAAATCTTTCTCGCTGTTTCGATCTTTTTTCGAAAAAAGATGTTTCCCGTTTGTGCTTAAGATAATTGTCGAACCGTTTTTCGTCAAGTTCGCCGCTCCCTCGGGCTTACTTAATGCGACCCAGTCACCCACGACCAGCAGCTGCTCTGTAAGGTTCAAAGTTCTTATCGAAAAATTCATCCCAGCCGTAATCGTTCAATGTTGTCATTTTATTATCTGTCTCCAAAATTTTTGTTTTGAGGAGACTTCTTTGCTTTAAAAGCTCCTCTTTTCCATGTTGTAAAATTTCAAACAGTTCATACTGACCTCCTACTAATTTTTTAGTTAAA
>DFZN01000027.1 GCA_002382735.1 bacterium UBP11_UBA4055
GATCCTGACGAACCGGAAAAAACAATTACTGTATATTTTGATGTTATTCTCGGTACTCCTTCAAATGTAAATACTTATATCGAGAGCGATCTTTTATATGTAACATGGGATGAAGCGGCCGGAGCTGATTCGTACGATATTTATTGGTCAGATGACCCGTACGGTTCGTTCGCTTACTACGGAAATACAACTTCGAATTTATTCGGAACGAGCACTTTCTGGGCTAAGAAATTTTTTTATGTCGTGGCTAAAAGCGAGTCGAAGTAAATACAAAAAAGGCGGTCACTGACCGCCTTTAAATTTTATCCCTGCATGACCATGCCGCCGCAGACATTGATGACCTGCCCTGTAATGTATTCGGACATGTCGGATGCGAGGAAGAGGGCTGCTTTGGCCACATCTTTAGGATAGCCGAGGTTGCCGAGGGGGATGAGTTTTGTGAGGCTCTCTTTTGCCTGATCTGAAAGTTTTTCGGTCATTTCTGACACGATGAACCCGGGAGCGATGGCGTTGACCCTGATACCTCTCGATCCGAGCTCTTTCGCGCTTGTTTTAGTCATACCTATCACGCCTGCTTTTGAGGCTGAATAGTTTATCTGACCCGGATTGCCCATCTCGCCGACTACGGAAGTGATGTTGATGATCCTTCCGCTTCTCTGCTTCATCATCGGCCTGGAGACAGCCTTTATGCAGTTGAAGACGCCTTTAAGGTTGATGTTTATAACCATGTCCCATTCCTGCTCGGACATTCTCATAATAAGATTGTCGCGTGTGATGCCTGCGTTGTTTACAAGTATATCGAGTTTTCCGAATTTCTCGATAATCTGAGTAATTAATGCTTCGACTTCATCGTATTTTGAAACATCGGCTTTAACCGCCAGTGTCTCTATATTATATTTTTCTTTTAATTCAGCCGCGATTTCATAAGCTTTATCCTGAATGACATCGGAAATGATAACAGCAGCACCGTTGGCGGCGTATTCTTCCGCAATGGCCTTTCCGATACCTCTGGCCGAGCCTGTGATGAGAGCAGTCTTACCTTTGAGCATATTACCTCCTATAAAGCTAAATTATTCAATTCCTCAAGATTTTGGACGCCTAAGAACCTTACTCCCTTCGATATCCTTTTGCCGAGTCCCTGAAGCACATTGCCGGGGCCGACCTCTATGAAAGTGTCAACTCCTTCAGCTATCATCGCTTCGATCGTTTTTGTCCAGAGTACCGGCGCGGTCACCTGATCAACGAGGAGTTTTTTCATCTCAGCTTTGTCGGTCGAAGGTCTTGCGGTCACATTAGGCACGACGGGGATATTCGGGTCGGAGAAATTCACTGTATTGAGCTTTGACGACAAAGGTTCAACAGCCGACTGCATAAGAGGAGAGTGGAATGCGCCGCTGACCACAAGTTCCTTCACTATCTTAGCACCTTTGGCTTTAGCTGTCTCCATACCTTTTCTTACGCCTTCTATGGAGCCGGAAATGACGATCTGGCCGGGCGAGTTGAAATTGGCGGGCTGAACTATTCCCGCATCGGATGCTTCTTTGCAGGCGTCAAATATCAGGTTGTCGTCCGGCAGCCCGACTACAGCGGCCATTGTGCCCGGATTAACTTCGCCGGCTTTCTGCATCTCTGCGCCTCTGATCCTGACGACCTCGAGCGCGTCTTCGAAGCTCATCACTCCGGCGCAGACAAGCGCTGAGTATTCTCCCAGGCTGTGTCCTGCGGTGATCACAGGTTTTATACTCTTCTCTTCGAGCAGCCTGTTTATTATCACCGAAAGAATAAATATCGCCGGCTGAGTAGTCTTAGTCTGCTTCAGATCCTCTATCGGGCCCTCGAAAGATACTTTTTTTATATCGAAACCGAGAATTTCATTCGCTTTGTCGTACATTTCCTTCGCGAGAGGCGAATTATCATAAAAGTCCTTACCCATACCGACATACTGCGATGCCTGGCCGGGAAATATGAAAGCTGTTTTTGACATGAGATCTCCAAGTAAAGAATTTAGAATTTTATTACAAGGCCGCCCCATGTAAATCCGCCGCCGAAAGCAGCGACCAGGACGATATCGCCTTTTTTGATCTTTCCGCTTTTCCTTCCCTGATCTATAGCGATAGGGATAGTTGCCGCTGATGAGTTGCCGAGATACTGCAGGTTCCTTATGACCCGTTCGTTGGGCATGTTAAGCCTTTCAGCTATAGCGTCAATGATCCTCATATTAGCCTGGTGAGGTATAAGCACATCGATATCTTTTTCCGTTATACCCGCATCCTCCATCGCCTTTTCAGCCGATTCGATCATGGCTCTGACCGCATATTTATAAACTTTATTTCCTTCCATCCTGATCTTGGACCTTTTGTCGTTCCCGTTCTTATCGGTCATCTTTTCCTGATCGGTCACTCTCTTGTTCACTCTTGAACCGCCCCCGTAAGACCACAAAAGTTCCGCCAGCTCGCCGTTACTTTTAATATATGACCCCATAATGCCCGATTCGTCATCCGAAGGCTGAACTACTACCGCTCCCGCTCCGTCCCCGAAAAGAACTGCGGTGCCTCTGTCCGTCATATCCGCAAGCGAGGTTAAGAACTCTGCGCCGATCACAAGAATATTCCTGAATTTTTTCGATGATATAAGACCCTCGGCTAAAGTCATTCCGTAAATCCAACCAGTGCAGGCTGCCGACAGATCGAAAGCCGCGGCATTTACAGCTCCCAGATTCTTCTGAACGAATATCGCTGTCGAGGGAAATGACATATCCGGAGTCACAGTAGCAATTATTATCGCGTCAACATCCTCAGCCTTTATTCCTGCATCTTCTATGGCAGCTTTAGCCGCTAATGTTGCAAGGTCCGATGTGGACTGATCAGCATCACCGACCACTCTTCTCTCTTTTATTCCGACCCTTTGAGTTATCCATTCGTCGGTTGTATCAAGGATCTTTTCAAAATCCTGGTTCGTCATTATTTTTTCCGGCAGATAATGTCCGGTGCCGGTTATCTTCATTATTGGTTTATTTTTCATTTTAAAGCCACCTGCATGTTTAGATTTTACAGTATTTCAAACACAATTCAAGACCGGATGATACAGCCTCGGAAGAAGATTTTCCGTGCCCGATAGCTATTCTGCCGTTGACACCGAGAAGAAAAGCCGCACCTACATTCTCGTATGAGAAATCCCCGGTCATGAAATTTAACAAATTATTTTCTTTATGACAATCTTTTATATATGCGAATTTTTTACATATTTCGTTAAACGATTCCAAAAGTTTAAGAACAGTATTACCGGTAAAACCGTCAGTAATTATGATTTCAGCATTTGAAGAAAGAAGTCCGTCCCCCTCGATGTTGCCCTTGAAATTGTATCCGCTCCCCTCAAGCATTTTAAAGAGTTTCTTATGCTCTAAAGTTCCTTTCCAATGTTCTGTGCCGATATTGAGAATGCTAACGGAAGGGTCTTCTGAGCCGAAAAGGATCTTGTAAATATTTACAGCTTCAGGTATAAGATTATAATACAGTTCAGCTTCAAACACACGGTTACCAAGAGCACCTACATCAAAGACCGCAGCCGGTTTTCTTTGAAACATCGGTACGAACGACATCAGCGCAGGTGCAGGGATTTCATTTTTCATGCCCAGTATCTCGATGGCGTTCAGAATAACAGCGCCTGAGTTGCCGCACGAAAAAGCGCAGTCGGCACGGCCATCTTTAACAGCGCGAACGGCTCCCGCAATAGTATTGTCAGGCTTATCCTTTTTAGCAGCCGCGGGTGTATCGTTCATAGCTACAGAGTGTTCCGATATCTGTATTTGTATTGCGGGGTTTTTTATAGATGGTGAAATGTTCGCGGCTGTTTCTTTGTCCGCACAGAAGATCAGTTCGCATTCAGGATGCGAGGAAATGAAATCCAATGCACCGCCGATAATCTGGTCCGGCGATCTGTCGCCTCCGTTAACATCAACAGATAGTCTCATTATACTGGTTTTCCGGAAAAGTTTTAACTAATAAAAAAGCCGCAGCGTCCCTTTTTAAGCTGAAAAAATAACGGGAAGTTGCGGCTCATTTTAAAGATCAGACCTTTACGCTTATCACAGCTTTACCTTTGTAATATCCGCACTGAGGACATATCCTGTGAGACAGCTTCGGAGCCGAGCAGTTAGGACATTTGGAAGTACTTTTAGCTTCCAATTTCCAGTGGTTCTTCCTCGATTTTGCTCTTACTTTCGAGGTTTTCCTCTTTGGTACCGGCATTGAGTTTCTCCATGTTTCTTAAACGAGACCGGGCATTAACACGGTCATTTATCTGTATTTAGCAATTTCGTTAATGTATCCCACCTCGGGTCGGTTTTGTCTTTATCCGGGCACGAGCATTTCTCAAGATTAAGATTCGCTCCGCATCCGACGCATAATCCTCTGCAGTCCCCGCTGCACAGATTTTTTAACGGCAGAGCCAGGATAAAAGATTCTTTAAGATGATCATCAAAAACCAGTTCCCCGTTCGATTCGTCAGGATAAATGATCTCGACATCATCTGCTGCCGCACCTTCGATCTCTCCGATGTGGAAATAGTAGTCTATGTTAACGATCAGTTCGGACTCAAAATTCTCAGCGCACCTGTCGCAGCTGTCCTCGCAGCATACTGAGCATGAGCCGTGAATATGAAGGTAATCGTTGCTCTTTTCGATGTTCAGGCAGAGTTCATCAGCCCGGACGATCTTTTTTTCTGTGCTGAGTACTTCAGAGATCTCACCCGCTTCAAATACTTCGGAGTTCCCGCCTTCCTTCAGTTTATCTATTTTAATACGCATCGTTAAGCCATTCTTTTTCAGAGGGTTAAATATAACCCAGCCGACTGTAAATGTCAAGTTTGAAAAAGTCTACCAGCCGAGCAGATACGCGAATATCAGCGGCGCGACTATGGTCGCATCGGATTCTATAATGAATTTCGGTGTGTCCGGAGTTAGTTTTCCCCATGTTATCTTTTCGTTCGGCACCGCGCCAGAGTAAGAACCGTAGCTGGTCGTCGAATCGCTTATCTGGCAGAAATATGCCCATTCAGGTATGTTCTCCAGCTTCAGATCCTGATACAGCAGAGGAACAACGCAGATGGGGAAGTCGCCCGATATCCCGCCGCCGATCTGGAAGAAACCTATACCTTCAGACGAATTTTTCTGATACCAGTCTGCCAGGAACATCATATATTCAACGCCTGATCTGACAAGCGAAGGATCGAACATTTTTTCTATGCAGTGCGCAATAAAATAATTCCCGCAGGTCGAATCCTCCCACCCCGGAACGATTATCGGTAAATTCTTTTCGCAGGCCGCAATCATCCATGAATTTTTCGGGTCGATCTGATAATCTTTTTCAAGTGCTTTGCTCCTGATGATCTCATAGAAAAATTCATGTGGAAAGAGGCGCCTGTTCTCATTTTTCAGTTTAGTCCACAGATCAACAAGATGCTGCTCTATTTTTCTCATGGCTTCCTCTTCAGGGATGCATGTGTCCGTCACCCTGTTGTAATGGCTGTCAAGCAGGTTCTGCTCATCCTGAGGTGTAAGATCACGGAAGCCCGGAACTCTTTTATAATTGTTATGCGCCACGAGATTGAAGATATCCTCCTCCAGATTCGCGCCCGTGCAGGTAATTATGTGAACTTTATCCTGCCTGATCATTTCAGCGAGAGAGATGCCCAGTTCTGCCGTGCTCATTGCGCCGCCCATTGTTATCATCATTTTCTTGCCTTCAGAAAGCATTTTCTCATACGATACTGCAGCATCGACTAGACTTGCGGCGTTGAAATGCCGGTAATTTTTTATAATGAATTCTGAAACGGGTCCTTTAGCCATTTTATATTTCTCCTCTGAATTTATAGCTGAGCATTTTATAGTACAGTTTGGCGGCGAGAATGTCAGGATGCCTGAGACCTTCAATCGGCGCCAGCTCCACAATATCTAATCCGAGCACATTTCTTAAGCCGAAAACTTTTGAAAGAAAAACGAGCGTTTCATCCCAGAACAGACCTCCGGGTTCAGGAGTGCCTGTCGAAGGCATGATAGACGGGTCAAATGCGTCCAAGTCGAAAGTGATATAAACATCGTCGGTTACATGTTCCAGCGCTTTTCTCATCCATTCCTGATCAGCATGAATGTCAGAGGCGAAGAAACATTTTTCTTTATCCGTATGATCCTTTTCCGAAACATCCATGCTTCTGATGCCGATCTGAACAAGGTTCGAGGTCTTTGAAGCTTCGTGGACTGCACAGGCGTGATTGTATTTCGAGCCGCTGTATTCCTCTCTGAGGTCTGCGTGCGCATCGAAATGCAGAATTGTTATGCACGGATACTTCTCAGTAAATGCTTTTATTATCCCGATACTGACAGAATGCTCTCCGCCGAAAAAGGTTGGAAATTTATCAGCCCCAAGTATTTCACGGGTTTTGATATAAACAGCATTGTACATTTCCTCCGGGGAACCGAAATTATTGAGTTCGGGCAGGATGTGAATACCTTTTTTCCATACTTCTGAATCGGTCTCGATGTCATAAAGCTCCATATTCGCAGCCGCTTCAAGAAAAGCTTCAAAGCCTTTGTCGGCTCCTTTACCCCATGTGCTCGTTCCGTCGTAGGGGACTGGCTGAAGAAGTACTGCCGAATCTTCCGGTGTACAATATTTAGGGTCTGTGTTCCCGAAAGTTCTCATTCGTCATATCCCAGTATTTTAAGCATCGTATCCACGGACTGTTCTTCACGGTACAGAAAATCGATCACATTGCCTGTCTTGTCCCTGTCAATTATGATATGCTTGGGATCGGGAATAAGACAATGCTTTATCCCGCCGTATCCGCTGATCGAGTCCTGATAAGCGCCTGTGTGGAAAAAGCCGAGGTAAAGCGGTTCAGGATTATCATCCTTAAAAACAGGCAGAAGTATCTGCTGGTCCATATCTTCTGAGTTATAGTAATCGGATTTGTCGCAGCTTATTCCGCCTATACTTACCCTTGTGTAGTCATTATACCATTTGTTTATCGGGAGCAGAATGAATTTTTCGTTCATTGACCATGCGTCAGGTATCGTGTTCATAACGCTGTTGTCTATGATGTACCATCTTTCAGACTCGTTCTGCTGCTTCTGCTCAAGTACTTTAAATATTATCGCGCCGCTCTCTCCGACCGTGAATCTTCCGAATTCGGTAAAAATATCCGGCTCCTCGACATTATCGTTCTCGCATGTCTCCCTTATATTTCTGACGATCTCCCTTATCATGTGATTGTAGTCGTAATCGAATCCGAGGTGGTTCCTGATTGGGAAACCGCCTCCGAGATTGAGGGAATCGAGGGACGGGCATAGTTTTCTGAGCTTTGTATAAAGATTGACCGCCTTTTTGAATTCACCCCAATAGTAAAAGCTGTCTTTTATGCCTGAATCGACAAAGAAATGAAGCATTTTCACGGTATAATCGGGATTGTCTTTGAACCTTTTATTATAAAAGTCAATGATCTCTGTGCTTCTTATGCCTAACCTTGATGTATAATATGTGGACTGCGGATCTTCCTCTATAGCCATTCTGATGCCGAATGTAAGTTTTCTCTTGCCGTCAGTAATGCTCTCTATACGGTCAAGTTCCTTCGGGCTGTCCAAAACTATGATGCTGTTATTGAAACCTTCGTCCTGGATAGAAAATATCTTTCTCAAATATTCCTCAGTCTTGAACCCGTTGTGTACAAGGATCGTGTTCTTGTCGAATTCACCTTTTCTGTAAAGTCTTTTTATGAGGTCGATATCGAAGGATGATGAAGTTTCCAGGTTTACGCCGTGCTTCATTGCGGTAGCGATAACATGATGATAATGGCAGCATTTTGTACAGTAGCAGAAATGGTATTTGCCCGAATATCCGTTGGCTTTGATGGCGCGGTTGAACAGATTCTTTGATTTTTTTATCTGATCACCTATCTTGGGCAGATAGAACATCCTCAAAGGAGTTCCGTATTTTTCGATCAGGTATTTTAACGATACCCCGTGAAAAGTGAGATATCCGTCATCAATATCAAAGCCTTCCTGAGGAAAATAATACGACTGCTCTATAAGGTCGAAATAAGTTGTTTTCATTATGCTATGATCCCTCCTCTTTTACTCAGCATATACTCAAGCGAATGGCCCAGGGCTATAGCGAGATTTTCTTCAGCTTTGTTCAGGACCGAATCATCTGGTGTTTCATTTTTTGTGCGGTTAACGATAACTGATGCGATACATCCTGCTTTTAAACCGAACGCCGATGCCATCGTAAAAAGTGTCGCAGATTCCATCTCGAAATTGAGGACATTGAGTTTCTGCCATTGTTCGAGGCTGCCCTGAAAGGCCTTTATCACATATTTTGAAAATGTATCGTACCTTTCCTGACCGGGATAGAATGTGTCCGATGATGCTGTGATGCCTGTATAATACGCTACTCCGGAGGCTTTGGCACCTGCGATAAGAGAATTGGTCAGTTCGATATCAGCTACGGCGGGATATTCTACCGGTGCGTAATGTTTCGAGGCTCCATCCAGTCTTACCGCGCCTGTTGTTATTATCAGGGACGGTATTTCTATGTAAGGCTGTATCGCGCCTGTAGTTCCTATCCTTATAAAGTATTCAATACCGATGCCGGCCAGTTCCTCAACCGCGATCGACAGAGAAGGTCCGCCGATGCCTGTCGAGCATATCAGAATGTTCTCTCCGCATACTTTGGACAGCCACGAAGTGTATTCACGGTTAGATGTTAGAAAAACAGCATCCGGATTAAGCGTTTTTGCCGTCTTTTCAACTCTGCCCGGGTCTCCCGGAAGAACGGCTATCTTTGCTCCTTTTATCATTTCCCGCGATATTTTTATATGATATTTCATGACGATCAGCCTTATTTATTAGATTTCAGGAATTTTTATTAAAAATAACAACAATAACGCCGTTTTCAAAATTAATTCTCTGACTTTCTCCAGCCGCCAGATTACTCAGACCCAGAGGAATATTTTTTGACAGAACTTCATTTTTCAGCCCGTATTTAAAACCCTCAAGAGTCACTCCAAGGCATTCATCCGTTCCCGCGAACACCGAAACCGTCGAACCTGCGGGAAACTTGAATTCATAACCCTCAGGAGCAATGCAGGGGAGAAAGAAAATATCCTCTTCTTCACCCGAAAAAGTGATCTTCATCCCTCTCGATGCAAAATCAACCGCGGTTTCGTAATTGGAAATAAAATGATCGCTTCTTCCGCCCGACGCCGCAAAAATTAGAACATCATTCACATTTTTCTTATTCACAAAATCGAGCGCGAGAAAAAAATCAGAACGGTCCTTATCAGCAGGAAAAATAACCGTATCCGTCACCGGAACTTTTGAATCAGGCGCGGAAGAATCCATGTCCCCGATATGAATAACAGGCCGAACAGAAAACCCTTCAAGATGACCGATCCCGCCGTCAACCGCTATCACGAACCCCGGCTTTTCCTCAAGCGCAGTCAAAAACCCTCTGCCCCAGAAGCCCTGTCCGTTAAGAACCAATATAGCCTTTTCAGTTTTCATAAATACCCGCTTGTTAAGTCGCTTAAATATAAACATAAATCGACACTAAATCCACAAAACTATGCAGCCGATCAACTATCCAGCGGACTCTTGATAATCAGCTTGTTCTTCTGTGCGACATGAGTATAGATCATAGTCGTGCTTACATCAGAATGACCGAGGAGTTCCTGAACAGTCCTTATATCATAACCTGCCTCTATAAGATGAGTCGCGAAACTGTGCCTTAAAGTATGGATCGAAGCGTTCTTTTGAATATCAGTTTTTCGGAGAGCATTTTTAAAAGTCCTTTGTATGGATGTCGGATAAAGATGATGCCTCCTTACTGTGTTTGAACGCGGATCAATAGAGAGTTTACCCGAAGGGAAAAGCCAGAACCATGCCCATTCAATTGAAGCGTTCGGATATTCTCTTTCAAGAGCAGACGGCATCTCAACACCCGGAATACTATTCTCCCTGTCTCTCAAATGGATTTTCCTGACAGATTCTATATGTTTCCTCAGTTCTTTGACAACATTAATAGGAAGCAACGCAATCCTGTCTTTATCACCTTTTCCGGATATGACAGTAATGCAGTTTCTGTCAAAATCAATATCCTTGATCCTCAGCTTAAGCAACTCAGTCAGCCTTAATCCTGAGCCGTATATGATTTTACAGGCCAGTTTGTACGGTTCCTCAAGGTAAGAAAAAATAACAGACAACTCTTCCTTTGTAAGAACTACCGGCAGCCTTCTTGTCCTTTTAGCCCCGACAGACTCATACAGGTCATCTGCCTTCTTTCTAAGAACATTCTTAAAGAAATATACAAGCGCGTTCAAAGCCTGTCTTTGAGTTGAGGACGAGACTTTTCGTTCAACAGATAACCAGCTGAGGAAGTTTTTCACATCTGCACCGTTAAGATCATCAGCATTTTTGTATCCTAAATGAACAGCAAATCTGTCAAACCATCCGAGATAAGTTTTTTCTGTCTGATAAGATCTGTGATGGAGCCGTAAGGATGAGATCATAGCTTCTCTCAACTTCAGATATTCTTCGTTTATTTGCGCTTCAGGCACCTTTACGGAATCATTTTTCAAATTATCTGATGCTATGAAATAACAATAAAGCGAAACAGCTTTCTTTGCCTGATCAACCTGCCAGTCAGCAAAATCCGGTGAAATATCTTCAATAAATTTTCCGATAAGTCCGGAAGATCCGACCGGAACATTTTTCTTTTCTGCGTATCTACAGTACAAATCTGCCCATTTTACATAATAGGGAATATACTTATCTCCGACCTTTCTTTTAGCCTTCAAAAACTCTTCAAAACCCATGGNNGCGATGTCAAGCATAAAAATCAAACAATTTAAATCTTGACATAACATATTTTATTCATTAAATTAGAACTCATGACAAAACAACTGAATAAAATATGTTCGGCAAAGGCTAAAATGAAATTATCGCACCTCAGAACCGCATGTTACTTATACAATCAGTTTACAGATTATGATTCCAGTTATCTGGAGTTACGAGGAAATTTCCCGCAATTAGAATTAAGCCAAAAAGAGCAAGCAAAAGCTCTTATAAAATGGCTTCGCTCTTGGGGGTGTCGTCAGTTTAAGAACGATGATGAAGACTTATCAGTCAGCAGTATTATGAGCTGGTACGAATTAAATAAGTCGCAAATTCCGCCGCCGACAGACTGCTTAATAGATTATGATTTGACCAAAAATAAAAAGTTAATTGCCGGATTCTTTTCTGACCTTTCAAATCGGAAAGCAGCAACAAAAAAGCGTGGAGGTAATAATATCGATGTTCGCATAGGACCAGTAGGAGCTGCCAAAACGCTATTCGCTTTGAGACCGAATCTTTTTTCCCCATGGGACACACCTATTTATAACAGCTTCCAACTGGAAGGCAACGGCAGCGGGTACGTCAGTTATCTATACAAAATCCAAAATGAGTTGAAGGATGTCAAAGTTGATGTGAGCAAGACTTCTATTAGTTGGAATAACCTGTTTGATTATCTCAAAAAGAAACATAACTCTTATCCAAAATTAATTGATGAATATTATTGGATTACTATAACTCAAGGTTGCGACCCTTTTGAAATTGAAAAATTCTTTCGATAATAAGGACTGCCGAACAATGCTCTTGCAGCGGATCGCAAAAAATCCGCGCCCGCTGAAGAGCCCCGTTAACTGCATAGGAATCACAAAATGAGGATATACCAGTTCAGAGTTTCCATAATAGGAATACCAAAGCTTTATCGAATAATTGAGGCATCTGAGAATTGCACTTTTGATGATTTTCATGATGCAATTTTCCAGGCATTCGACAGGCACGATGAGCATCTTTATTCATTTTTCATCACTCGAAAAGATATCAAGAATATGCGGAGTATATATGACGCTCCAGAGATAACGCATCCCCAGAATGTAGAGGATATAATGGGTTTTGGGGAAAGGAAAAAATCCACAGCCAGGACTCGAATTTGCGATATCGGCTTTAACGAAAGTGATATTTTTCACTATCTATTTGATTTTGGGGATGATTGGTGGCATCGAATTAAGGTGCAAAATATTAATGAAACGAAATCCAAGAAAAAACATATTAAAATTATCAAGTCAGTTGGAGAATCTCCACCTCAATATCCAGACTACGATGATGATTATGATGAAGAATATGAATGAAAAATCGCAGTTAACATCCTGTTAAACCAGTTCATCCAGTCCTGAAACTCCGTAAAGGGGAATGTTGAGGAATTCGTTTTCCCGACTGAATATTCGAGGCGATATTCTTATTACTTTTTCGGGGCTGTAATTCTTTTCATATACCCGGAGGCTTTTGAGGTTTCTGCTTGTTCCGCTTTTTACTTCGACTGGATAGATCTGATCACCTTTTCGTATCAGAAAATCTACTTCTGCCTTTCCTTCCGATGACCAGTAATAGAGTTCGCTTCCGAATTTGTTCATGAGCTCTGAGGCTGTGAAATTTTCAATGAAAGCTCCGTTGTATTCGGCGAAAAGCGCATCAGGTTTGAGTATGATGTCGGAAGTGAGTCCGAGCATCGCTCCGAGCAGTCCTGTGTCTAAAATGTAAAGCTTGAATTTTGTTTTATCGGAATAGCCTGAAAGAGGGATCTTGGGAACGGAAACATTATAGGACGGATATATCAGTCCGGCTTTTTTCAGCCATGTTACAGATTGAGAATAAGTTGTTCCTCTTGCTTTTTTCGATATTCCCGAATAGGTGAATTTCTTGTTTTCTCTTGAGAGCTGATAAGGCATTGATTCCCACACTTCGGAGGTTTTGACTGCCTGTTCGGGGCTTGCATATTTTGAAAAATCGTTATTATACGCGGTTAAGATCTCATTCTGAATATTTCTTACTTCAGCAATATCTCCATTATCGAGATACGATTGAAGTACTTCCGGCATTCCCCCAAGATAAAGGTATAATTTGAGCTTCTCCGACAATCTGTTATGAAAAACTTCTCCGAGTTCATCAAGCTTTCCTTCTCTGATCATATCGGATAAAAGAGAGTCTTTTGTGACATCGAGAAATTCGTTAAAAGAAAGCGGGTACAGAGTCATAAAATTTACTTTGCCGACGGGAAAACTGCTTTTTTTGCCTACGCTGACACCGAGTAGTGAACCTGCCGCGATTATATTGAGATCAGAACCTTCTTCGGAGAAATATTTTAAACTTGTTATGGCTCTGGGGCAGGCCTGTATCTCATCGAAGAATATGAGGGTTTCTTCAGCCGTGATCTTTCTTCCGATAAATAATGAAAGCTTGGATATTATGGTTCTAGGATCGAGATCCCCATCAAAAATAGCGTTCAGTTCAGGTGTTTTCTCGAAATTGAAACTTGCGTAATCAGAATACTCATTACCTGCGAAATCGTCAACGAGGTATGTCTTTCCCACCTGTCTTGCGCCCTGAAGCAGAAGAGGTTTTCTTTTTCTGCCGTCTTTCCAGTCAAGCAGCGCTTTGTATGCAATTCTTTTCATAAACTCCTTCCGAAAATTGTAAGAGTAATATAAAAACTCCTTCCGAAAATTGCAAGATATATGTGAAAACTCGTTCCGAAAATGTAAATCAGCTACGGCCGGCAGTCTTCCGAACTGAATCCAGAAGCATTAAGTTGTTAGGTGACTTAAATCCTGCCTTCGTATAAATCCCAGATGGGGAAGCATAACTCGAAGTCATTCCATGAAATATCGCCGTATTTGATATCGAAGGTTCCAAACAAGTTCTTATCAAGATACTTAGAACTCATTGGATTTTTAGAGCTTTTTAGGAATTTTTCAAAATCTATAATCCTTCTTGTTCCGTCTGAGAAAAGAAATTCTATTTTATAATCACCGCCGCGATATACTGCTTTTTCTATTGATATTACCATATTCAGACCTTTTATCAGTAACATGCAATGTACAAAGATTTTCTGCTTAAATCAATTTGAAAAAACCATCAAAAAGGTGGAAAGCATAAACAGTAAGAAATCAAGTAAGCAAGGGGGGTTGTTATTTTAGGATTTCGCAGACATATATTTGGCGAGAAATATTATAGTTGTTGGATGACACCAATTCAAATGTAAAATTTCCAAGCCTCGATTCTGAACTATATAGAAGTCAACAGTCGAATAACCTTGACTATCTTTCTATAATTATTTATTTTTTCAGCTTTATGAATCATCTGATTTTTTTACTTTGAGGGAAACTTTTTGTATGGCTAATATTGATGCTAAGCTGGAAGTATGGAAGAGTAAACTGCTTGATCTGAGTAAGAGAAACCGTCTGCTTAATTATCGTGATTCGAAAAGGTCTAATCTGCGTATTTTAAAGCCTGAGATTTTCGATTTGTGGGAAGATTTTGTTGTTAATGAGAATCCTCTTGAGTTTCCGTATTTCGATGAGGAGGAGTCTGATGTTCCAAATGGTGATGTTAAAAATTATTCTGAAAGTGAAGTTGTTACTAATCAGTCTGTAAAGGATCAGCAGAAAACTCTCCGAAATCTCAGGAATAAAGCTAAGATCGCTATGGAAGAGCAGGGTGTTAATATTCTTTATCTGTCATTTGGTTTTTTAAAATGGCGTGAAGACAAGAATTCCGACCATGATTTATTATCGCCTGTTATTCTTGTTCCTGTTTTTAGCGACTGTGACAATATAATAATTTTACTCGCTTTTAATTAGGGCTAATATAAATGACTATCGTAAGAAATAATGAAATAAAATATTTGAAATGGATTGAAAGTCTCAAGGCGGAAATAAGCCGAAACAGGCAAAGAGCAGCTTTAAGTGTAAACGAAATTGCTATGCAGACATATTGGACTATAGGTAAAGATATTGTTGAAAAAGAAAAGCAGTTCGAGTGGGGCACAGCTTTTATGAGCCGTCTCTCAAGGGATTTATCTGAACATTTCAAAGATATAAAAGGATTCTCACGGAGAAATTTATATGCCATCAGGCAATGGTATCTTTTTTATTCAAGGCATTCTGAAATTGTGCCGCAGTCTGTGGCACAAATACCTTGGGGGCATAATAGACTCATAATTTCAAAAATAAAAGATGTTGAAGTTGCTCTTTGGTATGCTGAAGCAACATTTTTAAATGGATGGGCTAGAGATATATTAGAATTGAAGATCAAGAAAAGAGAATACGAAAGATCAGGTAAAGCAATAACAAATTTCAATTCAGCGCTTAAATTTCCACAATCTGAACTCGCACGAGAAACGCTTAAAGATCCATATAATTTTGACTTTCTTGGTCTTGAAGACGAGGCTCAGGAAAGAGAAATTGAAAAAGAGTTGGTAGGGAAAATAGCGGATTTTATATTGGAGCTGGGTAAGGGCTTTGCCTTCATTGGTAATCAATATAAGCTTCTGGTAAATGAACAGGAATATTTCCTCGATCTGCTTTTCTATCACATGACATTGAGATGCTATGTGATTATTGAGCTTAAATCTGGTAAATTCAAACCAGAATTCTCCGGGAAAATGAATTTCTATTTGTCTGCAGTTGATTCTTTGCTAAAAAATTCCAGCGACAACCCTTCTATTGGCCTAATTTTATGTAAAAGCAAGAATTCTCTTGATGTAGAATACGCACTTAGAGATATAAATAAGCCTATCGGAGTTAGTGAATATATTCTTACTGATGAGCTTCCGTCAGACTACAACGAGTCACTTCCTACGATTGATGAAATAGAAAATGAATTGAAAATTAGATTATCAATAGAGTAGAAGTTCTGAATAGGTTCTAGCATTGGCTAAATGACTAAATCTCCGACTTTTTGCAACGAAAAAGTCTTATTATTTCTAAAAACTCGATCCGAAAATTGTAAATCAGCAACAAATAAGTCTTATTTAAAGCTGAATTTCTTTTTCCCTGTGACGATCTTGTCGTCGATGGTGATTTTCTTAGTGTCTTTATAATCGGGAAGGTGAAACATTATGTCGTTCATAACATGTTCGATTATGCTTTTGAGTGAACGAGCACCGGTCTTTCTTTTTATGGCTGTCTCGGCTACGGCTCTTATGGCTTCGTCTGTAAATACGAGTTCGCATCCATCCATCTCGAAAAGCTTCTGATACTGCTTTATCACAGCGTTCTTCGGGACTGTAAGTATGTGCTCAAGGACTTCGATATCAAGGTCATTTAAGGCTTTAACGACCGGAAGTCTTCCTATTATTTCAGGTATTAGTCCGTACTTGAACAGGTCTTCGTATTCGATATTGGAAAGTATCTGATCTGATGACATTGTGTGGATATTCACCTTGTCGGAACCGAAACCGATCGTCTTTTTCCCGAGTCTGTGTCTGATGATGTCCTCAATGCCGTCGAAAGCTCCGCCGCAGATGAAGAGTATATTGGTCGTGTCAACTTCGGTGAGTTTCTGTTCGGGATGCTTCCTGCCGCCCTTGGGCGGGACCTGGGCCTTTGTTCCCTCGAGTATCTTGAGCAGCGCCTGCTGAACTCCTTCGCCGGAAACATCTCTCGTGATAGACGGGTTTGACGATTTTCTTGCGATCTTGTCGATCTCATCGATATAAATGATCCCCATTTCAGTCTTGGCGACATCGTAATCGGCCGCCTGAAGGAGTCTGACTATGATATTCTCGACATCTTCGCCCACATAACCGGCTTCGGTAAGAACAGTCGCGTCCGCAATTGTAAAAGGAACATCAAGAATTCGTGCCAGCGTCCGGGCGATAAGTGTTTTTCCTGTCCCGGTCGAACCGACCATGAGAATATTTGATTTCTCGATCTCGACATCGTTCTTTTTAAAAAGGTTTCCCAGTCTTTTGTAATGATTGTAAACCGCTACGGAAATAGCCACTTTTGCATCATCCTGGCCTATTACATACTCATCCAGTTTTTTCTTGATCTCCGACGGTACGGGAAATTTTGCCGGAAGGCTTTCTTTTGCCTTCTTTTTTATGGTAATGTCGAGATAATCCTTTGCGTTTTCAACACATTCTTCGCAGATAAAGGCGTTGTCTCCTGCCAGAAGAGCTTTTACTTCCCTGTCATTCCTTCCGCAGAAGCTGCATTTATCCTCTTTATTGTAATTCCGGCTCATTTAGGTTCCTTCTTGTTCGAGGTGAAGATCTTGTCTATAAGGCCGTATTTCAGTGCGTCTTCCGAAGACAGAAAATAGTTCCTGTCAGTATCTTTTTCGACTTTTTTCAAAGTGTTCCCGGTAGTCTCGCTAAGTATCCTGTTGAGAGTTTCCCTGGTCTTTTTCATCTCTTCGGCCGCTATCATAACATCCGAGGTCTGACCCTGAGCTCCGCCCCACGGCTGGTGGATCATGATCCTCGAGTTGGGCAGGGCGATCCGCTTGCCCTTTTTCCCCGCGGTTAAAAGTATCGCTCCCATGCTCGCCGCCTGACCTATGCAGATCGTCGAAACATCGGGCTTTATATAGTTCATCGTATCATAAATGGCGAGACCTGCAGTAACGACTCCTCCGGGGCTGTTGATGTAAAGTGATATATCCTTATCGGGATCTTCAGCCTCAAGATATAGCAGCTGGGCAACGACGAGGCTTGCAAGGTTATCCTCGATCTCGGAGTTTATAAAAATTATCCTCTGTTTAAGAAGAAGTGAATATATGTCATAGGCTCTCTCACCTCTGCCTGACTGTTCTATGACCATAGGTATTAAAGACATTGCGCCTCCAGTTAGTTATTTTCAGTTTCGTTCTGTTCTTTTGAAGTTTCAACAAAACTGACTTTATTCTTTGTCAAAAGTATATCTCTCATTTTCTTGTCGAGCAGATAGTCTTTAAGCATCTGTTTCTTTTCTTTTGGAGAATAATATTTTTCCACCTTTTCAAGATCTATGGAATTTTCTTTTGCGATCTCCTCAAGACGGCTTTTTACATCCTCATCGCTTACAGTAATTTTTTCATTTTCGACTATTTTATGTCTGATGTATTCCCATTTCAGAGACACTTCGGCATTCTGACCGTATATGTTCTTCATCATTTCTCTGTCGATGCCTTTACCGTACTGCTTACGGGCGTTCTCCACAAGGTCGTCAATGTAGCGGTTAAGTATCGTGGGCGGAACATCGAAATTGTCGTGCCCTTCAACTATCTTTTTTGCCAGCTTGTCGAATATCTCTCTGCTTTCATTCAGTTCCCTGTTCTTTTCAAGCCTGTTCCTGACATCTTTCCTGAGCCCTTCAACGCCCTCGATCGCCGGATCATAACGCTTTACGAATTCGTCATTCAGTTCAGGAAGTATCTTTTCGCTTACCTTGTCGATCCTCACCTCTATGTCATGTTCGGGCTTTTCATCAACTTTTACAGTCTTGATTTCGCCTTTTTTCATGCCTATGAACTGCTCATCTATCTTTTCATTTTCATTTTTTCCGATCTCTACTGTCTGTTTTTGCCAGTCAGATCCGGACGATTTTATTGAAATGTTCACGACATGACCCTTTTTCACAGGCTCGTCGGTCTCTTTTTCAGAAGAATAAGTGTCAAGCAGACGGTTCAGTGAGTCTTCAACTTCTTTCTCGGTAATTATTGATCTATTCTGCTCCACTGTAAGGTCTGAATAGCTTTTGAGTTCGAATTCAGGGAACACTTCAAGTACAGCAGTAAATGTAAGCGCATCGTCTTTTCTGTCAATATTCTCAATTACGGGTTCAGAGAGCGGATATATATTGTTCTCTATCAGAAACTCTCTGTATGACGAGTTCACGGCCTCGTTCACGGCCTCAGCTTCTATGCCTGCAGCGAATTTTGTCCTCAGCATAACTTCGGGAACTTTGCCAGGTCTGAATCCGTCAACTTTAGCGGTCTTTCTGAATTTCTCAAAACTTGTTTTTCTATATTTATCAAGTTCGGTCCCGTCAATTTCAAAACTTACTGTTTTTTTATACCCTTTTTCAGTTTTCGACTCGGTTTTCATTTGTTCTCCTCTTGCTTTTCCTTAATTCTGTCTATTTTTACCCATCCGATCCTCTGTTTCTGGACGGAAAGAATTGTGTATGTATATTCTGCAGCGGTTTTTTTGTCGCCTGTTTCCGGCACTTCTCCAAAAAGATCATATAAGTAACCTCCGAGACTTTCATAATCTCCGTCTTCAGGCAGGTTTACATCCAATATCCCGTTAAGTTCATCGATAGGTATCTTAGCATCAAATTCATAAGAGTGGTCGTTTATTTTTCTGTAAAGCCTTTCCTCTTCATCGAACTCATCCTGTATTTCACCTACGATCTCCTCAATTATATCCTCCAGAGTGATCATTCCTGAAGTTCCGCCGTACTCATCGACTACAATGGCTATGTGGATCTTTTCCCTCTGGAACATTTTCAAAAGTTCAGAGATGTCTTTTGATTCAGGTATGAATGTTACTTCCCTGACGATCTTTTCAATGTTGAAATCATCTTCGGGTGATTTTATGTGATGGAGAAGGTCTTTAATATAAAGGATGCCTGTAATGTTGTCTATATTGTCTTTGTAAACAGGGATCCTTGAGAAATTGTTCTCGTTTATGAAGGCGAACAGTTCTTTAGTTGTAATATCTTCAGGTATGGTCATCATATCTACCCTTGGAACCATGATCTCTTTTGCGGTTTTTTCGCTGAATTCGAAGATCGAATTTATCATATTCTTCTCGTCTTCCTCCAGTACGCCGTCTTCTCCGCCTACCTCCATCAGGTTTTCGATATCTTTCCTTGTGTATTCGGATATCCCGTCAACATGCTTCAGCTTTCCCACAAAGATCCATACGATCTTCTCGATCGCAAAAGACAGCGGCAGGAGTATGTAGTAGAAAAACAGAATAATGCCCGAGAAACGGGTTACAAAAGCTGTCCTGTTTCTGATAGCGAATGATTTAGGGATTATCTCTCCGGTCAGCAGTATTATGAGCCCGATCACGATTACATTAGTAAGGATGCCGAGAGTTTCGAATCCTGACCCTTCGAACAGCTCTTTTGTAAAAAGAGCAGCTATTGTTGCCACACTCACATTCGCCAGGTTGTTTCCCAGAAGAAGTGACACGAGCAGGGATTCTGACTTTTCAGACACCAGAGTAGCTATTTTTTTATGTCTTCCTTTCTTAAGTTCAGAGATCTCGCCTGCAGACAGGCTTACAAAAGCAGTTTCCGCCGCAGAAAAAAGCATGCTTGCGCAAAGCAGAATTAAAAAACCTGTTACCTTGAGTAATACAGGGTAGATACTGGGGGGCTCCATTAAATTGCTCCGGAATTATTTGACTTGCCGAAATTATATTGTTTCCAAAGTGTTAATATTTCATCCTCTTTAGTTCTCATCAGCTTCCTTTTCTTTGCGTCCGTATCATCATAGCCTGTAAGGTGAAGAAGCCCGTGGAAAATGAGTCGGTAAAACTCTTCATTTAAAAGTACGCCGAATATCTTTGACTGTCTTTTAGCCTCGTCCGTACAAATGATTATCTCCCCGTCGATCCCTGTCACAGGATCCTCGGCGTAATCGAATGTTATGACATCAGTACTTCCTTCGTGAGACAGATATTTTTCGTTGATATTTGTCATTTCAGTGTCACGAACGAACGAAATATTCAAAGAACTTATTGTAATCTTATTCATTTTCATAAAGAACTCGACTGAATTAATTACCGACCTCAGGCTGATCTTAGAAGTAGTAAAATTATCAGCGTTTATGTTATTTCTTTTCATTATCGGTGCCGTTAGTTTCTTCGGGTTTTACTTTTTCAGGATACTTGATTCGCTGATGATACATTCCTGTTATAACAGGGAGCATAGCTTCTCTGATTTTACTGAGATCATTAAGTTTTATATCACATTCGTCAAGTTCGCCGGACTGAAGCCTGTCCATTATAATTTCGTTAATGATCTGTCTGAACCTGTCTGCGTTCGCACCGGCTTCCGTTCTGCATTTAGCCTCGATTATATCGGACAGCATCACAATGGCGGTTTCTTTAGTATGAGGCTTTGGTCCGGGATACCTGTAAACGGATTCGTTCACTTTTTCATCAGTTCCCTTTGACATGTTAACTGCTTTACTATAGAAATACTCCATCCTTGATATTCCGTGATGGCTTCTTATGAAATCAATTATTACCTCGGGCAGTTTGTTCTCATAGGCAAGTTTTATACCTTCTTTCACATGAGCGGAAAGCACGAAAGCACTCATGCTAGGAAGCATTTTGTCATGCTTGTTAGGCATATTCTGCTGATTTTCAATAAAGTATTCAGCCTTTTTGATCTTTCCAATGTCGTGATAATATGAACCTACACGAGCAAGAAGAGAATTTGCATTTATAGCTTCCGATGCCGCTTCCGCCAGGTTGCCGACGGTAATACTGTGATGATATGTTCCGGGAGCTTCGATCTGGAGTTTCTTGAGCAGCGGATTAGACATGTCTGAAAGCTGCAGGAGAGTAACATCGGTGGGGGTCTTGAAAGCCCTTTCCAGAATTGTCAAAAATGTCAGTGCGAGCAGCGGAGATACCGCCGAGTTAATGGCGCTGTGAGTAAGGATCGTTATCAGTTCGTCGAAAGAGGAATTGTAAGTAAGGTAAAATCCGATACCCGGAATTATCAGTCCGAAAAGAGAAAACAGCAGTGTTTTGTATATGAATTGGAATATATCTCTTATCTTATTGACTGCATACATCGTAAAAAGGCCGGAGAACATCGGAACAAAAACATACATAAAATTGCTTCCGATTATCAGAGAGACCTGTACAGAGCATACAACTGTAGTTGCGAACGCGACACGCATGTCAAAAAATACGGCTGTCAGAACCGATGTGACGGACATAGTGATAAGATAAGGAGAGAAATCATCGATATATTTTCTTGAATAATAGACGATTAGGAGCTGAAGTAGTATAAGCAGAAATAACTGGGTGATGGATTTTATGTTATAAAGATATTTTTTCCTGTTGAAAAAGATCATCAATATCAGAACTATGTAGAACAGAGACGAAATGATCGTTTTTCCCGTAAGGTCTTTAAAGTTGATCTTTTTAAAGAGCGAATTATTGTCTCTCAATGAAATCTCTTTCTGTTTCAGTTCAAGAGATCTCAGCTTCTTCAGATGGTTCTTTGTAACGACCATATTCTTCAGCAGTATCTCGTCGCCTTTTTTAACAAGACCGTCAGCGAGCGGGATTTCATTCTGGGCTTTTAAAATGAGGGAATCTGTTAATTTCTTACTAAATATCAGAGAAGGTTTTGAAAAGTTCGTTAATATTTTTTTCCAGTACGCGAGTGAATCATTGTCAAAATCGGCATGGATTGAGGACAGGAAATCTATATCTCTGCCGTCTTTTGCCGCAACATCCTCAAAATCGTTTATAAAATATTCTTTCAGACCGTCTTCAGAATGGTCTTTCATTAAGAATTTTCCGAGATGTCGGTTAAAAATACCGCTTTTCGGTGTGTCGAGGATCCTGTCCTGAGTGTTCCTTCTGAGGTAGTAACCGATCCTCTTTCTCACATTGACATCACTTAACAGGTTCAGTTTGGACAATTCATCGAAATCAGCGCTGTAGTTCTGATTGAACAGAAATTTTTCCCTCTGGAAATTTTTTCTAAGGATCTGATAAACAGAATCTGCTGCATTTTTTTGCTTTATGAATAACTGGGGGTCTTTTTGAGATAACGAATCCTTTTTCGCTTCAAAGAAAACGATCTTCTCATAAAGGTCAGTAACATTATTCTGCATTGATAAAAGCTCGTCAAAATCAGGACCGAAATTCTGGTATTGTCTGTAAAGGTGAATGTTCAGAGTATCGTTAAGAATGAATACAGGAACTATTGTCGATTTTAATTTGTTCCTCAGGTCCTCAAGCTCTTCTTCTGTTCTAAGAATTTCAAAATCGAAAGGAGCTATAATCTTTTCCGGAGCAAGAACGCCTTCTTTATAATCGAGAAATTCACTTGTCCTTTCTCTCGGCATCATGTAAACAGTAACTGCCACCGAAAAGAGCATGAAGACGGACATGTATATTAACGCGGTTTTATTTCTCTTTGTCATTCACAACCTTTTTAATTCCCTGAAAAAAAAGGCGCATATCTGTCTACGCGCCTAATTTTAACAAAGATATTCATTCCATATCTGCAGTTATCACCTTAGATTGTTCTTTTGATGTTACCTGGGAATTGTAAATTCCTGCTCAGGATAAATAAGGTCAGCTTCTTTCTGGCCCTCTTTAAGAACAGCATTATATTTACTCTGCCATGAACTTATCGTTTCTTTGTTGGCCTTATAAATATCAGTCCATTTGAAAGGATCATCATAGATATCTTTTTTCCCGGATATCTTCCACAAGCTGTCTCCTTTTTTAACGACATAAGATGTAACATAAGGCACAACGATAGAGCTTCTGACGGATTTTATTCTCTGGTCAATTCTCTCTATCTTGTTGAGGTATTCTGTGAGCGCCGAGATATTGTTTGTCCTGAAAGTGTTCAGTTCGGTTTCGAACTGATCCAGTTCGGCTCTTCTTTTGTACAGTTCTTCCGCAGGTAATGCTCCGAAAGATCTTACTTTGCTGTCAAGCGCGTCAAGATCTTTCCCGAACTGATCTACTCCGGCTTTATCAGATCCGACCATCTGGTAAATCTCTTCCCATGTCTGATCGATCTTTGTCTGAGTTTCAGTTATCTGGTCGTTGATGCCTGAAATCTGAGAATTAGCTGTTGCCATTTCAGATTCAAGTCTTGCAAGGTCTTCCTGAGCTTTCTGAAGCTTCGGCATGTATTCCTCTTCGTAGTTTACCTTATCCTGGGAAAAGCCTAAGCTAAAAAAAGTCAAGACCAAAAGTGTGATAATCGTATTTTTCATAGTCAATCTTCCTTGTGAATTTATTTTAGTCTGCTTTCTACAGCTGCTTTTTCTTCCTCGGCTTTTTTGAGTTCTGTCTGAAGATCAGCAAGCTTGGTTTCAAGATTTCTTCTTTCCTTAGTCAGATCAGAAAGTTTTGTTTCAGCCTTTTTGACTGCGGTCTGGGTATCATCCAGAGTCTTCAGTTCATCTTCGTTGGCATATCTGGTACAGCCGGCGAAAAGAAAAGAGAGGACAATCATTGACAATATTATTGTCCTGATAGATTTTAACATTGAACCTCCAATAGATTTATTTGGTTTTTTACCGTCATATAACGCACATTTCATCCTAAATTCCCGCTATTTCGATACCGTAAGCATTTAAAAGCATAAATATATGGAATGATGAGTTCTAAGTCAAGATATTTAATTTAAATTTTATAGCATCGAGTTGAATAACTGCACGGAATAATTTATAACAAAAGATTTGGATTTACCATTGCGGTTGCGTTATATTATACAGACTGAAGAACCGAAATTATCAGTAGGAGAAAAAATGTACGAAAATTCATACAATCCCTACAAAATAGCACAGGAGCAGTTCGATAAGGCTGCTGACATTCTCGGGCTTGACAGAGCCTCAAGAGATCTTCTGCGTACACCCATGAAGGAATACCACTTCAGTATCCCTGTAAGGATGGACGACGGCACAAAAAGGATATTTAAGGGATTCAGGATCATGCATAACGACGCGAGAGGCCCGGCTAAAGGCGGAATAAGATTCCATCCCCACGAAACTGTTGACACCATGAGGGCGTTGTCGATGCTGATGAGCTGGAAAACGGCTGTTGCGGATATCCCCCTTGGAGGCGGAAAAGGAGGAGTAGTCTGCGATCCGCACGACCTTTCTCTGAATGAACAGGAACAGATATGCAGGGGATGGGTAAGGCAGAATTTCAAGAATATCGGGGCCAATATAGATGTGCCTGCACCTGAACTTATGACGAACGCCCGCCACATGTTATGGATGCTCGATGAGTACGAGACCATTACCGGTTCAAGAAATCCGGGTTTTATCACCGGTAAACCTGTCGGAATGGGCGGATCTCTCGGTAAGATCGAATCGACCGGTTATGGTGTTATGCTCTGTATAAGAGAAGCTTTGAAGGAATTGGGCGTCAAACCGGGAAATACTACAGCGAGTTTTCAGGGTTTCGGTAATGTGGCGCAGAACGCGATCGAACTTTACAACAAAATGGGCGGCACCGTATTATGCGTGTCAAGCTGGGATCAGAAAGAGATGAAAGCTGTTACCTTCCGCAAGAAAAGCGGTATAGATCTTCAGGAACTTAAAAAAATATCAGATCCGTTCGGAGGAATAGATAAAAATAAAGCATCCGATTTGGGTTACGATATCAAAGACGGCAGTGAATGGATAAAACAGGATGTTGACATTCTCGTTCCGGCGGCGATCGAGAATCAGATAGACCATGAGAATGTGAGCAGCATTTCATCTTCTGTTAGGATCCTCGCTGAAGGGGCTAACAGCTCTACGAATCCGTCAGCTGAACCGGAAATATATTCAAAAGGAATAAAACTGATACCGGATCTGCTGGCGAACACCGGCGGTGTTATCTGCTCATATTTCGAACAGGTTCAGAGCAACAGCAATTATTACTGGGATAAAAATGAAGTTTTCGGAAAGCTTGACCAGAAGATCACATCAGCCTACATATCAGTAAGTGAGTTCTCCAGAAAAAACAATTTAAACATGCGTGACGCAGCTTACATCATATCTGTGGACAGGGTGGCTACAGCATGCAGAGAAAGGGGATGGGTGTAGAAAATGAAAGAATTCGACTTTTTGAGCTCAGTCGGGAACGGTGATAAAACAGTTTCTCCGTTATTTATCGGGTCAGGTGAAGTGGGCGGGAAAGCTCACAGTCTAATAACCGCCGAGGAGATCGTTGAGGAGATCAAAGGTACAGGTAAATATTCCGATATGACAGTTGACATTCCGAAATTCACTGTCCTTAAAACGGATATATTCGACACTTTTATGGAGATGAACGCTCTCTATGATGTTGCGCTGTCAGACTCTGAAGACAGCAGAATAGCCCATGAATTTCAGAAAGCAGATCTTCCTTTTGAGACCTTAAAAGATCTCAGAGATCTGATATCGGGCTCTGTGAACCCTCTTGCGATAAGATCGTCGAGTCTTTTGGAGGATGCGAAATTTGAACCTTTCGCGGGAATATATGCGACAAAAATGCTTCCGAATAATCAGCTTGACATCGACGCGAGGTGCAGAAAACTTTATGAAGCCGTAAAGCTGGTGTACGCATCCGTCTTTTTTAAATCCCCTAAAGAATATCTGAAGGCGACAAAACACGATATACGCGATGAGAAAATGGCCGTTATAATACAGGAGGTCATCGGCAGAAAGCACGGAGAACGCTATTACCCCGACATTTCCGGCGTTGCCCGGTCATACAATTTTTATCCTATGGGCAGATCAAAACCCGAGGACGGTGTTGTCGATCTTGCGGTAGGACTTGGAAAAACGATAGTGGACGGCGGGCTTTCATGGACATATTCTCCTCAGGACCCTTCACAGTCACCTCCGTTCGGTTCTGTCAGCGAGATACTGAAAAATACTCAAACGGAATTCTGGCATATAATCTTAAGTGAACCTGAAGAGTTTGACCCGATAAACGAAACTGAGTTCATGAGGCTGAGCAGCATAACAGCGGCAGAAGAAGACTCGTCTCTGGGAATGAGTGCGTCCACAGTTACAGATTCCGGCAGAATAACGCCGGGAACAGGCACTGACGGCCCCAGGGTCATAAATTTTGCGCCGTTATTGAATCTGGATCTTCTTCCCGTGAACGACATGGTAAAAGATCTTTTAAAAGTTTGTGAAAATAAATTCAATACTCCTGTTGAGATCGAGTTCGCGATCACCATATCAGGTGAAGGATATGATGCCGAAGGCAGGTTCGGGCTTCTCCAGGTCAGACCGATGGTAGTTTCGGATGAAAAGATCGAGATATCTGAAAAAGAGACCGGTGACCCCGATAACATCGTGACCACAGAGTACGCTCTCGGGAACGGAATGTCGGATGAGATAACGGATGTATTATTCGTAAAACCCGACAGGTTTGATGCCAGGAATACTAAAAAGATAGCCTCAGAGATAGGCAAATTCAACTCGATGCTGACGGAAATGAACAGGAAATACATACTCATCGGCTTCGGAAGATGGGGAAGTTCCGATCACTGGTTGGGTATCCCTGTAGACTGGGGACAGATATCGAATGTACATACTATTATTGAGTCCGGACTGCCTAATATGAACATTGAACTGAGCCAGGGCTCACATTTTTTCCATAATATGACCAGCTTCGGTGTTAACTACCTTTCCGTACCATGTTACTATGAGCATGAGATCAACTGGGAAAAATTAAATAAAATGAAAGTGGTAAAAGAAAGCGAAAATGTGGCATGGGTCAGATCATCCGAACCTGTTTTGATCAAAGTTGACGGTAGAACCGGAAAGGGTGTAATAAAGTAAACTGACAGGGGAAATAATGGGTAATAAGGAATCACTCGGAAAACTGATCAAAGACCTTCGCGAAAGAGCGAAAGAGATAAAGTGCATTTATCAGGTACAGGAACTCCTCAACGATCAGAGTCTGAGCCTGGAAGATGTATGTATGAGAATAATAAAGATACTTCCTCAGGGTTTTCAATATCCCGATGTATGCACTTCTCAAATAGTACTGTCAGGGGAAAAATATTACGACAGGAGTTTTCCTGAAACTGAATGGAAATTNNTTATACGGAGGAAAGACCTTCGGAAGATGAAGGCCCTTTTTTAAAAGACGAAAGGAAGCTTCTTGATTCTATAGCAGACCAGTTCGCGATGTATCTTCTTCACATACAGCTGAAATCTGTTTTTGAAGAAGGCCAGATCAGGATAAAAGAGAAAAAAAGCGAATGGTGGGTCATACTCGATCTGCTTAAAAGGACCGATCCGAGGCTGCTTGTGAATATTGCCCAGAAAATGCTTAACTATCTTTGCCTGAGTGGAATAACTGAAGCTGAAAAATACCTTGAAGAGTTCAATCCCGCTTTCAAAAAAAAGACAGAGCTGTTCAAGGAAAGCAATTTTCCTCTGGCTGTCGACGAAACAATCGATGTGATAGACAAAAGCAGCCATGTTTTCGATATAGCTTCAAGGCACATAAGTGAACAGGAAATTTTGGAAAGCATTCAGAAATGGATCAAGGAGGACCGCTCGGGTTTCATGGTCAATATTCTTGAGAACACCAGTTCATCTTTATCGGATATATCGAATGCGATCGAAAGATATCATCATCTTTCGGGACAGGGTCTTGAGCTTTCAAAACCCAGAGCAAAAAGTTTCAGGGTGGCTCTGACCAGAAAGATTCTGACCGACCAGCCGTCCTTTATAAGCATAGCTAAAGAGCATGTCAGAGTAGATGATTTCAACGGCCTCATGAAGAACATAATCCACCCGTTGAAAAGCCACGGAAAGATAGGCGGAAAAAGCAGCGGATTATTTCTGGCTGAACATATACTCGCCAACTCGGTCGAGGACGAAGATCTGAGATCAAGGGTCAGATTTCCCAGATCATGGTACATAACCTCAGACGGGCTTCTGGAGTTCATGAATTACAACAGCCTGCAGGATATAGTGGAGCAGAAATATAAGGAAATAAGCCAGATCAGACAGGAATATCCTTATATCATTCAGGTTTTTAAGAATTCCGCATTCCCGCCGGACATGATAAAAGGTCTGACACTTGCGCTTGACGATCTTGGAGAAAATCCGCTGATAGTAAGGAGCTCAAGTCTGCTTGAAGACAGATTCGGTACAAGTTTTGCGGGCAAGTACAAAAGTCTTTTCATTACTAATACTGGAACAAGGGAAGAAAGGCTTCAGCAGCTTACAGGAGCGATAGCGGAGATATACGCATCGACCTTCGGTCCTGATCCTATTGAATACAGAGAGGAGCATTTACTTCTCGACTATCTTGAGGAAATGGGTATAATAATACAGGAAGTGGTAGGGAACAGGATCGGTCACTATTTTATGCCGTCTTTTGCAGGGGTCGCTTTCGGAAAGAACGAATACAGATGGTCATCAAGACTGGAAAGAGACGACGGACTGGTCAGAATGGTACCTGGTCTGGGAACTCGAGCTGTTGACAGGATCTCCGATGATTATCCGGTAATGATATCTCCGGGGAAACCTGATATAATGGTAAATTCCTCGACCGAAGAGAAGATAAGGTACGCTCCGAGATGCGCAGATGTTATTAATCTGGAAAAGTCGAATTTTGAAACAGTTGAGCTGAAAGAAGTTTATGAAAAATACGGAAACAAATATCCTATGCTCCAGTACATCGTTTCAGAGGTGGATGATAAGTATTTGAGGATACCTAAAGCTATCGGACACGATTATTCGGAAAAATTCCACATAGTGACTTTCGACGGACTAATCTCCAAATCTAAAGTTGTTTCTGATATAAAAAAGCTGCTCGACATTTTCAAAGAAAAATACGGAACCGCCGTCGATCTGGAATTCGCTCATGACGGGAAGCATCTTTATTTACTTCAGTGCAGACCTCAGAGTTTCTCTGAAGAGAATCTTCCCGGCGAGCTGCCTCTGAGTACACCGAAAAAGGACATTCTCTTCTCGACAGACAAACACATCTCCAACGGTTATGTCACAGATATTACTCACATAGTTTATGTTGATCCCGATGAGTATTCGAAAATGTCTTCATACGCTGATCTTCTCAAAGTCGGTACAATTGTTGGAAAATTGAACAAGATTCTGCCTAAAAGACAATTCATTTTAATGGGTCCGGGAAGATGGGGAAGCAGGGGCGACATTAAACTTGGAGTCAATGTTACTTATTCGGATATTAATAATTCTGCCGCGATAATAGAAATCGCCAAGAAAAAAGATGAGTATGTACCTGAGCTGTCTTTCGGAACTCATTTTTTTCAGGATCTGGTCGAGGCTAATATAAAATACATTCCGCTGTATCCTGACGAAAGGGATTCTTTTTTTAATGATAAGTTCATTAACAGGTCAAGAAATCATCTGCCGGATGTACTTCCGGAGTTCTCGGATATTGAGAAAGTGGTCAGGATCATTGATGTTGCGGAGGCTACCGAAGGCAGGAATATCCAGATATTTATGAATGCTGACGAGCAGAAGGCAATGGCTGTTTTCAGTGATCCGCTCGGAAGGATATCGATGAAAAGGAAAAATTCAGCTCATGAATTTAAAAAGAACAGAACGGATCTGCACTGGAAGTGGAGGTTCAATTATGCACAGGAAATAGCAATATCGCTCGATCCTGAGAGGTTCGGCGTGAAAGCGTTCTACCTTTTCGGCAGTGTCAAGAACGCTACGGCAGGTGCTATGAGCGATATTGACATAATCTTACATTTCACAGGTAATGAAGTGCAAAAACGGGATCTGGAAAATTGGCTTGAAGGCTGGGACCAGTGCCTGACCAAAGTAAATTATTTTAATACAGGTCATAAAGTAGAAAGACTGCTGGATATTCACTTCATAAGTGACGGGGACATAAAGAATAAAACTTCTTATGCGATAAAAATAGGAGCGCTGACAGATCCGGCAAGACAGCTTCAGATGAAACCCGTCAGAAAATGATCCTTTCCGCATCTGAAAGATCATCGAGATCGAACAGCACCAGCGCGAGTTCTTTTCCGTCGTGAGCCGCGGAGAACATTTCTGTGCTCCCTATCCTGTCTTTCCATCGTCCTGTCAGACTCGGGGATTCATGTATGTGCCCATGCAGTGTCAGATAAGGCTGTCTTTCTTCAATAAATTCCCTGATGGCAATACTTCCCACATTTACATCAAGCGGTGCGGAATCAAAGTATCTTCCGTCAAGATCTGCTCTGTCAAGATTTGTTTTGTACGGCGGCGAGTGGAAGAGAATAACTGAATCTGAAATATTTTCGTTACCGAAGAGTAAATCCAGGTCTTTTCTGATCGTGGAGTATTTAACAATATTAGGCTCGATATCATAGGACATTCTTCCTTCCTCCGGCGATATACATCCCGGGTCGGTAAATCTCGACACATCATACTTCTCCCAGTCTTTCAGCAAAAAAGGGGTCGGGGGAATGAAAGAATATCCGAATATTTTCCTGCCCTTAAAATCAGATCGTCTGTTGTGCATGTATTCCCAGAGACCTTCTTTCTGAGCGTCAAGTATATCATCTTCGAAAACCTTTCCGTCATCATTTCCGAGTATCAGGAATATCTGCGGGTAAAATCCTTTAAGTTTTTTTTTCAGTGACCTGAATCCTTCCAGTATTACACTGTTGTAAAAAGATTCCGGATTTTCGTGTCTGTATATCGACGGCAGTATGTCTCCTCCGATAAAAACCGCTTCGGGTTTAGCCGACAGTATCTCTCCGAACAATTTGTCGTACCTGTATTTACTTCCGTGCAGATCGCTTACAAATACTGATCTTATCATGTTCGAAAAATAATGGAATTTCACGATTTATGCAACTGAAGAAAGTAACAAATCATTTATAAAGTACTTGATTTCTTGCCGTTTTATGTTTAAATAGTAAAAAAAACGGGGAAAGCCTGTGGAGTTCAACAGATCCGATCCTGATAAGAATATATTCAACGATGTAGAGCAGGTTTCTTTTGAAAAACTGATGTCGAGAAGGATATCTGAGATCCTTTTAATCTGCAATGAATATGATGCTTTTATGCTTGAGGAGGACGGAAGGATAGAAGAAAGGGTATTCAATGAGTATTCTTCATTACATCTGAGATTCCCGCCGCATTTCAACCGCGTGGATTCATACAGATCAGCGTTGGCACTGATGAAGAAAAAGAATTTTGATCTTGTTATTACCATTCACAACAGCGGATCGTGGAACGCTTTCAAGATAAATTCGGACTTAAAAAAAATATTTCCGGAAAAACCTATGGTCATTCTGGCCCCGTTTTCGAGGAAGATTTTGACTTTGAGCGACATTGATGTAAAGCATACTTCCTCGGATTATATCTTTTCATGGCTGGGAGACACAGGTATAATGGTCGCCATCATAAAACTGATCGAAGATAAGATGAATGCCGATGACGATATCTCAACGGCAGGTGTTCAAGTAATAATACTAGTTGAAGACTCGATCAGGTATTATTCCAGTTATCTGCCGGTTCTATATGAAACCATATTCGAACAGACCCTGCATGTGATGAGCGAAGACTTGAATGACCACCAGAAGAATCTGAGAATGAGAGGAAGGCCTAAAATACTGCTTGCCACCAATTACGAGCAGGCCCTCTCACTGTATAAAAAATATAAAAAGAATGTCCTGGGTGTAATAACCGATGTGGAATACGGTAAGAATTCCAGCCTGGACAGATCAGCGGGTTTCAGACTTTGCGGCCAGATCCGCAAATACGACAGGGATATTCCCCTTCTCGTTCAGTCATCAATTGAAGAAAATAGAAAAAAGGCCGAGAAGTATAATGCAGGATTTATCAATAAACAATCCGAAACGCTGCTGAACAAAATCGGTTCTTTCGTTAAGGCGAATTTCGGGTTCGGCGAATTCAGGTTTATAGATACGAAAACTAATAAGGTCATAGTAACCGCATCTAATTTGAGAGAGCTTCATCTCGCATTAAAAACCGTTCCCGGCGAAACTATAAAATATCATGCATCGAGAAATCATTTTTCAAAATGGCTCAGAGCCAGAACTCTTTTTCAGCTCGCGGACATAATAAAACCGCAGAAGATAGAGAACTTCGGCAACATGGAAGATCTTAGAAATTATCTCGTTGAGGTGATAAGAGTTTTCAGAAAAAGTAGCGCAAAAGGAATAATCGCCCAGTTCAGCAGAGAGAATTTCGACGAGCTGTCGGGATTCGCCAGGATCGGTCAGGGATCGATCGGAGGTAAGGCCAGAGGACTTGCCTTCATGGACAGCGTGCTTAAAAAGAAGAGGAAAAGTTATTCATATTATGGATTGGAAATATCCATTCCTCAGACAGTAGTTCTTGCCACAGATGTCTTCAATGAGTTCATGACGGAGAATTCTCTTTATGAGACCGCATATTCAGATGCCGGCGATACTGCTATAATGAAAAAGTTCCTGGAATACGACCTGCCCGAATGGGTCAAAGAAAAACTGCTTAAATTTCTCTCGAGCAACGATTATCCCTTGGCGATAAGATCATCGAGCCTTCTTGAAGATTCTTATTACCAGCCTTTCGCCGGAATATATGCGACATATATGATCCCCAACAATTCAAGAGATACAGACAAGAGGCTCAATGACCTTACCGATGCGGTAAAGTGTGTCTATGCCTCCACTTTTTATGAAGGTGCTAAAAAATATCTCAAAGCTACGAAGAATGTTATAGAAGAAGAGAAAATGGCTGTTATCATACAGAGAATATCAGGCATTAAGCACGGCAGCCGATTTTACCCTACATTTTCAGGTGTTGCAAGATCGATCAATGATTATCCCATCGGATATGAAAAACATGATATAAGCATCGCGAACATTGCGGCAGGTTTGGGAAAGACTATCGTTGACAGTGAAATATCATTAAGATTTTCGCCCTCTTCACCTAATAATGTCATACAGTTCTCATCAGCCGAATTCGCACTAAAATATTCTCAAAAACATTTTTACGCTCTTAATCTCAGATCGATGTCGTTCAAACCTGATATAAACGAAAGCAGGAACCTCTTGAAGCTGGATGTTTATGACGGTGTCGAGGACGGGGCTTTCGATAATATTGTTTCTTCGTATGACCATGCAAGCAATATAATAAGAGATACTTATGATCATCCCGGAAGCAAGATATTAACTTTTGCGAACATACTTAAAAGAGAGACTTTCCCTCTAAGCACGATACTTATTGATCTCCTGCAAACTTTGTCCGAAAGAATGAGCAATCCTGTGGAGATAGAATTCGCAGTTAATTTTGATCCCGAAAGCGAAAGTAACTCGTTCCATCTTCTTCAGGTGAGGCCGATAGTATCGGGATTTGAATCCGGGCAGATAAATATCTCAAGCCTCGACAACAGCGAGACGATCATCAAATCTTATTCTTCACTGGGGAACGGGGTTCTGGAGGACATTCACGATCTGGTTTACATTGTTCCGGAGAAATTCAATCCCGCCAAAACTACAGAGATAGCGTCAAAAATAAAACTGCTGAACAGAAAATTTCTGGAACAGAACAAAAATTATATTCTGATCGGTCCCGGAAGGTGGGGCACATCGGATCCATGGCTCGGAATACCCGTGAGATGGGAAGATGTTTCTCAGGCTGCTGTGATCGTCGAGGCCGGCCAAAAGGATTTTATTGTACAGCAGAGCCAGGGGTCGCACTTTTTCCATAATATTACCACTTTTGGTATTTTTTATCTTTCGGTCAACCCTTTTTTGAAAGACGGATACTTCGACACTGAATATCTCGCACAGATCAAGGCTGAGTATGAAGATGATTTTATCCGTCATATTTCAACAAAAAAGCCTATAATAATTAAAAGTGACGGCAAAAACGGTCACGGAGTGATACTAAAACCATGATATTTTAGCGCAAATTGTGTAAAAACCGCTATTTTTTTCCGGTTTTAGAAAGAAAAATTAACAGATACATTTAAAAAATCGTTCTTAAAAAATATTGACAAAAGGAAAGGGTCTGTATATATTTTTTCGAAACACTTCGAACACTTAAAAAACAAACGGAGGAAAGAACATGTCGAAATTAGCAAAGAAGTATCTGGATATCCTGGTATCCAAGGATCCGAATCAGCCGGAATTCATTCAGGCGGCTCAGGAAGTAATTGAGACGATCATTCCCGTTCTCGAAAAACACCCCGAGTATGTTGAAGCGAAAATCGTTGAAAGGATGATCGAGCCGGAAAGAACTATAGTGTTCAAAGTTCCATGGATCGATGACAAAGGCAAGGTTCAGGTCAACAGAGGATTCAGGATCGAATACAACAGCGCGATCGGACCGTACAAGGGCGGATTGAGATTCCATCCGAGCGTAAACCTCAGCATCCTGAAGTTTTTGGGATTTGAGCAGGTCTTCAAGAATTCTTTAACAACACTGCCTATGGGTGGAGGAAAAGGGGGATCGGATTTTGATCCAAAAGGAAAATCCGACAACGAGGTCATGCATTTCTGCCAAAGCTTCATGACCGAGCTGTTCAGGCATATCGGACCTGATACTGATGTTCCTGCAGGCGATATCGGAGTCGGCGGAAGGGAGATCGGATATTTGTTCGGTCAGTATAAAAGGCTTAAAAATGAATTCACCGGTGTTCTTACAGGTAAAGGAAGAAACTGGGGAGGCTCGCTGATAAGACCTGAAGCAACAGGTTTCGGTGAAGTCTATTTCGCAGCTAACATGATGGCAGAGAAAAAGCAGACCTTCAAGGGCAAGACCGTCGCTGTCAGCGGATCAGGAAATGTATGCCAGTACGCTATTCAGAAAGTGAATGAACTCGGCGGAATTCCGATCTCGGTATCAGACTCTACAGGTACAATAATTGACATGGAAGGCATCAAGGGTAAGAAATGGGATTATTTGATGGAGCTGAAGAATGTAAAAAGAGGAAGAGTAAAGGAATACGCTCTTAAATTCAAAGGCCCCAAAGTAAAATATTATGAAGGAAAAAGCGTCTGGGATGTTATCAGGGACGAGAAGATCAAAGTTGATGTAGCACTTCCTTCCGCAACTCAGAACGAGATAGACGCAAGCCACGCAAAAGCTCTTGTTAAGTACGGATGTAAAGTCGTAGCTGAAGGAGCTAACATGCCTTCTACTCCTGACGCGCAGTATGTTTTCATCAAAAGCAGGGTTCTTTACGGTCCTGCCAAGGCTGCAAATGCCGGCGGTGTAGCGACTTCAGGACTTGAAATGAGCCAGAATTCACTGAGGATGTCATGGACCAGAGAAGAAGTGGACGGACATTTAAAGAGGATTATGAAAGATATTCACGACAATTCCAAGGCCGCTGCACTGAAGTACGCTCCGGAAAAAGACGGATATATCAATTATATGGTCGGAGCTAACATTGCCGGCTTTATAAAAGTTGCTGATGCAATGATGGACCAGGGAGTTGTGTAAAACTGACCGTTGTTGTAATTTTTAAAAGGGGCGGAATTCCGCCCCTTTTGATACTTTAAAATTCAAAATTAATTACTTGATTTAATGTCGGGATTTTATTTTAAATATGATCAATAGTTTGCGGAGCTATTAATGGAACTGTACGACATAAATAAGTTCACCGATGAGAAATATTATTTTAAAGACGAACCTTTCGGTGATCTTATGCAGAAGAGGATAAAGGAAGTATTGCTCATCTGCAGTAAGTATGATGAGTTCCTTTTGGAAGTTGACGGAAGGATCGATGAACAGATATTCCAGGAGTATGTATCTTTAAGCATAAGATATCCCCCTCAATTCACACAGGTATCTACCCAGCAGGAAGCGTTCGATATCCTGAGGAAGAAGTCTTTTGATCTGATAATCACTATGGTCAATCTTGGTGATATTATGCCTTTTGAGCTGGCTGAAAAGCTCAAAAAAGAATTTTCAGATATTCCTATAGTTGTCCTCACTCACTTTTCAAGGGAAGTATCCTCTTTTCTCGCCAATAAGAATCTCAAATATATAGACTATGTGTTCTCATGGCTTGGCGATGCGGGGATAATGCTCGCCATCATAAAGCTGATCGAAGACAAGATGAATGTCGAACATGATGTGTCGGAAGTCGGGGCTTACTGCATAATACTTGTGGAGGATTCGATCAGATACTATTCGAGCTACCTTCCCAACATTTACAAGATCCTTTTTCATCAGACCCGGGACCTTATGACCGAAGGACTGAATGAGCATCAGAAAACGATGAGAATGAGGGCGAGGGCAAAGATACTGCTTGCAAATAATTACGAACAGGCGATCGATCTTTACGAGAAATACAAGGACAATCTTCTTGGGGTCATATCTGATATTACCTATAAAATAAAGGGAAAAGAGAATTTAAAAGCGGGTATCAGGCTCTGCAAGGTTGTAAGGAAAGACAACCCTCATCTGCCTGTACTCCTTCAATCATCACAACTGGAATTTAAGGAAGAAACCGAAAAGCTGAATGCCACATTTCTTTATAAACATTCGAAAACTCTTCTTAATGAACTCAGGGAATATGTACAGCTTAATTTCGGCTTTGGGGATTTTATCTTCATCGATCCTGAAACCGGAAATGAAATTGACAGGGCCAAAGACCTTAGAGAACTTCAGCATAAAATAGAAATTATACCGATCGGTTCTTTCGACTATCATGCCTCGAACAATCATTTTTCAAAATGGTTCAAAGCGAGAGCTCTTTTTACTCTCGCAGATATGATAAAGAACAAAACCAAATCGGATTTTGAAGATATAGAGGCGGTCAGGGAGTATGTGTATAAAACGATAAGAAATTACAGAATTCATTCTTCAAAGGGTACTATAGCTACTTTTGATAAAGATTTTTTTGACGATTATACCGGTTTTAGCAGGATCGGCAGAGGATCTCTGGGCGGAAAGGGCAGAGGGCTTGCGTTCATAGATTCTTTTCTCAAAACCCGAAAGCTGAATTATAAGTACGAGAACATTATCATTAATATACCGAAAACCATAGTCATTTCTACAGAGGTCTTCGAAGAGTTCATGCAGATGAACAATCTTTATGAGTTTGCGCTGTCAGATGTATCCGACGATAAGATCCTGGATTATTTTCTCCGTTCAGACCTTCCTCCCTCGTTGAAGGAAGACCTTTACTGTATTCTGACATATTTGAGAACTCCTCTTGCCGTCAGGTCGTCAAGTCTTTTGGAAGACTCATACTTTCAGCCTTTTGCAGGAGTTTATACAACTTACATGATCCCGAACAACGACACGAACATTAATGTGAGGATTAAAGAACTTACTTCTGCAATAAAAGGAGTTTATGCCTCGACTTTTTTCAAGTTCAGTAAGGATTACATGAAAGCTACGCATAATGTGATCGATGAAGAGAAAATGGGAGTTATAATTCAGGAGGTCGCCGGTACTGAATATACTCAGGAGGTCGGAACATCAAGATACTATCCGGCCATATCCGGTGTAGCGAGATCTCTTAATTTTTATCCTATAGGAGATGAGAAGTCAGAAGACGGGGTCGCAAATATAGCTCTGGGTCTGGGAAAAACGATCGTTGACGGGGAAGTGTCGCTCAGATTCTCTCCAAAATACCCAAAAAAAATACTTCAGGTCTCTTCAGGTGAGCTTGCCATGAAAAATACACAAAGGAATTTCTACGCACTTGACATGGACAAGATTTTTAAAGCTACAACTGACGAGAAAGATAACCTTATTCAGCTGGATATCGACAAAGCTGTTGAGGACGGATCGGTAAAGCTGCTGGTATCCACTTATGATTACCAGAACGATCAGCTTGTTGACGGGTTCATGGAAACCGGAAAGAAGTTGCTGACATTCGCTCCGATAATGAAATACGATATGTTCCCTCTCGCCGAGATCATCTCCACTCTGCTCGAGTACGGATCAAAAGAGATGAATTCGCCCGTCGAGATAGAGTTCGCGGTAGAACTGAACAGGCCTTCAGACAGACCCAAGGTATTCAGGTTCCTTCAGATAAGACCCATCGTGCACGGTCTCGAATACAGCGATGTGATCATTTCTGAAAAAGAGAAAAAAAATTCGATAATATGCTCTCAAAAGAGTCTCGGGAACGGAACTTTATCGGGAATTTCTGATATTGTATATGTTAAAACAGAGAATTTTAATCCTGCAGACACACAAAAGATATCTGCGATGCTTGAGGAGATCAATGCGGGATTTCTCAAAAATGACAGGGGCTACATTCTTATCGGTCCCGGAAGGTGGGGCAGTTCAGATCCATGGCTGGGTATTCCTGTAAAATGGGCTCAGATATCTCAGGCTAAAGTGATCGTTGAACACGGATTAAAGGATTTTCATATTGACCCAAGCCAGGGTTCCCATTTTTTTCAGAACATCACTCTCTTAAAGGTGATATACTTTACGGTAAATCCATATTTGAAACAGGGCTCAATAGATCTTGAATATCTGAATTTCCTTCCCGCAGTGTATGAGAACGATCTAATAAGACATGTAAGGATGGATAAAGAACTGAAAGTGAAAGTGAACGGCATGACAGGAGAGGGTGTCGTTACGGTATGACAGTATTTGCTCAACAAATAAAGTTCAATTTACATAGGATGGTAAAATGAGGATAATAAGGAAAAACCCCGAAAGAAAGAGTTTTCTTCCTGATGAAGAGGCGGATCTGACCAGGATAGAAAGCCTGATAAAGAAATACGCTTCAAAGAAGGGAAGTATGATACCGATACTTCAGGGAGTGCAGGAGGTATTCGGTTACATACCTAAGTCTTCTATACATATGATATCGTCGGAAACCGGAATGAGCGAAAGCGATATTTTCGGCGTGATAACATTTTACTCACAGTTCAGGCTTTATCCGGTCGGTAAGCATATAATAAAAGTCTGCCACGGAACAGCCTGCCATGTTCAGAATGCCGACGGGATCACTACAGCACTGATGAACGAACTCGGTGTAGAAGACGGAAAAACAACCGACGACAGGCTTTTCACTCTCGAATCAGTCGCGTGCCTGGGCTGCTGCTCTCTCGCTCCCGTGATGATGATCGACGGCGAAACCTACGGGAAGCTTTCAGGGGAAAAGGTCGTAAAAATAGTCAGAGAAATTAAGAAAAACGATAATATTTAATCAAAAGAAGGGATAAATAATGGATAAAGTTAAGGTTGTTGTCGGTCTCGGAAGCTGCGGAATAGCGGCGGGGGCGGGCAAAGTTTATCAGAGACTTCTTGAGATTAACGAGGCTGAAGGAGGTCTTTTTGAACTTGGGAAGACGAGCTGTATAGGTATGTGTTATAAAGAACCGCTCGTCGAGGTTACAGACGGTACAGGCACTTATCTTTACGGCGAAATCAACGACAAAAGAGCCGAAGAGATCATAGAAAAGCATGTGAAGAACAATCAGGTTGTCACTGAGCTGGTCGAATACTCGGACAAGATCGGCGGCAAAGAGCAGGATTTCGTTGACAATCAGGTTAAGATTGTTCTGAGGAACTGCGGGAAGATGG
Source organism: bacterium UBP11_UBA4055 (assembly GCA_002382735.1). Lineage (GTDB taxonomy): Bacteria > UBA4055 > UBA4055 > UBA4055 > UBA4055 > UBA4055. The sequence continues at coordinate 40,094 of DFZN01000027.1, forward strand.
ACCCCGAATCTATAGATGAGTACGAAAAAAGGGACGGCTACAAGAGCATAAAAAAGATACTTGAGAATAATATATCGGAAGACGATGTCATTAAGACCGTGCTCGATTCAGGCATAAGAGGGAGAGGCGGCGGCGGATTTCCTACAGGAATGAAGTGGAAATTCGCAAGAGGATATAAAAGCGATGAAAAATATGTGATCTGCAATGCGGACGAGGGAGATCCCGGTGCTTTCATGGACAGATCAGTGCTGGAAGGCGACCCGCATTCGGTCATAGAAGGAATGATAATCGCTGCTTATGCTATAAATGCGACCGGTGGGGTCATTTACTGCCGCGCCGAATATCCTCTCGCCGTCAAGAGACTCAATCTGGCTCTCGAACAGGCCAGAAAAAGAAATTATCTCGGTAAGAACATACTCGGAAAAGAGGGTTTTAATTTCGATCTTTATGTCAAAGAGGGCGCAGGAGCTTTCGTCTGCGGAGAGGAGACGGCGCTTATAGCCTCGGTCGAGGGTAAGAGAGGTATGCCGAATAAAAGACCGCCGTTCCCCGCTGAGGCAGGGCTGTGGGGCAAGCCGACGAACATAAACAATGTCGAGACCTATGCGAACATAGCCTGGATAATCCTTCACGGGGCTGCCGATTACGCCAAATACGGAACCGAAAAATCCAAAGGAACCAAAGTTTTCGCACTGGCTGGAAAGATCAGAAATTCCGGACTTGTAGAAGTGCCGATGGGAATAACGATAAATGACATCATATTCAAGCTCGGCGGCGGGATCAAGGAAGGAAAAAAATTCAAAGCCGTTCAGATGGGAGGGCCTTCCGGAGGCTGTATCCCTGCCGAACTGGGAGACACTATCGTCGATTACGACTCCGTAAACGCGACCGGTGCTATCATGGGTTCCGGCGGTATGGTGGTAATGGATGAGACCACCTGTATGGTAGATGTCGCAAGATTTTTTCTGAACTTCACGCAGAAAGAAAGCTGCGGAAAATGTACTTTCTGCAGGATAGGTACAAAGAGGATGCTCGAGATACTTGAAAGGATTACCGAAGGAAAAGGGGAAGAGGGCGATATTGAAAAACTTCAGGAGCTTGCAGCGCAGATAAAAGATTCCTCTCTTTGCGGACTGGGACAGACTGCACCGAATCCCGTACTCACCACCATAAAATATTTCAGGCACGAGTATGAAGCTCATATAAAAGACAGGAAATGCCCTGCAAAGTCCTGCAAGCAGCTCATTACATACATGATCAACGAAAAATGTATAGGCTGTACCGTGTGCGCAAGGGTCTGTCCGACCAAAGCGATCTCGGGTGAAAGGAAGCAGCCTCACCTGATCGATCAGGACAGGTGCATCAAATGCGGAGCATGCTATGATGCCTGCAAATTCAGCTCAATAGACAAACTTTAATCGCGGTAGGAGATAAAAGATATGGATAAATTCAATGTGTTTATAAACGGTAATGAATTTCTTGCCGAGAAGGGTCAGACTGTCCTTGATGTATGCAGAAAGAACGGTATCGAAATACCCACACTCTGTCACGACGACAGGCTGAAACCCTATTCTTCCTGCTTTTTGTGCGTAGTTGAGATTGAAGGAATGAGGACTCTGCAGCCTTCCTGTTCGACCAAAGCCGCTAAAGACATGAAGATCACAACAGACAGCGAAAGGATAAAAAAATCAAGAAAAACCGCTCTTGAGCTACTTTTGAGCAACCATTACGCCGACTGTCTCGGCCCGTGCAAGCTGACCTGCCCAGCCGGAGTCGATGTTCAGGGTTATATAGCTCTGATCGAAAAAGGACTTTACTCGGAGGCTGTCGGTCTTATCAAAGAAAAGAACCCTCTTCCAGCTATCTGCGGGAGGGTATGCGTAAGACCTTGCGAAGTAGCCTGCAGAAGGAATCTTGTTGACGAAGCCGGAGTGGGGATAGACTACCTCAAGAGATACGCGACGGACGAGGATTTCGCGTCGGGCAATAAATTTATGCCCGTTAAGAAACCTCCAACACGGAAAAAAGTCTGCGTAATAGGTGCCGGACCTGCAGGGCTCACATCGGCATACTGTCTTTCTCTTCAGGGTCATCATGTTGACATAATAGAAGCAAGTCCTCACGGTGGCGGAATGCTCAGGTACGGGATCCCGGAATACAGGCTCCCTAATGACCTTCTGCAGAAAGAGATCGACTCGATAACAGAGCTCGGAGCTACAATATCTTACGGTAAAAAATTCGGAAAAGAAATAAATTACGATTATGTCAAGTCAAATTACGATGCGATGATAACTACTGTCGGCTGTCAGAAAGGCGCGCCGATGAGGGTCGAGGACGAGGATGCCGAAGGTGTTCTTTCCGGTATCG
>DFZN01000069.1 GCA_002382735.1 bacterium UBP11_UBA4055
ATCTCCCCGCCGGAAACATTGCAGATCTCGATGTATTCGCACTGCCCGGCCGCGGGATTCTTCATGAACTCGTTTATTGTCAGCGGAGGTTCGGGGTATGGAACGAAAACTTCTACAGCCGCTTTATTGTTTCCGGGATCGTCGTCAGTGTCAGCCTCAAGCTCGAACCCGGCTTCGACTCTGCCTGAAATTTCAAAGAAAATGTCAGTGTCAACATTAACCGAATCTCCCGGTGACAGAGTATGAGCGTGGTCTGAGGAAGAGTAGAAGGTATTTTCAATATAAACACTGATCTGAAAGCCTGTTAATGTGTTATAACCCGCATTATGAACGGTCAGGCCGAAAGTGTTAAGGTCTGTACTGCTGATCCTTTGAGGAACCGAGTTTATTGTGATTTTCAGATCATTATCCAGGGGCATAACCGAGTTCTTCCGAGTCGGAGTTCCTGTATGCAGACACCGGGTCCAGTTGATCAAGACATGCGAATCCAGTTCCGGTGCCTTTTTTTCCACGCTTACACCGGTCATGCCGAATCCCGAATAAGCTATACTGTCGATAGCAGAACCGGCAGATGTTAGAAGGTAGATCGTATCATCGGCATTATTAAGCGTGGCAAGGCCTGATTCTATAAATACATTTTCGCGAATTACATCGGTAAAATTGAAGATCGAGTCGTTTTTGGCCATGACTATATAGCTTCCGGGCTCAGCGAGACTGTCCGGGAAGAATTTCACCCTTGCCTTGTCTTCATCGGACAATCCAAAATCTCCAAGATCGACGGGCGTATCCGAGCTGACAAATATCTCAACATATTCGCACTGTGAGGCTGAAGGGATATTCATGAACTCGTTCAGCACGAGAGGGGGAGAAGAAAAAGGTACAAAGACCGTTTCTGAAACACTGTTATTCAGCAGGTTCTCGTCTTGTGCATATTCTATCGAGAAAGTCAGAGAAGTCGTTCCCGATCTTTCAAAATTCAGCACAATATCCACAAGTACAGAGTCATTTGGAGACAGAGTGCCGGTAAATTCAGAAGAGAAGTTAAAAACACCCTCAATATACGCGTTAACGATAAATTCTGAGGCTGAAACGAGACCTCTGTTAAAAACCTTCACCTGAAATATATTCGGATTTCCGGGAGTTTGAATAATATAAGGAAATATAAGTTCTTTGAGCGTAAGATCATGATCAGGTGTTACGACCGTATTTTTAAAGCCGGGAGTTCCTCTCAATGTTCCGGAATTTAACCAGAGGTTTTCAGAAAAAGAAATTCTTTCGTCGGAATAACCTTCGTCCTGATCTATTGAATATGTGTAAATGTCCGAAAGAACGCTGTCGGCATTTAGTAGTTCAACTGTTTCTTCGATAGTGTTGCTGAGTCCGGACGCACCAATTGAACCGTCATTTATCATTACTCGGAGTACGGAATCGGGTATCAGATCCTCGTAATAACCGCTGTTCATGTAATATGAAGAGTCCATTACGACGCAGTAAGAGTAAGGTTTGAGGATCATGTCAGAAAATCCGTTATATTTTATCAGAAGGTCGGATTCGTCCTGATCGCCTATTGCCCATCCGCTAAGATCGACTGCTGTATCTGAATTGTTATAGATCTCGATAAATTCATCGTGATATTCGTTGCCCGCGGTATTGAACATAACCTCATTTATGACGATCTGAGTGTGTAAAGCAGCGGAAAATGTCAGTAATAATGCGAGAAATTTCATTTACGGCTCTGTTTTTTGATAAAATTAGAGGATTTATGTTATTAAAGCAAGAAAATTTATTTGATTTTTATAGGAAGTTTACTATATTTAAGTCAACTCGGGCTTGGATGGAGACCTGGCGGCTCCCGCGGACTTCAAATCCGTTCAGCAGGGCGTTAATCGCGTCCCGGGTGGGTTCGATTCCCACACTCGCCCGTTTTTTTATTTCTTGCATTTTAACAAGCCAATACATATTTTTCTTTCACGATGGTCAATAAAAAGCTCAAATATTCCATAGATTTCAAAAAAGAGGCCTGCGAATACGCTAAAAAAGAGAACATAAGAAGCGCAGCCGTGATCTACAGCGTTCACAGGAACACCGTTCAGAACTGGATGAAAAAGTATAAAAAGTCCGGCGTAAAAGGATTTATCGTAAAAAGGAACGATACGCAGGAAACAAAGCTTGATGAAAAGACGCTTGAAAAAATCGCGAGATATAAACGGGCTAACCCCAGGGCAACACTCGGAGGGATAAAGATAAAATTCCGGCTCGACTGCCATGTAACTCTCATCAGCAGAAAATTAGGCAGGATATATAAGCCTCAAAAGGAAAAGAAGAAGCAGGATGTCCTGTTTTTACAGACAAAAATAATCAGGCATCCTGCGGATGTTGAAAAAGAACATCCTGTATTCAGACTGTCTCTTCATCTGTGCGGAGGCAAACCTGTATCCGTGGGATTTACAAGCTGGTACAGCTCAGAGAAGATCTGCCTTTTCATAAGGTATTCGCTCGAGAAACTGAAATCTGTCAGAGGCAGGAGGAATTATCACAGGATAATAACCAGCACAAAATTCATTAAGCAGGAAGACTTTAAAGTGATCGTGGGTGATTATTTTGATGTTGAGCTTGAATCTTTAAGTGCAGGCAATAATACGGTCTGTCCCGGGCACGATATCGGTTTTTCAAGAAAGAACATCCGTTATCCGGTCGCGGATTCTTACGAACGGATACTGGAAAGTTACAGACCGGGAGAGCTTAACAATATCCTGCTTGCTTCTCTTGTGAACATAGATGAACTTTCAAAGGACGAGCTTTTCATGAGCGGATGGTCTGCGATGTTCATGCCTGCGGAAACAAAAAGGTCCCTTTATACTGTCCTTGAGAGGATAAGGCTGAAGGGGAACATGGCCGCACTTGAGTTCGATTATACAACAGCCAAGTCGGAATACCATAAAGCTTATTCGGCGATGACGGTCCTTAAAATAAGAGATAAAGAGCTGTATATGTCGGTCCTTTCAGCTAAAGCGAAGCTGTATTATACAACAGAGAAATACCAGACCGCCCTTATGCTTTTCAGGGATATATCAAGGTTTTCAAAGGAGAACGGCCTTAAAGTAGAGCTTGCGGATTGCTATTACTATATAGCCATGATTCACAGTAGTTTCCAGAATATGCCCGGCGCGGTAAAGTATTTCAGGCTGTCCTCAAGGCTGCTTGAGAAGAACGGGGACGATCTGAGCCGCTTCATGTATAACAGAGCAGTTTACTTCTATTATTTTTCCCTCAATAAATTTGAGGAAGCTGAAAAATACAGCGGTTTATTTTATGAGTACGCCCTCAAAACGGGATATAAGGATCTGATAGGCAACTGTCTGAGCTCAAGAGGAGCATACCTATATAGCAGCGGCAGGTATGAGGAGTTTGAAAAAATGCTGTTTGAAGCCAAAAAGTATAATTTAGCCAACGGTAATCTTTATGAGGCGAGCAAGAACCTGACAAATCTTTTAAGCATTTATTCATACTACATACTAAAAGACGAAAATGAGATCAATGAGCTTCTTGATGAACTGAAGGCCGTGACAGATAAGCTGAATCTGCCCCATCTGCTTTATGAATCAATGTATCGTGCGGGGATATTTTATTACAACAGACAGAGGAACGAGAAGGCTTTGAGCATCCTCAAAAGATCACTTCCCGGAGTAAAAAGATATCTCTCGAAAGAGGCTTATCTTTCAACTTTGTGCTACATTGGGGGTATTTATTTTGATAACAGCGAATATAATCAAGCTTCAAAAATGCTGACCCCGATGATCAGGGAATCAATAAAATTCAAAAATGATGTTTATCTTTTAAGAGGTATTTGGTATTTGTCGCGTATATATCTCGAAAATGATGATGTTAAAAGAGCTGTCACTCTTATAAGAAAGGGTATAAAAACTTCACTAGATCTAAAAAACATTTACGCTTGCGCATACTATCATAAAATGTATGCCGAGATATGCGAAAGCAAGAATATGAATAATGTTGCGAGCTATCACTATATTCAGGCATTTAACTTGTTTAATCTTTATGGCCAGAAGAACAATTATAATGTAAAAGAAGAAATCAAATATCTAAAATCAAAAATGCAGTGTTCTAACTAATAAATATATTGTAATATATTTCAATACGGCAATTATAAAAGCACAATATAAGTATAAAGATAGGCAATAGTATTTACATACTCACTTTTTTGATTTAATTTTACTATGTGAAAATTAAAAAGGAGTCAACTATTAATAAAATAAT
>DFZN01000054.1 GCA_002382735.1 bacterium UBP11_UBA4055
CAATTTTTGAGTATTTGTTTATGAAGTCAGTTTTAGCATCTGTGTATCCGTCTCTATCGTGCTCGTATTGTTCTTTCAGAACTGTTTTCAGTTTCCCGTATTCATCAGCAACTTCCTTATGAGCTATAAGGTGATCTCTGAAATATAGTTCGTTCCAAGCGTCTATGTGGCGAACATGTAAATGAAATACCTTTTCAGCGGATAAATTTGATATAGATCCGGTTATTCCGTGCCGCCGGTATCTTTTTCATCGGTTTTTGGTGATTCGGAGGCGCCGGGTTCAATTTTACCGCTTTCGTCAAAAACAACTGTGTTTTCCTCGACCTCTTCTTCTGAAGAAAGGAATTTTTTGAAAAGTCTTTTACCGATAAGGAAAATTAACAGGATGACGACTATCCAGAAGAGCCATTTTACGGCTTTCGGGACCCAGCTCTGGACGAAATATACCTTGAAAGTGAGCGGATCTTCGGGATTGACCACGGTTTTTGCGAACCTGTAAACCTGACCGGTGGTAGGTATCTTGATCCTGATGGGCATGAGTCCGGTCCCGGTCATTCCCGCTGCCTGAGTCACTGAAGGTGCCGAAAGCGCCAGATCGTCCATCTTTCTGCCGAAAGATTTTTCCTTCTTCATCTGAACCATCTGCTCTTCTGCCGCGACCGGCGCATTGCGGAACTCGCTCAGCTGCGATTTCGCTTCTCTCGACCTCCCTGCATCCTTGTCGGAATAAGAGTCATATTCCATTTCACCGTCAACTTCATTAGCTTCATCATATATTCTTTCCTCGCCGCCAAAGATGTTCACGCCTCTGATGAGCTCTTCCTTTTCAAGCGAACTGTCGAAATAGATGTATTTGTAGCCGTGAGGTATATAGACCGACCAGATGATCTGGCTTGTGAAAAGGTCTATCGGCGGTATTATGGTCTTCTTGGTGCCGAAAAAGCTGAATTTTTCTTCCGAGTTGGCGAATATCACTTCGACCGGGAAAGTGTCTGTAGTCGAATTCAGGCTGTTCGACCTGATGAGCGGGATCAGCAGCTTTCCGTCATCGTTCAGTGAGGATTCGACCGGATTTCCGTTCACGAAAACGGAGAAAACCTGCGCGTCGGCGGGAAGTTTTACCTCTAAAAACTGCTTGGAGCTGTTCTTGATCTTGTATTCAATGCTGTGAACTATTTTCCCGTCTTCGGTGAAAAGGGTTACAGCATTTGCCGAATAAGCCGCCGCCATCGGCACGCCGATCTTTTTATGCTTTTTGATGTTAAGCATCAGCTGGAAAGGATGCTTGGCGTATTTGAACCCTTCGATAAGCGGTTTGGCAGAACGGTTGAGTATCTCTGACGGCAGAGTCTGGACAGCGATCCTTTCCAGCCCCTTGTTCTCCGTGACCGTGACCTCGGCGCTCGTGTTCAGCTCGATCCCGATCGAACCGGTTTCCCTGATAGTGTTAAGAGTTTTGATCCCTGTAAAAGCAGTTTCCAGCCCCTCAGAGCTCAGCGGCACTTCGGTCACCAGAGTCACGCCCGCATTGCCTTTCTTGCCGTAAGTGAAGGGGATTATTATCTGGCGGACATCGTTCTTGATTATCTCCTGCCACTCGCCTGTTCCGGCCCCGTAAATGTTCAGGATGTTGACATTATCATCGATAGAAACCGCTACTGTCTCGATCTCGGAATGAAGGATGTTGTAGTTTATCTGGGTCGTAGTTTTAAGCGCGTTATCCTCAATAGATATCAGATGGTTAAGGTCGGCATAGACTTTCGGCGGGAGTTTTTCGATCATCTCGAATTTTTTCCTCCACTTAACGCTGATATTGTAGCTTTCGGTTATTACGGCTGAAACATAAGTGACTTTGTTTTTTTCGGTCGTACTGATCTGGTTCGCCTGAGGTATTTCGACCTCTATCTGAGGCATCGGTATCTCAAGTTCGAAAAGTGTGATAGGCGTCTTATTAATATTTATGAATAGTTCATAAGGACCTTTTTCCAGAGTAGATTTGACAGAAAATTCAGCTTCGATCCTGTATTCGCCCTTTCCCTGAAGTACAACATTGCTGTATCCGCTCTCGCTGACGATAAGCGCAGGTTTTCCGTTGACCTTAATGTCCTCTAGGGCGGTCGAGTTCGGGACCACTGGGATCTTTAAATACTGGTCGTCCTTTAGAACATGAACAAGAAAAGTTGCAGTGAAATCAGTATTTTCCCGGTTCATTTTACCTTTATAAACCGCTTTTGTGACAAGGTATTCGTAAGGCGGAGTGAGATTTATGCCGGAAGGTGCTTTCATGCCGTCCACGAGTTTTTTGAATTCAGCCTGGCTGATTATAACATTACCGTTAACGATATTCTGTGGTTTGTAATCCTGCCTGCCCGTCTGAAGAACGAGTTTTTCAAAGGTCGCTATCGGTATTATCATCTGGTCTTTATCAAGATTCACCAGCGACTTGAATTCGTTCCATGGAAGAGAGACTTCGCTTTTTTCCTGTGAAAATGCAGGAATAGTTACTAAACTCAGCAGAATAGCTAACATGATACCGCGGGAGAAATATTTTTTCATGATCCGACCCCTTTTATTTTATACACCTCTATATAATAAGGAATAAATAACACTCTATCAATGAAAATAATTTAATTAATGATCGACATGACGGGATAAAATCCAACTGACATATTTATCAAAAAATTTTAAAATGTTAATAAAATCAATAAAAACCAAATAAATATGTTAATTATATTAATATTTACTTGACAAAGGAATAAATATTGTTTATATTACCATCAGAACTTAAAAACAACGGAGGAAAATAAAATGAAAAGCAAAGAGTTTAATGGAAATATGTGTAAAGTATGCAATATTTGATTATAATGAAAGAAGGGAGCTGAAATGAAGAAGAAACTGAGTGAATGCCCTGTCTGCGGATCAGGTCTGAAAGTCACAGAGTACACCTGCACATCATGCAGTACAAAGATCAAAGGGGATTTTATCTGCGAAAACGGAATTGGTGAAGCGGACAAAGAAATTACCGATTTCATCAAAGTATTCATAACGGCGGAAGGGAACATAAAGCAGGTGGAGAAACTTCTGAACTGCTCGTATCCCAAAGTCAAGAACCTGCTGAAAAAAGCAAAAACCGCCCTCAACATCGAGGAGGAGGAAGAGGACAATTCAGCTGAAGTTATCGAGCTTCTGGCCAAAGGCGAGATCTCGGCGGAAGATGCCCTGAACAAACTTTCAAAAGGAGGAAGATCATGAACTACGAAATAAACGGAGAGAAGATTAAGGTGAACATATCTCTCTTAACCGGCGATATCGAACTGAAAGGAACATCAAGAACAGACATTTCCGTTGACTTTGACGAGCTCAGAAAAGGTACGGCAGAAGAGATATTCGACATAAAATTCGAAAACAACGAACTTATGATCGCCCAGAAGAACAAGAAACTTTCACAGTACATTAATATGGAGAGCTTTCCCGTTTCCGTCGAAGTACCGGAAGACTGCATTCTCGAAGCCGTCATGGACAGCCTCAAAGGCGATATCAGCGTATCCGCTCTCTCAGGGCTGAAGGGAAAAGTGTCATCAAAAAAAGGCGACATCTCAGTCTCGGAAATAAAGGAGATCGATGCGGATATCAGTATAATTTCGGGCGACATTTCAGTTTCGGGATCCAGCGGGAGCCTTTCGACTTCGGCGATCAGCGGGGACACGAGCGTTTCAGGAGGGAATTTTACCGCTCTGAAAATAAGGAGCGTATCGGGCGATGTGTCTGTGAGCTGTGAACTCGACCTGAAAGAAGATCTGAGCATAAACAGCGTGACCGGCGATGTTTCGGTCAATATCGTAAAATTCTCCGGCGATGCCGGAATAACCATAAGTTCCGTATCGGGTGATGTTGATATCTCGGGCGACAAACCCGCTGATGACAAAATTAGGATCTCGCAGGTCAAGGGAGAATTCGCAAAGTTCAACAAAGCGTTCTTCCAGGATTCGTTAAAGCCGATGATAAAGAACCTGAAGGAACACCTGAAAGATGTGACCTCGCACGGATCCAGATCGGAAGTGCATTCGGCGAAACAGGGCAACCAGAATATTTCCCAGATACTTAACATGGTCTCGGAAGGCAAGATAACCGCCGAGGAAGCCGAAAAACTCATCAGCGCGCTAAAATAAGGTAACTGCCATGATATTCTTACTGATAATAACTCTGACCCTCTACTACCTGATGAAAGGAGTGATACTGAAAGAAACAAAGGTGATGCTGATAATAACTTCGGTGGTGTTCGGGATCAATCTGCTCGTGCTCAACGGAATGGACGGAGGGTATGTCAAAACTATAGGGTTTATATATGTGATCTATACATTTACAGACTATCTGACGGTCAGCTTCACGGGCAAACCGATATGGGAAGTGCCTTATATGAGCGTAATAAGAGTGATAAACAAAGAAGTAACGATCAACTACAGTTTATTCAAACCTCTCGTGCTGATACCTTTCAATCTGTATCTGATCCTAAGAAGGCAGCCGTGCGTTGGAATGAAAGACGAGATCGGTGTGGACATAACAGCAAAAGACGGAACGGTCATAAAAATAAAACTATAAAGATAAGGAGTTCAAAATGGGAAGCGAAGAAAAATTACAGATACTGAAGATGCTTGAGGACAAAAAAATATCGGTAGAGCAGGCCGAAAAACTGCTGAAAGCCGTTGACACGGCNNGTGGTGGTCGAGAGTTCGGACGGCGACAATGTGGCCATAACTCTTCCGCTGATGCTCGCCAAACTTGCGGTCAACATGATGCCCAAGAACAAGATGGCCGAGATCAAAAGCGAAGGAATCGACCTTGAGCAGATAGTGGCGAACATCGACAGCTTCGTTGACATGGTCGATGAGGACATCGTCAATGTAGAAAGCGCGAACGGTGATATGGTCAGGATTTATATCGAGAAATAACCGGAAGATATTCCGGTGTGTAAAAGGGCGGTAATTCCGCCCTTTTTGTATTACGGCACTATCACCGTCAGCTTCTTTTCTCCGCCCGCCTCTTTCTTTTTCTTCCACAGCCTCAGACAGTTCGGCATAGTACGGTCCCGTCAGGATGTAATAATTATTATAAAATAATCCCAAAATTTCTAAATCTGTTCCATATCCTTAACGACTTTTTTCAGCAGATCGGGTATCTTTAGACCCTGAGGGCATTTGGGCAGACACTGACCGCAGTTTACGCAGAGTGATGCTTTGGCCTTGTCTCCGAGGAAGTTCTTGTACCATGTTTTGTACTTCTCATCTTTGTAAAGATGGTATCCGTTGTAATATTCGAAACATGAAGGTATGGCGACATTGTAAGGGCAGGGAAAGCAGTACATACAGCCTGTGCAGCCGATTTTCATCAGCTTTTTATAGACCTTCGTGGCTTTTTCGATCACCTGAAGTTCTTCGCGGGTCATCGATCCGGAAAATGAGTCTTTCGATATTTTTATATTCTCCTTTACCTGCTTCATCTGATTCATGCCTGATAAAAGGGTCGTTATTCCCTGATAGTTCCATACCCATCTCAGAGCCCATTCCGCCGGAGTTCTTTTGTAGCCTGAATTGGCGTAAATTTCTTTTACTTTCTCAGGCGGGGTTTGAGCCAGTCTGCCGCCTCTTAAAGGCTCCATTGCGATCACAGAAAGTCCTTTTTTTACGGCATAGAGATAGCCTTTCATTCCTGCCTGATATTCAGTGTCCAAGATATTGAACTGTATCTGGCAGAACGACCAGTCGTAGTCGTCAACGATCTGATAAAAATGCTCGATGTTGCCGTGGAACGAAAATCCTACATTTCTGATCTTTTTCTTAGTCTTGAGTTTGTCAAGAAATTTTAACACACCGAGCTCTTTTAATTTTGCCCAGCTTTTGCCGTTGAGGCCATGAACAAGGTAGTAGTCAATATAGTCCGTCCTAAGGTCTTTAAGCTGCTCTTTGAATATCTTATCGAAATCTTTCGTTTCCTTTATATACCATCCCGAAAGTTTAGTGGCTATATAAACTTTATCTCTCAACTTGTTTTCTTCAAGAAATTTACCCACAAAAGGTTCGCTTCTTCCCCCGTGATACGGTTTAGCAGTATCAAGATAATTTACTCCGTTATCTATTGCGTAAAAGAGTTGCTTTGAGGCTTTATCTTCCTTGATCGAACCGTCTTTATTTGTGGGGAATCTCATGCAACCGTAACCGAGAACCGAAACCTTATCTCCGCCTTTCATTTCCCTGTACTGCATAATGCCTCCTATATCACTATTTTACCGTTCTTTATAACTTTTTTGACGAGATTCATCCCCATGCTGTAAGGGATCTCGCTCAGTTCTCTGATGTTCATTATCAACAGATCGGCTTTTTTCCCTTTTTCGACTGATCCTACATCGGTTTTACCGAGAGCCCTTGCGCCGCCTGCCGTGGACGCCCAGACCAGTTCCTCCGCGCTCATTTTAAGATATATCGACGAGACCGTCATGATGAACGGCAGAGAGTAGCAGTAGCAGGTTCCGGGGTTAAAGTCTGTCGAGAGCGCGCAGATGCCGCCCTTTTCGATGATCTTTCTCGCCGGCGGAAAATCTCTCATGCCGATAAAAAATGACGCGCCGGGCATAAGGTTGAAGACCGTACCTTTTTCGATCATCGCGTCAATGTCGGCATCTGAAATGTACTCCAGATGGTCTGAGGAAAGGGCGCCCAGTTCGGCGGCAAGGCCGCTTCCGCCGTTGCTTGTGAGCTGGTCGGCGTGGATCTTGACATCAAGACCGTGCTCTTTTGCGGCAGTCAGGATCCTTCTGCCCTCATCTATAGTATAATACTTCTTTTCAATGAATATATCACACGCAACGGCGAGCTTTTCAGATGCCACCTTCGGTATCATCTCGTTTATCAGCAGGCTGATATAGCCCTCGCGGTCCTCCTTGAACTCTTCCGGTATGTCATGCGCGCCCAAGAATGTCGGCACAAGGTCTATCGCGAGCTCTTCGTTCAGGCGCCTGATCACCTTAAGCATCTTGATCTCGTCATCAAGCGTGAGACCGTATCCAGACTTCGCTTCCAGAGTCGTCGTCCCGAACCGCAAAAATTCCATCACGCGCTTCTTCGACACCCTGAACAGCTCGTCTTCACTCATCGCACGCAACTTTCTCACGCTGTTCTTTATTCCGCCGCCCGCTTCGGCTATTTCAAGATATGACTTTCCCGCGTTCCTCATCTCGAATTCGTTGTTCCTGAGAGCGGCGAAGACCGGGTGCGCGTGAGAATCGATAAATCCGGGAAGGACGCTCATACCTTTCGCGTCAAGAATGTCGTATTTTTCGATTACGGGCGCATTTATTTCGATCTCGTAAGGCAGGATCTCCTCTATCAGTCCGTCTCTGATCTTAACAGAGCAGTTCAGGGTAACACTAATCTTTCCGAAATGGTCAGGGTCTGGCGTAAAAAGTCTGCCGATATTGTGGATTATCAGGTCGTTCATTATTTATCCTTTTCCATTCCTTCGTAATGATAATCGTAAATGCTGAATATATTCTCGTTAATATTGTAAATTATCAGCTTGTCTTTTTTGAAACCGAAAGTCATGTCGGTCGGGGTGTGTGATTCGACGATCTCAATTTCCTTCAGAACTACAGTATTCATAAATTCGCCGTTCTTAAAAATATCTAGCGAAGGATTGTGCTTTATACCCTCCTTCCTTTTCTGCGATACCCATACAAGCAGGTGTCCGTATTTATCGGCATAGATCCCGTTCATCACCGATTTGAGCTTGCAGTCTGGAATAAGCCTCTGACCGTTCCAGAAGAATCTTGAACTTTCTTCGTAATGCTTTTTCTCCTCGGGATTGTATTCGATCCTTGCGGCATATTTCGAAATTATACCCTTCATATCGCCTTTTCTGTTCTTAATGTGAATACTGTAATTTTCGGGGAAGTTAGGCGCAAAATAAACATCGTCGCCATAGTGTGTGAAAGGCATGAAGATGATCTTGGCCCCTTCGATGTCGGACGGATGAAGTGTTGCCGGTATAGTATGAAGAACGAGCTGCTTTTCGTATTTTTTGTTCTTGATGACGAGCTCATTGCCGATAAACACATCGTCTTCGGTCGCGTTTAAGATCGGGTTGAAGCCGAGTATCTCGTTATCCCCGATCCCGGTATCATTCGCTCCGTAATAGAGTCCCGGCATTGCTATTGCCTGATGGTATGCGAATTTACCGTCCTTATCGAAGACGCTCCCTCTCGCGGCTCCCGGCGAGCATACCGTCACCGAATCACCTACTATGGCGATATCCTGAGCGCCGTCGGTCTCTCCCGGGCCTGTTCCGCGTCCGCAGAAGCTTAAGAGGAAATTCCCCTCCGGGTCATATTTGAATATCTTCTGCGTTCTCGGGTCGAAAATATAAAAATTCCCCTCGTCGTCTATCTCTATATCGGTTGATGCCTGAAAACTCTTTAAGCTGTCTTCAGAATTCCCTGCTATCGTTATTTTATTCCCGGTAATCAGCTTCAGGGCCGGATTGGACGGCACATTCCTGTTCTGATAGTGCTTCACACCGTCCTTTTCAACGACGGTCATAGTTTCGTTCTTCGAGCATGAGATCAATAAAGCGGTCAGGAAAATAAATGTCATAAAACGGTTAAAATTCATACAGTTCCTCCTCGGGACATTAATTATAATTAAGG
Source organism: bacterium UBP11_UBA4055 (assembly GCA_002382735.1). Taxonomy (GTDB): domain Bacteria; phylum UBA4055; class UBA4055; order UBA4055; family UBA4055; genus UBA4055. The sequence goes on from DFZN01000054.1 coordinate 8,696, forward strand.
ATAATAAAAATTCTCTGTCATTGCAATCCAAATAAATTTGTTTTATTTTTCTCATGTAAAACAGAAGATCATTAAAAATGGAGATATTTATGGGCGCAAAAAAACTAAACATGAAAAATTTTGAAAAAGAAGTACTGAAGTCGGAAATGCCTGTGCTTGTCAATATATGCGCAGACTGGTGTTTCCAGTGCAGGGTGGTCGATCCCCTCATTGACGATCTGGCCGATGAATATGCCGGAAGGTTCAAAGTGGGTACGATGAACTATAATGAAAATAAGCCGCTCGGAGAGAAATACAACATAAAGTCGATACCTACACTTCTGGTCTTTATAAAAGGCGAGGAAACTGAAAGGTACGAGGAAGTCGATCCGGAAGAAGATCTTAATGCGATATTGGACAAATATCTTGTAAAGAAGCCTAGAAAAAGTAAAAAATAATACTCGGTTAAAAAATAGTGAAAATAGTTCTTGACTTTGCTAAATTATAATAGTAAATTTACTACATATCGTCAACGCTAAACTTGAAATAAAATAATGGCAGGAGAAAAAGATGGGAGCATTACATGTACATGACGCGGACTTTGAAAAAGAGGTCGTTAAATCTGATATACCGGTTCTTGTTGACTGCTGGGCTGAATGGTGCGGACCCTGCAGAATGGTCGGTCCTACTATAGATAAACTTGCGGATGAGTATAAGGGAAAATTCAAGTTAACAAAACTGAATGTAGATGAAAACACGGTAACAGCATCCAAATACGCGATTCAGTCAATACCGACGATGATGATATTTGTGAACGGAGAAGTAGTTGATGGGCTGGTGGGAGCTCATCCGGAAGCCAATATCAGGGCTAAGCTCGACAAATACATTAAAAAATAGGGAAATAAAATGAAAAAAACACTGATGTCACTGACGCTTATTACCTTCTTATCGCTGTCCGCAGAGAGCAAATATATAACAGAACTCAGTGATGAAAATTTCGGAGCTGAAGTGCTAATGTCTGAACAGGCGGTACTCGTTGACTTCTCGGCTCCATGGTGCGGTCCGTGTAAAACTCTCGGTCCCATAATAGAAGAACTGGCTGAAGAAAATCATCTTGAAATGAAGTTCGCAAAGCTCAATGTAGATAATAACAACAAAACAGCCGCCGCATACGGAATAAGATCGATCCCGACCGTGGGGATATTTATCGGCGGTAAGCCTGTTGACGGTTTTGTGGGTCTCAGGAACAAGGAGCAGATTAAGGAAATTCTAAAGAAATATTTCAAATCAGAAATACAAACTGAAGAGATAAAGCATGAAAGAAAATAGGAAGGGCTTGAAGAATACGGTAATTAAAATAGGATTGACCATAGCCGGAGGCCTGACAGGATACGCGTATTATTACTACATCGGCTGTAACGGCGGGGGATGAGCCATAACATCCAGCCCTTGGGGCTCGGTATTTTACGGAACTTTCTTCGGCTATATTATCTCAGGGATGTTCGTAGGCAAAAATAAAGGAGACGCAGATGAAAGTAACGGCAAAACAGACGGGTGACCTTTCTTTTGAGATAGATCAGTTCGGTCACAAATATACTGTTGATACCACAAAAGAGCACGGCGGGAACGACAGCGGGCCTTCACCGAAAGCACTTCTGCTCGGTGCCGTAATGGGCTGCAGCGGCATGGATGTAGCTTCGATCCTGAAAAAAATGCATGTTGATTATGAAGATTTTACAATGTCCGCCGACGCTGCCCAGACCGAGGTGCACCCGATGGTCTATAAAGAGATATTCCTTGAATATTTTTTTAAGGGCAGAGACGATCTCGATATTGAAAAGATAAACAGGGCTGTAGAACTTTCTATGACAAAGTACTGCGGAGTGTCGGCGATGCTGAGAAAGAACAGTCCAATACACTATAAAACATTTTTAAACGGGAGGATGATACATGAAGAATGAGAAGAAAAAAAAGGCATACATGAGAAATCATGAGAAGCTGGCACCGGTATTTAAAGCGTTCAGCAACCCAAAGAGGATTAATCTGCTTCTCGCCATCAGAGAAGAAGCCTGCAGGGTGGGAAATATGACCGAATGCATCAACGAATCTTTCCCAATCGTGTCTCAGCAGCTCGCCATACTCAAAAGGCACGGGATAGTTGAAAGGGAAAAGAAACAGAATAATGAGGTCTATTATACCATCATTAACGACCTTGCACTAAAGATACTTGATCTTATTGAGGAATTCGACAAGAAGAAAATTAAAGCTTAGCCTTTAATACTGAGAGAATTTCTTCAGCGGCAGCACTCATAAATTAATTCCATTTTTTTAGGGAACGAGAAATTTAGTTCCTTTTTTTTATTTTTTATTTCAATAATTTATATTGATTTGTTATTAGCGATAGCTTAAATTCAAGACTTAAACATATTATGAATCATAAGAGAGAGTATTCACAACGCTTTAGCGCATCAGGATTACACTTACGGTGCAAGAATAAATGTAGTTGAAATAGAAGACGATCATTTGATTTTCTCAAATTACGGATCATTCCTGCCTAAATCTGTTGAGGATGTTGTTTTAAAGGATTCTCCCGAAGAATTATACAGAAATCCATTCCTAGTAGAAGCTATGAAAAACCTTGATATGATTGAAACTCAGGGCGGTGGTTTAAGAAAAATATTCAATTTCCAAAGACAACGATTTTTCCCGATGCCGGATTTTGATTTTTCTGATAACAAAGTTAAGGTCATAATTACCGGAAAAGTTATTGATGATGAATTCGCAAACACTTTGAGCCAGAATCCCGATATTACGAAGTCTGTTTCGGATCAGTTCAGGGTGGATATAAAGAAATTTGAAGATCAGTATTGGTAAGAAGCTTTTCGGGTATATTCCAATTAATCGGCAATGACATTAGTTGTAGAATAAATTCAAACGATAGCTTATATTTAAACGAATTTTAAACAGGAAAAAAATATGCAAAAAAAAATTATAGACCTTACTCATACGATCAACGGAAAAATGACAGTTTATCCGAATACCCTGAAACCGTCATTCGAACCTTCGAACACGATAGAAAGAGACGGTTTTGCCGAGCTCAAGCTCACGATGGCTACACATACCGGAACTCACATTGACGCGCCGTGTCATCTGATAAAAGGAGAAAAAGCTCTTTCCGATTTCCCTCTGGACAAATTCATCGGAAAGGCGATAGTAATAGACTGCGAAAGAAAAGACGAAATCAGCTTAGAACTTCTCAAGAGCCGAGAGAACGATATAAATGAAGTCGAATTCGTTCTTTTCCGGTCGGGATGGAGCAGGAAGTGGGAGGAAAAAGATTATTTCGGTAAATATCCTGTACTGACGGCCGAAGCTGCACAATGGCTGTCAGAATTTAAACTTAAAGCTGTCGGTTTCGATTATGTATCGGTTGATGCAATGGACGCCTCCAAACTTCCCAATCACAGAATACTTTTATCGAAAGATATTCTGATAATCGAAAATCTGACCTGTCTCAATAAACTTCCTGAAACTGAATTCGATTTCTATGCGATACCGCTCAAGATCGAGAATGCGGACGGATCGCCGGTCAGGGCTTTTGCGGAGTTAATAAGATAATTGATTTTTTGTGAAATAATTTGCATCTTGCTGCGTTAACTTACATACTTAAATGTATCGGAGAATTTTGAATGTATAAAAACTTCCTGATCTTAATAATTACTGCGGCGGCAGCCATTCAGGCTCAAACGATCACGCTCAAGCAGGCGCAGGATTCTGCACTCGGAAAGAATTATGGCTATGCTATAGCTAAAGAAAATGTAGCTTACAATGAGTTTTCGGTAAAAAGTGCATTTTCCGGCTTTCTGCCATCCGCCGGCCTTTCAGCGAGCTATTTGTTCTATACACCCGAAGTCGAGACATCTTCGATTGATCTTTCAACGATGACACCTGTAACGATGACTCAGGAGGACAGGACGGCGTTCGGTCTCAGGATAACACAGCCGGTCTATACGGGCGGAAAGATCTGGTATTCTTATCAGATCAGCAGAGATTCCGAGCTTGCAAGCAGAAACTCGCTGAACTCTGAAATGATGGGACTCTTATCCGATGTCGAATCATATTATCTGAATGTTCTTGAGGCTGAAGAGCGGCTCAATATCGCAAAAGAATCGCTTGAACTTTCAAAAAAGAATGAAGAGACCGCAAGGATCAAATACGATTCGGGACTGATCTCAAAGGCGGATTATCTGAAGAACTCATCAGCGAGAGCGAACAGTGAGGTGGGTCTCGTCAACGCGGAAAAGGGATATGAGCTTGCAAAGATCAGTTTTGCTAACCTGACCGGACTTGACGATTTTGAACTTGAAGATATAGACCACTCTCATTACGAGCCTGTGATCACAAAGCTCAGCGCATCCTTATTTTCCGATACCGCAGAGAAGATCAACAGCCTGAAAGAAATTGCTTTCGAGAATAACAGCGACCTGAAGAATATCAAACTGACTAAAGGGATAAATGAAAAGAAAATATCCATGTCCACAGGCAATTTCATGCCCAGCGTAAGTCTTTCATACTCAACGGAATGGTCAAAAACTAATCTTACGGACGAGTTCTCGAATTCGGGAACTGTCAGCCTTTCGGCAACCGTGCCTGTTCTGCCGCTTTATGACAACTACGCGACGCTCCAGAAAAGCAAGATAGACCTCAAGAGGTCGGAACTGACGGAAAAGCAGCTTGTTGATAATATATCCGCGCAGATCAAAACTTATCTATACACACTCGTTTCAGGCTCAAAGCAGTTCACAAGCTCAAAAGTTGCGGTGGAGCTCGCCAATGAAACATATACGAATGTTGAGGAAAGGGCCAATTCGGGACTTTCGACAGAAGATGAGCTTAATACGGCGAGGCTCGCACTGATCCAGGCCAAATACGACCAGACTTCAGCCTATTACTCGATCCTTAAAACCAAATCCGCACTTATGAAAGTTCTTGGAATAAATGACGAAGAAGAAATAATTAAACTGTTCTAAATCGAGGCAAAAAATGAATAAGACAAAACTAATATCGGTGATCATAACTTCATCTATAATCCTGCTATCCTGCTCAAAAACGGAAGAAAATCAGGGTAAAAAGAATGAAAGTATTCAGAATCCCCCCGTAACCGTCAAAGTGGAAGTAATTCAACAGAGAGATCTTCAGCTTTATGCGGAAATAACAGGCAAGCTTGAAGGGATAACGGATATCGTTTATTACAGCGAGGTCGCAGGGAAAGTAAAATCCGTTGAAAAGGGTCTCGGAGATAAAATCGGGAAGGGAGAAGCCATAGCCTACCTTGACTCGGAAAACTATAAGATAACCTACGATCAGGCAAGGTCGGAGCTCAAATCAGCTGAAGCAGGTCTGGAGGCATTAAAGATCAAGCTTGAAACCACTCAGAAACTTTACGAAAGCGGAAAAGTATCAAAATTCGAACTGACGAATGATCAGAGCGCGTTAAAGAAAGCCGAAGCCGCCGTTGAGGGAGCAAAAGCAAATGTGGAGAGGGCGAGGATAAATTATGAGAATTCAAAATTTTTATCACCTGTTGACGGTTCGATAGCCCAGCTCCATATAAAACAGGGCCAGTTCATCGCGACGGGTCAGCCGGTAGCGGCAATAGTTGACTGCAGACAGCTTGTAATAAAGACAGGTGTGACGGAGTACGACATTCAGGCCATAAAGACCGGCGCAGAAGTCGAGATCAGGCATAACGGTTCTGAAGATATTATCTACGGCAAAGTGACAGGTTCAGGCAAAAAGCCCGATGTGACAGGAAATTATCCCGTAGAGATCGTGATAGAGAACGAGGGAATGGAGCTGATCCCGGGCATGATAGTAAGGGGAAGGATAGAGTCACGCAGGATCGGGAATGTGATCTATACCGATTTCGATAATATCATTGAAGAGTTCGGGAACTATTTCGTATATCTGGTCAACAGCGAGAACAAAGCTGTCAAAAGAAAGATCGAGGCGGGCAAAAAATACGGGAACTCAATACTCATACTGTCAGGAGTCGAACCGGGTGAAAAAATCATCGTCTCGGGCGCGAACGCTCTGACCAACAATGCTCAGGTAAAAATATTCGGTAAAGATATAAAATAAACAGCCGCGGGGCGCAAAATGAATCTTCCAAAATTTTCAGTCAGAAATCCTGTTCTAATAAATATGGTGATGATAATAATATTCATTCTCGGAATATTCTATACATACAGGATACCGAAAGAGTCTATGCCGCAGATCGAATGGGGATCGTTCATGATAAGCGTGGTTTACCCGGGTGTAGCACCTGACGAGATCGAAACGCTGATAATTCAGGAGATAGAGGACGAGCTCGCCGATATGACCGATATAGACTATATAAGTTCGACGGCGTACGAGGGAAGAGCCGTGATATTCGTTAACCTTAACGCGGGAGTCGATATTGACAAGGCATGGAACGATGTTTCCAGAGAGCTTGACAAGGTAAGGGGGCTTCCCGAGGACGCAACAGACCCTTTCATGCAGAATATGAGCATGCGCGAGCTGAAATCCGTCTGCACCGTAGCTATCGAGGGCGAGAAATATACTCCCGACGGCATAAGAAGGATATCGGAGGAGATCAAAGACGATCTCGCCAAAATAAATTATGTATCCAAGGTCGAGCTGAAAGGCGCAAAGGTCAGAGAGATAAGGATAGAGCCGGACCTGAACAAGATGGAATATTTCAATATAAGCTTTAATGATATAGAAACAGCCGTGAAAGCTAAGAACCTCAACCTGCCCGGCGGAACGGTAATGGCCGGAAAATCCGAAGTGCTCGTAAGGACTATGGGACAGTTCGAGTCGGTCGATCAGATAGAATATGTCGTACTGAAGGCATTCGACAACGGATCTGTGCTCAGGCTCAAAGATATAGCCAAAGTAGTCGATACTTACGAAGACATGAATGTTAAAACAAGGCTCGACGGCAAGGAAAGTCTCAACCTGTATGTTTATCAGAACGCAGACGGGAATATTTTAGACATTATCAAGGATATCAGGAGCTATATTAAAACGATCCCTGAAAAATATACTGATGTGCAGGCAAGGGTAGTTAACGATGATTCAATCGCGGTAAGAAGCAACATCAATACGCTTTCGCAGTCTGCGTTTTTTGGTATTGTACTGGTTTTTATAACATTATTTCTTTTCATAGGCTGGAGGAACGCGATATTCGCAGCTATGGGCATCCCGTTCTCATTTATGATGACCTTATGGCTGATGCAGTATTTCGGGATAACGATAAACAACCTGAGCCTTTTCGCGCTTATTCTTGTGCTCGGTATGGTCGTTGACGATGCGATAGTTGTGATTGAGAATGTGCACAGGAACATCGAGGAGGGGATGAGCCCGAAAGAAGCCGCTGTTAAAGGTGCCGGCGAAGTGATGTGGCCTGTTATTGCCGCCGTTCTCACAACGATAGCAGCTTTTATGCCTCTGCTGATGATGGAAGGTCACATGGGCAGATTTCTGGGTGTGTTCCCGATAGTGGTCTCGCTCGCGCTTTTCTCTTCGCTCTTTGAAGCACTGCTGATACTGCCTTCGCACCTCGCTGATTTCTCGAAGCCTCACGATAAAGCTGAAGGACAATTTTATAAAAAATTAGTAAAAAAATATTCGGCTTTACTCATAGGTTTTCTCAAAAGAAGATCGCTTGTCATGGTCATAGTTGTCATAGCTCTTTTCGCGTCAATGTTCACGGTCGTCAAAGGGCTTGTAAAGTTCGAGTTCTTTCCAAAGACAGCTCCGACCACTTTAACCATAAAGGCCGAGACATTTGCCGGAACTCACCTTGAGAAGACCGATTCTCTGACAAAGGTGATCGAGAATTTTGTCATGAATATGCCTTATCAGGATAATTTTAAAGCTCTCAACACGAATGTCGGCCAGCAGCAGGACAGGGTGTTCTGGGACGAATCCACCAACCTGATAGAGCTGAGGCTTGACCTTATTGATGCGGACAGCCTTACGGTCGATCTGAATGTAGTTACTTCGGATATCAGAAAATTTCTCAACGGCATGCAGGAGATCGTAAGCTACAAATTTTCGACCGGAAGGAGCGGGCCGCCCACTGGGGAGGATGTTGAGATCAGGATACTCGGCGATGACCTTAAAAGGCTGCAGGAACTTTCAGAAAAGGTGAAGAAGACTGTGGAAGCCGTTCCGGGCGTCAAGGACATAGAGGATAATTTCGATGAGGGGAAAAAAGAAATGAAGATCTACCCTGACTATGACAGGCTGGCTCTCTACGGTATAGGTCTGTCGGAACTTGCAGCTTTTATAAGAACCGCCTCTGTAGGAAAGATAATATCGGAATATTCGGAAAGGTCGAATAAGTACAATATCAGAGTAATACTGCCTGAAGAACAATTCGATTCGATAGAAAAAGTCCGGAATATGAAAATGAATACGAGAACCGGAAAGAAGATCGTGCTGAAGGATGTGGCCGAATTCGAGATATCGAACACTATATCGAGGATCGTCAGAAGGGACGGAAAGAGAACTGTGACAATAACTGGTAATGTGGGTACTTACACCGAAAGCGGAAAAACGCTGGTGAGGACCCCAGACGAGGCGAACGAGCTGCTTTTCGGCAACAAGATCAAAGGGATTACAGGATCGCTCGAGAATTTCGAACGGGAAAATCCGGGATACAAGATCGAAGTGGGGGGAGCGAGCGACGAACGGACTAAAAGTTTTAATTCACTTTACATCGCTTTCATAATAACGCTCATAATGATATATATGATACTTGGTACGCAGTTCAAATCCTACATACAGCCTCTGATAGTCATGATAACCATCCCGTTCGGGTTCATCGGCGTGATTTTCGGGCTCATGGTCACGAACACGCCTTTCTCGATCCTGTCCATGATCGCGGTGGTAGCGCTTGCCGGCATCGTCGTGAACGACTCGATCGTTTTCGTGGATTTCATCAACAAGGAAAGGGAAAAGGGGGTGGACCGCTGGAACAGCCTGATCAATGCCGGCAGGACAAGGCTGAGGCCGATCATTCTGACCACTCTGACCACCATCTTCGGTCTGGTGCCGATGATAATTTCTCAATCCGAATCGGTCAGAATGTGGAAACCAATGGCCGTGAGCATCTCGTTCGGTCTCGGTTTCGCGACTATACTTACACTGCTCGTTCTTCCTGTCGTCTATTCGCTTATCGACGGTTTTGCGTGCAGGTGCAGCGGAACTCAGAAGATGAAACTCTCCGATGCGCTGGGACTAAGAAAAGAAAAAGGTTACGATAAATAAATAAAAAATTGTTTGGATTTTCATCAGCTCATTTGTATATTCTATAACAGAGGGAATATTATTGAGGAGAAGTGTTATGAAGAAGCTGATGTTGTCCGTTTTTTTTGCTTTTGTACTTGTACTCCATCCGCAGGATCCGTACAGACTGGACGATTCGACTTTTGTGTATCCGTGTGTTCACAATGACAGTATCACCAGTTATAATTTTATTGCTTTGCCGCTTTCAGGTTATTCCGCGGTCTCAGAACTCGATCCTTCAGGAACCAACATCGACATGGTCTGCAGGTGGAACTCTGAACTTTATGACTGGGAAGCCGCATGTTTCAGTTCCTATTTCGGATGGGTGAACGATTTTCCGGCTGAGACGGGTCAGGCATATCTGATAAATGCTTTGAGTAGCTTCGACCTTCAGATTACAGGCGACAGTGTTTATGTTCCACCTTACAGCATGGGAC
>DFZN01000070.1 GCA_002382735.1 bacterium UBP11_UBA4055
ATTTAACTAAAAAATTAGTAGGAGACGGATAAATGGAAAAGAAACTCCAGGAACTGACGGAAAAGATCTATTCCGAAGGTGTAACGAAAGCCAAAGAAGAAGCTGACAGACTGATTGCAGAGGCGAAAAAAAATTCTGACGGGATCATAGCTAAAGCCAATGCAGAGGCAGAAAAGATAATTTTAGAAGCAAAGAAAAAGGCCGACGAGATCATCAGGAACGGTCAGTCTGAGATGAAGCTCGCTTCAAATCAGGCCATCAGCGCAGTGAAGCAGAAAATATCCGAGATCATCACATCAAAGATCGCAAAAGATTCCGTATCTTCAGCAGTATCGGAAAAAGAATTCATGAAAAAGATAATCGAGATCTCGATCAGGAATTTTTTTGAGGACCAGTCTAAAGGAATGGACTTATCGGTCACTCTGCCTGAAAAGGAAAAGGAGGAGTTGGAAAACTATCTTAAAGCCAACGCAAAAAAACTTCTCGACGGCGGACTTGTAATAGACATAGGTGAGGATCTGGAATCCGGATTTAAGATCGGGCCGGCTGACGGAAGCTACAAGCTCAGTTTCACAGACTCCGATTTTGAGAATTTCTTCAAAAAATATATGAAGCCTAAAACGATAGAGTTTCTGTTCGGAGGAAAATAAATGTCCCGAAAGTACTACTGCCTTGTAGCGGGGCTGCCGAACATCACGCTCGAGGATTCCAAGCTGTCATACGGGTCGGAACAGTTCTTATCCGACATGAAAGAATTTTTACCCGCTAAAGACTACGGATACTTTGAGCTGTTCAGCCTAAAGACAGACAATGAGAATGTTTACAAAACTCTGGTCGATCACGATCACAAATACATTCCCGGCGGTATATATTCCGAAGACCGCATCGAAGAAATACTCGAAGAACCGGAAAAAGCTGCCGCATATTTAAGAGAGTTCATAGAAGAGTATAATTCCGAGGAGTTCGATGAGGAGGTCAACAGGAAAAGACTGACCGTGCTGTATTACGAGCATGTGCTTTCTTCGGTCAACGGCATAGTAAGAAAATGGTTCGAGCTTGAACTCAACATGAAGAACATCATGGCGGCTTTGAACGCCAAAAAGCACGGCCTGAACACGGAGAAAGATATCATTCTCGCCAATGAAACTGCCGAAACGATACTCAAAAGCGGTTCGAGGGATTTCGGGCTCGGCGGAGATCTTGCGTACATAGAGGAGCTGATCTCGATATTCGAGACGGATGACCTGATCAAAAGGGAGAAAGCCTTAGATGTTTTCAAGTGGGAATGGCTCGACGAGATGACATTTTTTGAATATTTCACCGTAGATAAGCTTATTTCGTATTACATCAAGCTTATGATAGTCGAAAGGTGGATATCATTGGATCCCGGGACGGGCAAAGACCTGTTCTATAAGTTCGTCGAGGAGCTGCAGAATGATTTTCAGTTCCCCGAAGAATTCGGTAAAAAATAAATTTTAATAAAAGGGTAGAAGATGGCTACAAAAGGAAAAGTAACGGGGATTATCGCCAATCTGGTGATAGTCGAGGCGGACGGACCTGTTTCCCAAAACGAGATCTGCTACATCAACCTCAAAGGCACGGATCTGATGGCCGAGGTTATCAAGATCATGGGGGTCAAGGCTTACACTCAGGTGTTCGAAAGCACGAGGGGCCTCAAGATCGGAGCGGATGTGAAATTCATGGGTCACATGCTCGAAGTAACGCTGGGACCGGGCATCCTTTCAAGGAACTACGACGGTCTGCAGAACGATCTTGACAAGATGAAAGGCGTTTTTTTGAAAAGAGGGGAATACACGGAAGCTATTGACCCCGAAGCAGAATGGGATTTTACGCCGATAGCAAAGGCCGGAGACAAGGTCGAAGCGGGAAGCTGGCTCGGAGAAGTGACCGAGGGGTGGATGCCGCACAAGATCATGGTTCCGTTCAAATTCTCTGGGAACTATACCGTAAAAAGCGTGAACTCTAAAGGGAAATACAAGTCAAAAGACAAGATCGCAGTCCTGACAGACGAAAAAGGAAAGGATGTCGAAGTTACGATGATGCAGAAATGGCCTGTCAAAGTGCCTATCAAAGCGTATAAAGAAAAACCGAGGCCGTTCAAGATAATGGAGACCGGCGTCAGGACGATGGATACGCTTAATCCTCTGGCGGAAGGCGGAACAGGGTTCATTCCCGGACCTTTCGGCTGCGGCAAGACCGTGCTCCAGCACGCTGTATCACAGCAGGCTGAAGCAGACATGATCATCGTGACAGCCTGCGGTGAAAGGGCGAACGAGGTGGTGGAAATCTTCACCGAGTTCCCGGAGCTCGAAGACCCGAGAACAGGCAGGAAGCTGATGGAAAGAACGACGATCATCTGTAACACTTCCAACATGCCCGTAGCCGCAAGGGAAGCATCGGTTTATACGGGAATGACTATCGCCGAGTACTACAGGGCGATGGGCTTGAAGGTACTTCTTCTCGCCGACTCCACTTCAAGATGGGCTCAGGCTTTGAGGGAGATGTCGAACAGGATGGAGGAACTGCCCGGTCCGGACGCTTTCCCGATGGACCTTCCGGCTATCATTTCGAACTTCTATTCCAGAGCGGGGTTTGTTTATCTCAATAACGGACAGACAGGATCGATCACATTCCTCGGTACGGTGTCGCCGGCCGGAGGTAACCTCAAGGAACCTGTGACGGAATCGACAAAAAAAGCGGCAAGATGTTTCTACGCGCTCAACCAGGACAGGGCGGACAGCAAGAGATATCCGGCAATCGACCCTATAGACTCTTATTCTAAATATCTCGAATACCCGGAGATTCAGGAATATCTGAAAAAGAACATATCAGAGAACTGGGTCGAGATGGTCTCGCTCTCAAAGGACATTCTACTGAGGGGAAGAGAGGCGTCAGAGCAGATAAACATTCTGGGAGACGACGGGGTACCGATAGAATATCACGAAAGGTTCTGGAAAGCCGAAGTTCTCGATTTTGTAATTCTCCAGCAGGACGCTTTTGACAATATAGATAAATCAACGCCGTTCGAAAGGCAGGAATACATGCTTGAGAGAGTGCTTGAGATATATCATACAAAATTCGATTTCAAGTCTTTCGAGGAAGTGAACCCTTTCTTCAAGGCTATAATCAACCTCTTCAAGCAGATGAATTATGCCGAATACAAATCTGAAAAATTCGACGGATATTTGAAGCAGATAAACGAAAAAATTAACGAAAGAAAGGCGGTTTAAATGGAAACTTCAGCTTTTCAGAAGATATATACAAAGATAACTCAGGTCACCAAAGCCACATGTTCTTTAAAGGCGGAAGGCATCGGATATGAGGAGATCGCCAGAGTGAACGGAAGACTGGCGCAGGTGGTGAAGATACAGGGCGACACAGTGACGCTTCAGATATTTTCCGGTACCGAAGGTATCCCTACGAATGCGGAGGTCGTGTTCATGGGCAAAGCTCCGACGATCAAAGTGTCAGACGAGCTCGCGGGAAGATTCTTCAACGCATACGGCGATCCGATAGACGGCGGACCGGCAGTTGAAGGAAAAGAAGTTGAGATCGGCGGCCCGTCTGTTAACCCTGTCAGAAGAAAGCAGCCGTCTGAGCTTATCCCGACGGGTATAGCGGGGATCGACCTGAACAACACGCTTGTTACAGGACAGAAGATACCGTTCTTCGCGGACCCGGATCAGCCTTTCAACCAGGTCATGGCAATGGTGGCGTTGAGAGCCAAGGCGGACAAGATCATACTGGGCGGTATGGGGCTTTCCAACGACGACTATTTATTTTTCAAGAACATATTCGACAACGCCGGCGCGTTAGACAGAATCATAAGCTTTATAAACACGACAGAGAACCCGCCCGTCGAAAGGTTACTGGTCCCTGACATGGCACTCACCGCCGCGGAGTATTTCGCGCATGAGAAGCACGAGAAAGTGCTCGTGCTGTTAACAGACATGACCCTTTACGCCGACGCACTGAGCATCGTGTCGAACCGTATGGACCAGATACCGTCCAAGGACAGTATGCCCGGATCGCTTTATTCAGACCTTGCAAAAATATACGAGAAAGCCGTTCAGTTCCCCGAAGGCGGTTCGATCACGATCATAGCCGTCACGACGCTCTCCGGCGGCGACATCACTCACGCGATACCCGATAACACGGGTTATATCACTGAAGGCCAGCTCTTCTTAAGAAGGGATACCGATATAGGTAAGGTCATCGTTGACCCGTTCAGATCCCTTTCAAGATTAAAACAGCTCGTTATCGGGAAGCAGACCAGAAAAGACCATCCCCAGGTGATGAACGCGGGGATCAGGCTTTTCGCGGACGCTGCGAACGCAAAGACCAAGCTCGAGAACGGATTCGACCTGAACGACTATGACGAAAGGACACTGAAGTTCGCGAAAGATTATTCGAGAGAACTTCTGGCGATCGACATCAATATCGACATTGACAGTATGCTCGACACAGGCTGGAGGCTCTTTGCCGAGCACTTCACAAAAGCAGAGCTGGGCATCAAGGACGAGCTTGTTGAAAAATACTGGCCGAAGAACTAGACCATAAAAATAAAGAGTCGGAATAAATGGCTATAAAATTTCAATACAATAAAACTTCGGTACAGAACCTCAACAAACAGCTCAAGATCAGGGTCAGAGCTCTTCCTACCATCAAGAACAAGGAATCGGCTTTGAGGATGGAGGTCAAAAAGGCTAAAGACAAGGTGCATTCACTTGACGGCGAACTCAGGGCGGACATTCTAAAGTATGACGGAATGAGAAGCCTCTGGAACGAGTTTGAACCGGGCCTGGTGAGCGTTGATGATGTAAAACTCGAAGTAAAAAAGATCGCAGGCGTGAAGACGCCCGTTCTTACAGATATCATATTTTCTGTGAAGGAATTCTCGCTCTTTGAATCGCCCGTCTGGTTCTATGACGGAGTAAATATCCTGAAGAATATAGTTGCGATAGCGATAGAAAAAGAGATATTCAGTGTCAAGATGGAGTTATTGGAGAAGGCGAGAAGAAAAACAACGCAGAAGGTCAATCTCTACGAAAAAGTGCAGATACCCGGATTCCAGGAAGCTCTTTTAAAGATAAAGAGGTTCATGGAGGACGAGGAGAATCTGTCCAAATCATCGCAGAAGATAGTGAAGACGCGACAGATGATGGAGGAGGCCTCATGATCGTAAAAATGAAGAAATATACTTTCGTGATCTATCACAGGGAGTATCAGAGTTTCCTTGAGGATATTCACGATCTGGGCATAGTCCATATCACTGAGAAAAAAGATGTTTCGGCAGAATCGGTGAGAGAGAAGATCAATTTTATAAAAAGGATAGATTTTTCGGTCAAGCATCTTAAAACAAAGATAACTGACGGTAATTATTCGAAGGATATAAAAAAGAACGCAGATGCCGACAGCTTAGTAAAAGAGGTCGAGAAACTGTATCTCGATATAGACCAGAACCACCAGAAACTTCACCAGCTCAACAAGGAGCTCAGTGCGCAGTCGGTCTGGGGTGATTTTTCCGTTTCGACCGTAAATAAGCTCAAAGATGAGGGTATTGAAGTGAGACTTTACAGCATAAATCCCAAGCTGTTCGATGAAGAGTGGGGAAAGAAATACGCTGTAGAGAAGATATCGTTGGGCGGAGGTAATCTCAATTTCGCTGTCTTTACGCGGAAAGGCGATGAGCCCGAGATCAAAGCCGAAGAAGTGAAAATGTTCGAAAGATCGGTGTCGGATATTCAGGCTGAAATAAATGAGGTCAAGGCTAAAATAACTGCAGATAATAAAACTTTGTCTAAATTTGCGCATGATAATATCGCCACGCTGGAATATCTGCGGAAAGAGACAGAGAACGAAAAGCAGTACATGAAGGTTTACGACGAGGCTAAGCCGGCCGCGGATTACAAACTGATGCTGCTTGAGGGATGGATACCTGTAACGAGCGAAGATAAGGCTAAAGACTATTTCGATTCAAAAAGAATAGTATATCTTGAAAGGGAGCCTGTTGAAGAGGAAGTTCAAGAAGTACCGATCTTAATGCGGAACGGTAAATTTGCTAAAATGTTCGAGCCTATTGGAAGACTTTTCTCGCTTCCTTCGTACAACGAGATAGACCTGACAGCTTTCTTCGCGCCTTTCTTCATGCTGTTCTTCGGATTCTGTCTTGGTGATGCGGGTTACGGAATAGTGCTTATTACCGTTGGTGCAATTCTGAAGTTTAAGCTTGACAAAGAATGGAAACCGATGCTCACTCTCGTACAGCTTCTCGGGCTTATGACTGTCATAATGGGTATCGTAGGAGGAACCTTCTTCGGCATAAATCTGATCGAAACGGACCTGAAATTCAAAGATATGTTCCTCGACAGCAATTCGATGTTCTGGCTTGCGCTCGGGCTCGGCGTCGTTCAGATACTTTTCGGGATGTGCATCAAAATGACCAACCTGATCAGAAAGAACGGCAGTTTTATTTACGGCGTATCGACAATCGGCTGGATGATACTCGTTCTGAGTTTTGTGGCTATGGGAATGAAGGCCGTTCTGGCTTATCTTAAAGTCGATCCCGAAACGATCGCGAGCCTGACATATCTGGACACAATGTCGAGTATCGCAGGTAAAACCGCGCTTGTAGGCGTGGCGCTGATACTGCTCTTCAACGATCCGAAGGCCAATCTGGGCATAAGGATACTCAAAGGAGTGTGGCAGCTGTATGACATTACAGGACTGTTCGGCGATGTCTTAAGCTATATAAGGCTGTTTGCGTTGGGCGTCTCCGGAGCTATACTCGGGCTTGTGATCAACAACATCGCCGCCGAGTTTCTCAAAATTCCGTATATAGGCTGGGTAATATTCATACTGTTCCTTATAGTCGGTCATACAGGCAACATTCTTCTTTCAGGGCTCGGATCGCTGGTTCACCCGATGCGTCTTACCTTTGTAGAGTTCTACAAGAACGCCGGATGGACAGGCGGAGGAAAAGAGTATAAACCGTTCAAGAAAAGCGTTTAGATAAACAATAAAATTAAATAAATTCAGGAGTCAACTATTAATAAAATGA
>DFZN01000030.1 GCA_002382735.1 bacterium UBP11_UBA4055
TTATCCTGCTGTTTATACTGCTGTTTATCCTGCTGCTTATCGGGTTCTTTGAATACAGTTGCCTGCATTCCGCCGTTATTCTCAATTATTTCAGGCTCGGGAAGTTCGGCCTCTTTGCATGAGTTGATGATTTTCTGAATTCCTCTTCCCCATGTATCTATGTAGCCTGCCTTGAAACAGGCTTCGGCGATATTCTGATTCCTTGGACGGGAACTGTGCTCTTTTTTTAAATCCTCCTGGGTAATGCCTAACGGAAGATTTCCTTCATTCCAAATTGTAAGTCTGTTATCAAAGACGCGCATCTGAATAGGAGCTCCCATATAAGTTCTGTGAACAAGGGCATTCAACAGCATTTCCCGCAAAGCTTCTTCTGGATATTCTCCCTTTTCAATTCTGAAAAAACCTTTGAATTCAATCGGACGGGTCAGAAATTTATAATTAAGCTGAACCTGAACTTCGTTGAGCATATAGACCAAATTACCCTCAACCACTTCATGGAATCTCAAGTCTGCCGAGTCTTTTCCGAAACGGCCGATCTTAACCTGAATATTAGGATAAAATCTGATAGGATCTTTACCGAACAAAATAATTGCGGCTCTTTTTATTTTAGCACCTTCCGTCAAATGAAGCTTATCCAGAATCTGCATGGTACTCAATCCTTTAGTATCAGGCATTCTGCCTTGCTCTTTGCTGTCCTTGATAAACTTAGCTATACTCTTTTCATCAATATCATTGATAGACGCTCTGTCTTCTATCACATCATCCCATGTCTTACCGGCTTTCTTAAGGAGAAATTCATTCAACTCCACTCCGGTCAGCTCCATTTTTGAACTGCCTGAACGATAATAATACCTGCCCCTCAAAGAAACCGGAACAGAGTACGGATTTACCTTTATCGAAATATACTTTTTCTCGCCTTTTCCGTGCATTTTGACATCGCATATAATACCCATAAAATTCCTGATCTTATTGGGAATCTCTTCCAACAACCTCGAATAATCAGAAACGCCGACAATTTTTCCGTTATCATCTTTGCCGATGTATATAACGCCGCCGATGGCATTTGCGAACCCGCATACCCATTTCAGATAATCGTCATGCCAGCTCTGCTTATACTCAATATTCTGGTTTTCAGTCATTAGATAACCTCTTTAAAAACTTATTTTGAAATCTGACAGCTTAAGTCTGTCTGCTACTTTCATGCTGTCGGGCTGCCATGCTCTTACATATATCTTGGGCTCCTTTATGTTGCGGAGGTCCATGAGGAGAAATAGATAGCCTTCGTCGCTGTAATTTGTGGAATTGTAGAACTGCTTGATCTCAAGGCTGTATATCTTTTGTTTGTTCTTTTTTTTAACTGTATTCTCTTCAAAATTGATGTTGATGAACTCATTCGAGTTAAAAGCCATCTTGAGCCTGTTTATGTATTCTTTCTTGCCCATTTTGTCATATTTGACGCGCTTGCCGGTTTCGAACATTCCGTCCATCTCGCCGATTTTTTCATCAGGCTGAAGCATTCTTCCCACGATTATCAGGGCGTTGTCGGCGAAAATTGATTCTATATAACCGATCTGTTTTAGGCAGTAAGCGGTCTTGTAAAGCTCCATGAACTGAATGAGCTGTATCTTGTCTTCATCTGTCCCAAAGCTTTCGGGTTTATTTATAATGTCGGACGCAGCTCTGTCGGAAAGTGAAAATGTTATAGCGTCTATGAGATTATCTTTGTTGAAAGTAAAAACGACATTTTCTGTAAATTTCGTGTCGTTGCGCGGAAAAGAAAATGACATCGGCACGGATCTCACTATTGTCTGATCGTTTAGTTTATACTTCTTTAGTTCTGCATCGCAGACCAGAATGCCCGCGTTGCCGTACATGATGAGGTCGTTGAAGGCCTGATAGGCTTCCGGAGTAAAAAGATGTTTAGCCTCATGATACTTTTTATTATTAATCGCTTCGAGAATATGCGAAACTGCTTCAAAGTGAACATCTTTTTCTATTTCAACAACCGTACTTTCAGTTTCCTTAACCGGTTCGGGTTCATTCTCTTCAACTATAAGAGGAATTGACGGATAGCTTGAGTCCGGGAAAGGTATGTGGGATATTTTTTCGAGGACTTTTGTCATGTCGTCATCGTGCTTTATCAGATTATCGTATCTGTACTCTGTCTTGATCTGCAGGCGGTTAGTCGTTGATGCTGAATGACCAAAAAAGTCTATCTGGGCAAGTCCGTTCCTCGCTTTGATGTATGAAGACCATGAATCTCCTGTATAGTAAGTTATGTCCATATTTGAAACAGGCTGATTATTATATTGAATTCCCAAAACGACGCATTTAGAGCCGTTTTCTTCTCTTATTGTTTTGACTTTGATATCAAGTTGAGTAAACAGTTTGTTCATCCTTTCAGGAAGAGCTGTCGATAGCTGCCTTTTGTCGAACTCATCCATCTTCA
Organism: bacterium UBP11_UBA4055; assembly: GCA_002382735.1. Classification (GTDB taxonomy): domain Bacteria; phylum UBA4055; class UBA4055; order UBA4055; family UBA4055; genus UBA4055. Next base: position 2,450 of record DFZN01000030.1, read on the forward strand.
TATCTTTATTGAGTTCATCGGCTTTGATCAGCAGATATGACCAGTAATAATATCTGAGAGCGTCACCGATCCTCAAATCATTTTCAGCCTTCATTCCCGATAAAACGAAATCTGTAATTCTATCCGAATGATCGGTTACATCAATTTCTTCCTTCAAAAGCTTGAGCATTTCGTCTTCATCTATCTCGGCGGAAAGTTTGACAGTCCATGTGGGATAATTGTATTCTTTCTGCTTATAGACAGTATTTCTCAACAGACCGACTGAAGCGGCTGAAATCCTGTCCTTTTTCATCTCAAAATCTTCTATGACGGTATTACTTCTAAGAAATGTCGCGAATTTTTCAAGAGCATGTCTTTTTGCGTTGTTTATCGCCGTCTGTTCTGCCTGCATTTTGCTCATATCGTCGCCGTGAGTATAAACTGCCTCACCTTCTATCGTGACTATCTTCTGCCCAAAAGCTGAAAAGATACCAAACAGGATCAAAAATAATGTTTTTTTCATACAAACCCCTCCTAAGTCATTCTATTACATTAACAGGTTTTACCAATAACACTAAAGAATATAAATTCTTTGCGACTTTTAGTCAATAATTTCCTCTGTTCATTTTGGTCAGGTTTTCTTAACTTTATGTCATGAGCGAACATGAAAAATATTACTATTCCGAAATTCTGCCCTTTATGAAGGAAAGGTACGGCAAAAAGCTGGGAAAGATAGGTCTGACGCTTCACATTCCCTGTCCGAACGAACCGCCCTGTATTTTCTGCAACAGGGATTCCTTTATTCCGCAGACGATAAAAGGTGCGGTGACGGTGAAGGAGCAGATGGAGCAGGGACTGCCCTATGTGAAGCGCAAGTACCCGACTGATCAGTTCGTGGCATATTTTCAGGATAACACTTCGACTTACGGCGATATAAATTATCTAAAGAAATCATTCAGGGAGGCACTGAGTTATCCTGAAATACGGGTTCTTGCGCTTTCCACGCGGCCGGACAGCATTTATCCCGCACTGCTGGAAATGCTGAACAGAACTGCCGGAGGCAGGGATGTATGGCTTGAGCTGGGACTTCAGTCCGTTCACGACAGTACGCTCAAGACAATCGGCCGCGGGCACGACTACGCCTGCTTTTTAAACGCGTTTAAAATGATCAGAGAGAACACTGATTTTCTCGCAGGCGTACACCTGATAATCGGGCTTCCCTGTGAAACGGACGAAATGGTCTTTGAAACTTTCAGGGAGATCAACAGAATAAAGCCCGATTATATCAAGATCCATCACCTTCAGGTGATAAAGGGTACCGGGCTTGAAAAAATATTTAAAAACGGTGGGTATGAACCTCTTACGCTAAAGAAATATATTGAGCTTTTTTCCAAAGCTGTATCATACCTCGACAGATCAATCGTGATACACAGGAACCTGTCACGCGCTCATGCGGATCAGCTCATAGCTCCAAAATGGGGTATTATCGCGGAAGAGTTTAAAGAAAAAGTTCATGAGTATATGGATAAGAACGGACTCTATCAGGGCTCGTCACTTTAATGTCTCAGTCCCGACTTTATCTACAACAGGCTCGGGAGTTCTTTCGGCCTCAAGTTCAGAAAATCCCCATGTTACGAGATCATTGATGAACTTGTCCCTTCCCTTCATGCTGCGCGAACCAAGAACGACAGCCGCAAGCCTGTCCTCATCTTTTTTGGCCGTCGCCACGATGCAGAAACCCGCTTTATCGTAAAACCCTGTTTTAAGTCCGTCGAAGTAGGGATAATCCTTTATCAGCCTGCTCGTATTCCTGAGATCGAACCTGTCCTTTCCCTCCCTTACGCTGTCTGTCCATCTTGAACTGTACTTCAAAATGAGTGGATGTTTAAGCATTTCTTCCGCAAGGAGAACAAGATCGAAACAGGTGGACTTATTCGCACCCATATTTTTACTTCTGTTCTTCCTTGAAGGCGGAAGCCCGTGAGGATAATAAAATATTGTGTTCTCCATCCCGAGCTGTTTTGCCCTTGAATTCATCATGTTGACAAAAAGAGGGACCTTCCCTTCTCCCCCGACCTTCTCGGCAAGAACGGTCGTTGCGTCATTTGCTGACTTCATTATCACAGATTTCAGCAGATCCCCGACAGACATTTCTTCGTGCTCGCGCAGGTATATTTGCGACCCTCCGATCTTTGAGGCTGCCGTAGATGTCTTAAGCGTATCGTTCAGAGAAAGTTTTCCGCTTTTTATCTCCTCGACCACCAGCAGGATCGACATCATTTTCGTGACGGAAGCTATTTCGTACCTATTATAAGCGTTGTGTTCGAAAAGTACCCTGCCGCCTTCAAGATCGACCAGCATTACGGCAGAATAATCTTTGAACCTGTTTATAAAAGGTTTGCTAAGATCCGTCTTTTTGGCAAATTTGGTACTTTGAGCCTGAGAAAGAGAGCATAAACCTATGAGGATAAGATTGAACATTAATTTTTTCATACTGAGCTTTTCGTTATTTATACATACGCTGTTTCATCTTTATAACCTGAATCTTCGAACCCTTTCCTTCTCAAGATGCAGCTGTCGCAGTGTCCGCAGGCTTTACCAAGAACAGGCTCGTAACATGATATCGTCTTTGAGTAATCGACTCCGAGACCTTTCCCCGTTCTTATTATTTCAGCTTTGGTCATGCTGATTAGGGGTGCTTCGATCATTACTTTGATCCCTGCCTCGACCGAACTTTTTAGCGCGAGGTCCGCAACTTTCTGATATGCCGCTATATACTCGGGTCTGCAGTCGGGATAGCCTGAATAATCCAGACTGTTCACACCGATAAAAACAGCTTCGGCCCCGATCGTTTCCGCATAGGCCAGCGCGTAGCTCAAGAAAACAGTATTCCTGGCCGGAACATAAGAATCAGGTATTTTCGTTGAGTCAAAGCTGTCTTTTTTTACTTTAATACTGTGATCGGTGAGCGATGAAGTCTTGAAGAATTCTCTGTCGAGACGCGCTATCCTGTGTTCCGCAGCTCCGAATTTCCCGGCGTTGTATGAAGCAAGCTCAAGCTCAAACGAGTGCTTTTGGCCGTAGTCGAAAGAAAGCGCATAGACTTCGAACCCTCTGTCTTTGGCAACAGCGAGACAGGTGGTCGAATCAAGTCCCCCGGATAACAGCACAACAGCTTTTTTCATCATTTTTCCGCGCATGTTCAACATCTCTTTCAAGTATAATAAAAAACCGGGTTTTTATCAAGCCATAATTTGATGCCGTTATTTTCTTGCTACCGAAAATATATTGTTGTGCCCCCTTACGATGAATTTATTCATTTCGAGCATGAAGAGTTTGCTCATTAGCAGCCCGGTATCGAGACCCAGTTCATCCGACAGCTCGTCGATACTTCTTGAATCTTCGACAAGCAGACTGAATATTTTTTCTTCAATGTCGTCTGTGAATGATATCAGTTTTCCCTCGACCGCCCTGACTTTATCCGAAGTTCTGTTCTTTACCCGTTCGGGCATCTCATCAATTATATCATCGACGCACATGATAAGTTTCGCCTGACCTGTTTTTATAAGATTGTTCCCGCCTTCGAACTTAGGCCTGAATATCTCGTTCGGTATGGCGAACACTTCTCTTCCCTGCTCCAGAGCAAAATTGGCCGTTATAAGCGAGCCTGAATCTTTTTTTGCTTCCCCGATCAGTACGCCCAGGCTTATTCCGCTTATAACGCGGTTCCTTGCGGGAAAAGTGTAGGTCGTCGGTTTCGTGCCTATCAGGAAGGGCGAAAAAACAGCTCCTCCCGACTCGGCTATAGACCTCCGCACCGCCCTGCTCTCCAGATTAACCCCGCAGTCAATGCCTGAGCCGAGAACCGCGACCGTCCTTTTTCCCGCCTCCAGCGCGCCCTTGTGCGCGGCCGTGTCCGCCCCCATCGCCAGCCCGCTGACGATCACATATCCCGCCTCCGCGAGTTCCCTTGAAAGCCTGCTTATAGTCTGGGCTCCGGACTTCGTCACGGTCCTTGAGCCCACTACGGCGATGGATATGTCGTCCTTTTCACTCAGCACGCCTTCGTAGAAAAGGTACAGGGGCGGATCATAGATGTTCTTCAGGTTGTCAGGGTAGCCTTCGTCAAATACCGTAACCAGCCCGTAATCCTGGAACTTATTGAGCATTTCCATCTGATCACGGTAAACTGAATCGTCGAATACGGCTTTCCTCAGGCTCTGTATCCCGTTAACCGATATCCCGTTGACCTGAAGCTCTTCATCCGGTAATTCCTTGCACTCTTCCGCTGTTCTGCATGCCGACAGAAGTTTATTGATCGACGCACTGGTAAGATATCTTACCGATTCAAGCTTAAGAATTTCTCTAAACCGATCCGCTGTCACCTTTCCTCCAATGTTTTTTGGAAAAATAACACAAAAGGCGTGTCAAATCGTGACACGCCCTGAAAATATTTTAACTTTTTTTATCTTTCCCAGACCGGAACAGGTGTTTCAGTCTCTTTTATCTTTTCAGCTATCATGAGTTTAAGTTCATCAAGCCCCTCGTTGCTGAATGACGATATCTTGTGATCGAAAAATTTTCCTTTATACGGTTTTTCAAGCAGGTCTTTTTTGGACATAATGACCATGAACGGTTTTTCCCTCATTATATCGCTGTATGTAAAAAGTTCGTTCTGAAGCACCTTGAAATCTTTTTTATAATCCTCCGAATCCGCAGTGATAAGGTAAACAAGAACCTTTGTTCTTTCTATATGCTTCAAAAATCTGAGCCCGAGCCCCTTTCCTTCGCTAGCACCCTTGATCAGACCCGGAATGTCGGCCATAACGAAACTTTTATAATTTTCATATTTAACTATTCCGAGATTGGGAAACAGTGTTGTGAACGGATAATCTGCTATTTTCGGTCTTGCGTTGGACAGTACGGAAAGAAGAGTTGATTTTCCCGCGTTAGGAAAACCTACGAGTCCTACATCGGCCAGCACTTTAAGCTCGAGGATCAGATGCTTTTCTTCTCCGCTTAATCCGCTTTGAGCATATTTGGGAGCCTGCCTTGTCGCGGTCTTAAAATGAGCGTTCCCCCATCCTCCCTTTCCGCCTTCGAGGAACAAATAATGCTTTTTGTCTTCCGAGACATCAAGGTATATCTCTCCGGTTTCGCTGTCGGATACGACCGTTCCCAGAGGCACTTTGATCACGATGCTCTTGCCGCCCTTCCCGCTCATATCGTTCATGCCGCCGTCGTGACCGTTCTCTGCAATGAATTTCCTGTTCAGCGTAAAATCAAGAAGGGTGTTCATGTTCACTTCTCCCTCGAAGATGATATCTCCGCCTCTGCCGCCGTCTCCTCCGTTCGGTGTCCCTCTCGGCACGAATTTTTCTCTTCTGAATGCAACTTTCCCTTTTCCCCCGCTGCCGGACTTAACGGTGATATTTACATAATCCACGAACATATTGATCCCTGTATTTCCTGTAATATAAAAATTATGCGTGACAATAGCAAAATAAATAACTGAAAGTTTTAGTTTTTTTCCTTGAATAATATAATTTTTTACATTACTTTACAATCCGTTTTATTCGGGGTGTAGCGCAGTCCGGTTAGCGCGTTACGTTCGGGACGTAAAAGTCGGAAGTTCGAATCTTCTCACCCCGACAGTAAAACTTGAAATAACCGATTCTAAGATTTCCGTTCGGGATGTAGCGCAGCCCGGTTAGCGTGTTTGTCTGGGGGGCAAAAGGTCGCGAGTTCGAATCTCGCCATCCCGACTCGGAACTTATTCAGGAGAAAAAACTATGAAAAAAGCAATATTCTTCGCCACAATGTCAGCGGTATTTTTCACATTCGTATCATGCAGTACTTCCTCAGAGATCAGACCTCCGGAGATCACAACGAGAACCCTTGTAGCCACTGTCATAGGTCAGAAAGGTGTGCTCGTAGGCGAATTTGAAGACGGTTCCAAGGTCGTCGAAGGCAATCTGAGCGCAGATGTCGTAACATGGGAAGGCTGGCAGCTTTTGCTCAGGACCGAGCAGGGTCAGGTCTATGATCATCTGTCTCATGAAATGTTCTATGAAGGCGACAGAGTAATAATCGTTGTTCAGGATGGGAAAGTCCTTTCTGTCAAATTCGCCCCGTAAAGTTCGTACTCGGATACATCGTCAATTCTAATATTATAAAACTCCCCGGCTGTCAGTTCGGATGGAATAATTACTTCGTTATCAACATCAGGAGCGTCCCTGTATGTTCTTCCGTATGATGTTCCCGATTCGCAACGGTCGATAAGCACCCTCTGGACAGTCCCGGTCAGTTCGAGATTTTTTTCGTACGATATCTCTCTCTGCAGATCGATTATTTCACCCGCCCGTTTAACAGCGGTCATTTTTGATACCTGTCCATCCATTCCGAACGCCGGTGTGCCTTCCTCTCTTGAATACGGGAAAACGCCGAGCCTGTCAAAGCGGATCTCTGAAATATGTTCTTTCATGGAGTTGAAGATTTTTCTGCTTTCACCGGGAAATCCCGCTATGATCGATGTCCTTACAGCTATATCAGGAATGATCTCACGAATCATTTTTACATTTGAAATGATCTTTTCAGTAGAATCTCCCCTTTTCATCATTCTAAGTATCGCCGTTTCTGTATGCTGTACGGGAAAATCTAAATAATTACAAATATTATCGTGGGCTGCAACAGTCTCAATAAAATCTTTCTTTACAACAGGCGGATGGGTATAAAGAAGTCTTATCCACCTTTCATCTCCGCACAGTCCGGACAATTCTTTCAAAAGCTCATTTATACCCGACCTGATCTTAATATCCTTTCCGTATGAACTTATCTCCTGCCCCACGAGAATTATCTCTTTTACCCGGCCTCCTGAAAGAAGTGTTTCTGTCTCCTCCATTATAGAACTTATGCTTCTTGACCTGTACCTGCCTCTTATCCCCGGTATGGCGCAATATGAGCATTTATGGTCGCAGCCGTCAGATATTTTTATATAAGCTATGTGATCGTGCTCAAGAGCTATTCTTGAACAGAAAGGATTTTTTGGATCCGAGTGTCCAACATCTAAAGCATCAGCGATCTTCTGAACTTCTCCGAGTCTGAAAAAACCGTCAGCCTCCTTGAATTCTTTCTTGAGCTCTTTGAAATAACGCTGGATCAGACAGCCTGTTAAGAAAACTTTTTTAAACTTACCGTTCTTCTTATCCTCGATCGCGTTGAGAACTGCATCGATCGATTCCTTTTTGGCGTCACCGATAAACCCGCATGTGTTGATCAGTACGGCTTCGCCGCTTTCAAAATCAGGAGAAATTTCGTACTTATCAGAAAGTGCGCCTGCTATCACTTCGCTGTCAACAAGATTCTTGTCGCAGCCGAGCGTTATTATTTTAATTCTTTTCATTACATCAAAGAGGCGCATTTCTGCGCCTCTTCCTTATTATTTCAGGTAGTATGTTTGCAACGGCGGGAACCCGTTGAATTCTACGGCGCTGTAACTGGAAGTGTAAGCGCCGGTAGTCAGCCAGTAGAGCCTGTCCCCTATCGCGAGGTTCAGAGGAAATTTATATGTAGTATTCTCATACATTATATCCTGACTGTCGCAGGTAGGTCCCGCAAGAATGACCTCTTCGGTCTCGCCTTTCTTCTCGCTGTAAACAGGATACTTTATCGATTCGTCGAGAGTTTCGATAAGACCGCTGAACTTACCCACATCAGTGTAAACCCATCTGACCAGAGCTGTTCTTGCCTTCCTTGAGATCAGAACGACTTCGCTCACCAGAACGCCGGACTCTCCCACCATCGATCTTCCCGGCTCCAAAATTATTTCAGGGAGCTTTTCGCTGAAATCTTCCTTTAAGTATCTGGTTATCTCTCTTGCGTAGACATCAATCGTGTTTGTCTTGGCTCTGTAATTGGCAGGAAAACCGCCTCCCATATTTATCATTTTAAGTTCGATATTCTCATGCTCGCTCAGCCAGTCGAATATGTATTTTACCTTTGAAATTGCAGAGTCCCATGCCCCGATGTCGTGCTGCTGGGAACCTACATGAAAAGAAATACCATAAGGCTCAAGCCCAAGTCTTGAAGCTAATATCACAAGATCAATTATCATATCAGGATGACATCCGAATTTTCTGCTCAGCGGCCAGTCTGCCGTTTCCGAACTTTCAGTCAGTATCCTGAAAAACACTTTAGATTTCGGGGCCACGACCGCAATATTTCGCAGGTCGCTTTCGCTGTCGGTCGCGAACATCCTTATACCCTTATTGTACGCGTATTTAACATGTTCGGCTTTCTTTATTGTATTGCCATAACTTATCCTTTCAGGTTCGACATCGAGTGCAAGTACTTTATCCAGCTCATATATTGAAGCTACATCAAAATTCGATCCGAGGTCTCTCAAAACTTCTATCACTTCGTTGCCGGGGTTAGCCTTTACGGCATAATACTGTTTTGCGTAAGGAAAAAGTTTCTGCAGACTATTGTATTTCTTTTTTATTTTGTCCAGATCTACTACAAGGAACGGAGTTTCATGTTTGTCGGCAAAGTTCTTAATCTTATTCCATTCTTTATGTGTCATGTAGTCAAAGATCATCGTCACCTCCTGGTTTTTGCGGAATGATAATACTTATTTAATTGTATCACAACATTTATTTCGACTTTTTTTTACTGTCAGTTCACGAATAAAATAATTATATTCTTTAACTGTTGTAAATAACACGGAGATTTGAAATTACAGAAAATAAAATTGTCATAGAAACTGACGCCTACAGAGCATTTCTGTTCGATATGGACGGACTTCTTTTAGATACGGAAAGATTATGCTGGGAATGTTTCATTAATGCCTGCAATAAATTCGGTTATCAGCCTGATTTTAATATTTACAAAGATTGTATCGGAAGAAAAGCTGAAGAAGGTGATCTTATACTTTCGGAGGGATACAAAAACCTGATTCCCTATTATGAGGTAAAGAATATCTGGAACGATCTATATGCCTGTGTTATCGAAACAGAAAATATTCCCCTGAAGGCCGGTGTTTACGAATTTTTGGAAAATATCTCCGGGATGAAAAAAAGAATGGCGGTCGTAACTTCGACCGGAATAAAAACAGCATCAAAAAAACTTACTTCCGCCGGTATAATAGATTTCTTTGAATTCGTAATGAGCGGTGACCGTGCGGAAAACTCAAAACCTCATCCCGAGATTTATCTGAAAGCTGCGGATCAACTTTCAATCAGACCCTCTGAATGTATAGTTTTTGAAGATTCGGACAACGGTGTAAGAGCGGCTCACAGTGCAGGTATGGAAGTCATACAGATCCCTGACATATCTGAACCTTCACGCGGGGTAGTGGAACTCGGCCACATGATAACTTCTTCTTTCAAGAATATATTACTTAAATAAAAAAAGCGGGAAAATCCCGCTTTTAACTTATTTCTTTTTATGCCTGTTTTTTCTCAGTCTTTTTTTTCTTTTGTGAGTATTGATCTTATGTTTCTTTCTTTTTTTACCGCTCGGCATCTGCTTCCTCCTTTATATTTACTTTTTATTTCTGTTTACTTTGTCTTTCAGGCTTTTTACCGCCTTGAATACGGGAACGCGTTTTTCAGGTATCTCCAGTTTTTCTCTTCCTTTTGGTTTATATGCGATCCTCGCAGCTCTTTCAGCCACCTTGAAAGTTCCGAACCCTCTGAGTTCGATAACGAAATCATCTTTAAGGCTGTCTTTGATCACTTCGATCATATTATTGATCACGCTTCCTGTTTCTTTGTAGGAAAGCCCGGTTATCACATGTACCTTTCTGATGATCTCGAATTTTGTCATCTTCTTCACTTCTTTTTTTTGTTTTTCCACATTAAACTCCTTTCTGTGTTTTATTATAATGTTTTTAACAGATCTCTTCTCTATCTCCTTAAGTTTATCCTGCATCAATTTCATTATCTCTTCCAGTCTTTCCTGCGACTGAGCCTCATACCTCTGAACAAGTGCCGGTTGAGTATTTGAAGCTCTGATAAGCCCGAAACCGTCGTCAAAGATAACTCTGACACCGTCAACATCGACAACATTGTATCCTTCTGACTTGAAGAATTCAGTTACTTTTCTGACTATATCGAATTTCTTATTATCATCGCTGTCGAGCCTAATTTCGGGTGTCATGATAGTCTTAGGCACATCAGCAAGAAGCCCTGTTACAGTCTTATCTGTGCGGGATAATATTTCAAGAAGCCTGAGAGATGCGTACAGCGCATCGTCGTGACCAAAGAATCTGTCCTTAAAGAAAATATGGCCGCTGACCTCTCCTCCAAGCTCAGCCTTAGTTTCTTTCATTTTTGCTTTTATCAGCGAATGACCGGCCTTCCACATTATACCGTTACCGCCGAATTTCTTTATTGAATCATATAGTGTTTGTGAACATTTTACTTCACCAACGATCGTCGCTCCGGGTTTTCTTGAAAGGATTTCTTTCGAGAATATCAGCATCAGATGATCACCGAAAAGCATATTTCCCTGCTCTGTTACAACTCCGATCCTGTCAGCATCGCCGTCATATCCTATACCGAGGTCGGCTTTGATCTCTTTAACTTTTGCGATAAGATCGACCATATATTTTGGAACAGTAGGGTCCGGATGGTGATTAGGGAATGTCCCGTCAGGTTTCGTATAAAGTTCTGTAACTTCGTGCCCGAAATGTCTGAATATTTCAGCGGCGATCTCTCCACCTGTTCCATTCCCTCCGTCAATAACAATTTTTAGACTTCTGTCGCCCATAGAAATATTTTTCTTCAAATAATCCAGATAATCTTCTTTGACAGAGACAGTTTTAAGTGTTCCCGCAGGAGTATCGGGGTTTCTTGTCACAAGATCATTCCTGATGATTAGATCCTTTAAATACTGTATCTTCTCGCCGTATATGGCATGATCCTTTGTTATCATTTTAAAGCCGTTCATGTCGGAAGGATTGTGCGATCCTGTGATCATTACGGCAGAATCAGATCCGTAATTTATCTGCGCAAAGTAAAGCATAGGGGTAGTGCACTGACCGATCGAGATCACATCTACGCCGCAGTCCCTGAGGGTATTTGCGAAGGTCGAGAAGAGAAAATCAGCCGAAAGTCTTGCATCAAATCCCACTACGCAGTTTTTAAATCCTTCTCTAACAAGCATCGTGGAAAACGCTTTGGCGATCTTGATCACAGTGTCGGCCGTAAAATCGGTCGCTACAACACCTCTGATATCGTATTCCCTAAAAATATTTTCGTTCATAAGCTCCTCCATTCAGTATCATTCAGTATGTATTATCTTGCAGATTGAACTAATCCTACTTTTTTATAAACCTTATTTAATATCCTGTATGCTTTTTCTTGGGCCGCAGCTGCATTTTTTTTCAGTACGGATTCAAGGTAGTCTTTATTTTTCATAAGCTCGTCATGTTTATTTTTGATCGGCGTAAGTCTTTCTACGACTATGTCTGCAAGGTCTTTTTTGAAATCAGCGTATCCTTTGCCGAGATATGATATTTCGATATCAGCGACCGGAGTGTCGGTCAGGCTGGAATATATCGTAAGAAGATTCCTGATCCCGGCTTTTTCATCATCCTCTGAATAAAGTATCTCCTTTCCGGAATCTGTAACTGCGCTTCTGATCCTTTTTGCCGCAATTGAAGGCTCGTCTATAAGCGCTATCCTTCCCGATTCTCCCGAATCGGTCTTACCCATCTTTGCCAAAGGGTTCTGAAGGTCCATTATTCTTGCGCCCGATTTTGGAATTACAGGCTCAGGAACAATAAAAGTTTCCGAGTATCTGTGGTTGAATTTTATTGCTATATCCCTAGTAAGCTCCACATGCTGCTTCTGATCTTCGCCGACAGGAACATAATCGGCGTTGTAAAGCAGAATATCCGATGCCATAAGTACCGGATAGGTGAAAAGTCCCGCGTTAATATTTGCGCCGGGCTTTGAGGACTTGTCCTTGAACTGTGTCATTCTGCCAAGCTCTCCGAGCCCGGTCATGCAGCCGAGTATCCATGAGAGTTCTGTATGTCCCGTAACATGAGACTGAATAAAAAGATTACTCCTTTCCGGATCGAGACCGACAGCAATATACTGAGCGATGACCGATAATGTTTTATATCTGATCTCCTTTGGTTCCTGAGGTACCGTCAGCGCGTGGAGATCGGCCACCATGTAAAGTGTTTCATAATCATCCTGAAGCCTGATAAAATTCTTCATTGCTCCGATATAATTCCCGATAGTCAGCTGACCTGTCGGCTTAATTCCGCTAAGTATGACTTTCTTTTTCCCGTTTTCCATCTTTATGAAGTTTCCACAATTTAAAATACTATCTGATCCGAGTAGAATACAGGACCGTCCTTACAAACCAGATAATAACCTTCGCCGGATCTTTTTTTAACCGCGCAACCCTGGCATACTCCCATCCCGCAGGCCATCGGCGTCTCAAGCGAGATCTGGCATCTTACATTATTACGCTCAACGAATTCAGCGACGGATCTCATCATCGGATCAGGTCCTACGGCAAAAATATCGTAACTGTTTAAAGAGCCGATATTGCCTGAACCTAACTCATTTTTTAAGAGATCAAGAACATTGCCTTTAAATCCTGCCGAGCCGTCATCAGTTGAGCATATTATCACAGTGTTCTCTCTATTGTAATGAACCGTATCGAAAAAATCGCCGGATGTTCTGTTGCCCCATAATATCGTCACCGGTATATTCATTCCATGAAAATGGTCGGCAAGTCTTTTAAGAGGCGCTATGCCCAAACCTCCCGCAATAAGAAGCTTTCTTTCAGCATTGCCGTCAATAAAACCGTTACCGAGAGGACCGAGAACATTTATTATTTTTTGGTTCTCAAGCATTCCGGCGAGCAGTTTTGTACCTCTTCCCACAACACTGAATATGAACTCGAACTCATTACCGTTTACTGAAGAAACGGCGAACGGCCTTCTGAGAACGGGAGAATTGAATTCTTGTGAAACCTGGACATTTATAAACTGACCCGGAACGGACGATCCCATCTCGTTACCGGCGGAAAGGACTGCCGAATAGACATTTTCAGTTTCCCTTTTAAGCGATCTTATACTCGCAGATATTTCGTAATATCCTTTTCCTACTTCCATAATGCTATAAGCCGTATCCGACAGGTTTCTTATAATTTTCCATATTTATTTCTTTCTTTTCAATTTTCTGTCCTTCACCGTAATAATAAATTAAAGCAGAGAGTTTGTTTTTCTCCAAAACATATTCTGCTTTCTCTCTTCCCATAGCGAAGGCTGCTGTTGCGAACGCATCGCTCAGATAGGTTTTTTCAGATATCACAGTTACCGAAATAATATCAGAAGTTCCGTATCCCGTGTACGGATTTATAATATGGCAGTATCTTTCCCCGTCAACTTCTATGTACTTCTCGTAGTCTCCCGATGTGGCCACGGCACCGCTGCAGACATATATCGTGTCTATTAGTTCATTTTCAATTCTGGGATGTTTAATGCCGATGTTTTTAGGCTCTTTCGATCTTACGATCAGATCTCCTCCCGCTTCCACTATGAAATCATTGTAGCCTTCTGACAATAAATAATGTGCGACCGAATCAACGGCATAACCCTTTGCGATGCCGCCTAAACCGATCCTGCACCTTTTATCCGAAACAACGAACGAGTCATTTTCGAAATTATAAAGATCAAGATCTGATATTTTCATAGTTTCTTTTAACAAATTTTCTACAGGTTTAACAGGTTCTTTCCCCATATAAAATCCCCAGAGTTCAACAACCGGAAGTACAGCCACATTAAAGTACTTGTCGGTGTACTTGTAGAGGTTTCTTGATATCCTGATGATCTGCCTAAGTGAATTCGGGATCTCAGTTTTCACCATTGGTTCTGCTGAATTCATAAAACTTAAAGATGAAGTTTCGAGATAAGGATTCATCTCAGAATTAAAATATGAGAAGATGTCTCTCGAAGATGAAATCGCATCGGAAGTTCCTGAAGTATCGGACTTGTTAATACCGAACAGTGAAATGTTCACATCCGTAGAAAATTCAACGAACGATGAAGTTATCTTCACTTTTTCATCTGTTGTACAAGACACAAGAAAACATGTCAGTGCAGCATATTTTATAACATGCGTAATTTTCATCGCGGTAAAATTAGCATTTTATCAACTTAAATGCAAGTGAAAATTCAAAATAATTATCAAATATGAAATACTATAATTAAAAAACTACTCCGCTTTATTATGCAATTTTTCAACTAAGTAGGTCATCATCACATCACCGTTCTCGTTTATACCGATCCTCAAAACATCATCATTTTTAAACAGCCATTTGTTGTAGATCGTTACCGAACCGTTCTTTATTGAAGAGAGTTTTATTTTATCGTCTTTGTAGCTTGAGGGAAACTTATTCTTCTCATAGCTCGGTTCGCCGTATTCTTCGATAAGTTTACTGCTGATCTCATTGTAAAGCTTTAGTGAGTTCATCTTAGAGTGAGCAGAATAAACTATCTGGCAGGCATAAAGTTTTTTATTCGTGAAGTTAAACTGCCATTTATCGACATTATAGCCTAGATGCTTGCCGTTTTTGTATTCCAGAACTGATCCATCAGTATCGGATATCTTAAGTCCCTCTACATTTCTTAATTTATCTTTTACAGACTGCCTCGAAGAACCCCACTTAGCTCCAAATATCTGAGGTAGAGACTGATCAACCTTTTTTGCTTCTACTTTTACTTTAACGATCTTTTTTGTGCTCTCGATGCATTTTTTCTGTTCTTTTTGCTTCTCCACAATCTCTGACCATATATCTGTATAAATCGAGTACAGATCGTCATATTCGTCTCTTGTAATATTCTGATCAGACATCTTATCCTTGATCACATTGAATTCTGCCATCAGAGAATCAACTTGAGCCTTATAACGCCCGCAGTCCTGTGAGAACAGGACTGAAGTTGCCGCTATGAGCACTATCCATATAAACTTTTTCATCTAACTCCTTTTTTTCTCCTTCTTTTCCTTTTACTCTTGTTTGGCAACAGGTGTTCGAAACGGCTGAATTTAACACAAGATATTTAAAATGTCAACAATACTTTACCAAAAAGTTTTTTATAATTACGACCTTGCAATTATATATGTTTATGCTTATTTTTAACTGTTATCATAAAAACGAGGTGACTGATGGGGAACAGAATTTCAGTTTCGGAATTAAAAAAGTATAAATCCTCCGGTAAAAAGATCGCTGCGCTTACATCCTATGATTTTTATACATCCCGGATAATCGACAGTTCGTCTGTTGATATGATACTGGTCGGTGACTCTTTAGGGATGGTTTTCCAGGGTAAGACCACTACAATACCTGTGACTGTTGAGCAGATCATCTATCACACAAAGATCGTTGTTGAATCAACATCCCGCGCCATTATCGTCGCGGATATGCCGTTCGGCAGCTTTCAGATATCAACTGAAAAAGCGCTTGAAAATGCTTTCAGGATAGTCAAAGAAACAGGATGCAACGCCGTTAAGGTCGAAGGCGGTAAAAGAGTGTTACCCTTGATCGAAAAACTTACAGAATCAGGCATTCCGGTATATGGTCACTTGGGTTTGACTCCTCAGTCTATAAACAAGTTCGGCAGCTATAAACTAAGAGCTAAAAGTGATAAAGAGGCAGAAACGCTTAAAAATGATGCCCTTTCTCTTGAAAAAGCGGGAGTGTCCGGAATCGTCCTTGAGAAAATACCTGCGATCTTGGCTAAAGAAGTGACAGAGTCAGTGTCAATACCGACTATCGGCATCGGAGCAGGGCATTTCTGCGACGGTCAGGTTCTTGTAATAACAGACCTTCTCGGATTCGACCCTGAAATTAACTTTAAGTTCGTAAGAAAATATGCCGACATTCATTCACTCATCAGTAAGGCTGTTAACGGATATATATCTGATGTAAAGAACGGATCGTTCCCTTCTGAAGGTGAATCCTATTGAAAGGAAGGTTTTATGCCTAAAATACTTAGAACAATATCAGAGGTCAGAGATTTCACGAACCTTTATGATCTCATTAACAGAAGGATCGGTTTTGTTCCTACGATGGGCGCGCTTCACGAAGGACATCTGTCTCTGGGTAAAAAGGCACGGGAGGAATGTGACTGTCTGATCTATTCTATCTATGTAAATCCTATTCAGTTCGGTCCAAAAGAGGATCTTGCCATATACCCCAGAGATCTCGAAGGCGATCTGAAGAAACTGGACACGATCGGTGCCGATGCCGTGTTTTTCCCGGATGATCCTGTCATGTATCCCGATAAATTTTCAACATATATCGATATCGGTTCTATCGGAAAAATTCTATGCGGAAAAACAAGGCCCGGCCACTTTAAAGGTGTCGCTACGGTCGTAACCAAACTCTTTAATATAACAGGATGCGATCAGGCTTATTTCGGCAAAAAAGACTTTCAGCAGTTTACAATTCTGAAAAAAGTCATAAAGGATCTGAATATGCCTGTAGATATAATAGGAGTTGAGACTGTGAGAGAAAGTGACGGCCTCGCAATGAGCAGCAGAAACAGATACTTGAACAAAAGTGAAAGGAAGTCCGCTTCTGTTCTGTACCGATCGCTCAAATACATCAAAGATAATTTCAGCGATTTTAAGACCAAACAGGAAATAATCAAAAAGGTCACCGAAATCATCTCCTCAGAAAAAACAGCAGAGATTGAGTACGCAGAACTCAGAACTGCTTCAGACCTTTCTGATATAAGAACGCTCAAGAAACAAAAATTAGTGCTTCTGCTGGCGGTAAGATTCGGCAAAACAAGACTGATCGATAACATGATAGTAAATTAGAGGATATTCATGAGAAAACTATATACTCTTATACTTGCGGCCGGAATGGGAAAGCGAATGAAATCCGATCTGCCCAAGGTCGTCCATAAGATCAATGATAAGGAACTAGTTAAGTATGTTATTGATCAGGCTAAGGGAACCGGTTCTGAAGGTATATGGCTGATCGTCGGACACAAGAAGGAAGCGGTTATCAGCGCTACTAAGGATTGCGGCGTAAGTTACGCTGAACAGAACGAGCAGCTCGGGACCGGTCATGCTGTAATGCAGGCTGAATCTTCTCTTGGCGGAAGAACGGGTGATGTTCTCATACTTTGCGGAGATGTTCCTCTGTTGAGAATTGAAACTTTGAAGAAATTCAGAGAATTCCATGAAAGATCAGGATGTTCTGCTACCGTTCTGACTACAGAATTCGACGATCCGTTCGGCTACGGAAGGATCGTTAAGGACGGAGATGGTAATATTATTAAGATCGTCGAGGAAAAAGATGCCGGACCTGAAGAAAAAGAGATAAAAGAGATAAATTCCGGAGTTTACATTATTGATAAAGAAGAACTTTTTGAAGCCTTAAAGAACATTTCTTCTGACAATGCAGGTAAAGAATACTACCTTACCGATGTAATAGGAATAATGAAAGGCAAAGGCAGGAAAGTCGGAACATATAAGATCAGTGATAATACTGAGATACAGGGAATAAATACTTTAGAACAACTTAAGGTAGCTGAAGGTATAATAAACTTAAGAAAAAATTAAGATCTTAAGGGGTCTGCCATGAAATATTTTACATTATTAATAATTTTTACAACGATGACACTTTACGGGCAGTTCAGGAACGATGATTATTCTGATCCGAGAATAAAATTGATGGCTCCGTCATCCTCCGGATCGATCTTCAACATTTCCGATATTTCTGTTTCCCATACCTTTTCAATGAACTATGTAAGCAGCGGATCCGAATCCTTTATGCAGAATGAATATATCGCAGGAATAAAGTACAGAATAAGCGACCCTCTGACTCTGAAATTGAACATGGGTATGTCTTACACCCCTTATACATCATTTAACATTTCGGAAGATGACCGTACCGATATTTATCTCAAATCAGCTACTCTTGATTATAAACCGAATGATAAATTCAGGATGATCATAGATTTTAGGAATTTCAGACCCGGAGATATGTATTACAATAATCCTTTTAGTCCCTATAATTTACTAAAAGAGGACGAGTGAGCTTATGGCCAGGATCAGACCTAAAAGAAAAGACCCGCCGGAATCTTTTGTAAAAAAATCCTCGACAGCTTCATATATCATTATTTTCCTCCTGCTTGTCCAGACAGCATTCCTTCTGTACAGAAATTTCGATTTTATAAAAGACATGATGTCCCAAGATCCTAATTCAATATATGAGAAGGAAATCCGGGATCCGGTACAGAAAAGTGATAATAACCCGGAAAATCTTGATCCTTTCAAAATAAGGGTAAGTATCCTCAACGGCTGCGGTGAACCCGGTCTTGCTGCCCGCTGGAAAGCCAAGCTTAGAGATATGAAATATGATGTAAGAGAAACGGGGAACGCCTCTAATTTGTACAATAACACCACAATTCTATCCCGAGTGGAAGACATGAAGTACGCAAGACATCTTGCGAATGCGCTGGGAATAAAAGAAGAAAATGTTCTCATGCAGATTAACAGGGACCTTGTCGATATTGATGTTACGCTTATTATCGGATCCGATCACGAAAGGATCGGTAACTGAAATGAGACAACCTCACAAATTCACAAGCTTAAGACATGATTTTCCCGAATTTATATACGACAGTTTCTCCTCATTTATAAAAGACGGCGATCTTGTCGTTACCTACAAATTCATTCAATCCGACGATATAGTTTTTGAGCCTACAGTAATCTTCAGGAACTGTGTAGCTGATGCATTCGACACCTCACTTGTCAATGCGGCTCTGTTCAACCTTGGAATGATAGAGCTTGCAAGTTATTATAAAGCCTGTTGTTCGCCCCGTATAATCGTAAGGGCAGGTGCTCTTGATACAGATCAGATATCATTCTGGAAAAAGCTGATCTACCGGGGTCTTGGAGAATTCCTGTACCGGAACGGCATTGAAACTACAGAAGAAACTCTCTTCGAGATCATTCCCGAATGTCACACTCATTTCAAGCCGGTGATATCAGATATTGAACCAGGCGTGATCATACCTGTAGGAGGCGGAAAAGATTCTGTAGTAACGCTGGAACTTCTTAAAGAAATGGACTGCAGACCTCTTATACTCAATCCCAGGGAAGCATCTGTTCATAGTGCAAGAATATCAGGTTATGATGATTATATCAGGATCGAAAGATCGATAGATCCGCTTCTTTTAAAACTAAACGAAAAAGGATTTCTTAACGGGCATACTCCGTTTTCCGCTCTTCTGGGATTCGTGTCCGCAGCCGCCTCAATTATCTATAACCGCAGTTACATTGCACTTTCGAACGAGAACAGCGCGAATGAGGGAAATACTTTTTTTTCGGGAATAGATATAAATCACCAGTACTCAAAATCCTTTGAAGCTGAAGATGCGCTACACGGATACATAAAAAAATACATATCCCGATCTACATATTATTTCAGCTTCTTAAGACCCCTAAACGAGCTTACGATAGCCCGGCTGTTTTCACGCTTCAGGGATCATTTCTCATCATTCAAAAGCTGCAATACGGGAAGCAAAGAGAACAAATGGTGCCTGAAATGCCCGAAATGCCTTTTCACATACATAATACTGTCGCCTTTTAATTCCGACGAAGATCTTATGAACATCTTCGGAAAAAACTTACTTGACGATCAAGAACTCGAGCCTGTTTTCCTTGAACTGTGCGGGTTAAGCGGCATCAAACCGTTCGAATGCGTGGGCACGGTCAGAGAAGTGAGGGCAGCTCTTGCAAAAAAAACAGAATTCTCAGAAAAAGGTGACCTGCCTGTCCTGTTGAAGATCTTCAGCGAAAAGGAAAAAGACAGGGCTTCGGAATACCGGAGTGATTTTGCAAAACTTCTCAATGAATTTTATGAAGAAAATCTCCTGCCTGAAAAATTCAAGATGATCTTGGAAAATAACCTATGAATCAAATTGAAAAATTCAGTAAATATTTTTCAAAAAAAAGTGTTCTTATACTCGGATTCGGCACTGAGGGGCAGTCTTCTCTTGATTTCATATCGAACAATTTTCCCGATACAAGAATAACTGTTTACGACAAAAACCTGACGAGGATTGGAAAAAATGTCCGTTTCATTACCGGCAGTATCAATGACATTAAAGATAAATTCGACCTGATACTTAAAAGCCCCGGAATACCTCTGAGCGATGATTTTATATCAAAATATAAGAATATCATTTCTTCTCAGACAGACCTGTTCCTGAGGGAATTCCACATTCAGACTATCGGCATTACAGGCACAAAAGGCAAGAGCACTACTGCATCTCTTCTTCATTCGATCCTGATATCCTGCGGCAAAAGATCTCTCCTCGCGGGAAATATCGGCGTTCCTGTATTCGACATAATTGACTCGATAGACGAGGGAAGCATAATAGTGCTGGAACTTTCTTCCCATCAGCTTCAGTTCATAAAACAGGCTCCTCATATTTCAGCCATTCTGAATGTTTACCCTGAACACCTGGATTTTTACAAGAACTTCATCGAATACAGATCGGCAAAAATGAACATAGTCAAAATGCAGAATGAAGATGATCATATAATTTTCCCGATCAAGGAATTCACCGGACTGGAAAGAAGATCGGTAAGCGAACCTTTCGAAATAATAATCGACGGAGATGATATTCTTGTATATTACAGCAGAAAAACGATTGTTCTGAACCAGAAATGCATTGAGCTCAAAGGTAATCATAACCTTTATAATATCGGCACAGCGCTGATAGCCGCTGACCTGGCCGGTTGCGATACGAACGATGCCGTGAAGACGGTCGGAGAGTTCAAAGGCCTTGAACACAGGCTGGAATATTTTGGAAATTATAAAGGCATCGAGTTTTACAATGATTCAATATCTACTATACCACAGGCTTCAGTAGCAGCGATCAAAGCCTTTGACAACAGAATAGGTTCTCTGATACTTGGAGGCCACTTTCGCGGAGAGGAAATTTCATGGCGCATCCTGACCGATGAAATTAAAAAAAGCTTCGTAGTCAACATCTTCTTCCTTCCTGACACAGGGTACATGATATATAATGATATGCTTTCCGCAGGATTCAAAGAAACGGAGAGGGACGGATATAAAGAAATTCTCTGGAACGGAAATACGATCCGTTGTTTCTTCTGCAAAGACTTCGGAACAATGGTCCCTCAGATCTTCAGATTTACTCCCGCAGGAAAAATATGCCTGCTTTCACCGGCATCATCAAGCTACAATATGTTCAAAAATTTCGAAGAGAGAGGAATGATTTTCAAAGAACTTGTAACAAATTTTGGAGGCAACAGTGATAAAATATGATCACATTAGGCTTGGACTTGAAAAGCAGTTCGGAAAAGAAATAAACAGAATAATCCAGGGCGATATAGTCCTGAAACTTCTCATAAATGCAAGAATAATAAATTCTGACGACAGCTATTCGAAGGCCATGGACAGTTATAACTTTAAAATCACAAAAGAAATGACACCTAAGCTTTATGATCTCTGCATGGAAGTAAAGGAAACACTTCAGTTTTCTGACAAAATAGATTTCTTCATCGTCAACTCGCCTGAAATGAACGCTTTCGCCATCCCGAGTAATTATCAAGAAAATCCCCATAGAATAGCTCTGAATTCAACGATGATCGACAGAATGGACGAAGATGAGCTCAGATTCGTTATAGGGCACGAAATAGGCCATCTGGTGACAAAAACTTATAAGATCAGCCAGATGATGAGGTTTCTTTTTCAGGATAAAGAACCTAATCTGCTTCTAAAACAGAAATTCATGTTCTGGGAAAAGCTCTGCGAACTGTCATCAGACAGATTCGGACTTCTGGCCAATAAAAATATCGAAAAATCCATTTCCAGTTTCTTTAAACTTATATCAGGACTTCCGAAGAATGTTATTGATTTTGACCTTGAAGCTTTTATTAAACAAAATGAAGACGATCTGAAGGAACACATAAATGAAATGTCCTCGCAGAATATCAGCCACCCTATACCCTCGCTTAGAGTAGTAGCTCTTCACACTTTCAGCAAATCTAAAGTCTACAAAGATTCGGTAAAGAAAAAGAAAACTTCTTCCGACACTGCTTTAAAGAAAAATATGAAGGAAATTCTTGAGAGATTTTTCTTTATGGGCAACGAAACTGATGTACACAGAATGAGATTTATCGCGTCTGCAGGGCTGATAATGGCGCAGATAGACAAAAAGATCACACAGCAAGAAATGGATGCGATCATCGATACTCTCGCGAATTACCTGCTGTTCCCTAAGCAGTTCATCGACAAACTTATAAAAGGTCAGAATATAAATGATGTATTCAACGACGCTATAAATAACCTTCTCGACCCTAAGAAAAATAAGGGCTCGATCGAACAGGAATCAGAAATGATGTTCAATTACCTGATCGGGGTCGCAGTTTCGGACAATAATCTATCCAAAGAAGAAATTACCTTCCTTAACAATATCGGATCAGAACTTTTCGGATTTACGGCAGAGAAAATATCTTACATGATCGCGGTAGTTCTGGCTAATAATTTTCAGCCTCTGGGACTGTGATATTTTTTTCTGATAAATACTCTGCAGCCCTGCTTGATCATATCATAAAGTTCGATGATGTCGTCGTTGTTCATCCTTATACACCCTATTGAAGCTTTTGTACCTATTGATCCCTCATCTCCTGTTCCGTGAATGTAAATATATCTGTCGAAAGTATTTGAATTCCTTTTCTGAAGTCCTTTCAGCCTGAGTATCCTTGAAGTTATCAGATCTTTGCCGCCTGCTCCAAGTTCAGCCTTTTCTCCGGTCGGCAGCCTGTCTCTGAATATCATCCCTTTAGGCTGGTCCGAGCCTATTTTTTCGCATACCTCGAATTCTCCGAGAGGGGTCTTGCCGCTTCCCTCCGTGTACCCCTCACCGTATTTCGAAGTCGAAACAGGAAATTCGATTCTATGGTCTTCGTGAGTGAATATAAGCCTCTGCTCTTCAATAAAGATCATTATCTTCATCAGTAACCCACGCTGATTCCCGAGCAGGTATCGGATATAAGCTCAAACTCTCCTGAGATCTCATCAAAAAGGTCAACCGCTTCTTCGATCAGTTTGCGTTTTTCTTTCAGCTCCTTTATTCGCGGTTCCAGCTTCCCTTTATCTTCAGCTCCCTCGCTGATCTTATCAGAAAGGTCATCGATACCGGCGTCGATTTCTTCAAGTTCGGCGTCGCAGTCTTCATTCATCTCATCGAAAAGCTCGAACATATCTCCGGCTTTCTTTACTGATATTTCGATGTCCTCTCTAAGCTTTCTCACATCATTCAGAAGTTTCTTAAGTTTTTCATAATCATTCATTTGCGGTCTCCAGATAATTGTTAATGATATTGTTCAATATACTGATCCTGAGGGCATCCTTGTGCTTCTTTAAGTAAGAAGAGTTGTTGTCTTCCATATACCGGGCGATTTTACCCGCCTTTTCAAAATCAGACATGTTCACAGCGGCTCTCAGATTGAGCAGATACGATCCAGGATGCTTATTCTTTAAATTTGATAGTGCCCTCGCAGTTTCTCTAAAATATCCGTGGTCGAAATACAGAAACGCTTTTCTTTCGAGCTCATCATCACTCAGATCAAAATTCTCGCCGCTGAAATTCTCAGGCCGAAAAATTATCTCCTGCCTTAATCTGACAGAGAACAGCCATTCGTTCCTGAATTTTTCGGTTAAATACCCTTTATGAATCATCTCTGCGTATTTGAGTATCTCTACACCCTTATCGGATGATCCTGTAATGTACATACACTTTGCTTCATAAATAACTGAACTGTATTCGAACGCAAAATATTCATTTCCCACATCATCATTAATTTTCCTGAATATCCTGTACGCTTCTTTGATTTTTCCGGTATGGTACAGGTCCCTCGCATAAAGATAAGTGAAATATTTCGAGCCCGGGTGATTTGAAACCAGATTCAGAGAATATTTTATCGACCTTCTGTGATCCTGAAGTATGTCAGCGTAATATTCGATGAGAAATAAATTCGCCTCGGTCTGAGTTATGCAATCTTTGAAAGCGATGTCATCGAGATAACGGAGCCCTCTTTGAATATCACCCTCATATCCGAGTACGGACCTTATCCAGAAACTGTCATGAAAATACATACCGAGCGCAATATCTGTAAGCGCAGAACCGAATTCAGAATCGGTTTTCTTATAATCTTTACTCAGACCGGCAAACAGCTTCCTTGCTTTTTTTACCGACGAGAACATCGAGTATGAAGGGTCCTCCGACTGAATATAAGCTATACTGCCGTAGAGGAAAGCCGTTATGAAATCATTCTCGTAGTCTGTCAGTCCTGATATCTTCCCGTCGTCGATATCGCCGATCAGAGTTTCGATTCTGTCTAAAAGCCCTTCTGTGTCCGTATCTTTTTTCAGTCTGTACCTGAAGAGTTCATTATAAATGTCGAATATCCTGTTCCAGCCGGAGTCTTTTATTGCGATCATTGAGTCTGAATGACTTTGAGTGTATATTTCTGCTTTTCTGATCTCAAAATATTCAGAAAAGCCATCTGAAGAAAGCAGAGAAGTAAAAATGAACATTATTGCGGTAATTAAATTATTTCGCTTCATTCTTTTCTGAGGCTTCTAGTTTTTCTTTTCTCCGCTTCGAGACGGAAGGATATAATTTTTCCATACAGGAGGGACATATGCTGTGGCTAAATTCAGCGTCAGTGTGATCTTTTACATAATCCTCTATCTGCTCCCAGTAACCCTTGTCGTTCCTGATATTCTTGCATGAAGCGCAAATAGGAAGCAGTCCGCTTAGTCTTTTTATATCGGACAGAGCTTTGGAAAGTTCAGAATTGAGTTTCTGCTCTTTGTCAAGCCTGATCCGGAAATTGGAGAAAAGAACACCGACTAGCAGGAAGGAAAGAAGCCTGATAAAGCTGTTCCAGTATCTGAAAAAATCTGAAGTGTAAATGTTTTCTCCGAGACTGTCTGCCGTCCACCATACTATCGTGCCGATAAAGGCGTAAGTAATAGATGTCTTACGATCGATGAACCACCCTGCAAATAGTATCGGTATATAGTAGAATACAAAAAATCCGAACTGAGGACCCGTAAAATAGTCAAGCAGGCCGATCAGTATAAGAGCAGCGAACGATGCATTAATACTTTTAGACCGGCTCAGAGTCATCTTGAGGTAGGCTGTCTTAATATCCGAATAATTCTTCGGAAGTTTTTCCATTTTCATTCAGCACAATTTTTTTTATGGTCTAGAAACTTACATCGACAAGTTCTATTGGATAATCTCCGTCAAAGCAGGCAAAACAGAAATTGTCGTCAGTATTGTTCACGCAGTCTGAAAGGTCTTTCTGATCAAGATATTTAAGCGATGTCACTCTCAGATATTCAGGCATATCGGCGAAATCCATTCTGTTCGCCATCAGCTCTTCTTTCGTGTTCGTATCAAGCCCGTAGAAGCACGGAAATCTTACCGGCGGCGACGCTATTCTAAGATGTATTTCGGTCACTCCGGCGTTCCAGAGCATTCCGGCGATCTTGCGCATTGTCGTGCCGCGCACGATCGAGTCGTCAACGAGAACGACGCGCTTTCCTTTCAGCGTTGAAACGACAGGATTGAACTTCTGCTTTACGCTCTCGTCCCGACCCCGCTGATCAGGTTTTATGAATGTCCTGCCAACATAATGGTTCCTAATCAGCGACATCTCAAACGGAAGATTCCGGGCCTGAGCGTATCCCAGCGCCTGAATGTTCGACGAGTCCGGAACGGCAACCACAACATCAGCTTCAAGGTCTTTATCGTAAGAAGCCAGCGCCAGCCCCATTTTCTTTCTCGCTTCATAAACACATATCCCGAACTGCCTGCTGTCCGGCATGGAAAAATATACAGGCTCAAATACGCAGTGCGCGTGGCCCTTTCTGCCGTTCCGCATATCTTCGCTGCCGAACTTGAATCTTTCAATTTCGTTATCGCCGAATACATGGATGATCTCTCCCGGAGTCACTTCCTCGATATTCTCACATCTTAGTATGTCGAGCCCCTTGGATTCCGAAGCGAACGCATATCCGGTCTCGGTTTTCCCGAACGAAAACGGTCTTACCCCGTAAGGATCGCGGAATGCCCACAGCTCGTGCCTGCCTATCAGTACAGTCGAGAAAGCGCCTTTGAACTTTTCCATCACCATTCTGATACATTCAACTACCGGAATTCCTTTTACTATATGGTGCCAAACGATGAATCTCAGCAGGAGCTCGCCGTCGTTGCCGCTGTTAAAATTGACTTTTTCTTCTTTGAGCTCATCGGTGAGAGTTTTATAGTTGGTGATGTCGCCGTTGCTCGCCAGCGCGAATATAGTGCCTTCGAGTGTTTCGATAACATGCGGCTGTGAATTGTTAACATCGCTTGTTCCTCTGGTCGGGTATCTCACATGCCCTACGGCGATCCTGCCCGGATAATCTTTCAGTACCGTCTCGGTCAGATTATCCTTCACCAGCCCGAGTCCCCTTATCTGCTTGATCTGATTTCCGTTGCTTACAGCCAGCCCGCAACTTTCCTGGCCCCTGTTCTGTATCGCGAAAAGACCGAGCATGGCGTCAAAAGCCGCGTCGTCCGAATTGAATATCCCTACTACTCCGCACATTTTTCATCCCTGTTGTAAAGATCGTTTTTTTCAGACGGAAAGTTAAATTTTTATTACCTTAAAGTCAAACTGCGAATTTACTTATTTTTCGATGATATTTCCGGCTTTTTTGAGTATTTCCTTAGCCCATTCAACCGCTCTGACCGAATCTTTATCTTTATCGTGCCTTACCGGATCTTTGAAATCAATGCTGCCGAGTAGTTCATTTCCTTCTACCGCTCCTTCGAACTTCTCAAGGAAATTCCTGGGACCTCCGCCGTGACAATAGAATAGCGCGACTTTTTTACCGACCGGTTTATGATCCCTGAAGTATGTCCTCAGAGCAGGAGAGTAAGTCCAAGCCCATACAGGCGTACCGAAAAAGATAATTTCGTAGTTTTCAGGTTTCAATCCGAACGGCAGCAGATCAGGTTCCGCTTTAAGGATAGCCTGTTTTCCGCCGACGAATATCTTCATAAAATTATTCCTCGTGATCTCGTTCACAGGCTTAAGTTCAAGAATATCCGCACCGACCGTCTCAGCGATCGTTTCAGCCATCAACCTCGTGCCGCCGTCGAGCGAATAGAACACAACAAGTCTTTTCATTACCCTCTCCAAAATTTCTTGATGATAATATAATAAACATCCGGGAAAATATCATGCAATTAATTGTTGCTTGATTTCGTCCTTAAAATCATTTAGATTCTCTCTTTATGAAATTATCATTCAGGAGAATAACTTCTTCGGGAGGTTTTATACCGGAGATAGACGGATTGAGATTCATAGCTATCTTGAGCGTGATCCTTTTTCATCTGAGCGAGTTTCTGAAAGTAAAAGACCTGACTTTTTACGCCGACAGTACCGATTATTCAGTTCTGAAATACATTATCTCACACGGACACCTCGGAGTTCCTCTCTTCTTCGTCATAAGCGGGTTCATTCTCGGAATGCCTTTCGCAAAGTACCACTTTGGGCAGACAGGCCCGGTCAGCCTCAAGAAATATTTCCTGAGACGACTTACCCGACTTGAACCGCCGTACATCGTTGCCATGACCATCCTTCTTTTCGGAGCCGTTTTCGTGGCTGAGATACTTACATTCGAAAAGGGAATGATCAGCTATCTTACTTCTCTTATTTATTCTCACAACATCATCTTTCCCGATGTGCTTCCCGAACTCAACGGGGCCGCCTGGAGCTTGGAGATTGAGGTGCAGTTCTATATTCTTGCTCCTCTTATGGCTTACATATTCTCCGTAAGATCCCCTCTAAAAAGACGCGCCGTGCTTATCCTGACCGCGATATTTTTTCTCGCCTTCAAAAATTTCAGCCTAAACCCTCTCCGCTTCCTGAGCATTATAGACTATATCCACTACTTTATCACCGGATTTCTTCTTGCCGACCTCTATACTTCAGGTTCAAAGATACTTCCCCGCACAAGGTTCGATTTCATTTTCACTTTTATCTTATTTACAACGATTTGGCTTTTTGACGAAGGCGACATTGATTCGAATCTATACTCTTTTCTGTGGGAGACTGTCCAAACGGCGAGCATCTTCCTTTTCTACTATTATGTCCTTTTCAATAAGAACTTCAGTTTACTCTCCAACAGCTTCATAACAGCAATAGGAGGAATGTGCTATTCGATCTACCTACTCCACGCGTCAATATTCAGCCTCTTCGGCAACGCCGTGTGCGGCATCACATTTTCAAAATACTCATACATCAATGTCCCGATCTATTCCGCCATCCTCGTCACAATGGTCCTCGTTATCTCCTCGATCTTCTACCTCCTCATCGAAAGACCCTGCATGGACAAGGACTGGTATAAAAAAATATTTAGACTGAACAGGCACACATAAAATCAAAATTCCGTAAAAACGCAATTATATTTGAATAAAGTTTTAAGGTTTTTATTACTTTTTTAGAGAAACGGATTTTCTCCTTTGAAGCTTTCTTTGGATTCTCTCAGATCTTTCAAATCTTCATAATTTTTTATCATTTCTTCTAATACACTAAGGCATCCGGCACCATTTGGTATACTACGGGAAAAACTTGTAAATCTCTTTTCTGTGTAAAACTCTTTCTAAAACAACAGTTTCATTCTCAAATCTGATTCCAACCCTGTAAGAACCATATCTTACTTTATAAAACGATGAATATCCGGTCATCTTTTCAATATTTCCCATAGAATAAAGAGAATCAGCTTTAGGAATTTCCTCGAAAGCAAATCTTTCTATATTTTTTCTGATCTCCGCTGGAATTTTTGATAATTCCTTAAGAAATTTCTTTCTATAAAACACCTTCATTCAGGTTTGATGAGTTTATTATAGTATGCTTTAGCTTCGCCAACTTGCAACAACTCATCCTCTTCATTCTCTTCAATTAAATGAGCCAACCCGTAATTCTCTAATATTTCTTCTAATTTCTCAAAAATTTTAACCGGTATCTGTACAGCTACCTTTTTGTTATGCTCATCTATAATATACTGCTTGTTAATAATTTCCATCTTCACTTCCTCATTTTATTGTAAGTGGTAGACCAATATATACAAATATACAAATATAATTGTATAATATCACCTGAATCCGTGATTAATTTTCTTATTAGCTACCATCACTATTTCAAGTACATAATCTAAACATTTGACAATATAAGCCAAGATTATTTTCCGCGCAATATTTTTTTTCTTTCAGCCTCCGGTTATATCTTTTCAATAATTTTTTTCTGTTCTTCATCTCATAATCCTTTTCTTCATACTCTTATATCAGTTAAAATTCATAAGTCATAAAATAGAAGTATTTCAGCTATTCATTCGAGCTGCAGTTTGCCAAAAATGAAGAAGAAGGCCTCTTTGAATTTATTGATTTCAGGGATTTTTATTGTCGGGAGTTTGCGCTTAAACAAAAATTTACCGGAACATTCGTGTACCAGACATCTATTTCATGCAAGGGGAAGAGAAGAGGCTGTTTATCTTTATCAATAGTTCTTTCAGTCAACCTTACGATCTGCCTGACTTCGACTGATTTCAACTCACCCGTCAGTTTACCTGTCAATGTGGCTTTATTTTCAGATGTGCCTGGACAATTTGAATGCTCTTTACCTTCCCTGAACTCGAATATTTTGTCTGATGGCCTACTACTCGAAGCATGCAATTTCTGAACTCGGCACTGTTCAAAATCTGGCCTACCAGAACAATCCCGGTGTTGCTGGTGATTATCTCTTTTGTCGTTTCAATCCTAAAATTACTCATAACCGCCCTCTATATTTTATTATACATATTCTTCATATAATGAAATATACGAAAGTTATAAGCATTATGCAAGGTGTTTCTTCACGGATTTAGGATAAATTAAACATGAAAAAGCTCATAAGCAAGAAAAATATATATTGAACAGGTTTTTAAACTAATTTTCCAGTTTGATACAAAGTTTTTTTAAACTAATTATTGACATTACCGTCTCTGCAAAATATATTCCATCGTTTAACTGAGGTTTTAATTAAAGTTCGGGGCGACAGTGAAAAGTAAAAAAAGAAAATTCTTTCTGTGTTATTTTGAATCGACGCGGGAGTGCAATCAGGACTGTAAATACTGCATGACGAAGATGGAAGTGCCGCCAAAAGAGAAGGAGCTGACGACTGATGAAGTAAAACGGTTCGTGATTGATGAAGTAAAAAAAATCTGCGATACAGGTCTGATAGCTTTTTCGGGAGGCGAATTCCTCTTAAGAAAAGACGCTCTCGATCTTTTGGAATATAATAGAAGGTCAGGGCTTTACGCATTCATCAATACTAACGGCGAGACACTTACTCCTGAACTGTTGAAAAATATCAAGAGAGCCACGAAAGGAAAAGTGATCTTCGGGTTCTCGTTAGACTCGATAGATGAAAACGCTCACGGTGAGACAAGGTCGAGCAAGCCCGAGGACATTCTTAAGCTTGCAAGGATGTGCGACCGCGAAAAGATCGGATATTTCTTCCTTATCACTATAACAAAGCTGAACATGAACTCTCTCGACAAGACTCTCAGGTTTCTGACAAAGCATAATATTCCGGCTCTCAGATCGCCGTTCGTGCCGAGAGGTGCCGGCGAATCAATAAAAGAGATCGCGTTCGACAGTAATGATATGGAAAAAATTATCAATCCCGCGCTCCGTGCAAATCCTCTGAATTATGTCAGCTTCACACCATTCTTCGCTTCGCCGGAATATATGGAAAAAACATGGAAGCTTCTCGAAGTCCCGATCTCAACTTTCGGCTGTCAGGCCGCGAGGGGTTTTATCGGTATAAATCCCGAGGGAGATGTTGCGCCGTGCGTGCACCTGCTCGATGCCGGACTTGACTGCGGAAATGTCAGAAAAAAACACTTATCGGAGATACTTGAGACCGACCCGCTGATGAAAAGTTTAAAGGACGGCAGCGAGGTTAAAGGGAAATGCGGAAAATGCCGCTACAAACATTCGTGCCGGGGCTGCAGAGCACTCGCGTTCTACTCGTCCGGCGATCCTCTGGGAGAAGACCCGACCTGTTTCTTTGACCCGGAAGACGGGAAAGCGCGGTCGCCGTATGAAAACGAATGCAGCGACAATGTCGCGGAATTCATTCGTTTTCTCGCTTTGAACAAGCCCTGGAATAAAATTTTCAGCCCCGCTACATTCCGCGCAAAATTAAAAACGCTCGCATGGGTACTCAAGACATACAGAAAAAGCAAAAGGATCACAAAATGAAGATACTGCTGATAAAACCCAAATGGTTCATAAGAAACGGCCTTTACCGGTTCGTCAATGACATAAAATTCACGCCTCTGCATCTTGGAATAATCGCCGCTCTCTCTCCCGGACACGATGTAAAAATTGTTGATGCCGACTGGGAGCCTATACCTTATGATGAAGATTTTGACCTTGCAGGTATTACGGTAACGACTTTCACATCTCAGAATGCATACGCGATATCGGAGAAATTCAGGAAAAAAGGCACGAAAGTAGTATTGGGCGGAGTTCATGCCTGTCTTCTTCCCGACGAATGCCTGGAGAACGCTGACAGTATCGTTATCGGAGAGGCTGAATATGCATGGCCGGAAGTACTTAAAGATGCAGAAAAAGGAGAGTTGAAAAAAATATACAGAAATGAAAAAATCGTTGATATGGACGATGTGCCTTTTCCCAGGCGCGACCTCTTAAATGAATCATCGTGGATATCCTGCGTTCAGATCACGCGCGGTTGCCCCAACACCTGCCGTTACTGCTATCTGCCCAATGTACCCTGGAGAGATTTCAGAAAAAGAAGCATTGATAAGGTCTATGAAGAGCTTAAAAACATAAAGCAGAAAGTGATATTCTTTGTGGATGATAATCTTTTTGTCGATATTGATTACGCTATAGAATTATTCGACCGGATCGCGCCATTGAAAAAACTCTTTTCGATACAGGCACCGACCACGATCACCGAGAATAAACTTCTCCTGTCAAAATTACAGAAAGCGGGCTGTTTCAATGTGCAGATGGGCTTTCAGACGGTCAATCCGCAGTCGCTTGAATGGGCTTCGATCAGGCAGAACCGCGTTGATAAATATAAAGACATCGTGGCTGAATTGCACAATTACGACATACTCGTGACCGCCTTTCTGATGTTCGGGTTTGACACCGACGATAAAAGCATTTTTCAGGCTGCGGTGGATATGGTAAAAGATGTCGATATGGACGATGCGCACCTTTACATACTCACGCCCTATCCGGGCACGGAAATGTATGATCAGTTCAGGAGTGAAGGGAGACTTCTCGAAGGCCACGACAGAACACATTTCGGGTGGGCGAACGCTGTGTTCAAGCCTAAACTCATGACAGCTGAAGAACTCGAAAGGGGAGTCAAAGACGCTTATAAGCAGCTTCATGCGCATTTCACAAAACAACTTCCGCGCAAGATCTTCAAACGGATCCCGTGGCTAATAAAAAATCCTTCTCTGCTCTTAACACTCATAAAAGGCACCCTCGGCAGAAAAAATGTCGTCAGAGAGCTTGAGTGAGCGCATCGTAAAAGGCTTTTTCGTCTTGATTAAATCCCAATACCTGACCCTCTTTGTGCATTGCATCGAAATCTTTAGACATTTTGATCAGCGCTTCGATGACTTCGAGGTTCTTAATCGGTTATTCTTTTAAATATGGGCGCAAAAAATGAAGTTTATAGAGGTGACCCTAATATATTTAGCCTCGAAAAAGTTTATGAAAAAGTGGTCGACGGCTATTCAAAATTGGGACTTGATTTTCGCCCTGCTAAACATTATGTTTCCTGAGAGGATGGCAGTTTATGTCAAATGAAGGAAAATGCCATTTACACAAAATTTCTGACACCCTCACAAATAACTATGGAGTAACCTTATAAATGACTGAGATTGAAAGAAGCTCATTAAAAACTGAAGCACTGGAAAAATCTAAAAGATTGTATCTTATAATTCCGCTTTTTATTTTTCATTTAGTCGCGTACAATCTTGTCGGAATGTATAATGATAACTGTAATTATTCTTTTCTTTTGGGATTGGATTACATAATTCCGTTTGTACCTGAAATGGTCTGGATTTATATGACAACTTACATTGTGATCCCCCTGGTCGGTTTAATAATCAATGAAGAAAGAGACCTTTATCGGCTTATTATAGCTATCTTCTTAACATGGTTCTTTACTTATCCGGTTTTTTATTTTTTCCCTGCAATTTATCCAAGACCTGATTTCGAAATCATTGATCTCAGTACGAAAATTTTACAGATAAATTATTTGTATGATGTGCCGAATAACACCTTTCCAAGCCTTCATGTAAGCTTATCTTTCGTTGTTGCTTTTGCAATGATACACATAAATAAAAGAAACAAGTTTTTCTGGTTAATATGGGGACTGCTTATTTCGTTATCAACGGTTATGGTAAAAAAGCATTTTATTCTTGATTCTCTTGGTGGACTGATTATAGCACAAGTATCTTACTTGCTGACTTTTAAGTTGAAAATTGCGGATAACATGATCGATTTGTTAGAGAATTATATTAAAAAATCAAGAGAGGAAAAGCATGTTTTCAGATAGGAAAATAGGATTGGCTTTAGGAGGAGCAATAATGAATAGTGTTCCTGCTGATATATGTAGAGACCATGATTTAAATTTCAGCAATTGGAAAGATACCCTTAGTTTTTATTCAGAAAACAAAATGAGAGAATTCTATTTGAAAGGGAAGAAAGAAACCTGCGCCCCATAGAATCGATGAAATTATTCAATTAATCAAACAATAACTTACGGAGGTCAAAATGAAGGATTTGTTAAAAAAAGGGGTTCTAATCGGAATCGGACTGGGTGTTGCCACTAAATCCAAGCTTGAAGAAGCTGTAAGAACAATTGTAAAGGAATCAAAGATATCCGAAGAAGAAGGAAAGAAGATTCTTGACGATCTGATAAAGCAATCAGAAATTGCTAAAGAGTCTTTTGAAAACAAAACTGCAGAACTTGTAAAAAAAATGATCGTGAAATTGGAAATACCGACAAAGAATGAGCTAAATTCACTCAAAGCACAAATTGAAGATTTAAAATCGAAATTGGAAAAATAAAGGCGCTGATTTGTCAAAAAAATCTGTTAACCTCAGTAAAATATACAGACATACAGGAAGGTATCTCGAGATAATTGAAGTGATTTGGAAGCACGGTTTTGCAGAGATAATAAAGCAATCGAAACTTCCAAAGTATCTTAAATTTCGCGGAAAAAGTATTTTCCCGAAAATAGATTCAGGAGTGTATGAATACACTTATTATGAAAGAATCCGATTGATTTTAGAGAAGTTAGGTCCGACTTTTATCAAGTTCGGTCAGATTCTCAGCAGCAGACCGGATCTTATACCTCCTGAATTGCTTTATGAACTCGAGAAACTACAGGATGCCGCCCCACCTTTCCCCGAAAAAAAAGCCCTTGATCTTGTAGAAAAAGAATTAAAAAGAGATATTAAAAAAATATTCAAGGATTTTGAAGTAACTCCCTTTGCGGTGGCATCAATTTCCCAAGTTCATAAAGCCGTATTATTCGATGGTAAAAATGTAGTCGTTAAAATCCAAAAACCTGATATTACAAAAACGATCGAAGTTGATTTAGAAATAATGTTGTTTATTGCAGAAACTGTTAACAGGCATATACCATATTTAAAAGCTTTCAATCTCCCCGGTATAGTAAGAGAGTTTGAAAAAGCAATATGGAAAGAACTGGATTTTTCTATAGAAGCAGGTAATATGGAAAAATTCAAGGATATCTTTAAAAACAGTAAGGATATTTACATACCTTCATGCTACCGAAATTTCTCTACAAAGAAAATCCTAACAATGGAATTTATTGACGGTATCAAAGTATCGGAAACTGAAGAGTTACTAAAAAGTAATATTTCTTTGAAAGAAATAGCAAAGAACGGTGTTGACGCTATTCTGAAGCAAATTTTTATTTACGGTTATTTTCATGCTGATCTTCATTCCGGGAATATTATTATATTACCCGGCAATGTTATTTCATTTATTGATTACGGAATTGTCGCAAAATTTACAAAAAGGTCACAGGATTTACTTGTTTCAATCCTTCTTGGTGTGGCAGATAAAGACGCTGAAAGAGTCGCAAGGTTGATCTTGGAGATATCTAGAGGGCATTCTGGAATTGAAATAAATGATTTCGAACTTGAAGTTAGCGAACTGATCGATAAACATGTCAGTTTGTCATTGAATAAATTAAACCTTATTGATGTATTCAAGGATACACATAAACTTTTTGCTGATAATAACCTAGTTATGCCTGAAAATTTTTATCTACTCTTGAAAACTCTGGCAATGGCCCAGGCTTTCGGTGTAAAACTTGACCCTGATATAAATATAAGTGAACGAATTGATCCTTTTGCAAGAAAATTGCTAAAACGGAAATTCTCACCGAAATTGAAAATTAGAGAATTTTATGACTTGAGTAATGATTTATGGGAACTTTTTACAGTTCTGCCGTCTGAAATCAAAAATATACTAAAAGTTTTTAAGCGCGGTAATGTAAAAATAGAAATTCAACATAATGGTTTTGATGAAATGTTGAAAACACATGAAAGGATAAGCAATAGAGTTTCATTTTCTTTGGTTTTAGCTTCTATGATCATCGGTTCAGCTTTTGTTGTTCAGTCGGGAATTCCGCCGCTTTGGAACGGCATACCGATAATCGGTTTAGCAGGTTTTATTGGTGCGGTATTTCTGGGATTTTGGCTGTTAATTTCAATAATGAAACACGGTAAAATGTAAAAGAGCAATTCTATAGCGGCCTCCCGTAAAACAAATCTGACTTCAATGACTTAAAAAAAGATTCAGCACAGGCGTTATCCCTGCAGTTTCCTTTTCTGCTCATGCTTTGCACGAACTCAAGTTCTTTTAGCCGCGCTGCGAAGTCGTTACTGCGATACTGAGAACCTCGGTCAGAATGAAAGATCAGGCTTACCCGAAAAAGCTTTTTTACCTTCATTCAAATATGCCTTTTTCCATAAATAATAAATTGTAATTCGTAGCAAATTTGAATATATTTAAACCGAATAAAATGACGATCAGGGATTGAATTTGAAATTTACGCTTGAACATACGGAAATCGGATCGAAAGCGAGAGCGGGAACGCTCGAGACTGACCACGGTATCGTGGAGACTCCCGTATTTATGCCTGTCGGGACCCTTGGCAATGTGAAAGCTCTCACGAACAGGGACCTGAAGGAAGCGAAGGCTAATATAATCCTGGGCAACACCTACCACCTGAACAACAGGCCGGGCATGGAGATCATTAAAGCGGCCGGCGGACTGCACAGTTTCATGAACTACGGCGGGAATATTCTGACCGACAGCGGAGGATTTCAGGTGTTCAGCCTGGCGAGCCTGACGAAGATCAAAGACGAGGGCGTGCATTTCCAGTCCCATCTCGACGGAAAAAAATTCTTTTTCACGCCCGAGAGCGTGATTGATATCCAGCGGATAATAGGCTCCGACATCATGATGGTCTTAGACGAATGCTCGCACTATCCGGTGGACAAGAAGCAGGCTGCCAAAGCCGTCGAGCGCACAACGCACTGGGCGAAGCGGTCTATAGACCACTTCCGCAATACAGAGCCGCTGTACACGCACGGCCAGACCGTGTTCGCGATAGCGCAGGGCTCGGTCTATCACGACCTGCGGAAAGAGAGCTGCAGACAGCTTTCTGACCTCGGATTCGAGGGCTACGCCATCGGCGGCGTTTCGGTCGGCGAGCCGCCCGGACTGATACCGGAAATTGCCGGCATCTGCGCCGAGAACCTGCCCGCGGACAAGCCGCGCTACCTGATGGGCGTGGGAACACCCGCTGATATCTTGAACTGCATCGCAGAAGGCGTCGATATGTTCGACTGCGTAATGCCTACAAGGAACGCCCGTAACGGCACGGCCTTCACCCGCAACGGAAAGATCATCTTAAAAGGCGCAAAAGTAAAAGACGACTTCACACCCATCGACGATAAGTGCGGATGCTATACCTGCAGAAATTACTCCAAAGCATATGTCCGCCACCTGTTCAACGCCGGTGAAAAACTCGCAGGACAGCTCGCTACGATTCATAACATTTATTTTTATATTTGGTTGACAAGAGAATCTAGAAAGGCTATAATTAATAACAATTTCGAAAAGTTCAGAAAAAAGATAACGGACAACTATTAACGGAGCTGAATATGGATCAATATACCAAAAAGACGATAATGAGACACGCCGTTGTTTTCATACTGATCGTGATCGTTCTTACCGTATATCTGTATTTCTTTGAGAACCGCACTTATGTTTGGACATTCTTTACTTTATACACGCTGCTGACCATAGTACTGCATTATTACTATATCTCAATTCAGAAGGTCAGGCTCGCGCAGATGATCGAGAAAGAACAGGATATGCTCAAGCAGAAACAGGAATCCGAATCAAAAACACAGTATCTTAAATCTTTAAGAAAAAAGAAGATACTTGAAGAGCAGGCTAAAGCGGTACACACTCTGATCGTAGCGCAGAATCACAAAATAAACACTCTCCTGAACGGTATCATCGGCTACAGCTCGATCCTGACATCAAAGATCGAGAAATCTGAGATAGATAAAAAGGATTCGCTCTTAAACATCATAAAGAAGATCAAGGAAAGCGGGGATTCGATAAATACGATGATGAAGGAATTCGATGATCCGGACAGCAGCACTCTAAAAGAGATCTTCGGGACAAAAGAGTATTTAGATCTTGAAAAGGAGTATATGGAAAAAGATCTGAGCTGAAATATCACTGATCCGACTGCCTTACATGCTCAATAAATTCACCCACCTTAAAAGCATCATCCGCTGAATATTCACCCGAAGAAACGCGCCTCAGCTCCTTTAAATAAGCGTAGGTGCCGAGTTTTGTTCCTATATCGTCAGCCAGCGATCTTATGTAAGTCCCTTTTGAACAACGCACCCTGATGGTAACTTCATCGTCGCCGATACTTAGAATGTCTATAGAATGAATGTTTATCTTTCTAAGCTCTCTTTCAGTCTCTATCCCCTTTCTCGCAAGCTCGTAGAGCTTTTTACCGTCTTTCTTTAGAGCCGAGAACATGGGAGGAAGCTGCAAGCTCTCCCCGGCAAAGCTCATTACTGCATTCTTTATCTCTTCTTCGCTTGCTGTCTTGTGCGATGTTGAGATAACAGTGCCTGTAACATCGAAACTGTCAGTCCGTTCACCCAGCTTCAGTACGGCTTCATATACTTTATCCGAAAGCATAAGCTGATCCTGGATCTTCGTCGCTTTTCCGACAAGCATGATAAGTATCCCGGTAGCGAACGGGTCAAGAGTACCTGCATGACCTATCTTCTTTATCATGAGGATCTTCCTCAGCTTTGCTACCACATCGAAACTTGTCCAGTCCGGTTCTTTGTCAATAAGTACGATAAAACCTTCCGGATATGGAAAGGTAAGTAAATTCTTTCTGCTTATTACGGGAGTATCAGGCATAATATTCCAGCGCGGTCCTTTTAAGGTCACCGATCAGGTCATTGAGAAGTTCTTCGTAAGTTCCCTCAAACCTGATGCCCGAAGCGTTCCTGTGCCCGCCTCCGCCCCATTTCGAGGAGAATTTGTTGACATCGAAACCGCCTTTTGATCTCAGGCTGAGCTTGTACCTGTCTTTATCTGTTTTTCTTATAAATACCGCGACCTCCGCCTCTTCGATCGAGCTTAAAGCCATCAGGACAGGCTCGTTCTCTATAAGCGGATCATTCTGCTGATCGTTATATGTTATGGCTATTTTCTCTTTTCGGAAGAGTTGTGTTTCTGAAACTATCCTGTTCACTTTGACCGTCTCATCATAACTCAGTCTCATGAATATCCTGTCGTTCAGTTCAGCGATATCCGAACCGTACCTCAGCATCCTCAATGAGTCCCTCAGAGCTCTTTTGTCTGTATTTGCGAACCTGAGACCGCCTGTATCTGAAAGCAGTCCGCTCATAAGCGAGTCAGAAATTCTTTGGTTCACGGGAATATTATTCTTCTCCAGCAGATAAAGAACGATCTGCGCGGCTGAGGCCGCGTGTTCATCAACGAGATTGACAGTACCGAATTGAGTGTTGGCGGGATGGTGGTCGATATTAATTATGCAGGCGTCCTTTTTTATAAGTTCCTTTACCTTGCCTATCCTTTCATAAGTCGCAGTATCGAGGATGATCACATTGCTGAATTTTTTCTTCAGATCGCCGCTGTATTTGATGAACGGCACATCGGTACCTTCAAAAAGATACCTGAACCTATCAATGAAACCGTCCTCGTTCACTATCACGGCTTTTTTACCGATCGAAGTAAGCGCGTGATACATACCGGCGCAGGACCCGATATTGTCGCCGTCAGGGGCAAAATGGGAAGTAATGAGAAAATCATCCTCTTTCCTCAATATCTCCCCTATTCTGGTGACTGTCAGGTTCTTATTCATTCATCATTTTTCTTTATGGAGTTCAGAAGCTCTTCGATCCTGTAAACATTGTCTAAGGTATCATCATAAAAAAATCTCAGTTCGGGGACTATCCTTAAGCTTACATATTTCGACAGATTCATTCGTATGGTTTTATTATTATGCCTGAAAAGTCTGAGCATTTCCTCCACTTCTTCCTTTTTTGACTTTATTGAAGTAAAATAGACAGTCGCAACGGAAAGGTCCGGACTCATTTTTATGTTATTGAACGAGCAGAATTTAAGTTCCTCCACATTCAGATCGGAAAATATTATTTTAGCCAGCGCTTTTTTTATCTCCGAAGATACTCTGTTGACCCTTTTTGCTCCTGTCATGCTTCAAGCTTCCTTTGAGTTTCCTTATATTCGAATACCTCGATTATATCATTCTCTTTTATGTCGTTGAAATTTTCGATGCCTATACCGCACTCGAATCCTGACGATACTTCTTTTGCGTCGTCTTTGAGCCTCTTCAGAGATATTAATTTTCCCTGATGTACCTCGATGCCGTTCCTTATAAGCTTCAGCATGGCGTTCCTGATGACCTTTCCTGACTGGACATAACATCCTGCGATCGTTCCGGATTTAGGAACCTTGAACACGGCTCTGACTTCCGCCGATCCGAGCAGTTCTTCGGTGATCAGCGGCTTGAGCATACCTTCAAGAGCGTTCCTGATATCCTCGAACAGATCGTAGATTATACTGTAGATCCTGATCTCGACCTTTTTCTGTGCAGCGAGTTCTTTTGCCTTCATGTTCGGCCTTACATGAAATCCCAAAATTACTGCGTCCGAAGCCTCGGCAAGAAGAACATCGCCCTCTGTAATGGCGCCGACACCTTTTGAGAGTATTTTTACCGCAACTTCATCGTTGGATATCTTCATTAGATTATCACGGATAGCCTCAACGGAACCGTCGGCATCGCCTTTTATAATAAGATTAAGGTTCTTAATATCACCCTG
Source organism: bacterium UBP11_UBA4055 (assembly GCA_002382735.1). Classification (GTDB taxonomy): domain Bacteria; phylum UBA4055; class UBA4055; order UBA4055; family UBA4055; genus UBA4055. The sequence goes on from DFZN01000030.1 coordinate 43,056, forward strand.
TTTTATCTTTTCCGAAACATTGTCAAGCGTGATCACATTGACTTTATGTTGTGCCTGAGCCCTGTTTATCTGTTCCCTTTTTGATGCTATCATCTTGGCTTTCTGCTCGTGATCTACGACAACGAACGAGTCCCCTGCATTCGGCGATCCGGAAAAACCGAGCACCATGACAGGATATGACGGACCTGCTATCTTTATGTTCTCGCGTCTTTCGTTCAGCATTGCCCTTACCTTGCCGTAAGTCTGTCCGCAGACAAATACATCTCCGACATTTAATGTACCTTTCTGGACGAGTATAGTTGATACCGCACCGAGACCTTTGTCCAGCTTGGACTCTAAGACCGTGCCGATCGCCTGGCAAGACGGATTAGCTTTAAGCTCCAGCATATCCGATTCAAGAAGGATAGCGTCCAACAGCTCGTTTATTCCCAGACCTGTATGCGCGGATATCTCAACCGACTGATATTTACCTCCCCACTGCTCGACAAGAATGTTCCTCTGCGACAGCTGTGTTCTGATCCTTTCAGCATCGGCGTTCTGCTTATCCATTTTGTTTATCGCGAAAATTATCGGAACTTCTGCCAATAGAGCATGGTCGATCGCTTCGATGGTTTGCGCGTTGACCCTGTCATCCGCAGCTATGACTATGATAACGATATCAGTGATCTTTGCGCCTCTCGATCTCATGGCAGTAAAAGCTTCATGGCCGGGAGTATCTAAAAAGGTAAGGCTCTTTTCCTTATAATCAACAACATAGGCGCCAATATGCTGAGTGATCCCTCCGGATTCTCCCGCGACCACTTTTGTCTTCCTGATGTAATCCAGAAGTGATGTCTTTCCGTGATCCACATGTCCCATTATAGTTATTATCGGGTTCCTTTCCCTTAACAGCGCAGGATCTTCGTGCTCGTCCTCATAGAAGAAATCCTCATCGTATTCGCTTTCGAACTCGATCTCTGTATCGAATTCCGATGCTATGATCTCGATAGTTTCTTTATCAAGCCTCTGATTTATTGTTACCATCATACCCATTGAGAAACATTTAGATATTATGTCCATAACAGGTATTTCAAGTTTATTTGCCAGTTCAGAAGTGGAAATGAACTCGGATACACTTACTACATTAACTTCGATCTCCGTACCGTCTTCCTGCTGTTTCTTTTTCTTTCTCTTCTTGAAAGACTTGGAAGTGTCGGTGCTCATTTTGCTTAAAGTGTCCTTAACTGAATCTTTCACTTCTTCCTGATTTACCTTGTCCTTTTTTCTTTTTTTCTTACTTCTTTTTATTCCGTCATCAGCAACTACAACATCACCGTCAGCAACTACTACGGACACTTTTTTGAACCTTTTTCTTTTAAAAACAGCTTTGGATTTTGCGGCATCCTCTTTTACGGAGCTTTTATCATCGCTCTTCTTAACTTTTTTACCCTTCTTGTCAGCTGAGTCGGTTACCGTCGCTGATGCCGCCGGAGGATCATCTTTTTTGAATTCTCTCCTTACAGTCTTAAAATCATCCCTGATCCTTTCGGTGGACGGCCTGTCCGATTTATGTATCTTTCTGCCGGAACCTTCCTTGAGGGGTTCTGCTTTTTTCTCCTCTTCCGCTGAAGGTTTTTCGGCATTAAAAGGTTCTTCCTTTATTTCTTCCGGCGCGGGTTTTTCCGAAGAAACTTCTGCGGGTTCATCCTCTTTGATCTTTCTTCTCTGCCTTTTTCTCTCGGCGCTTCCGTCGTCTGAGTCTTTATTCGAGGAAAGTATCTCTTCTATTTCTGGGATCCTCGATTTAATATCTATCTGTTTTTTCTGAGCGTTCGTGATCTTATCGTCCGCTTTGTCTTCATTGTTTTTCTCTTCGCGGCTTTTGTAGCCTTCCGGATCGAACTTTTTGAGAACGGCTGCGTAGTTTTTTTCATCTATCTTTGAAATGATGCCTTTAGAAATATCGGCATCAGGGCACTCGCTTTGCAGGTAATCCAATACTTTCTGAGAGGATATCTCAAGCTGCTTTGCAATTTTTGATATTTGGATACTTTTACCTTTCATTTTCAGATTCCTTCATGTATTGTTTTACAAGTTGCCCGATCTGCACCTGCAGTTCAGATCTTTTTAATCCTATCACTTTTACGCCTTCTTTCCCCGTTTCACTTCCCAAGTCGAATTTTCCGTCAAGAAGGCTTACCCTGTTCTCTCCGGTAAACTTCACAAGCGATCTGAATGTATTTTCGCTCGCGTTGCTGTTAACGAGAACGAGCCCGAGCGATCCGGCGTTCCCGGCCATAATTCTGTTCTGGCCTACGACCGCAACGCCCGACCTTAAAGAAAAATGCAGAAGGGATGTGATCTTTTTCCTAAGCTCATCTTTATTCCGAATAGTAGCTGTCAAGTGTTGCCTTAATATAGTTATATTTGCTCTCATCCATTCCTTCTATCTGAAGAATGACTTCCATTTCAGTTTCGTAGAAAGTCTCCGCATCCTTTATGCCGTTAGCCGCAAGTAGCGCTTTGAGCTCATCTGTGAATTCCTCTACTTTTTCGATCGTAAGGTTTGTCATTTCCTCATACTCCGATTCTGTCATGACCTTGAGCTTATATCCGGATACTTCTTCGGTAAGCTCGACATTGCTGTTCCTCAGTCCCATAACATCATCGTAGATATGATCGGGAACTATGACCTCGGCTGTTTTATTGTCAACATCAAGATCTAGCTGATACTCGGTTTTTATACCGAGCAGCCTGGTAATGAACATCTTCGGCTCGTTTATCTTCTGGATAATATCGATCTTCTCTTTGTTCAGCTCGGAAACGATCGCGGTGATCCTTGCGCCTCTCTGACCGACGCAGGCTCCTACGGGGTCCACCCTTGAATCAAGAGTTTCGAGGATTACTTTTGAACGAATACCCGGCCTTCTGGCGACCTGGATGATTTCGATGATCCCGTCGCTGATCTCCGGGACCTCGGTCTCGAAAAGTTTCTTTATAAAATCGCTGTCTGACCTTGACACGATGACCTTAACATCCTGGTTCTTGAAGTAAACATCTTTAATAACAGCTTTGAGCAGCTCTCCCCTTCTGTATCTTTCATTGAACACTGATTCTGATTTGGGCATTATGACCTCAATATCGTCGTAATTGATCTTGATCTCCCTCGGGGTTATCTGGTGTATCGAACCCATTATGATTTCACCGATCTTCTCGATATATGTGTCGTAAGTGTTGGCTCTCTCAACCTTCTTGATCTTCTGAGCAAGTATCTGCTTGGCGGCAATAATGTGCCTTCTGCCGAAAGAGTTGAAATCGATTATCTCAGGCAGATCATCTCCGACTTCAGCATCGGGGTCTATCGCGAGCGCGTCGGTGAGCTTTATCTGGCTTACCGGATTGTCAAAATCCTCATCTGCCACTACCTCACGCTCATGCATGATCTCCACATCCCCTGTATCTATATTGAATGTCACGCTGAAATAATCTTCGGCGTTCTCTTCCTCGTCAAGATTAAATTTCTTTTTGAGTATGCTGAGAAAGATCGATTTAACGATCTCGGAGAGTTTTGACCTTTCGATCTTTTTCTCTTTTATTATGCCTTCAATGGCGTTCACTACTTCTCGGGTGTCCATTTGATACAACCTCCGGATTTTAGATTAAAATTTAATTTTTATTTTGGCTTTCAGAATATCTTTGTAACCTATTTCAAGCTCTTTAGCCTCAGTTTTCAGAACGATATGATCAGGTCCCGCTTTTATCAGTTCTCCTTCAAAATTTACGGTCTTTTCACCTGAATTGACAGATAGTTTAAGTGTCCTTCCCTCATTCCATGAAAAATCCCTGAACTCCCTTAATTCCCTGTCTATCCCCGGCGAGCTGACTTCGAGCTGATGATCGGGAGGAAGCAGTTTCATACCATCAGAATCTGCCAGTTTTCTGAACTCCTTTGTTATTGATGTAAGAACACCGATCGTAGGACCTTCTTTCGAACCTACGATTATCCTCAATACCGGACCTCTTGAATTCGAAGATATCGTAACACCTACAAGCTCCTGTCCGTATTTTTCTGCGATGGGCCTTACCGCATCAGATATTTTGGCTGTGTCTTCCGTAAACACCCTCCTTGTTCATATAAAAAAAGTGGGAGCCTTCCCACTTCTTTAAGTTCTTCAATCAAAGTAACCGTGTAAATATAAGTCATAATTATGCTTAATGCAAGGTCAAAGTAAAGTTTTTTTAACGAATTCTTCAACAGTTGCGGCTATGCCTTCATAATCGAGCCCGGTCTTCTTCATCAGTTTATCTGTGCTTCCATGCTCAATAAATTTATCCGGAATGCCTATTCTCTTCAAATTCACATTATTGAAACTTTTCGAATTATAATATTCCATGACAGCGGAACCAAAACCGCCGGCGAGACTGCCTTCCTCAACTGAAATAATATTTTTATAGCCTGAATATACTTCATCAAGGATCTCTGTATCAAGAGGCTTTATGAATTTCATATCGTAAACAGCAGGATTAATACCTTTCTCCTTCAATATAACGCAGGCACTGATTACTTGATTAGTTATGTTTCCCACGCTCAAGATCGCAGTATCTGAACCTTCTGTCAGTTTCTCCCCTTTACCCAACTTGACCATCTTGAACGGTGAATCAAAACCCGAACCTACTCCTGATCCTCTCGGGTATCTTATGGCGAACAGACCTTTCAGTTTTGAAGCTGTGTAGAGCATGTTCCTAAGCTCTGATTCGTTGCTCGGAGACATTATAATAATGTTCGGTATTATTCTGAGATATGATATATCGAAAACTCCGTGATGCGTCGGGCCGTCTTCACCTACAAGTCCGGACCTGTCGATAGCGAAGATCATGTCGAGCTCCTGAAGGGCACAGTCGTGGATTATCTGGTCGTATGACCTTTGAAGAAAAGTGGAATATATTGCCACAACGGGTTTTAGATTCCTGCATGATAAGGCTGCGGCAAAAGTCACTGCGTGCTCTTCAGCTATACCCACATCGAAAAATCTATCGGGATACAATTCCGCGAAGTCGTTAAGACCAGTACCTATTTTCATCGCGGCTGTTATAGCAACAATCCTCTTATCCTTTTCCGCTATTTCACAAAGGGCTTTACCGAAAACATCCTGATATTTCGGACTGCCCTTCTGCTCCTTTTTCTCTAAAGCCAGAATACCGGGATTTACGCCGTGATATATTCCCTTTTCATCCTGTTCAGCAGGCTTGTAGCCTTTGCCTTTTTCAGTCAGTATGTGCAGAAAAACCGGACCTGAGACCTTGTTTTTTATGTTTTCGAGAACCTTTACAAGTGCCGGTATGTTATGGCCGTCCACCGGACCGATATAGTTAAAGCCGAGCTTTTCGAACAATATTCCGGGAGTCAAAAGACTCTTAAAGCTGTCCTCTATCCTGGCAAAACCGCTCCTGATATGCTTACCGAGCTTGTATTTCCCCGCATAATCCCAAATCTCATTCCTAATCCTGTTGAATGTTGGATCAGAAAGCAAAGATGTCGTGTATTTTGAAACAGCACCTACATTTTTAGATATCGACATTTCGTTATCATTAAGAACTACTATGAAATCCTTTCCGGAAACTCCGGCATTGTTCAGTCCTTCAAAAGCCAGACCTCCGGTTATTGATCCGTCTCCGATCACCGAAATAACTTTATAATCCTCACCGTTGATCTCTCTTGCCATAACGAACCCGAAACCTGCCGAGATTGATGTGGAGGCATGACCGACTCCGAATGAATCGTACATCGATTCCGAAGGCTTGATAAAACCGCTGATCCCGCCGAGCTGCCTGTTGGTATGAAAAACATCCCTTCTGCCGGTGTATATCTTGTGCGCATAAGCCTGATGACCCACATCCCATATAAGCTTGTCTTGAGGAAGATCGAAAACTTTCATTAAAGCGATCGTAAGTTCGACTGTACCCAAACTTGGAGCAAGATGCCCTCCTGTCTTATCAATGTTATCGATAATGAATTTCCTCGTTTCGGCGGCAAGCTCCCTCATTTCTTCCGTATTGAGCCTTTTTATATCTGAGGGAGAATTTATTTTAGACAGTATTCCCAACTCTTCCTTCTTTATCAGTTATTATTCTTCTGACTTTATCAAGGTCTTCCTGCGTATCCACGCCTGCAGTTTCCATGAAAACCTCGACGCATTTGATCCTGTAACCGTTCTCGAGTATCCTCAGCTGCTCTAGCGATTCGGCTGTTTCAAGTGTTGTACTCGGTAATTTTACGAATGTTTTAAGAAAACTGCTTCTGTATGCGTAAAGCCCGATATGCTTATAATATACAGGTTCCGACCTGAAATTGTTCGGTATCCTTGACCGGGAGAAGTAGAGAGCACAAAGCTCATTGTTCATGACAACCTTAACAGTGTTTTTACTGTCAGGATCTCCGTCTGTGCCTATTTTAATTACCGGAGTACAGCAAACTGCGCTTTCTGTCCTTATAAGCTCATCAACGACCCTGTCAATTACATCCGGATTGAGAAGAGGTTCGTCTCCCTGAATATTGACTACTATATCGCAGTCAACATTTTTCACAGCCTCGTAACATCTGTCCGTACCTGAACGGATATCGGAGCCTGTCATGCACACTTTAATGCCTCTTTCGGTAAGGTGGTTTTTTATCAGTTCGCTGTCCGTAGCTACGATCACATCATCAAGTATCCTGCTTTTCGCAGCCTGTTCAGCCACTCTTACGATCATACTCTTACCGTTTATATCCTTCAGAGGCTTACCGGGCAGTCTCGTCGAATCGTATCTTGCGGGTATCACTCCGATGGCCTTCAGTCTAAGCATTTAATATCCTTTTCAGCTCTTCTATCTCAAAAGGCTTGTCCAGAAGTCCGGACACGCCGTATTCAGACATTTTGTCTTCAGGGAGTATCTGATGATACCCCGATATAATATATACTTTTGTTCCCGGATACTTGATCTTTATCTTTCTGGCTATGTCTATTCCAGTCATGTCAGGCATCTGATAGTCAGTAACAACTATATCGAAATCGTTCGTCTGGAATTTCTTATCGAGATTATATCCCGATGAAATCGCCACGACCTCATGGCCGAGTATCTCAATTATCTCTGTAAGTACTTCCAGTATGTCCGGCTGATCGTCGATTATCAGTACTTTCTTTCCCATCGTTTCTTCCGCAATAATTCCATCATCAATTTTAAGCTAATTAACTGAAAATTTCAAGCTTTATTTTTAAAATAAAAAAAAGAAGCCGAAGCTTCTTTTTTCTAAAGATCGAGTATTTAAGTATCAGTTGTTCTTTATCTCCTGAACAGACTCGTCATGTCTTTTAAGCTCTCTGGCTTCCATATCGTCTGCTTTTTTAAGCATTTCCTTAGCCCTTTTTCTTACGGCATTGACCTGCTTCATCTGATTCTCATGCCTTCGAGTTTCTCTGTCGAGAAGAGTTTCTCTGCTTAATGCCGCTATCCCTGAATTATCTTTGTTGTCAGAGATCTTTTTCGGTGTTTCTTTTGCCTTTACTTTCTCTTTTACAGCAGGTGTTTCGTTTTCGAATTCCTCATCAGCCGGACTTTCATCACCGAAATCCTCGTCCGTGAATTCGTCGTCTTCGCCTACATCCGGAGTTCCCGTGCCGGCAGCTCCATCAACATTTTTCTCAATTCCTTCTCCCCTGCCTGATCTTCCGTTCTGAGCATTAATTCCCGTAGAGCAAACGGTAATAAGAGCGAGGATGAAAAGCAAAAAGAACACACTTTTCAGCGATCCTGTCATAGATCCTCCTTTTTTTTAATTAATCTGACAAAGCTTAATATAACATCGCAGCGATGTTTTATCAACTTAAAAATTTAAAATGTTTCAGTATTTCAAAAAATTAATTATATTTGTGCAGCATTTTGAGAACAATCCGATGCCTGAAAAGTAAAAGCCTGAAAAATAATTAGAGAGATCAAAGGCTGTATGGAAAGACTGAAATTTTTCAAACCCGAATACCTGAATCTGCTGTGGCTTGTTCTGCCGTCAGCAGTTCTACTTTTTACATCTTTACGAAAAAGACTGAGGAATATTAAGGATTTTACAGGCGGACCGCTCGAACAAAAACTTGCGGGAAGTGTTTCGAGAAAAAAAATGATCCCGAAAAAGATCATTCAAACAGCGGCATTCACAATACTGATAATCGCGTTAGCCGGTCCTCAGATCGGATCTAAGCTCGTAACGGTAAAAAGACAGGGGATCGACATAGTTGTCGCGATCGACCTTTCAAGATCCATGCAGGCAGAGGATATTGCTCCGAGCAGGCTGAAGAAAACAAAACACGAGGTCCAAAATTTCATCAACGGACTTGAAGGCGACAGGATCGCTCTTGTCGGCTTTACGAGCAAGGCTTTCATACAGTGCCCGTTAACCATTGATTACGACGCTGCACTGATGTTTCTCGACATGATGGATACTTCGCTTCTTCCGCAGGATGGAACATCGTTAGCGGAAGCACTGAGGATTTCGGGTTCTGTTTTTTCGGGAGAAGAAAAGAAACACAAACTCGTGGTTCTTATCTCTGACGGCGAAGATCACGAAGAAGGCATTGAAAATGAGGTAAAGAAGCTTAAAGACGGCGGCGCTGTTGTTTACACAATAGGGATAGGATCGCCGGAGGGAGTTCCCATACCTTCAGGCAACGGCTTTCTTAAGGACAGCGAAGGGAATACGGTCATAACTAAACTTAACGAGATCAATCTGAAGAAAATAGCCATGGAAGGCAACGGCAATTACTACTATTCGTCTGTCGGTGATACTGAATTGAAGGAAATATTTTCAGACATATCGAGGCTTGAGAAAAAAGAATTCGATGAAAAAGTCTTTAAAGATTATGACCACAGATTCCAGTTGCTTATATTTTTGTCACTTCTACTGTTTTTCACAGATCTGTTTATTGGAGAAAAAGGAAAGGAGAGAGCCGCATGAGATCAATATTTCTGGTCGTACTTGCAGTTATAACATATTCTTACGCCGTACCGTATCTCGACGCTAAATCGGGAGAAAAGGAATACAGGAAAGGCAATTTCGAAGTGTCGGAAAAAAAGTTCGAATCCGCGTCAGTCTCAGACCCTGACAGAGACCCTGTCATTTTATACAACCACGGGAACTCTCTTTTTCAGCAGAAGAAATATGACGAGGCCATTAAGAAGTACGAAGAGGCTCTGGCGACTGATAACAAACAACTTAAGTCAGCTGTAAAATATAACATGGGCAACACATTCTTTATGCAGCAGAAACCCGAGGAAGCTTTGGCATACTACAAAGATGCTGTTAAGCTCAATCCCGACAACAGAGAAGCTGCAATCAACTATGAAATTGTCAGAAAGCTACTGGAACAGCAACAGCAGCAACAACAGCAGAACAAGGATCAGAAAGAAAAGAATAAAGATCAGGATCAAAAGCAGGAACAGCAGCAGAATCAGGATAAACAGGACCGGCAGAAAAAAGATCAGCAGCAACAGCAGTCCGAACAGAAAGAGCAGCAGATGCAGAACAAACAGCCTCAACCCGGGGAAGATAGGAAGGAGATGACGAAAGAAGAGGCAGAAAGGCTTTTGAAAGCTCTTGAAAAAGACGAGGAAGATACGCAGGAAAAAGTCCAAAAAGCACAGATACAGAAAGAAAGGTCCGACATTAAAAATAAATGGTAACTAATTATTTGATTTTATCCCCTCGAGCCTGATCAGGAAAGATATTTCCTGATTTTCGGGAGTGACCCTTAATGCTTCATAGAGCTTTGCGACATAGCCCTGCATATCTCCGCTCATTGATCTGATAAGCGCCTGAAGAACCATTGAAGTCGAAGCTCTGAACCTGTTGAGTTTTTCGGGATCGTCAACATTGTAAAATACTTCCGTGTTTTGAATATGATCAAGAATGTTTTCTGCGTTATATGCCCAGTTTTCCGGCAAAAAGCTGTCGAATTTGAAGAAATCAAGATAGGAACGGTCGTCCGAACAGATCTCCGAGCCTTCGGTCAGTTTGCTGATCGAATTTTTGTCAAGTATTAAGAACGATGCAAGGCTGTACGGGTCGTTATATAGGTACTGATCTTTTATAAGTGCCGCCTTGGCTTTGAAATCGGAGAAATCTATGCTGAGCGGTTTTTTGGTTCCGACAAGAATGGTGTGAGTATGTCCGAGCCAGACGGTCGTATTTTCAAACACCGAATTGAAGGTCTTTATTATGCCTGCGTAATCGTTCGGAAGGAGCTTGTGCATCGGCAAATACTGCGTGACCATTCCGTCATCTGAGAGATGATCGAAGCAGAGTTGAAAATACTCCTGAGAATAAAGGTTACCCGAGCCGAGAACCGGATGCGTCGGATCTGAAGATATCAGATCGTATTTATCCTTCGAATTCTGAAGGAAATGCCTGCCGTCGTCCCCGATTATGGTCAGCCGCGGATCATTGACTACATCGTTATTAATATCTTCATAAAGGACCGCCGCTTCTTTCAGGTCCTCCGCCAGCTCGACGCAGATCACCGAGCGGACTTCGGGATGCAGAAGAACTGTCGAGGTCGTGACCCCGATCCCGAATCCGACTATCAGCGCTTTTTCCGGCACCTTGGATGCAAGAAACGGGAGGTGCCCGAGTAGCTTTACGGCTTTGACCGCGTCATAAGAGCTTCCGATCACAGAATTATTATTGAAGTAAGTATATTTCAGTCCGGTAGTTTTGTCTTTTCCTACGACCAGAGTGGCTTCCACAGTTTCTTTGTAATAAAGTATTTCCCTTTCAGAAATTGAGAATGAAGGAGGCATTACTTTAATCTGCGGTATGAACAAGGCTGCCAGAAGTACTGTCGTTACGCCTGCCGAAATAAAATTGAACAAGGTGCTTTTTTTTCTGTACTTGAAAGACAGGCAGGCTGCAGTTGAACATGAAAGAAATGAAAGAACGATCAGCGATCTGACTACACCAGCATACGGTATAAGAACAAAAGCCGCGAGAAAAGGACCGATGAAAGCACCCGCAGTGTTGTAAAAGTAAACACGGCCGAACCTTTCCGAAATATTTTTACCTTTATAAGCTTCTATTACGCTTGTGAATAAAAATCCTGATATTATTGATTGAGGCAGTACGGTGATTAAAGACAGGATCACAGGCGGAAGCATAATCCTGAGCGCCGGGTCTGAAAGGGTTTCATGCAGAGGGATTATAATAAGGCCGGGCGCGTTGATGAATATGATAACTCCCGAAACAAAAAATAATCCATATATGAAAAGTGACATGATCAGCACTTTGCCTGCTTCTGTTTCTTTCGGGTAAAACTTCTTGAAAATGATGCTGCCGACAAAATATCCGAAGATCACTACCGACACTATCAGAGAGAATGTGTAGCTTGTGTTCGTAAGGTATATCCTGAATATCCTCATCCAGACTATCTGCGCGGACAAGCCTGTTAATCCTGTAACGAAAGTGATAAGGAAAATTGACATGGATGATAAAGGAGAAGCTTCTTTTTTGGTCTGCCTTACAGCTTCCTGTTTTTCCGGGATAGTATTTATGAAGAAAAATATTATTACCGCAAGAAATATATTAAGAACCGACATCAGTATAACACTGCACCTCATTCCTGCATATCCGAGCAGGAAAAAACCCGCAAGTATCCCGCCTGAAGCACTCCCTACCGTATCAGCCGCGAAAGTATTTCCGATAGACTGCGATGAGCTGCCCCCTAGACCCGCATATATTCTGCTTACTACGGGCATTACTCCGCCGATAATGAAAGCTGAGAAAAAAACTGTCGTCAGAGAGAAAACATACGACTGCCATGTTCCCGCAATACCCGGCAGAAGATGAAGAAGAAAATAGACACCTGTATTTACAAGTCCTGCCGAAGATAAAAGTAAGGCTAGGAAAACAGGAGCGTTTTTAACTTTACCCGCAGCTCTTCCGATAAAATATGCTCCCAGTGCCAGTCCTGCCATATAGGATGAAACTACTATTGTAGAGGCATAAACCGTTACTCCCAGATAAAGGGAGAGTATCCTGTCCCAGACGACTTCATAAACAAGAAAAGAAACGCCGGCCAGAAATAAGGCCAGCGTTAATATAATTCTTTGATTCCCCAGTTTGTTTTTCAAATCTTATTCCCGTTCTTTCGCGTTATCGGAAGTGACATAATAGAAATATTTGTTCCCTGTAAGAACATTCGTGTCCCGATAACTGTTCGTTCCCGATGTTCCGATCTCTGCAAATCCGCTGTATGGTTCAGTCGATCTGTAGATATGGTATGTCGTCGCACCGGTAACAGCATCCCAGCCCAGATTTACTTCTGATGCCGTTGCGGTCACGACAGCTATGTTCGCAGGAGCCTCAAGCTGCGTTATCGTGCCTGTTATTAGGATATCGTCAACATCCCAGTAGTAACCGTATGTGCCGGTATAGTTCCACTTCAGCTTGACATTCGCCTGACCGTCAAGAGCAGGTATCGCAGAACTGAACGATGCAGGATTGGTCGTAGTTGCTGTCCACTGCTGTATCTGAACCCAG
>DFZN01000005.1 GCA_002382735.1 bacterium UBP11_UBA4055
GCTATATCCGTTACGCCGTCGTTTACATCATACGCATGAAATGCGGCGTTGTACATTCCCGGATATAACTCCTCTTTATAATCATTATAATCGAAATAGCCTTTATCATAAAAATCCACAGATTTACTGTCTGCTTCGTCATCAGATTCAGAGTCCGGCTTAGGTTCTCTTTTATGGTCGAAAAACAGTGCCTTCTTGCATATACCGGCCTTATCTTTCTTTGCAGGGTCGATAGTTTCCCAAAACGGATATGTGTTATGCCAGCCGTCCATACCGTTTATTTCACCCGTATGACCGGTCGTAACATAATATCCCCATTGCCATTCATAACCCAGATATCCGCCCCAATGGTATTTTGTATGCGGGCATGTACACCATTCAAAATAGGATCCGCTCCAGCTGGTTCCGTTAAAGATCATAGAACCGCTCTTTACATCTTGAAGGGTAGTTTTGAACACTGCTTCGGATTCCAGTGAATGGTCAGAATAATATCCGCTGAAAATATATGGTGCGTACTCAAAATCCCACGACTCCTCTGCCGCAGGCTTCGGGTCAATGATCACGCAGGTCTCACCGTCAAAGATATTAACAGTAATTGAATCACTGGTTTCGTATAATTGGGAGTAAGTTGCATCTGAATAATATGATGCTGTCGCCTTAATCAGTACTTCGCCCGTATATGTCCCGCTATTCCATGTGCGAGTGTAATATGTCGTTTTAACAGGCGGTTCGGGAATTTCCGTATATCCCGTTTCACCGTCTTTCTTGTAGTAGAATTTCATTGATTCCATATAAGGATAATCATTCCAGTTCGCGTCCGTACAGGTAGCCTCAAACACATGAAGGCTGTCTATTGCGAAGTAGTCTGATTTATCTGGATCGGTCTTAGTAAGAGTTAATCTTGGAGTTACTTCGATGTATAATTCTGTGCATGGAGATTTTTGTAAAATATAATTTGTCCAGTCGTTATTCATTGAATTCTTTTTTACAAACGATCTGAAATGATTATATTTGCCTCCATAATTTCTCATCAAACTATCGGTTGCCAGCTTCACTCTGTATATGTTTGTAGAAAGTGTGTCATATCTCAGCGTATCTGTATCAACTTTCTCGTTAACGAAGGAGAAAATCTTTAACGGAAGAGGAGTAACACTCTGATAAGTCAGCATTTCCGGGGTTTTGAGGTCAATCACAAGTGTATCGTTGAATATTACAGTTATTGTATCTTTTGTATTTACAGCGTAAGTTGAATCCGAAGTAAAGACGGTAATAAATTCCGGTGGGGTGTAAACATGCCTAAGACCGTTTACTTCATCTTCTTCGATATATTCAATAGGATTAGTCCATGTGCCCGTATGTTCATACATAAGACTAGTGCTATATTGGCTATGATCAAGGCCGAGTCCGTGGCCGTATTCGTGCCTGAGCGTGGTGTTGATGTCAACCATAGTAGAGGAAGGTGAGACATTGCCCCACGGTGCAAAAGCAGAATCGTTTAAGGTTATAGTCAAAATACCGATTTCACCTTGAGTTGTCAATCCTGTTGAGTGTATTCCATACCAGTCATCTCTAAAAGAACCAAACTGATCATAAATATGAGCGTAACGAACAATACAATCGGAACTGTTATCTATACCTCCGGCAGTTAATACCGGCAAACTGTCAACAAGATTTGAGTTCATGTCAGATATGCATGAGCTGAAATTAAAATTTGCTAAAGAATCTCTTGTCCCTTGGAAAACATGATTATAAAGTGTATCCGTTTGATTTATTGTTATTGAATCTGGAATTAGCCATTTATTCAATAATTCATAACAATACACATTGAAAATGATTGCGAAAAGTAAGGGAATTAACAATCTTTTCATTTTTCCACCTCTGATCTGTAGCTGCGATTATAAAAATTCTTTGAATCATTTATTTCAATGATTCTTTTTATCTTATCAATCTCAGATTTTAAATTTCCAATCAAAATCTTACCAGATGCAGAATAGAGACTATTATCTATTATAAGTCTTTCTGCGTTTCCTCTAGTTGCGAACCTATCTTCTTCTCCTAATTTGTAATTAAGAAAGAATAATCTCTTTTCTCCAATTTGCATCTCAGTTTCATCTGATGAGAAGAAATTCTTGCCATTTTTTGAAAGAACAGAGATTTTATTTCTGAATTCGTCTTTAATGAATTCTTCACCTTTAAAGATTTCAATTACCTTCACACTATAAAAAGATTTGAAAAATGTTTTGTTTTCAACATAGGATCTATTATAAATTTCACCTATTAAAACAATATCGGAAAATACTGCATCCTCAAGATGAGATTTAGATGTTGGAAAACCATACAACTTTACATCAACTCCATTATTTTTTAACTCTTCGTACACATTCAAATTGATTTTAAGTTTAAAGTAAGAATTAAATCCGTCACGACCCTCAGGTAATCCAATTTCTTTAGCTTTTTTTATAAAATCTGTCTTAAATTCTTCAAACTCTTTCTCAGTCATGCCCGTATCAATTCCAAGTTGATCTTTTACTGTCACCTTTTCATCGGATTTTTCTTCCTGCACGCTTACCACAGCTGGCTCTTCTTGTACTTCTTTTACAGCCTGTTGCACCTGCTCGCTCTGAACCTGCACACTTTCCGTTCCTTTTTCGTTTTGTTCAGGCACATTTCCACCGTCACCGCTCATTGCGTTTATTGAAGCAAATAAAGCTAATACGAGTATTACAGCTACGATTATTATGTTTTTCTTCATTTTCATCCTCTTTTGGTTTTTTAATTACTCATACTCTCTTTTTCATTACTCATTCATAAAGACATCGCCTCCTTTGTTTTGAGCTCTGATGCCTTTTATCTATAAAAAATACAGGCACCGACACTCCGTTATACCCCCCTCAAGGCTACCACAGCCTGCAGAAAAGATATAAAGAGGCGGTGCCCCATATCTGTTATACGGAACACTCGCTTCTTCTCCTGCCGCTTCTGCTTTGATTGTGGTATTTTGAGGGCGACAAGATAATTTAAGCAAATTATCAATATGCCAATTTAATGCTGTGCTCTACCTCTTTATTTTTGTTTCTGTATTTTTACTACAATGATAAATGTCATTATATTTTAGAACCTTGTCAAGTATTTTATTTGATATTTTGAGAGTGATCCTATAATGCAAGCGGAAATATCTTAGTATTTTGATAAAATATTAGAGAAACTTAAGTTGTGATTTGTTATTCAGCAAATGTTTTACTAATAAACGCTTTCTTTTTCTATTTTTTTTGCTTGAATTTATTTTTTTCAGGAGGTTTGTCAAACGGCTTTTTATCGGTAAGTTCAACATTAAGAGGTCTTCCTTTAAATTCTGCACCGGAAAAAGCTTTTAAAGTTTCTCTGTCATAGCTGCTCTCTATCTCAAAAAATGAAAAATTCTTCAAAAGGTCAACTTTTCCGATCTCAATGTCCCTGTTTCTAAGGTGAGTCGCGATCAGTTTTATCATGGCAGGTTTGTCGAGGCCGTCTCTAGATCCTGCATTAATGAAGAATCTTGAGAAACTTCCTTGTTTGCCTGACCTGGCAGGTATATAATTATCTCTCCCTCTGTCTCTGTCAGTGCTTTTGACTGCCTGTACATTCTGGTTAAGATCAGGCGCGTCTTTGTAATATTCGAGAAAGCGGTTGAATTCAAGCGAAATAAATTTTTGTATGAGAATGTCCCTGTCAAATTCTCCGAGCTTTTCAAAAATATACGGCAAGAACCTTTCTATCTGTGCCTTATTTACTTCGGCGTTGACAACTTTGTCTACAAGATTAAAAAGCTGCATTTCGCAGATATTTATTCCGCCGGGCACTTTTTTCTGTTCGAATCTGATCTTTGATCTCTGCTCAATCATTCTCAGCTTTGATTTCTCCTTCATGTGAACGACAGATACCGATATCCCGCTTCTTCCCGCTCTTCCGGTCCTTCCGCTCCTGTGAAGATAAATGTCGGGATCGTCAGGCAGGTTGTAGTTTATTATGTGGCTCAGATTATTCACATCTATTCCCCTTGCGGCAACATCCGTCGCGACAAGAAGCTGAAGGTGGCCGGTTCTGAAACGGTTCATGACCTGGTCGCGCTGCGCCTGCGACAGGTTGCCGTGAAGTGCGTCAGCATTGTAACCGTCTGCGATCAGTTTGTCGGCTACATCCTGGGTCTCCTCTCTGGTTCTGCAGAAAATGATCCCGTAGATATCAGGATTCACATCTGCTATTCTTTTGAGGGCCAGATATCTGTCTCTCGCATGGACAAGATAATAGTGGTGCTCGACATTCTCAGCTCCCGCATTTTTCTGGCCGGCCGAGATCTCTTCGGGATCTCTCATATAGTTCTTTGCGATTTGCGCTATCTCTCTTGGCATAGTAGCCGAAAAAAGCATTGTCTGTCTTTCAGATTTAGCGGATGAAAGTATAGTGTCGAGATCTTCCTTAAAGCCCATGTTAAGCATCTCATCCGCCTCGTCGAGAACAAGGAACGAGATAGTGTCGATCATCAGGCAACGCCTGTGTATAAGATCAAGGACTCTTCCCGGCGTTCCGACAACAATATGAACTCCTTTTTTGAGCGCGCGTATCTGCGTATCTATGCTTGCACCGCCGTAAACCGCGGCTACAGATATTTTCGGAAGGTATTTTGAATAGCTGTTAAAATCTTTTGTGATCTGCATACAGAGCTCTCTTGTCGGGCATAGTATAAGTGCCTGAGTATCCCTGCTTCGGGGATCGATCCTTTGGATAATCGGAAGCCCGAAAGCCGCCGTTTTACCTGTTCCTGTCTGCGCAAGACCGATCAGGTCTCTGTCCGAAGCGAGAAGGTGCGATATCGTTTTGTCCTGGATCGGCGTCGGTTTTACAAAACCCATTTCCGAGATGGCGTCGATTATCTCTTCACGCAGTCCGGCTTCCCTAAATTCTTTCATCATTTCCTTTGTTTTTCATTCTGTTGTGTCTTTTTCTTTCATTAATGTCAAGATATTTTTTTCTCAGTCTTATATTCTCGGGTGTAATTTCGATCAGCTCATCGTCTTCAATATATTCCATTGCCTGCTCAAGCGACATTATTCTGGGCGGAGAAAGTTTTATGGCATCGTCTGCGCCGGACGCTCTCACATTGGACATCTTTTTATTTTTTATCACATTGACATCGAGATCGTCTTCTCTTGAGTGTTCTCCGACTATCATTCCTGTATAGACCTCAGTTCCCGGAGTGAGGAACATCTCACCTCTGTCCTGAAGGTTCCACAGGGAGTAGGCTACCGCGACACCCTGCTCGAGAGATATCAGAACGCCTCTTGTCCTTTTAGGAATGTCGCCTTTGTAAAATTCATATTCGTAAAAAGAATGGTTAAGTATTCCTGTTCCTCTGGTTTCGGTCATGAATTCATTTGAGAATCCGATCAGTCCTCTCGCAGGGACTTTAAACTCAAGTCTTGTGTATCCGTCACCACCCTGAACCAGATTAAGGAGTTCACCCTTTCTTATGCCAAGCTTTTCTATTACCACGCCCGTATATTCATCGGCGACATCTATCATTGCAAGCTCAATAGGTTCGGTAACCTTTCCTTCCAGCTCTCTGTAAATCACTTTAGGTTTCGATACAGCGAATTCATATCCTTCCCTTCTCATATTTTCGATCAGGATACCAAGCTGAAGTTCCCCTCTGCCTTTCACGATGAACTGGTCGGGGAGGTCTGTTTTCTCGATCCTGATGCTTATATTGGTCTGAAGTTCGTGCTCCAGTCTGTTCCATATATTCCTTGAAGTGACCCATTTGCCTTCAATCCCGGCGAAAGGGGAATCGTTTACAAGAAATCTCATTGCCAGAGTAGGCTCATCAACATTAATAAGCGGAAGCGGTTCCTGATGATCTTTGTCGGTAACGGTCTCTCCAACATCAATCTGCGCAAGTCCGGCCAGAGATATGATGTCTCCTGCCGAGGCTGATTTTGTTTCCGTCTTTTTAAGTCCTTCATATACGAACAGTTTCGATATTCTGTAAATTACTCTCTGCCCGTCCCTTTTTAGAAGAACGACCTCATCGCCCAGCTTTGCTTTGCCCCTGTGGATCTTACCGGTCCCGATCTTACCGAGATAATTGTCATACTCAATAGCGGAAACTAGGAACTGAAAAGGGCCGTCCTCGTTGCCGTCGGGTTCTTTTACGCTTTTTATTATTGTTTCAAGCAAAGGTATCAGATTTTCGTTATCATCATCGAGATTGTATTTTGCGATCCCTTTTTTGGCTGATGCGTAGATTATCGGGAAGTCCAGCTGGGCATCCGTTGCGTTGAGCTCAATAAAAAGATCGAACACTTTATCAAGCACTTCATGAGGAGTGCAGTTAGGCCGGTCTATTTTATTTATGACTACGATTGGTTTCAGTCCCAGCTGAAGAGCGTTTTTCAGTACATACTTCGTCTGGGGCATCGGACCTTCAAACGCGTCAACAAGCAGAAGAACAGAATCGACCATCATCATTATTCGCTGTACCTCTCCGCCGAAATCAGCATGACCGGGAGTATCTACGATATTTATTTTATAATCTTTGTAATGTATGGCGGCATTTTTTGAAAAAATCGTAATCCCTCTTTCTTTTTCTATGTCGTTCGAGTCCATTATTCTTTCTTCGATCTTCTGGTTTTCCCTGAAAAAACCTGTCTGCTTAAGCGCTGCGTCAATGAGGGTGGTCTTCCCGTGGTCAACATGGGCTATAATTGCGATATTTCTTAACTTTTTCATGTTCCTGCATGCGTGAATTAAATTAGGGTCGGAATATATTGATTATTTATTGTTTTTACAATATAATTCTTCAGAAATTTTGACGGAGTTTTTAAGTTGCTTTATCTGTTTCTTGCAATACTTTCAAGCGCTTCCATCGCTTTTCCTATATACAGCTCAGGGACGATCGTTCTTATTAATCTCGGAGGGGTATTTCTTTTCAGGGAAAAACTCAGCCGTAAAAATGCCTTTGCTGTAGGAATGATAATCTTTTCGATAATAATGATGAATTTAAAATAAAATTAATTTCCATCCCACAGATATTTCTTAAGATCGACTTTACCGTCTTCGCTCACTACAACTTTTTCTTTCTCAAGAATATCTTTCTGCTCACGGAACATATTTGGATTAAGTCTCGGCAGTTCACCTTTGGAATTAATGACACGATGCCAAGCTAATTTGTGTTTTTCGGACATTGAAGAAAGAATTCTAACGACCTGTCTTGCACCGTTCGGATGGCCGGCCAGCTTCGAGATCCCACCATAAGTGAGTTCGCAAAAGCTATCTGCGCAAGAGCATAATAAGCGATAGTAAGCTGTCCGAGGCTGAAGAAACCGATCCCGATCTGTCCTATTGAGATAATCCCTTTTGCGACAACAGGGGTTCTGTTCCTGCGGTATTTGAACGAAATATGTACAAGCGGTAACCCGAATACTTCAAACTTGCTTTTGTATTCCCACCCGAATCCGTCCCAGTCCACTTTTCGTCAGCGGGTTTTGGAGCTCCGCATTTGGGGCAGATTTGAGCTGATTCGGATACTTCGTTGCCGCATTCTCTGCAGGATTTCATCAGCACCTCCGGAGTTTGATCAAAATAAATATACTAACTCGTTGCAAATTATCCAAATTTTATTTATTTTTCTGCTTATCGACCAAAGTAGAATTATTTGAGGTAACAAATGCTCCGGATATATAACAGCCTGACAAAGAAAAAAGAGGTCTTTAAGCCTGTGGAAGATGGTAAAGTAAGGATCTACACTTGCGGACCCACCGTTTACAGTAATGCTCATGTAGGGAATTTCTCAGCATTTCTGATGGCTGATCTTCTTGTTAGATATCTGAGATACAAGGGATTCGAAGTCAAATGGATAATGAATATCACCGATGTCGGGCATCTGACTGACGACAATGAGCTTTCAGATTCAGGTGAAGATAAGATGGAGGCTGCTTCAAAACGGGAGAACAAGACCGTCTGGGAGATAGCTAGATACTACGAAGACCTGTTCATGAAAGATATGAGAACTTTAAAGATACTGCCTGCTTTCAAATATCCCAGGGCTACCGAGCATATTCAGGAAATGATCGAAATGGTAAAAGTCCTTGAGGAGAAAGGTGTGGTTTACGAAACATCAGATGGTATCTATTTCGACATATCGAAGTTCCCGAAATACGGTGAGCTTTCAGGTAACACGCTTGACGCACTCCAGGCTGGAGCAAGGGTGGAAGTGAATGAGGACAAGCGTTCCGCTTTCGATTTCGCCGTATGGAAAAAGCTCGTCGGAAAGAACGAGGCGCACATCATGAAATGGGACTCCCCCTGGGGACCGGGCTTTCCGGGCTGGCACCTTGAGTGCAGCGCGATGAGCAAAAAATACCTCGGCGAAACCCTGGATTTCCATACAGGAGGTGAGGACAACAAGTTCCCTCACCACGAAAGCGAGATCGCGCAGTCCGAGACCGCGAACGGAAAGAAATTCGTAAATTACTGGATTCACAAGAGCAGGGTAGTGGTCAATAGTGAAAAAATGAGTAAATCGCTGGGCAATTTCTTTACTGTACAGGACCTGATTGCCAAAGGATTTTCTGCGGATTCGATCAGATTCACATTCATCTCGGCCCACTATCGTTCAAAACTCAATTTCACTGAAGACCAGCTGATAGAATCACAAAAGACGATCGACAAATTCAATGGCTTTATTCAGGCTGTAACGAAAGCAGATGTAACTCAGGCGGATGACGGGATACCGGAGGTGGTTAAATCAACCGGGCAGCAGTTCGAAAAAGGATTGGACGATGATCTGAACATCAGTATGGCTCTTGCTTCTCTTTTCGGGTTCATTAAGGCTGTTAGGAAAAAGATTGATTCAGGAAATTTCTCTGAAGAGGGCAGAGGTTCTGTGATCGGATTCATGAAAAAAATAAATGAAATATTCATGGTATTCGACTTCGATGAGAAGAAAGAAAAAGAATTTACAGCTGATGATCAGAAAGTAATAAACGATCTTATTGAGCAAAGAAACAAATTCAGAACAGAAAAGAACTGGGCTGAAGCCGACAGAATAAGGGATGAACTTTTAAAAATGGGAGTGAACATTGCCGACAAAAAATAGACTTTCAGGATTATTAATTTTATCAGCAGTGCTGGTAATTGCCTCATGTACAAATTTGAAACGCCCGGCTATAGGTCCTGACGACCTGATACTTGTGCTTTCAGATCAGGAAACATTCGATATGCATAAACCTCAGCTTGAGAAGATCTATAACGACCCGATCTTTACACCAATGGAAGAAAACAGGTTCAATATCAGAAGGATAGATCTGGATGAATTTTATCAGGGTTCAAATAAATACAGGTTTTTAATTCTTCTCGTTAATGTCGATACAGAGACTTCAGAGGCACAGTTTATAAAGAAAATGCTCTCCGAAAATATCATTGGCGGTGTCAGGAACGGGGATTACTATTATGCCGTAAAGGAAGATATCTGGTCAAGAGGACAGACAGTTTTGTTTCTTATGGACTCGAAAAACATCCACCTCGGAGGGTATCTGGAAACTTTCTCTGAAAAGGTTTTTGATATTTTTAACGGAAGAATGATATCGGATGTAAAGAAAAGGCTGTTCGACACAAAATACAATAATAAAAATGCTCAGGATATCACTAAAAAAGATTATAACTTCGAAATTTTCATACCTCACGATTTTGTTATAATAAATGAAGGTAAAAAGAACGAAAGGTTCATAAGATACAGGCGTTTCAATCCGGACAGGTGGCTTACGGTTCTGAGAACAAAATATGATTCTGGGCTGTCTTTCCAGGAGAATGTTATACAGGCTCGGGACAGAATAGGCAGAGAATTCGGCGACAGTGTGAGGGTCAACCCTGAGGTCATCAGTTTTAAACCGGATTCGACTTTCGTTCCCGACGGATTCAAAGTTCAGGGAATATGGGAATACATCGAAGGAGGAGGTCCTTTTTTTGCGTACGCTTTTATAAAAGGCGGGACATTTTATCTGATCGACGGTGCTGTTTTTGCACCTTCAAAAAAGAAGTATCCATTTCTGATACAGCTTGATCTTATGGCGAAGTCCGTAAAATTTCCGGAACTTGAAGAATAATGGACTTTTTGTATAAACCTCCTATGATAATAAGAAAACTCTTCAGCGGTATAATATGGGAAAATGAGGAGAATGAGATCATTATTACTGTCGATGACGGCCCTTCGGAAAATACAGGGAAAGTCCTTCAAAGTTTGGAAAGGTTTGGTATCAAAGCTGTTTTTTTCTGCACAGGAAAAAATATTGAAAAGTATCCGGATGAATTCAACAGTATAATTAAAGCCGGTCATTCCGTTCAGAATCACGGGTACCGCCACAGAAGAATGATTTTCAAAAATCAGAGAGACAGTTCTAAGGAAATCCTGCGGACGAATAAGACTATCAAAGATCTGACAGGTCAATCCCCGATCATGTTCAGGCCGCCTTACGGCTGGTTCAATACAAACACGATCAGGGCGGTTTCAGATAACGGGATGAAGCTGATGCTCTGGACAATTCTTTCAGGGGATCATACGGGTGATTTTGCGACAGTCAGAAGGCTGACAGATTCATATCTGACAAGTAATTCGATCATTGTTCTGCATGACAACTTAAAAGCATCAATTATTTTCGATCAGAGCTTGGAATACATTGTTAAAACTGCTGCCGACAGGAAATTCAATTTTTCTCTGCGTCGAAGAAATGAATTATGAACTTATTAAAAAATAAAAAAATATTTGCTTTTGTAAGAAAAATGGTGCAAATTATTTAAAACCCGTAAATAAGGGTGTGATGGTCGTTGAGAGATTTTAATTAAAATAATATTATGGAGGATTTAATGAAGAAGCTGTTTATGATCGTGTTAAGCATGATTATGGTTGCGTTGTTCTTCTACGCATGCTCGAGTGACAATAATGACATTATAGGACCTGATCCTGCCGAATATGATGTTGTTATATCTATAGCAGATTCAAGCCAATCAATAATAACAACATTCACCTTTGAAGCATTGGTCGAAGAAGCTGAAGCGAATGTTGCAACAGGCGATTTTTTGTTTGCTTGGGATTTTGACGGTGACGGCGTTTACGATACTGATTGGGTTAAAGAGACAAAGGCTACATGGAAATACAAATCAATAGGATCTTTTAACGCAACTGTTGGTTTTTCTGTGGGCAATACATTCATCGGATCTTATTCGAAGGAAATCGTTGTAGAACCAATCAAAGTGACAGTATCGCTAAAAAATGAAAGTACAACTCTTCTTGATATTTTTGAATTCCAAGCGGTAGTAGACGATGTTGAAACGGGGACAGTACTTCAATATAAATGGGATTATGACGGAGATGGCAAGTGGGATACAGGATGGCTTAGCGAGACAATGCTGTATGATGATTTAGGTAACTTGATTGTTGATACATTATCTACTAACACTAGCACACATAAGTTTACAGAAATTAAAACTTACACATCAAATCTGGTAATTAGAGAAACACGCGGCAGCGAATTTGTGCAAGTTGGCACAACGACGCATAATTTTACACTGACTAATTTAACGGGTGTGACCATAGGCTATAGTTCAAGTAACGGAAGGATAATAGATACTTTTGAATTTGTTGCCAGTTTCACAAGGGATGAACTTAGTCAGATTCCTGTATACAGGTGGGATTTTGACGGAGACGGGACATGGGATACAGGATGGACAGATGAGGATTTATCAACAAAAGCTAACATCGTATCAAAAAGCAAACCTTCCACATGTAAGTATAACGAAGTGAAATCTTACAATGCTATAGTAGAAGTTGCTATAAAAGGATCTGAAAGTGTAATACTAGGCCAGGCGGTTCAAGCAGTAACAGTTAATAATATAACTGCGGAT